>OMZS01000016.1 GCA_900315565.1 uncultured Prevotellaceae bacterium | reverse complement strand
AAGAATGGCTCGAAGCAGCATTGTATGATCCATGCTGCAAAGGTACAACTTTATTCTTGATTAGCCTGCACCCGCCAACCAGGAAAATCCGCTGACCCGTAATAATTTGTCAAAAACAGATAACTACAACGAAAAAAGGAGAAACACCTTTACAACGGCATTTCTCCTTGTGTGGCGGAAGGTGAGGGATTCAAACCCCCGATACCCGAAAAGGGTATACCGGATTTCGAGTCCAGCGCGATCGTTCACTCTGCCAACCTTCCTTGTCCGATATGAGCAAAAACTGAATCGGGCGTCTTGCCCCGAGGGGCTGCGGACGCGTTTTCAGCATTGCGGGTGCAAAGATAGTAATTGTTTTTGAAATAACAAAATTTATTCGAAAGAAAGTTTCTCAAATCGTTTCCGCAGCTGTTCGGCCTCGCTTTTTCGGATGCTCAGGCGTATTTCGCAGGTGTTGTCGTAGGTTTGGCTGAGCACGCGCGGATTCATTTCCTTCACGATGCGCATCACGTCGTTCATGAGCGGATAGGCAAAGCTGTAGGTAACGATTTCTTCTACCATGCGCTCCTCCACCTGGCAATGGGCTATGGCATCGGCGGCGGCGGTCTTGTAGGCTACTATCAGGCCGCCTGTGCCGAGGTTCACGCCGCCATAGTAGCGGATGACTACGATGAGTATGTTGGTGAGCTCGTTGGAGTTGATTTGCCCCAGGATGGGTTTGCCTGCCGTGGAGCTGGGCTCTCCGTCGTCGTTGGCACGGAAGTCGGTGCGCTGGGCTCCGAGCATGTAGGCATAGCACACGTGGCGGGCGTCGTAGTACTTTTTGCGGTAGCGGGCCACAATGTCCTTCACCTCGTCGATGGTTTCAACGTGGTGGGCAAAGGCAAGAAATTTGCTGCGTTTCTCGGTATAGTAGCCTTCGCCTATGGTGGTGCTGATGGTTTTATAGGTGTCGGAGAGGGGTTCAGTCATCGCTTAGCTGATGGATAACCAGGCCTGAGCGCAGTTTGGGCTCAAACCATGTGGCCTTGGGGGGCATGATTTTGCCGCTGTCGGCAATGTCCATAATCTGCTGCATGGATACGGGATAGAGGGCGAGGGCCATGCGCATTTCGCCGCTGTCCACGCGGCGCTTCAGCTCGGCCAGTCCGCGCAGGCCTCCCACAAAGTCGATGCGCTGGCTGGAGCGCAGGTCGCCAATGTTGAGGATGTCCTGAAGAATGAGGCGGCTGGAGATGTCCACGTCGAGCACGCCGATGGGGTCGGTGTTGTCGTAGGTGCCGGGCTTGGCGGTGAGGCTGTACCAGTGGCCGTCGAGATAGAGTGAGAACTCGTGCAGACGGGCGGGCTTGTAGATGGCTTCTCCCTTGTCGGCTACGACGAAGTTCTTCTCGAGTGCCTCGATAAACTGCTGGGAGGTGAGGCCGTTGAGGTCTTTCACCACGCGGTTGTAATCGAGTATGGTGAGCTGGCTGGCCTGGAAGCACACGGCCATGAAATAGTTGTACTCCTCGTCGCCGCGGTGGTGGGGGTTCTGTTTCTGTTTTTCGGCGCCCACGAGTGCGGCTGCGGCTGAGCGGTGGTGGCCGTCGGCTATGTAGAGTGTGGGCATCTTGGCAAACTCCTGGGTGATGGTGCGGATGTCGGCGTCGTCGGCCACGCACCAGAACTGGTGGCGGAAACCGTCGATGGGGGCCACGAAATCGTATTCGGGCTCGGTTTGGGCATAGCGTGTGATGAGGCTGTCGAGCACGGGGTTGTCGGGATAGGCAAAGAATACGGGCTCAATGTTGGCGTTGTTCACCCGCACGTGCTTCATGCGGTCTTCTTCTTTGTCGCGCCGCGTGAGTTCGTGCTTCTTGATGTTGCCTTTCAGATAGTCGTCGGTATGCGCGCAGACCACGAGCCCGTATTGGGTTTTGCCGTTCATGGTCTGGGCGTAGATGTAGTATTGCTCTTTCTGGTCCTGCACCAGCCATCCCTGCTCCTTGAATTTCTTGAAGTTGGCGGCGGCCTTCTCATAGACGCGCGGGTCGTACTCGCTGGTGCCTACGGGGAAATCTATTTCGGGTTTGATGATGTGGTAAAGGCTTTTCTCGTTGTTGCCTGCCTCGGCACGTGCCTCGTCGCTGTCGAGCACGTCGTAGGGGCGGCATTCCACCTGTTCGACAAGTTCTTTCGGGGGGCGGATTCCTTTGAAAGGTTTTACTATGGCCATAATATAGCTATCAAAAAAAGTTCTGCAGCACTACGGGGATTGACGATTGAAGTTAAGTTTCTGAGCAGCAAGCGGTTGCCGCTGCTTGCGCGCCACGTCGGAGGGGGTGCTTGCCTGAGTGCTGCCCAATAAAAGACAAGCAGGCTCGTTAATGACTGGGCAAAGTTAAACATAAAATCTGAGAAAACAACTTCTTTTGCCGGAAATTTCATATTACCTGCTTTTCTTATGTTTCGCTGGGTTTCGCTTGCTGGGAGTTAACAGGAGTTAGCGGCAGTTAACGAGCCTTTGGCTCGTGAAGTTAACGGACAATAGTCCATGATATGAGAGCTAATGTCCGCTAACTCCAGAGGTCGCAGACCTCTTAACTTCCAATAACTTCCGATAACTTCTTACATGCGAAAGTTGACCTGCTATAAAACACAAAAAAAGTCCGGGATGCTCCTGATGTAGGATAATCCCGGACTCTTTCTTTTCTGTGTGCTACAGCACGAATAACCCAGAAGGGCGAAAACTCTAATTGTTGACGCTGCCGCCCACAATGTCGAGCAGTTCGCTGGTGATGGCCTGCTGGCGGCTCTTGTTGTACTGCAGGTTGAGCTCGCGCAGCAGTTCGTCGGCATTGTCGGTAGCCGTCTGCATGGCCACCATGCGTGCCGCATGCTCGGAGGCGTTGCTGTCGAGCAGGGCAGTGTAAACCATCAGGTGGAGCATCTTGGGTATGAGCCGGCTCAGAACGGTGTCCATGTCGGGCTCTACGATGAAATTGTCGTTCAGAGGCTTCACCTCGTCTGCATGCTCGTTGGTGCTCTGCCTGCGCTGGCGGTTGCGACGCAGATACTCCTGACTCTCGCGGGTGGCGATGGTGGAAGTGAGGTCGCGCTCGTGGTCGCGCTCAAGCTCCTCCTCAAGGTCGATGGGGAGAAAAACTTTGCGCGTAAGAATCTGCGAGCCGGCACTCTTGAAGTGGTGGTAGATGAGCTCTACGCGGTCCACGGTGCCGGCGGCAAATTTCTTGCCGAGTTCCAAGGCCAGGTCGATGCATTGCTGCACGTTGGGCTTGTCGGCCAGGTCAGAGAAGTCGCCCTGCACATTGTAGCCCAGCTTCTGCGCTTTCTCGCCCACCTTGCGGCCAATGGGATAAATCTCGATAGCGTCGGCTCCCAGCCGTTCGGTGTATGCCTTGACGGTTTGCTGCATGAGTCGGATGACGTTGGCATTGAAACCGCCACAAAGCGACGAGTTGGACGAGAACACCACCAGTGCTACACGCTTCACGGGCCGCTCATGGTCGTAGATGGTCTGGGCTTCGGCCTCTGCGGCAAGGAAAGCTTTCAGAATGTGCTCGAGCATGGTTTCGTAGGGCAACATGTTCTGAATGGCCACCTGAGCGTGGTGCAGTTTGCTCGATGCCACCATCTTCATGGCGGAGGTGATTTTGCGGGTGCTCTTGACCGATGCAATGCGGCCTTTGATTTCTTTAAGGCTAGGCATAGGCTATCAAACTTTATAGGTGCCGGCAATATCGGCCATGACGGCCTCAATCTTCTGGGTGGTGTCGTCGTCAATCTTGCCGCTACCAAGGGTGTTGATCACTTCGGGAGCCGTTGAGCGCAGCTTGTCGAGGAACTGCATCTGGCACTCGCGCACCTTGTCGATGGGCACGTCGCGCATGAGTCCATGCACGCCGCAATAGAGGATGGCCACCTGCTCGCCAACGGGCATGGGGCTGTACTGCGGCTGTATGAGCAGCTGGTTGTTCTTACGTCCACGGTCGAGCGTCATGGCTGTCACGGCATCCATGTCGCTGGAGAACTTGGAGAACGACTCCAGCTCGCGATACTGTGCCTGGTCGATCTTGAGCGTACCGGCCACCTTCTTCATCGACTTGATCTGTGCCGAGCCACCCACACGCGATACCGAGATACCCACGTTGATGGCCGGACGGAAGCCCTGGTTGAAGAGGTCGCTCTCAAGGAATATCTGACCGTCGGTGATAGAAATCACGTTGGTAGGAATGTAGGCCGACACGTCGCCTGCCTGGGTCTCGATGATGGGAAGAGCCGTCAGCGAGCCGCCGCCCTTCACATGGCCTTTCATGCACGCGGGCAGGTCGTTCATCTGCTCGGCCACCTCCTGCTGCTCGTTCATCTTTGCCGCACGCTCCAGCAGACGGGAGTGCAGGTAGAACACGTCGCCAGGATAGGCCTCGCGGCCCGACGGGCGGCGCAGGATGAGCGACACCTCGCGGTAGGCCACGGCCTGCTTCGACAGGTCGTCGTAAACCACGAGTGCGGGCAGACCACGGTCGCGGAAATACTCGCCAATGGCAGCTCCGGCAAAGGGGGCATAGTACTGCATGGCGGCAGGGTCGGCAGCGGTAGCGGCCACCACAATGGTGTAAGGCATGGCTCCGTGCTCCTTGAGCGTCTGCACAAGGGCGGCCACGGTAGATGCTTTCTGGCCGATGGCCACATAAATACAATATACAGGCTTTCCGGCCTCGTAGAAACTCTTCTGGTTGATGATGGTATCAACGGCAATAGCTGTCTTACCCGTCTGACGGTCGCCAATGATGAGCTCGCGCTGGCCGCGCCCGATGGGAATCATCGAGTCGATGGCCTTCAAGCCTGTCTGCAAGGGCTCTTTCACCGGCTGGCGGTAAATCACACCTGGAGCCTTGCGGTCGAGCGGCATTTCGAAGGCGTTGCTGAGGTCGATTTCGCCCTTACCATCGATAGCTTGTCCGAGCGGATTGATGACGCGGCCGAGCATGTTGTCGTTCACGCGGATGGAGGCAATGCGCTTGGTGCGCTTCACCACCATGCCCTCTTTGATGCCCGATGTGGTGCCCAGAAGCACACAACCCACGTTGTCTTCCTCCAGGTTCATCACGATAGCCATCGTACCGTTCTCAAACTCAAGCAGCTCGTTGGCTTCAGCATTGCGCAGACCGTAAATGCGGGCCACACCGTCGCTCACCTGCAACACGGTGCCCACTTCCTCGAAACTCTCGCCTCGGCTGATGTCACGCAGTTGCTGGAGCAGCACTTCTGATACTTCGCTTGGTTTTACTTTATCTGACATAGTTTAAATTCTTGATTCTTAATGCTTAGTGCATAGTTATTTCTTCAATGCGGTGAGTATCGAGTTGAGCTTAGCCTTGACGCTAGCGTCCATGCGATACGTGTCGTACTCGAGTATGAAACCGCCAATGATGTCGGGATTCACCTCGGTAGCAAACTCCACCGTTCCGTTAGTTCTGCTCTCTACCATCTGTCGCATCTTCTGCTCGGTGGCAGCCGACACGGCCGTGGCAGTGATGAGTCGTCCGCGGATGACGTTCTTCTGTTGCCTGTAAAGAGTGATATACGAATTGGCCATGAATTGCAGAATGCTCTCCCTGTCTTCCTTCAGAACCAAATCTATGAAACGCTTCGTCAGCGCCGAAGCATTGTTTCCGCATGCCGTGAGCATGAGTTCTTTCTTGGTTTCCTTGGCGAGCATAGGATTGTCTATCGTAGTCCTCAGATGAGGCACACGGACGTAGCTTTCAGCCAATGTCTGCATGTCCTGATAGACTGCAGCATCGAGCTTCTGCTCAGTGGCACTTTTCAGCAGTGCACGGGCATAACGTACCGATATTACTCCTATATCCATAACCTAAATTTTATTTTCCGGCAGTCACATCATCCAGCAATCTGTCAATCATCTTCATCTGCTCAGCATCGGTAGAAAGCTTCTCACGGAGAACTTTCTCGGCAACCTGGACGGAGAGCTCGGCCACCTGCGCACGTATATCGCGGATAGCCTGCTGTTTCTCACCCTCAATTTCGGCTTTCGCCTCAGAGAGCAGTCGAGCACCCTCGGCCTTTGCCTTTTCCTGAGCCTTCAGAACGATGGCGTCACGCGTCTCGGCAGCCTCCTTCAGAATCTGTGCCTGCTGGGCACGGGCCTCCTGAAGAATGGCCTCACTCTCCTGACGGATGTTCTCCAGCCGCTCTGATGCTTCGTGGGCTTTCTGCAGACTGTCGTCAATATACTTCTTTCTGCTGTCAACCATGTTGACGATGGCAGGGAAAGCATACTTGCCAAGCACGAAGAATATCACCAGAAACGCCAGCAGCATCCAGAACAGAAGTCCGAGGTCGGGCGTGAGGATTGATGGCAATTTAGTGAAATCCATTAGCTATTCGAGCTGAGTTGACTGATTAGATAAGGAATGCACAAGCAGCAATAGCAAAGAGGGCGCAACCCTCAACGAATGCCGATGTAAGAATCATGTTTGTCTGGATTTTACCAGTTGCTTCGGGCTGACGGGCAATAGCGTCCATGGCACTGCCACCAATCTTACCAATACCCAAACCTGCACCAATTGTTGCAATACCAGCTCCGATACCGCAGCCCAGCTGTGCCAGACCTTCAGCGGCCAATAATAATGATGTAATCATAGTTTTTTAATTTTTTTGTTTGATTAATATTATAAATTTAATTCTTGTTTTTCAACTGTCAATTATCAATTATCAATTGTCAATTATCAATTATCAATTGTCAATTATCAATTATCAATTGTCAATTATCAATTATCAATTATCAATTACCATTATTCCTCGCCATGCTCTTTGTGGGCCAGGCCAATGAATACGGCACTCAGCATGGTGAACACGTAAGCCTGCACAAAAGCCACCAGCAATTCGAGCAGATTCATGAACAGAAGCATGATGATGCTGAAGGCATTAAGACCCAATCCGAAACCTACGCCCATGGACCAGCCAAGGAAAATCACACACGTGAAGCTGAGCATCACGGCATGGCCGGCCATCATGTTGGCGAAGAGACGAATCATCAGGGCGAAAGGCTTGGTGAACACTCCAAACAGCTCGATGATAGGCATCACCGGAGCAGGATAAGCCTTGAGGAAGAGGGGCACGTCGGGCCAGAAAATTTCCTTCCAGTACTCCTTGTTGGCAAACACGTTGATGGCCAGCATGGTGCACAAAGCCAGGAAGAAGGTGATGTTGATGTTGCCCGTGACGTTGGCACCACCAGGGAAGACGGGTATAAGCCCAATGATGTTGGTGGTGAAGATGAAGAAAAAGACGGTGAGCAGATAGGGAGCGTAAGTCCGGTAGTGCTTCTCGCCTATCGACGACTTGATGACGTCGTCGTGAATCATCATGACAAACATCTCCATCATGCCCACGAAGCCTTTGGGAGCCTCGCTCTTCTCGTCGTGGCGCTTGTACCAGCGGGCACAAGAGAGAAATACAATCAACAGCACGGCCACCACTATCCATATCTGCAGCACAGCTTTGGTGATGCTCAGGTCCCAGGGACGCTTCACGCTGCCGTCGGCCATCTTCTCGTAAATCTTGCCATGATGCTCAGGGCTGAAGAAGAAACCTTCGGGCAGGCTATGGGCAGTGCAAAAATGCCATTTTCCTGTATTCTCGCTTCGTATGATGATGGGCAGCGGAATGCTGATGTGCTTTCCCTTGTAGCTGGCAATGTGCCACTCGTAGGCATCGGCCAGATGCTCGAGCACTATCTCGGGAATGTTCAGCTCCTTGCCTTCGCCTGCTGTCTCTTCGGCATGGACAGCCAGCGGCAGCATGGCCACCATCATCAGGAGAATTATCTTCTTAATTTTTTTCATTACTAAATACAATATAAATAATAAGGTGGTTACTTATTCATCACGCGGGCAAAGAACGCCGAATGATGGGCTAGCGAAACAATGTAGAACGCCATAAACACGAGCACGAACACAAGCATTGCCGGGCGACCGGCCACCAGATAATAAACAAACATCACAGCCAGGCCCAACAGCAGACGGAATCCGGAAGAGGCCGTATAGAAAGTGGGCAGACTGTCGGGCGACTGCTTGGCTACGCGACGCCACACCAACCCGCTGGCAAAGCTCACCACGATGGTGAACACAGCACTGACTATCAGGGGCCACAACAAACTGTCGAGGAACCACACGCGCATGGCAATGAGCCCCAACGACGTCAGGGTCACCGTCAGCAGCAGCTGATGGCGTATGTACTCCCAGCTCAGTTTGTCGATATTTCCTAATTCCATTGTTTCTGTTCGTTGTTAGTGCACTAATCAAGCTCAATGCACACGCTCACATTGTTTTTCTGCACTTCTACGAAGCCACCAGAGATGCCAAGACTCACTTTCTCGCCGTCGGCCTTCACATAATCTACGACGCCCTTTTCCAGCGAGGAAATGATGGGGGCATGGTCAACCAGTATCTCAAAGTTGCCGCTAGTGCCAGGAACAAATACACTTTGTACCTCACCATTGAACTCAACCTTTTCAGGCGATACAATCTTCAGCTTCAGCATAATCGTCAATTGTCAATTATTAATTATCAATTGTCAATTGCCAATTACCCCTTGGCAGCCTCCATCAGCCTCTTGGCTTTCGCCTTGACATCGTCTATGGTACCCACGTTGAGGAATGCCTGCTCGGGCAGATCGTCCACCTCGCCGTCGAGAATGGCATTAAAGCCCTTGATGGTGTCTTCGATAGAAACCATCACACCAGGCAGACCGGTGAACTGTTCGGCCACGGAGAACGGCTGCGACAGGTAACGCTGCACACGGCGTGCGCGGTTTACCGTCAGCTTGTCTTCGTCGCTCAGCTCGTCCATACCCAGAATGGCGATGATGTCCTGCAGTTCCTTGTAGCGCTGCAGAATCTCCTTCACGCGCTGTGCGCACTCGTAGTGGTCCTTACCCACAATCAGCGGGTCGAGGATACGCGAGGTGCTTCCCAGCGGGTCAACGGCGGGATAGATACCCAGCTCGGCAATCTTACGGTCGAGCACGGTGGTAGCATCGAGGTGGGTGAAGGTAGTAGCAGGTGCGGGGTCGGTCAAGTCGTCGGCAGGCACATAAACAGCCTGTACCGAGGTGATAGAGCCTTTCTTGGTCGATGTGATGCGCTCCTGCATCGTTCCCATCTCGGAGGCCAGCGTAGGCTGATAACCCACGGCAGAAGGCATACGTCCGAGCAGGGCCGACACTTCAGAACCTGCCTGCGTGAAACGGAAGATGTTGTCGATAAAGAACAGGATGTCGGCAGCTCCACCGTCCTTGCCTCCGCCATCGCGGAAACCTTCGGCCACGGTCAGACCCGAGAGTGCCACAGAGGCGCGTGCGCCCGGCGGCTCGTTCATCTGTCCATAAACCAGCGTGGCCTGGCTCTTCTTGAGTTCCTCGGGGTCAACGAGCGAGAGGTCCCATTTGCCTTCTTCCATGGCCTCGCGGAATTTCTGTCCGTAGCGTATAACGCCACTCTCGATCATCTCGCGAATCAGGTCGTTACCCTCACGGGTACGCTCTCCCACTCCAGCGAACACCGAGAATCCGTTGTGTCCTTTGGCGATGTTGTTAATCAGCTCCATGATGAGCACCGTCTTACCTACACCAGCACCGCCGAAGAGTCCGATTTTTCCACCCTTCATGTAGGGTTCGAGCAAGTCGATCACCTTGATACCCGTGGCAAGGATTTCTTTCTTTGTCGAAAGCTCTTCGAATGTGGGTGCCTCGCGGTGGATGGGATACGCGCCCTCCATGTCGAGTTGTTTCATACCGTCGATAGGCTGACCGATAACGTTCAGCATACGACCCTTAATCTGGTCGCCGGCAGGCATCAATATTGGTGAGCCCATCGGGACAGCCTCCAATCCACGCTGCAGTCCGTCGGTATTGTCCATGGCCACGCAACGCACAGTGTCCTCGCCGATGTGCTGTTGCACCTCTACTACGAGTTCTGCTCCGTTGGGGCGGGCAATCTTCAAAGCCTCATGAATTTTTGGCAGCACCTTCTCAGCATCCTGGCCTTTGGTATCAAAAAATACGTCGATAACCGGACCGATAATCTGAGAGATACGTCCTTTGATTTGTGCCATAATTGTTGTATTTAAGTGTTAATCGTGTTTTAAGACTTGTTTTTCAAAGATTTGTGCAAAAATATAAAAAATCGCTCAAAATGTGAACAAAAAGAGTTAAAATAATCTTAAATGAAATAGTTTTTGCCCGAAATGCCGACAAAACATCAAATGCTCAGCTCGTCGAGCACCTTGATGAGTTTTTTGTCGAAAGGCTTGTCGGTGCGGATGGCCTCGCTGAAGGGCACATACACCACTTCATTGTTCCGGATGCCCACCATCACGTTGCGTTGTCCCTGCTTGATGGCCTCAATGGCTCCCACGCCTGTGCGGCTGGCCAGGATACGGTCGTGGGCCGAGGGTGTGCCGCCGCGCTGCAAGTGGCCAAGAATAGAAACGCGAACGTCGAACCCAGAAAACTCCTTCTTCACACGGTCGGCATAGTACAGAGCGCCGCACTTGGGACTCTCTGACACGATGACGATGCACGACTTTTTCGATTTGCGGATGCCTCGTCCCATGAATTGTGCCAGTTGGTCCTCGTTGGTCATCTCCTCTGGAATGATGGCAGCTTCGGCACCGCTGGCAATGGCCGAGTTCTGTGCAAGGAAGCCTGCGTCGCGCCCCATCACCTCGATGAAGAAGATGCGCTCGTGCGAGTTGGCCGTGTCGCGTATGCGGTCCACACACTCCATGATGGTGTTCATCGTGGTGTCGTAGCCAATGGTAGAATCGGTTCCGTAGAGGTCGTTATCGATGGTGCCGGGCAGCCCGATAACGGGAAAGTCGAACTCCATGCCGAAGTCGCGGGCACCTTTCAGTGAGCCGTTGCCTCCGATGACCACCAGAGCGTCGATTTCTTCTTTCTGGCAGGTTTCGTAGGCTTTCTGCATGCCTTCCGGCGTGGCAAATTCCTTTGAGCGGGCCGTCTTCAGAATGGTTCCTCCCTTATTGATGATACCGCTGACATTCTCGGTGGTGAAAACCTTCACTTCGCCCTTGATGAGTCCGTCGTATCCACGATAAACGCCTTTAATGCTGAAACCATTGTAAATGCCTGCACGTGTCACGGCACGAATGGCTGCATTCATGCCCGGCGCATCACCGCCCGAGGTAAGTACGCCAATTGTCTTGATTTTTGTCATGGTATTTCTTTTTTTTATGAGTTTGTTTTCGTTGTCTTGTTTTGTCTGTGTGTCTTTTGTGTTGTTTACATCAACACCGAAAGCCCCCAAAGCACCAGCAGACCCACCAGCCAGCTCACAAGCGAGAGCACACCCACGTTGCGGATGTACCACCCCACCCTGATGCGCTCAAGCTTCATCAGCGCCAGTCCGCTGGCCGAACCGATGAGGAAGATGTTGCCACCCACCGCCGAGCTGTAGGCCACCAACTTCCAGTAGAGCCCGTTCACATCGAACTGGCTTCTGTAGGCCGCGTCGCTCACTTGTTGCAATGTGTCGCCGTCGGGCAGCGCGTAGATAGAGGCAAAGGTCATACAGGTGGCAAAGTTGTCGAGCACACTGCTCACAAACCCCGTCACGACGGCCACCACCCAGATGCTGCGCACATGATGGTCGAGCCACTGGGCCAACCATGCCCATGCGCCTATTTCCTGCATCACGGCCACCGCCAGCATGATGCCCATGACAAAGAGCATCAGCTGAATGACTCCATATTGCAGCACGCGGGGCATGCGCCGCTGTATCATTTGGTCGGCATTCATCAACCGGTGGTTCACAATTTCGTTTACTATCCACAGCAGCGACAGCACACACAGAGCTCCCACAAACGGGCTCAGCTTGGTGATGTTGTGGAACGTGGGAATAAACCACAGACCGCCAATGCCTACAAAGAGCATCATTACTCGCTGCCACACGTTCAGATTGGTGTCGTCGCCACGGTAAGGCATGGCGGGCAGCTCCATATCGATGCGCTCGGGTAGACTGCGGCTTAGCCAGAGCGTAGGCACCACCCACGCCAACAGACACGGAACGAGCAGCCACATCGAGTAGTTGGTGGCCGTGAGCACTCCGTTGTTCCAAAGGGCCAGTCCCTCGGGCGAGCCAATCACCGTGAGCGCTCCCCCACAGTTGGCCGCCAGCACGATGGCACACCCGTAGAGCATGCGCAACCGCCGGTTGGGCACCATCTGGTGCATCACCACAAGCATCATCGTGGTGGTGGTGATATTATCCAGGTTAGCCGAAATGACAAACGTAACCAACGTAATGAGCCACAGATACTTGCGGCTCTTCCGCGTGCGAAGAATGGGGGCAATGAAATCAAAGCAGCCGTTGTTGTCAAGAATCTCAACTATGGTCATCGTCGCCAGCAAGAAAAGCACCACCTCGGCTGCGCGGCCCACATAGAGCAGGAAAATGTTCTCAGCGATGAAGTGCTTGACGGCCACGCTGTTGGGTACGGTGCCCGACAGCCAACTCAGATAGTCGCCGGGGTGCTGGCTCATCACAAAGTCGGTGCCAAAGCAGATGTATAGCACCCAGCCCACCGTACCTACGAACATCGCAACGGCAGACTTGTTGATATTGGTGATATTGCCTGTGGCCATCACCACATAACCTATTATTATAATAGCGACGATGATAAAAGCCATAATCAAATGCAAAAATACAAAAATAAAATTTTACACGCAAAGAAATCAATGAAAAAATACGAAAAACCTACTTGCGCCTCAGTTTGATTTTACTCATCAGCTTCTCCCACAACCTCGTTTTGCTGCGCAAAACATAAACAGATATGCTCAGGCTCACCAGCCAGCATGCAATCCCCATCACCCAATAAGCCCATCCGCCGGCCAGACGGGTGACAGCAAAGGCCAGCAGCCCCACCAACAGCTGAACAGCCAGATAGCGATAGGCGACAGCCGTGGGACGGTAGCCGTATTTCCACATGCAAAACAGCAGCACATAGAGCCACTCTATGACAATGGCAGCAGCCAAAGCCACACCTGCGCCCATCAATTGCCAATTGCTGAAACCAACAACCACAAACACCACGATCAGCACATCGTAGATGGCCTCCAGCATCAAGAAAGACAACGAGTCGCCTTTTGCCAGCGGCAGATAGCCCATCGGCAGGCTAAAAGCACGAAAAAACATGCCCAGAATGGCTATCTGCACCATGCTGGTCACTTCGGAAAACTGGCTGCTGTAGAGCATGGGCAGCAAAACGGGCATGCCTATCATGAAAGCCACCAGCAGGGGCGCCACCAGCAGCAGCGACACCTCTGCCTGACGGTTGACGGTCTGCGTGAAGGCCGCGCGGTCCTTGTTCACCGCCGACAGTCGCGGGTAGTAGTCGGTCTCCATCGACGAGAACACCAGCCCGGCGTAAGTCATCGTCATCATAAAACCGGCATTGTAAAGTCCCACCATGTCGAGCGAGCCTGTCACATTCATGAAATAGCGGATTACCAGATCGGCAAGGCTGCCCAGAATGCCAGCCAACACAAAGGCTACACCCAGTTTCACCATGCCGAGTCCCTCTCCCAGAAACTTGCGCTTGTGAGAGAAGCGTGGCGGCCACATTCGATAAGAGTAGCCAATGGTGATGAGCATCTGTGCCAGGGTTGCCAACACAAGCGAAGGAACAATGCCGCGCTGGTTAAACAAATAGTAGATGGGAACCGACACAAACATCACGGCCAGAGCATTATACACCGAGATGACGGCCAGACGACGCAGTTCGCGAGTGCCCTTCAGCACGGCCAGCTCGCCACCCGTGACAGCCATCAGCCCGACAACGGGAGAAAGCAGCAGAAAGTGAAGCGAGTGGTCGCCCCAACTAAAAGAAAAACGGTCGAAGAAAGGACTGAGTACCGCACAGGCTACCATGCCTAGCAGGGCCGTTAGCAAGGCCCACGAGCGTACCACACTGATGACGTGCGCCGTCTGTTCCTTGTCGCCCTTCTCGAATGCCTCTGAAATATTTTTCACTCCGCTCGTGGCGATGCCCAGACTTGTGGAGCTGCTCACCAAGTTGATGGTAGAAGTGAAAAGCGAAATCAGACCCATGCCTTGCGGCCCCAGTATAACGGCCACAAGTTTGTTGCGCACAAGGCCCACCAAAATGTTCAAACCTTGCACGCCACCAAACAGTCCTGTATATTTCAGAATATGTGAGTAACTGTCTTTTGCCATACTCAACATTTAAAACGCGAAAAAGCCTAATTTATTACAACAACCCGTTATTTTACCATACTCACCCCGTGAGTTACGAAATTATCGTCGTGAGTTACGGAATTATTACCGTGAGTTATGAAATTATTACCGTGAGTTATGAAATTATCGTCGTGAGTTATTCCAAAAATATCTAGAGAATTTTTCCGTCGTGCCGTGAAATAGAAAAACACATCCGCACATGGCCAAAGTAACTCACGACGACAAGTTGAAATTTTCTAGAGAATTTTCAGTTATCGTCGAGGAATAAAAACGGGAATAAAAGAAACAGAAAAACAACTGCCGAGAAAACACAAAAAAGCCGCAGTGCCAAACAAGCAAAACCGCCAGCAGCAGTGTAATTCCGAAACAATCCGCTTAGAAATCGATGACCTTGAGCTGGCGACTGCCAAGCAGGGCAGCAGCATAGGGGAACCCGCTGAAGAGCATGCCACGGCTGCGCAGCAAATAGCTTTCGCGGGCACGGGCAATGATAAAGAAATCGACAAACGTTTTCTGGTAATAGTCTCGCGACTGCTGACGGTCGTTGTCGATGTGGGTGACGTTGCCGGGCACCACAAAGACAAAGTCATAACGGCTCATGCTGCTGGCAAAGGTAACGCTGTCGGAGCAGACCACCACCTTGCATTCGGGATGCTGCTGATGCAGCGCCAGAGTCTGCTGCTCGCATTCGGCAATCAGCTGCTGGCGTTCGGCGGGCGGAAGAGGCAGCCCATAGTTCTGCTCGTTGAAGTCGTCGAGCAGGTTTCCGAAGCGCCCCGAAACAGTGATGTAGTCGCCCCCGATCTGCCGCTGAACGGCATCGACAGCCGCGGCCAAGCGTGTCTCCAACTGAAACAGTTCTTCGAACAAACCCCGAAAATCGGCATCGTAACAGAAAGCGGCGTTAGTATATAAATGGCGTTGTAAATGAGCACGTTTCGGTATTTTGCTACTCAATTGCTTGAAAAGCCATTGGCGTTCCCATGGTTCATCGGTCAGGGTGTCGGCCACAATGATTTCGGTGTTGGCCAGGGCATGGATAATCTCTTGTTCGCCGATACGCCAGTCGTAAGCGTTGGGCACTAAATAGTCGTCGAGACGGAAAGGATGAACGAAATGCACCTTGAACTCAACGCCACACTGCTTGCACACCTGCCACACGCTGACGATACCGCGCAACCTATCTACCAGCCCGCCGCCAGAATGGAATCCTTCGAAAAGACAAACCACGCAGGGCCGATAATCATCCACCGAGGGAGCCTGTTTGTAAGCCTCAGAAAGAATGGCTACCTGATGCCGGGCCTGACTGGGGCGCAAGAAATGCTGATAATAAAGGCGGGGGAAAAGGCGTTGCACCATTTTCCCGACGATGTAGGCAGGCGAAACCAGCATGCCACGCAGAAACATGAGGGCGCGGAAATCGAACAAGTTGAGATAGAGAGCCCTTTCTTTGAGGGTCAGCTGACGGGGGTCGAGCCTCACGAAAAGTTGCTGCAGGAATTGCCACACCAGGGGCTCGGCACTTTCCAGCTGTTCGTTGTGCTGCAACAGCTGTTTCTGCTTGAGTCGCCAGTCGTTGAAAGCAATGCGATGGGCACCCCTGAACTCTTCGCTGTCGCGCCCGAAGGCCTGTTCTGTGAGGTCGAGAAGCTGTAAGTCGGTTTGAAGGGTTTCGAACAACTTGGGCGAAAACTTTTTGGTTACCGACTGGCCGTGAATTGTGTAATAATAGTTTGTGCGGGCAAAAGCCACTCGCTGGGCGGCGAGCAGGTAGTAGCGCTCGTCTATCTCGTCGGAATTCATCCACACGGGCTCGGTGCGCTTGGGGTAACTCAGACGGCTGAACACCTCGCGCCGATACAGGCCGCCATTGCAGCCGATGCGCCAGTCGGGAACGGTAAAGGCTATGAGCTGACGGCCCTCATACACCTTCGAAATGTCGAAGCCTGCTTCGGGCAGCGTGGTGGTGATGTTGCCCGACGGGCTATCAGTGAACAACAATTGAGGATAAACAATCGATGCGTCTGTTTGTTGCTGGCGCCGGAGCAGGGTTTCCAGATAGTTGTCGTCGATTTTGTCGTCGGCATCAAGGCAAACCACAAAGGGTGCTCGCGACTCGGCGATGGCATGGTCGCGTGCGTATTTGGCATTGCCGTAGCCTGGCTGACAGAAAAGCCGTATTCGCGGGTCTGACTGGCTGAATTGGCTGAGCAGCTCAGAAGAACCGTCGGTGCTGCCGTCATCTACCACCACCCATTCCCAGGCCTGAAGTGTCTGCCGCCGGAGACAGTCAAAGGCAGCGCGCAGAAAAGGCGCGGCATTATAGACGGGAGTGACAACAGAAACGAGCAGACCGTCGGGAGGCGTATTGATGTTATCGGGATTTTTCATGAAAACTATGATTTTAACGTCAGAAAAATGCTTATATTATGCAAAAAGTCAGTTTTGTCAGCAGAAAAAATGCTATCGTCAACGATGTTCGGCAGTTTTTTACTACTTTTGCAATTGAATCATAACTCTCTGACCATGACTAGCAAGCAATCCGACGGCCCGTTCATCAGTTTTATCATTCCCTGCTTCAACCTGTCGCGCGAACTGCTCGTGCCATGTATTGAAAGCATTCTCGCCTTGCCTCTTGAGCCAAGCGAGCGCGAAGTGATTGTGGTTGACGACGGTTCGGAAGTCAGCCTGCTCGACCATCTCGATGGCTATCAGGACAAGGTTCTCTACATCCGTCAGGCCAATCAGGGACTGAGCGGCGCGCGAAACACGGGTCTGAACATGAGCCGCGGGCAATATGTGCAGTTCGTAGATGGCGACGACATGCTGAAAGCCGACGCCTACACCCACTGCCTCAGCCTGCTCAGAGCCGACAACGAGCTGGACATGGTGATGTTTGAAACGGCCAGCGAGGAGAGCGAAGACACCGGCTTCATCGACGACGCGCCCGAAAGCGGTGCCGACTACATGCGCCACAACAACCTGCACGGGTCGGCTTGCAGCTACGTTTTCAGACGTGTGATGGCCGGACAGCTGCGTTTCACCCCTGGCATTCTTCACGAAGACGAGGAGTTTACGCCCCAGCTGGTGCTTCGCGCCGAGAAAGTGGTGCATACCAACGCGGCGGCTTACTTCTACCGCACACGCGAAAACTCCATCATGCGCAACACCAACCGGCAGCACCTGAAAAAAAGGCTCGACGACCAGGAAGCGGTCATCGGCCGACTCAACACCATGGCCGACCGCATGCCCGCCGCCGACCGTGCCGCTATGCAAAGGCGTGTTCATCAGCTCACCATGGACTATCTCTACAACATCATCGTGCTCGACGGCTCGGCACAAGAACTGGAAACCCGCATCGAACGACTGAAAGCCGCAGGCCTGTTTCCGCTGCCCGACAAGAACTATACGCGAAAATACACCTGGTTTAGGCGCATGACCATGAACAAACTCACACGCCGAATGCTCATTGCCGCCCTGCATAAAAAGAAAGGCACATAACAACCAGCAGAAAAGACACTGACGATGCCCACAAACAGCACAAGAAAGAACATCATCTCGGTTATCATCACCACCTATAACCAAGAATCGACCATTGCCCGCACGCTCGACTCCGTGCTGGCTCAGCGCTGCCAATGGCCGATTGAGATAGTGTTGGGTGAAGACTGCTCAACCGACGGCACCCGTGACATCTGCCGCCAATATGCCGAGAAGCATGCCGACATCATCAGACTGTTTGCGAACGAGAGAAATAAGGGAGTGATAGACAATTACTTCGACTGTTTGCTTCAATGCAAGGGAAAATATATTGCCGACTGTGCTGGCGACGATTTCTGGACCGATGAGCACAAACTGCAGAAACAGCTGGAAGTGATGGAAGCTCATCCCGAAGTAACCATCGCACATACCGAATGGCTTTACTTTGATGAGACAACAAATGCCACCACCACTCCCCCACCCGCTGTGTTCACGCGCCCGCTGACCGACGGAAAGCTCATGTTGCCGGCCATCATCACGCAGACCAACAGGCCAGTGGTGCATCTGTGTACGTCGCTCTACCGGGCCGAGACCATTCTGAAAGCATACCACGACGACACCTTCATGTTTCGCAACAAAGATTTCGGCTGTGAGGATCTTCAGATAACAGCAGCCCTGGCCAATGCTGGCATCGTGGCCTACATGCCCGACATTACCTTAAACTACAGTGTGGGCCACTCGTCGGTCTCTGCTCAGCCCGACGACCGTCGGCAGTTTGCCTTCGTCGAAAGTGTCACCTCGCTAAGCCACTACCTCGCAAAAAAATACAACGTCAGCCACGAGGCCACCCAAGGATATTTCACCAACCGTCTGTTCGCGCTCACCATGCACGCTTTTCGTGCAGAAGACAGGCAACTGTTGGAAAAAGTTGACAAGTGCCAAAACGAATGGAACGCAAAAGCCAACCTAAAGCAACGTTTGTTGCGGACGCTGTTGCGCAGCCAAGCTATGTGGAAAATGTTGTTGGGTATCAGAAAAATTGTCGTTGGCTCACGCAAAAAGCACTGAACCAACGACAATCATTATGTCTGAAAAACGAACATTCTACCCAACGGCAGACTTCAAAACCTCTTCAATCTGACGGGCAACGACAGCGGGAGATGCCATCTGCCTGACCTGCTCAGAAACACGCTCACCGCCGGCAAAGCCTTTGCGCACCAGAGCATCCATGGTCTTCGCAAAAGCAACCACATCATCCACTGGCACAATGTGCGCAGCACCCTCTAACCGCTCGCAGCGAGGAACCTTTTCGGTGGAAACGTAGGGAATGCCTGTACTCATGGCCTCGAGCAGCACCAAGGGCTGAACCTCGCCCCGCGTAGCAAGGGCCAAGGCATCGCACTGCCACAACAAATCACGAACTTGCTGTTTGTTGAGGTCGCCATGAACGAAAATACGGCTGGCAGAAGCAAGCCCATTCAAACTGCGACCGAACGTAGGTAGGTCGGTTCCACGGCCGCAAATATGCAGTTCTGCGTTCTTTTCCTCCATCTGGTCGAAAGCGGCCAGCAGCACATCGTACCCCTTTCGCCATTCGTTGATGGCCGAGCAGACAAAACGGAAAGGACGGCCTGACTGCGGACTTCGACTGCGGAAAGCAAAGAAATCGACATCTATCATATTGGAAATGGCCTGCCAACGATAGTTCTTACCAAAATAGCACGAAATATCATCAACCAGCTCCTCGGCCACGGGAATCACCATCTTCGCACGCTCGTAGGCTTTGCGCAGCAGTGGGATTTGCCAACTGCTGCTTGGGGCCGTCCCAAACTCGCTCTGAAAAGTGTGGAGCGACATGTGTTCGGTAATAACGTAGGGCACACCGTAGTTGTCAGCGATAAGCATGGCCGCATAGCCCGCCCACTTGGCACAATGGGCATGCACGACGTCGGGCTTGCCGTGCTGCCGCACATAATCGGCAAACATGGAACGCACCACAGCCACCCACCGCTCCATATTCCTGCGCACCTGCTTGGGATAACCGCGCATCAGCGTCTGAAACACGGGCACTCCGTCGGCCTCGTGCCAAGAGCGGCCATAAGGATAAGTAAAAAAACGGAGTTTGCTGATGCTCAGTCCAAGCTGCACATTGCTCAGAATGCGCACCTCATGGCCTAACGACCGCAGGGCTTTAGCCTGTTCGAGGCAAAACTCACCACCATAGGGTGTAAAAAATGAAGGTAACTCAAGAATGTGCATGCACGGTGTTGAAGTTTGTGATGCAAAAATAACAAAAAAAATGGAATGAACGTTGTGTTCATCCCATATTTTTTAAGAAAGTCGGTTCTGAATAATTCAACTATGCCTCTGCGGGAGCCTCTTCAGCGGGAGCTTCAGCTGCCTCGGCCTCAGCCTTGGCGGCAGCAGCGGCTGCTTTCTTCTCGGCCACCTTGGCGGCGATAGCCTCGTTCACTTTCTTCTCTGCTTCCAAAGCCTGCTTCTCTGCATCTTTCTTAGCCTTAGCCTCTTCGGCAGCTATCTTGGCCAAGCCATTCTGCTTGTCAGCTTTCCATGCATCGAACTTTCTCTGGGCAGCAGCCTCGTCGAATGCACCCTTCTTTACACCACCCTTCAGGTGCTTCATCATATAAACACCCTCACGGCTGAGAATGTTACGCACAGTGTCGGTGGGCTGGGCTCCTACTTCTACCCAGTAAAGTGCACGCTCGAAATTCAAATCTACTGTGGCAGGATTGGTGTTGGGGTTGTATGTACCAATCTTCTCAGTAAATTTACCATCACGTGGTGCTCTTGAGTCGGCGATAACGATGCGATAAACTGCATAACCTTTACGACCGCCGCGCTGCAATCTGATTTTTGTTGCCATTTTTTTAAACTTTAAATCTTAAATTTTTAATGATTAATTTGAATTCCATGCTACCATCTCGTGATAGCGGCTGCAAAGGTAGTGAAAAGTTGGGAGTTAGAAGTGAGGAGAGAGTGGTTATTCCGCCGCATTTAACGTTTTTTACGAAAGTATTCAAAAAAAAAACGCCTCGCAGCTAACACCCAATACCCATTTTTTTGTATTTTTGCAATCATGAACGAACAACCATCTATCATCAACCACCAATTATCTATTCTCATCCCCACCTACAATGACGACTGCCGCGAGTTGGTAGCATCGTTGCAGCAGCAGGCCGACAACATTTGTGGTCTTGAATATGAGATTCTTGTTGCCGACGACGGTTCCACCGACTTGGAGGTTGCCAAAAACAATGCCATCATCGGCCAAAAAGACCACTGCACCTACCTTCGTAATGAACAAAACCATGGACGTTCCTACATCCGCAATTTCCTCGCTAAAAATGCGCGCCACAACTGGCTCCTCTTCATCGATGGCGACAGGAAGATACAAAGCCCAGAGTTTCTTCTCCACTATCTCGACAACATCAACGAGGAAGGCCAAAATGAAAAGAACAATGCCCAAAGTCCAAAGTTCAAAGTTCAAAGTTCAAAGTTCAAAGTACTCTACGGCGGCTACACGATTTCAGGAACTCCACAGAAAGGCAACCTGCGCTATTGTTACGAAAAGAAATGCCTGCCTATGCATACGGCGGAGAAGCGTCGGCTAGAGCCTTACAAAGATTTCAACACCTCCAATTTCATGGTTCACCGCGAGGTCATGCTCCGTCACCCTTTAGACGAGCGCTTCCACCACTACGGCTACGAGGATGTGCTTTGGGGCAAAACCCTGCAGCAGAACAATATCCCCATTCTTCACATCGACAATCCCGTGGTCTTTGCCGATTTCGAGGATAACCCTTCGTTTGTCAGCAAAACCGAAGAGGGACTGCGTACCCTACACCAGTTTAGAACCGAACTCGAAGATTATTCACGCCTTATTCCCGCAGCCCGAAAACTGGGACTGCTACGCCCTGTAGTAAAACTAATCTATTCCCTCTTTCGCCCAGTCGTGCGCCATCAGCTCTGCGGAAAGCATCCATCGCTCACTCTTTTCACTTTCTATCGTCTGGGTTACTACCTTTCGCTCTGAGCCACCTTTCCACCGCAATGCCAGCCACTATTTCTGGGGGGCCTCTCACAAAGTGAAAGTAAAGAGAATGGAAAAAGGACACAAAAACTCCCGTGAGAAAAGAAGCTTCTCACGGGAGTTTTGCTATGTCTGAACACGAATGAAACGAGTCTTACAAACACGGTGTCATTCGTGGACAATTCCTACTCACGCTGCTGCGAAAATCCACTGGTAGAAAGCTGAGCAAATGCCGAAGAGGGCGATGCCAGCAGTGCAGAGGGCAAGGGCAAGACGAGTGTTGAGGTCGCTGCGGAAGGTGGGCAGCGGATGGTCGGCACCCTTGATGAACATGGCCTTGACAATGAGCAGATAGTAGTAGAGACTCACCACTGTGTTGACCAATGCCACGAACACCACGAAATAGGCCCCGAAGGAACCTTGCTGCGCAGCTGCCATGAACACGAAGAACTTGCTGAACATACCTGCAAACGGAGGTATGCCTGCCAGTGAGAACAGTGCCAGCGTCATGAGGAAAGACAGCTTGGGGTTGGTCTGATAGAATCCGTTGTAGGCATCCATATCAGTGCGTCCGCCGTAACGCTCTTCTACTGCTGCTATGACGGTGAAGACAGCAAGGTTGGCCACCACATAAACCAGCACATAGAACATGAGTGCTGTAACGCCCATCTTGTCGTTGCCTATCACGGCGAGCATGATGTAACCCGCCTGTGAAATAGAGCTGAACGCCATGAAGCGCTTGAGGTCGCTCTGACGGATGGCAAACAGGTTACCAACCGTGATGCTGAGTATAATGACAACAAAGAGCAACATCTGCCACTGCTCTACGTAGGCTGCAAACACTTTCAGCAGGATGGTGCAGAGCGTGAAGGCTGCGGCACCCTTCGAAATGACGCTGAGATAGCCCGTCACCGTGGTGGGAGCCCCCTCGTAGGTGTCTGCTGTCCAGAAGTGGAAGGGCACCAGCGAGATTTTGAAACCTAAGCCGCTGAAAAAGAACACCAGTCCCATAATGGCCATGGTGCGATTCAGTCCGCCAGTAAGTGCCAAGTAAGCATCGTTGAAATAGAGTGTTCCGCACACGCCATAGATGAACGAAAGGCCATAGAGCATGATGCCGCTTGAGAATGTGGCGGTGAGAATGTATTTGGCTGCGGCCTCGGCACTGAGCTTGCGATATTTGTCGAGTGCCACCATACAAGCCATGGGGATGCTGGCCATTTCGAGTCCGAGATAGAACAAGAGGAAGTGGCCGGCAGAAACCATCATGTTCATGCCCAAGAGCGTAGATACCACCAGCATATAGAACTCTCCCTCGCGCGAGCCGTCCTGCTTGTTGACCGTGCTCTGCGTAATCCAAGCTTTCGACTGGATGAGCACGATAACTGTTCCCACGCCGAGAATGATTTTCATGACATTGGCAGCCGCAGTGCTGACATACATGCCGCCAAAAGCCTCGGACGGCTTCACAAAGAAGCACATCACCACGTAAACGGTCATGAGCAACACCATGAACGGATTGAACAGACGACGCGAAGCGGGCATTTCTTCGCCAGCCTTTGGCTTGCAAGAAACGAAGTCCCAAAAAAACGCCAACAGAAGGATACCTGTCAGATAAACTTCCGGCAACATATTAAAAAACTGTCCGTAATTCATTTTCTTTACCTCCTTCTATTTAAATGTTAGCGTATGCGGGATTGACAACTGAGAGTATTGGCAGCACGGCATCGCTGATGGCGTTGCTGGCCCACAGGGGGAACAAACCAAGACCTGCCACACAGAATATGAGACAACAAACAGCTATGCGCTCGTCCCAAGTGGCATCGGTAAGGTGCTCATAGTGCGGGTCGGCCACTTTGCCATAGAGAATCTTGCCCACCACGCGCAGAATGAACACTGCCGTGGCAACAATGCTCGTACAGGCTATGATGGTGCACACACGGTGGAACGTATCGTTGTTGGCAAACGAACCCACGAAAATGGTCATCTCAGCTGCAAAGCCCGAGAAGCCTGGCAGACCAAGGTTGGCCAAACCGGCAATCACGTAGCCCACGCCCAGGAAAGGCATGATTTTCATCAGTCCGCCTAACTTGCGTACGTCGCGCGTGTGCGTTCGTCCATAAATCATACCGATAAGGGCAAAGAAGAGGGCGGTCATCAGTCCATGAGAAAGCATCTGAATAATGGCACCCGTACAAGCGGTGTTAGTCATCATCAGCAGGGCAAAAAGCACCAGGCCGCAATGGCTCACCGACGAGTAGGCGTTGATATACTTCAGGTCGGTCTGCACACAGGCCGAAAGGGCGCCATAGACTACCGATATGGTGGTGAGAATGAGGAAAATCCAGCCCAGCTCGCGCGCTGCGTCGGGCAACAGATACATGGCCACACGGAAACAGCCGTAGCCTCCAAGCTTCATCAGCACACCGGCATGGAGCATCGACACTGCTGTGGGTGCCGAAGCATGACCGTCGGGTGACCATGTGTGGAACGGGAACATGGCACCAAGCACACCGAAACCGATGAAGATGAAGGGGAAGAAAATCTTCTGAAACTCAACAGGGATATTGTGCATGGCGGCAATAGCCGTTACATTCATGGTGGTGGCACCGCTAAAGAAGTAAATGCCCAAAATGCCAATAATCAGCAATGCGGAACCTCCCATGAGCATGAGCGTCAGTTTCATGGCAGCATATTCCTTGGCACCACTACCCCACACGCCGATAAGCAGATACATTGGGATGAGTGCCACCTCGTAGAACATGAACATGGTGAAAAGGTCGGTGCAGATGAAGAAACCAAACACACCCGTAGAAAGCAATGTGAACCAAAGGAAATACTCCTTGGTGAGTGGTTTGAGCTGCCACGAGGCAAACGTACCGGTGAACACGATGATGCTGGAAAGCAACAGCATGACCACCGAAATGCCATCTACACCTACAGAGTAAGCAATGTTCAAAGGCTTGAACCACGGTGTGCTGGCGGCCAACAGCATGATGTCTGTATTGCCCGCTGCGCGCTGCTGAATGAAATAAATGGTCAGCCAAATTGACAGAGCCAACAAACAGGAAGAACCCACTACCATCACACCACGCACCTGATTGAGATTGCGGCTGAGCCACAAACCAACCAGCATCAGCGCGGGGATTAATACGAATAGACTTAATATATTCATTTTTTCGTTATATCGTTATTATGTTATATATTACGCTATTATAAGGCGAGTAACACCAGCGTCAACGCCACTGTGCCCGTGAGGAACCACACGGCATACTGGCGCACATCGCCACTCTGCCACGGGCGCAGGCTCTCGCCAGCCTCGTTGGTGCCCCAGGCGGCAAAATTGAATGTGCCGTCGATGACGTGCCGGTCGAACCAAGCAATGGGTCGCGAGACACAACGGAAAATAATCTTGTGGGTGACAAACTGCCAAATCTCGTCCTGATAGAAACGCTTATAAGCCGCGCGGTGCAAACGTGGGAAACGCTTGAAGAGCATGTCGGCAATGGGCTGTTGCTCACCTTTATATATATAGGTGGCAAGCGCGATGCTACAAATAGCGACAATAGTGGAAACTGTTGCTACAGACGTGTCGAAATGGATGGTGTAATCGCGTCCGTCGGCTGAGACAAACGAACCAAACGAGCCGCCCCATCCAAAGAAGCCTGCCAGTGTTGTGTAAACACCCACGCCCACAGTAATCACTGAAAGAATAATCAGAGGTACTGTCATCGACAACGGTGCCTCGTGAGGCGTATGATGCTCATGAGCCTCCTTGTTCTCTGTACCCCAGAAGATGCCGTAATACAAACGGAACATGTAGAAAGCGGTCATGGCTGCGATGGCTGTCATAATCCATCCTACAACGGGGCTATAGTTCATGCAGGCAGAGATAATCTCGTCCTTTGAACTGAATCCCGAGAAGAACGGGATACCGGCGATGGCCAGACAGCTGATGAGGAATGTGATATGGGTAACGGGCATGTACTTGCGAAGTCCGCCCATGAAAGCCATCTCATTGGAATGCACGGCATGGATGACACAACCGGCACACAAGAACAGACAAGCCTTGAACATGGCGTGAGTGAACAAATGGAACATGCCGGCCATATAGCCAACACTGCCCGGATGCTCATGGCCTGTGGCCATTTCGGTGCAGACACCAAGTGCCACCATCATGAAGGCAATCTGCGAAATGGTGGAGAAAGCCAGCACACGCTTGATGTCGCTTTGGGCACAAGCCACGGCAGCGGCATAGAAAGCAGTGATGACACCCACCCATACGATGATGCTCATGGCCTGCGGAGCATACTCAATCCAAAGCGGGAACATGCGGGCTACCTGATAGACACCGGCAACCACCATCGTGGCAGCGTGAATCAGGGCCGAAACAGGCGTGGGGCCTTCCATGGCATCGGGAAGCCAGATGTGAAGGGGGAACATGGCACTCTTACCAGCACCACCAATGAACATCAGCACCAAGGCCGTAGGAAGCAGGAACGCACTCAAAGCGGCCACACGCGAGGCATCGCCATAAATGAACGGCGTGGCACCTTCGGCCATCTCGATATTTCCGGCAAACGAGAAACTGAATGAACCCGTGTAATAGCCGAAAATAAGGATACCGATGAGGAAAAACATGTCGGCAAAGCGGGTCACGATGAAGGCTTTCTTCGAGGCGGCAACGGCAGCGCCCAAAGGATAGTAGAATCCGATGAGCAAATAAGAGGAAACACCCACCAACTCCCAGAACATATACATCTGGAAAATGTTGGTAGCTACCACCAAGCCCAGCATTGACATGGTGAACAGCGAAAGGAAGGCGTAATAACGCTGGAAGCCTTTCTCGCCATGCATATAGCCGAACGAATAGATATGCACCATCAGGCTGACCGTGCTGATGACAATGAGCATCACCACCGAAATGGGGTCGAGCAGAATGCCCATGTCAAAATGCAAATGCCCGAGCGGAAGCCATGTGAAGTTGTAAGGAACAAGGGTTGTAAACGTACCGTCGGCACCACGTCCAGCAGTGAAATAGCTGAAAGCGGTGAGATACGAAAGGATAGTAACAACACCCAACGAGGCAGTGCCGACAAGGCCTGCGGCCTTATGCGACATCTTCATACCGCAGAGTCCCAGAATGAGGAACGAAAGTGCAGGCAGAAGGAGTATTAAAAATGTATATCCGTAATCCATCTCTTCATTACCATTTCATGTTTTCAATACTGTTCACCTGGTCACTCTTGAAGTTACGGTAAACGTTAATAATGATCGCTATGGCCACTGCTGTCTCGGCGGCTGCCACACCAATGGAGAACAGCGTGAAGAAGAAACCCTCCAGCTGTCCGGGGTAAAGCAGACGGTTGAACGCGGCGAAATTGATATCGACTGCATTCAGAATGAGCTCAGTGGAGATGAGCATGGCAATCAGGTTGCGACGAGTGACGAACCCGAAAACGCCAATGAAGAACAACAGTGCGCTCAGCACAAAGAAAAATTCTACTGGTACCATACTCTTTTACTCCTTTCTCGAAATAACAATTCCGCCAATAATACATGCCAAGAGAAACACCGAGATAAACTCGAAGGGAAGCACATACTGATACTTCTCCGAGCCAACGAGCGCCGTGCCGATTTCCTTCATGGGCACCTCAGCGTCGGCCAGATTGGCCGACATGTCGATGAACATGTTCTTCATGAACACAACCACCGTAACAGCCAAGCCAAGCAGAGCCATGAACGCTCCGAAGAGCACACGGCTGCCTTTCATTCGCTCCACCATTCCCTGCAGTGTGCGTTTGTTCACCAGTTGGATGGCAAACACATAAAGCATGGTGATGCCGCCAGCGTAAATGCTGATTTGGGCAGCCCCCAGGAAAGTGTAGTCGAGCAGGAAATAAATGCCTGCAATACCAAACAAGACGAACAGCAGGAAAGTGGCTGCCCGCATAATGCGCTTTGTTGTCACACACATCACGGCAGAGCCAAGGATGACAACGGCAAGAATTGCGAAAACTATGTAATTAGCCATACGTTACTGCCTCCTTATTTTGTTTTGGTGTTAAACTTACCAATCTCAAACGGTGCTCCGCCGTCAAGCAGGTTGGGAAGCGAGCCTCCGTCGTACACCTCTTTGTCGAGATGAAGCACCAGCTTGTCGCGGTCGAAAACAGCGTTCTCGAAATCGTTTGTAAACTCAATAGCGTCGAAGTTGCACGCATTGGTGCAAAGCTGGCAGAACATGCAGTCGCCCAAATCGTACTGATAGTCCACCAAACGGCGCTTCTTTTTGCCTGTTTCGGGGTCGGTCACCATTTCGGTCTGAATCTTGATGGTGCCGTTAGGACAGGTCTTTTCGCATAATGTGCAAGCCGTGCATTTGTAGTTGCCGTTCTCATCGCGTTTGAACACGAGTCGTCCGCGATGGCGTTTGGCCACATGCAGCGTGGTCTTGCGGTTCTCAGGATACTGCTCCGTTGACTTGTTGGTGAAGAAATCCTTGAAGTATTCTTTCCAGGTAATCTTCATTCCCGTGGCAAGTGTCTTGATGCCGTGTCCGAGTTCTCCAAAATATGATTGATTGTTTTCCATTCTAAATTGCTTCTTCTGTTGGAATCAACTTCTGTTAGAATAACTATTGATTATGATTGGCACAAGGCCACGGCCACGGTCATCAGCACCAGGTTGATGAGCGACGCGGGCATCAGGTATTTCCACTCCAGTTTCAGAATCTGGTCGATGCGCAGACGGGGGAAAGTCCACTTGATCCACATGAGCAGCCATACCAGTGCGAAGGTCTTGCCCATGAACCAGACAATGCCAGGAATAAAGTCCATCACCTGATTGAATCCGTCGAGACCCTTGATGTGGAAAGGCATCCAGCCTCCCAAGAACACCGTAGTGGCCACACCGGCAATGATGAAGAGGTTGAGGAACTCAGCCAGATAGAAGAATCCGAAGCCCATGCCGCTGTACTCGGTGTGATGGCCGGCGGTAAGCTCGCTCTCGGCCTCGGCCATGTCGAACGGGCCACGGTTGGCCTCAGCATTGCCAGCCACCAGGAAGATGAGGAAAGCAATGATGGCCGGAATGGCAGCAAAGCCCTTGAAAATGAGCCAAGAGTCTTTCTGAGCCTCAACAATTCCTGAAATCTGCAACGTGCCCGTAAGGATTACGGCTGTGATGAGGCAGAGGCAGAGCGAAATCTCATAAGAAATCATCTGCACTGCTCCACGCATGGCCGACACCACCGAGTACTTGTTGTTAGAGCCCCAGCCGGCGAGGAAGATTCCCACCACGCCAATAGAAGAGATGGCTGTGAGAAGGAAGATTCCCACGTTGAAGTCGAGCACCACGGCCCCGTTGTTCCACGGAAGAAAAGAGAAGGCACCCACCGAGCCGATAATCACCAGCAGCGGGGCAACGATATAGAGCAGTTTGTCGGCCTTGTCAACAAAGAATATCTCCTTGATGAGCATTTTCAGCACGTCGGCAAACACCTGCAGCAAGCCCCAGTAGCCTACGCGCATGGGGCCCAGTCGGCACTGGAAGTAAGCGCAGACTTTGCGCTCCATGAATATCAGTGCGATGGCAATGAGCGCATATCCCGTAAGGATGATGACACCCACCAGCACACACTCAATGAGTATTGACCAGAAATCGCCCAATCCGAGTGTTACTCTGAGCAATTGGTCGAACCATTGTGTTACTATAGAAAAGTCAAACATGATTTACTCAATTTACTAATTTACGATTTTAACGGTCAATATCGGGAATCACAAAGTCGATGGCGGCACCCGTAGCCACAAGGTCGGCAATTTTCTGGCCGCGCAGCATCGGGTCGAGCGCACCGGTGAGCGAAAGTCCCATGGGCCGCATCTTCAGACGGTAAGGACTCTTGTCGCCGCGCGAATCGAGATAAACGCCAAACTCGCCGCTGGCACCCTCCACCGAGAAGTACCACTGACCCTCGGGCACCTTGATGATGGGTTTCTGCTTCAGGTAGAAGTCGCCCTCGGGAATGTTGTCGATGAGCTGTTCGATGATGGCCAGACTCTGATACATCTCTTTGATGTGGCAGGTGTAGCGGTCCATGGTGTCGCAGCCCGTCATGGTAATCTGCTCCCACTCCACCTTGTCGTACATGTCGTAAGGATGATTCTTACGCACGTCGTTCTTCCAGCCCGAAGCACGTCCGGCAGGACCAGTGACGGCATACGAGATGCAGTCCTCGAGGCTCATGGGGCCAACGTTCTCGAATCGGTTGTGCGTAATAATGTTGTCGCCAAACACATCGACGTACTCCTGAATGATGGGCTTCATATATTTCACCAGATCCTTCACATTCTTCACGAAGTTGGGGTCGATGTCGTCCTGCAGTCCACCTATTCTATAATAGTTCTGAATGAGACGTCCGCCGGTGGTCTCTTCCATGCAGTTGAGCACGTGCTCGCGGTCGCGCATCGAATAAAGGAATGCGGTGAGCGCGCCCATATCCTGAGCACAGCAACCCACGTAGAGCAGGTGCGAGTCGAGACGCTGCAGTTCGTCCATGATGGTGCGGATGTACTTGATTCGGTCGGTGAGTTCTATGCCCATGCCCTCTTCAATCACGCCCACCAGTGCATGGCGGTGCATCATGGCACTCAGATAGTTAAGACGGTCGGTTAAAGCCAAGGTCTGCGGATAGGTGTAGCTTTCGCACATCTTCTCAATACCGCGGTGAATGTAGCCCAGATGTGGATAGACGCGCTTCACGGTTTCGCCGTCGAGCACGGTCTGCAAGCGGAGCACACCATGGGTTGACGGGTGCTGCGGGCCGATGTTCATCACGTAGTCGTTCTCGCCGAAGAGCAGGTTCTGCTTAGACTGCAGGTTGCCGTCTTTGTCGAGATAATATTCCAGGCCGTAGTTGGGCTCCACGTCGTCGTCGAGCGTATAGTCGTCGTTGAATTTCCAGTCCTTGCGGAAGGGGAAGCCCTTGAAGTCGCTGCGCAAGAACAGGCGGCGCATGTCGGGATGGCCCAGGAACACGATGCCGAAGAAATCGTAAACCTCGCGCTCCAGCAGGTCGGCCACGCGCCAGATGTCAATCACCGAAGGAATATAGGGCACAAGCTGGCCGTCGGTTTCGCCGGTGCCGTTGGAGGCCAGTCCGTCGCCGCAAACCTGCGTGCGGGCCAGCATCTTCACCGAGCAACGCTCGTGGGTCTGGGTGTTCTCTAGGATGTAGATACAGCCAAGCCCCTCTTCGCCGCCAAAGTCCTCGCCGACGATGGTGACAAGATAGTCGAAGCCTTTCTGTTGCTTCAAGTTCTGCATCTCCTGTGCGAACTTGTCAAAATCGAATGAAAGAAACTCTAACTTCATACGGCAGTCTCCTCCTTTCCTGTAAGCTGCGGCTCTGTCGCAGCCTTCATTTCATTCACAAACTCCTCGGGCACCTGTGTCACCACAATCGGCTCGCGACGGCGGTCGCCCAGCCGGCGGGCCGTCAGCTCTTCGTTCGAAACGCCCAGCTCGCGCTCGGCCTTGTTCTGCTTGTGGTTCACGCCACCGAAGAATTTCTCAATTTTCACCTTGCGCTGCAACTGCATCATGCCATACATAATGGCCTCGGGGCGAGGCGGGCAGCCGGGAATAAACACATCGACGGGCACAATCTCCTCGATACCCTTCACCACATGGTAGCTCGACTTGAACGGACCGCCGCTGATGGCGCAGCCACCCACGGCAATCACATACTTCGGCTCGGCCATCTCGTCGTAGAGACGTTTCAGCGCGGGAGCCATCTTGTGAGTGATGGTGCCGGCACACATAATGAGGTCGGCCTGACGGGGAGAGTTGCGCGTCACCTCGAATCCGAAGCGGGCAAAGTCGTAGCGTGAGCAGCCACATGCCATGAACTCAATGCCGCAGCACGAGGTGGCAAACGTCAGCGACCACAGCGAGTTGGCGCGGCCCCAGTTGATGAGCTTGTCAAGCGAACCGGTAACCACATTCACGCCGCCCTCGTGAAGCTCATCGACGAGTTTCTCCAGCGATGCGTTGTCGTTCCACTCCTCGTAAGGAATGCTCTTGATTTTAGGCTTTATTTCCATTCGAGCGCTCCTTTCCGCCAGGCGTAAGCCAGGCCAAATACTAATACAACCAGAAAGAATCCAATGCTCAGCAGGGCTTTTGCACCAAATTCTTTCACTACTACTGCCCATGGATACAGAAACACCGTTTCCACATCAAACATGAGGAAGAGGATGGCAAACAAATAGAATCCTACACTCACAGGCAACCACGAACTTCCCCGAGTGGGAATACCGCACTCGTAGGGTTCGCCTTTTACCTTGTTGTACGAGCGTGGACCTATGAGCTTAGCTATCACATAAGCTGCCACCACTAGCGTAATAGCCGTCAGGATGACGGTAATAAACAACGTAAAATACATATATATGTGTTTTGATTAATTGTGTGCTTTTAGCATTACATCAGGCACAAGCCTTTATTCAATGCTGCAAAGGTACAACTTTATTTGCAAACATTTGTAAGAATTATGAAAAAAGATGTCCGACCCGCAAAAAAAACTGAAGCAGAAGAACCTTCCGTCGCACTTTTCTTTTATCTTTGCATGGCGGTTGGCTCCAACAGCCGCCCCCCGCCGTCCCGTTTGTTGCCCGCTGTCCCGTTTGTTGCGTTGCCAACGCAACAGACAAGACCGAAAAGCAAAGCAGACAAGACCGAAAAGCAAAGAAGCCCCAAAATAAATAACCAAAAAAGAACCCACAGCCAATGAAAAAAGAAACATACGAAAGCCAGAAGCCATTTGCCGGCCCTAAAAAGCCCTCCATGCTACGCCGTTGCGTTGGCCACGACTACCGTGGGCGGCATATATACATGATCACCATGGTCACCGAAGGGCGGCACCCGCTCTTCGGACGCGTCACGGGCAGGAGCGATGCACCGCCAGGCACTGCCAATGCGCCATCCATGGAACTCTCCGAGCTGGGCAGGCGCGTAGAAGAAGAATGGTGGAACACTACTCTCCACCACCCCGAGATAGAAGTCATGGCCCTGCAGATGATGCCCGACCACCTGCACGGCATCCTTTTCGTCCATAAAGAAATGGAGAAGCCGCTGGGCATGGCCCTCCGTGGCTTCAAGCAAAGCTGCAACAAGCACTATCGCGAGCTGGTGCTTGGCCTTCCGCCCGCCGCCCCGTCTGCTGCCCCGCGCTCCCGCCGTGGCGAGGACCGCTCTCGGGGCCTGCTTTTTGCCCGCGGTTACAACGACCGGCTGCTTCTACACGAAGGACAGCTCGAACGCTGGCTCAATTACCTGAATGACAACCCGCGCCGCCTGCTCCTGAAACGAGAACACCCCGACCTGTTTCGTGTACAACGGAACCTCGCCTGCGGCCCTTACTCTTTCTCAGCCATCGGCAACCGCTTCCTGCTCGACCGCCCGCTGAAGCTGCAGGTGAGGTGCTCGCGCCGTCTGAGCGAAGCAGAAATCCAACAGCGCGTGAACGAATGCCTCGCCGCTGCCCAGCAAGGAGCCGTGCTCGTTTCGCCCGCCATCTCGAAAGGCGAGAAAGCCGTGATGCGCGCCGCCTTCGATGCCAATCTGCCCCTCATCTGCCTTCTGGAAAACGGTTTTTCTGAACTGGCCAAGCCGGGTGGCAAACGCATGGAGGCGTGTGCGCGCGGTCAACTGCTACTGCTGGCACCCTGGAGTCACCACAACGAAAAAAACACCATCAGCCGCGACCAATGCCTCGCGCTCAATGAAATGGCGCGCTTCATTTGCGAAGGCTAACCATCCCAAAAGAAAGGTTAACCATCCCAAAAGAAAGACAACACTCGAATACAAGAAGCCAAATCCCCGACAACAGAAAATTATCTCCCGACAATAAAAAAATATCGTCGGGAGATATTTTTTTATTTCACGGCATTACGATGAAATTCTCTAGAAAATTTGCTGCTATTCCACGGGATTGTATTATCTTTGTGGGCAAAAGGTGAAACAACACCCAACAATACCTTTCATAAACACAATAATAACCTAACGAAAAGACATGGAAAACTATCCGTCAACCGAGGCTGTTTTCAACATCTTCAAACAACTCAACCAGATACCCCGTCCCTCGCACCACGAGGAGCAAGTAGCCGACTTTCTCTGCCAGTTTGCCCGTGAGCACGGCCTTGAATATCAGCGCGATGCGCAAAACTGCGTGGTCATTCGCAAGCCAGCCACACCCGGACACGAAGCGGCAGAGCCCGTAGTGGTGCTCAACCACATGGACATGGTGTGCGTGGGCATGAAGAACCCGCTCACCGACCCCATCCAGCCCTACGAGGACAACGGATGGCTGAAGGCCCGCGGCACATCGCTCGGAGCCGACAACGGCATCGGCCTCTCTATGGCCCTGGCCGTGCTGGCCAGTGAACAAATTGTGCACGGCCCCATGGAGGTCATCACCACCACCAACGAGGAGGACGGAATGTCGGGCGCAGCCAACCTCGCCGCCGACTTCATTCGCGGAAGGAAGGTCATCAACCTGGACTCCGAAGACTACGACACCATCACCACCGGCGCAGCAGGTGCCTACCTGCAGCTGCACCGCATTCCTACCGAGCACCAACCGTCGCCGGGCGGCAAGCGCCGCTGGTATCGCATCAGCATCAGCGGCGGACTGGGCGGACACTCGGGCGTTGACATCAACAAAGGCCGGGCCAGTGCAACGGTACTCACGTGGGCCATCCTTGCCGCCATCTACAACGACTACGACTTCGACATCAGCAGCATCCGCGTGGGCGAGGCCAACGCCAGCATCGCCTCGTCGGCCGAAATCATCGTGTGCGTGCCTTCGGGCGAGGCGGCCGAGTTTGTCAAGTCGCAAGAGCAGAGCCTCAACGAGTGGATACGCCAGGAATACGGACAGAACGACCCCAACATTGGCTGCCACATAGAAAAATGCGAACGGCAGGGAACCATTCTGAGCCGCAAGAGCTGGGAATCGCTGCTCACCGTGCTCGAGCAAGTGCCGCAGGGCGTGGTGAAAATGAGCGAGACGATGGAGGGTACCGTCGAGACCTCGAACAACGTGGGGCGCATTGTGAGCGAGGCCGACCACATTCTGGTCTCCACCCACACACGCAGCTTCATCGACCGCGACATGATAGCCCTGGGCCGCGACATTGCCAAGGCCTTTGCCAAGGCCGGAGCCACTTCCGAGGTGGTGATGTCGGCTCCCGCTTGGCAGGAGAACCAGGAGTCGGAGTTTCTGCGCCTCACCTCCGACACGTTCAACGACGTGCTGGGCTGGCGGCCCCGCAAGGTGGCCATGCACTTTGTGCTGGAGGCTGGCTATTTCGTCGAGAAGTATCCTGGTATAGAGATTGCCAGCATCGGCCCACGCATCGTAGAGCCCCACTCCACCAGCGAGCGCGTGGAACTGAGCACCATCGGCGACATCTGGCGCGTATTCATTGAGTTGCTCAAGCGAATGGCGTAGGTTTTTATTGGGAGTAAGGGAGTTAACATCCCAAGGCTGTCTCACACCCCCCAGAAAAAGAAATGAAGCGAACCGGGCGCGTCATCCTCAGAATCCTTGCCGCCATCGGAATAGCCACGGCCGTTCTGCTGGTGGCAGCCGTTGTGCTCACCAGCCTGCCATCGGTGAGGCAGAAGGTGTTGGAGCGCGCCACCACCATGCTGAGCGAAAAATTGGGAACCCGCGTGAGCATCAGCCGCGCCGACATCAGCATTCTCAGGGGGAGCGTCATGTTGTACGACATAGAGATTGACGACCAGCAGCACCGCAAGATGCTGCAAATAGAACAACTCTCGGCCAACCTGCGGCTACGGCCGCTGCTCAGCAAGCGCATCGTGGTGGAAAAAGCGGAAATAGACGGAATGAACGCGCTGCTGACCAAAAAGACAGAAAGCCAACCGGCCAACTACCAATTTGTGATAGACGCATTCAAGAAAGACAAAAAGCCTGCTGCCACCGAAACTGAAAAGAAAAAGAAGAAAAAGAAACTCTCCATCGACGTGAGCCACGCCAAGCTCAACAACATTCACGTGAAATATGACATTTACGACCTGCGGTTGGCCTCAGCCGACTATCAGACCGACGGCAACAAACAGCTCAGCGTCAGCATCGACAGCCTGAAGGCCGCATGGACGGCACAGCGGAAGAAAGGCAAGGTGAGCTGCCGGGCAGCGGTCGGAAAACTGAACGTGGCGCAGCAAGGCACAAGCTACAATGCTGAGCTGGGCGGGCTAAACTACATCACCGACAACCACAAGCCACGCAAAAACGCCCAACATCCCAAACGCGGTTTCTTCGACCTGGGGCATCTCAACATCGTTGCCGACATGAGCATCAACATCGACCCGACGAAGAAGGACACGCTCAAGGCCGTCATCACCCAATGTAAGGCAACCGACAAGACAACTGGCATTGACCTGCGCAACCTGAAGACCCAAATCGCCTATACCAAAGGCACACTCAAGCTGCAAAACACCGAACTGCAACAAGGCGACACGAAACTCGTGATAGCCAACGCCGACTTACAACTGCCCAACAAGAAAGAAGCAAAGCCGCTGGCCTACTCCACCGGCCTCATCAAAGGCAGAGTGGTGCTGAAAGACATTGCACGAACATTCGCTCCGGTGCTGGCCAACTTCACCATTCCCTTACACCTGAACGTCAGCATGAGCGGCAACGAAAACGGCATAAGTTTCAGAAACATCAGGGTGATCAACTCCAACAAGAATCTGCAAATTTCTGCCAAAGGAGGCATCAGCCACCTGAAAGAAAAACATCTTATCGACATTCATTTCAATGTGGCCACCTTGTATGCCAAGAACCACATCACAGAGAAAATCATCCGGCAGTTTAAAGTGAAGAAGCTCATGATGCGACAGCTGCGCAACCTGGGCAACCTGCACTATAGAGGCAATGTGCAAATACTCTGGAGAAAAGAGAAATTTGAGGGACTGCTGCGCACAGCCGCCGGAAACCTGAACTTCAACTTCACTCTCGACGAAAACAACAAATATGTCAGCGGCAGGGCCAACTCAACCAATCTGGCCCTGGGCCGCGTCATGGAGTTAGAAAAACTGGGAGTCATTGATGCCAGTGCCGACTTCAAGTTCGACATTTCGAAAGCACGCACCGCCGCCATCCGCAAACAGAAAGGCGGCAAGCTGCCCATAGGGACGGTGAACGCAGTGGTGAACGACTGCTCGTATCACGGCGTCCACCTAAGAAACCTCTCAGCCGACATTCTGAGCGACGGAGCCGAGGCTACCGGCAACGTGATGAAGCACGGCCGCATCAGAGACCTGTTCTTCAGTTTCACGTTTACCGACACCGACGATATGCACAAAGTGAAAATCACTCACCCCGGCATTAAGTTCCATCCGCTTTCGGAAAAAAACCAGAAACAAAGAGAGGAACGAAGAAAACAGAAAAAACTGGAGAAGGAGCAAAGGAAACTGGAGAAGCAGCAGAAAAAGCTGGAGAAAGAACAGCAAAAGCAACAAAACAAAAAGGATGAGAACCCCGCTGAGAAGAAGAAAAAGAAGTTCTTGTTCTTCTAATGGGTTATTCTTTTGAACGGCATCCACCGCTTCTCATGGCTTTGCCACATTTTGTCACGCAAAACAAAGAGCCGTCAACCATAATTCGCGCCAACAAAAAAAATGGAATAACAAGAACAACAGCCTGTCCATGCATCGCGCTAAGAAACTGTCCTGTTCTTGTTATTCCATTTCTTATAGTCAGCCTATCCTTGGCCAGTGCCTTGCTCAGAAACTACGTTCCATGATTTCCAGGCACATGCGGCTGTTGTGATAGGGACATTTCCAGAATCCGGCCTTGTCGTCGTCAAGGTTGAGCGAGCCGTCCTTGTGGCGGCTCCAATGCCATTCACCGCCCTCCCAGTCGATGAGCTGGTCTTTGATGTACTGCCAGCAGCGAATGGCTTTTTCCAGAGCGGTTTCGTCACCGAAATACTGATAGATGTTCACCCATCCCACCACATTCTCGGCTTGCACCCACCAGTGCAAGTCGCTGTCAACGTGACCCGTATCGAGATTGGCTTCATGTATCATCGAGCCGTCGGCATTCAGTCCCTTAGCGCTGGCCTCGGCCACCATTCTGACGATGGGCTCCATTTTCCGGAGCACCTTTGCGTCGCCCAGCACCAGCGCAGCCTCGTGCATCAGCCACGAACACTCTATGTCATGGCCGTAACTTTCCAGCCGTCCCGCGCCGCGCGTCCAGTCGTTCTCGAAAAAGAGGTCGAGATGGTGGGTTTCAGGATTCAGAATGCGGTCGGTGAAGATGCCGATGATGTTGCGTAGCGAGTCCTCGATGCGGTTGACGGTTTCCTGCGGCACTGTGATGCCCACTGGCAGCACCGCACCAATAGCGGGAACGTAGTCGCACGACGACGCTGCCCTGAACTCCTTCAGGCAACGGTAGAGGTTGGTGTAGGGTTCGATGATGTGCAAGTGGGTGTTCTGCGACTTGGGATAATTGGCATCCAGCTCAGAAAGGCGCATGTCGCCTATCTCGCCCCATTCGCGGGTGCAGGCTTCAATATAGCCATTGTTCACCTTGTCGAACGAGTGCTCCTCTATACATTCGTAAAGCTGTATGGCATAGTCGAGCGCCTCGCGGTCGCCAGTAGCGCGGGCGTACTCCGAAAGCCCGTAAATCATGAATCCAATGGCATAGAACTGCTTTTTGGTGTCGAGAGGCTGGCCCAAATAGTCGAGGCTCCAAAAACAGCCGCCGCACTCCCAGTCGAAGAAATGCTCAACAATGTAGTCCTTGGCACGGGTGGCTGCCTCCAGGTATTCAGGTTTGCGCAACACACGGTAGGCTGCCGAAAAAGCCCAAAGGATGCGCGCATTCAGGATGGCTCCTTTTTCGGCATCGGCATGCAACTGTCCGTGGCCGTCGATACGGCCGTAGAAACCACCGTTTTCGGTGTCCTGCATCTTATCAAGCCAAAAGTTCAGAATGTTGTTTTCCAACACATCCTGAACTTCTGCTTTCAGTATCCTTACGGTTTCGTTCATGAGTTACTTCTTAATAGGATATTTGTAAATCAGGAACACAATGATCAGCGCAATGACTGCGGGGAACAGCGAGAAGAGCGACCAGATCATCTGTCGCACCGACTCCTCGTTGGTGATGGTGATGACGGTCTGGCCCGTTGTCTCGTCGGTGCCGGAGATAAAGCCCGACATGCCAAGGAACAGGGCAACCAGAGAACCGCTGATGGCCGTACCAAACTTCTGTGCCATGGTGCCCGACGAGAAGATGAGACCCGTAGATGAAACACCGTTTTTCTCGGTAGCCCAGTCGGCCACGTCGGCATACATCGACCACAGCAGCGGCGAGTAGAGGCCAATACCGATGGAGGTGAGTATCACCAGTGCCACCATCACCCAAATGTAGGCAGGATCCATGGGAACGAAGAAGAAGGCCACAGAGAACACGAAGCAAATGATGGCAGCCCAAGTGAAGGCCTTGGCCTTGGAACCCACCCACTGGGTGAACTTAGGCGACACGCCACCAAAAATCATGCAGGTGACTTCGCCAAAGGTCATGAACACGGTGTAGTTGATGATGAGTCCGCTCACGGTCACGTCGCCGTGCAGACAGTACTCCATCAGATAACCTGCCACAGCGTAGCGGAAGCCGTTGAAGAAGTTGGTGCAAATACCGATGAGCGTGAGGTAAATCCAAGGTTTGTTTTTAAACAAGTCGGCAAAGGGCTTGAACGAGAATTTCTCAGCGCGCACGGGCTTCAGGCGCTCTTTGGTGAGCAGACCGCAGGCCAAGGTGCCCGCAGCGGCTATCACACCAAAACCAGCACCCAACACCGCATACTGATGGGCCTCGGTGCCGCCCACCATCTTCTGCAGATAGGGGAACGACAACAGCGTGACAAATCCCATGGCATAGGCACCCACCATGCGGAACGAAGAGAACTGATTCTTCTCATTGTCGTCGCTGGTCATCACGCCCAGGAGCGAGCCATAGGGCACGTTAACGGCGGTATAAACCACCATCATGAGCAAATACATGGTGTAGGCATAGATGCGCTTGCCCACAGGTCCGAATTCGGGGGTATAGAGCAGCAGCGCAAAAATGAGTCCCAAAGGAATGGCACCGAAAATGAGCCACGGACGGTAGGTGCCCCAGCGCGACTGTGTGCGGTCGGCCAATGAACCCATCAAGGGGTCGGTGACCACGTCGAACATACGGGCTATGAGCATCAGCGTTGCCGTGTCGGCAACCGTCAGGCCAAACACATTGGTGAAGAAAAGCGGAAAAGCAATCGACATGATTTTCCACGTAATACCTCCGGCCGCTGCATCACCAAGTGCATAGCCGATTTTTTCTTTTAGACTTGCCATGATTCTTTTCTGTGTATCGATAATAATGAGTAATTAGAAACTAAAGGATTGCACAAAGGTAATCATAATTTCCAATTACTCAAATTATTTTACTTATTATTTTTGTTTTTGGCCACGAGTTTCTTGATGGTTTCCACACTGGCGGCGGTATAGAGGCCATCCTCAGGGGTATTCATGCAGTAGTCAACGAGTTTGTCGATGGTTGATGTGGCCACGTGCATGCGGGTGTCGGCCGAGGCATAGTAGATAAACACCTTTCCGTCGTCGTCGGCAATCCAACCGTTGGCAAACGCCACGTTCATCACGTCGCCCAGATACTCGTCGCCCGTAGGAACGAGGAAGAAACCGCCCGGCTGAGCTATCACTCGCGTGGGGTCGTCGAGGGCAGTCATATACATATAGAGCACGTAGCGCAGTCCGTCGGCAGTGGCGCGAACGCCATGGGCCAGATGCAGCCAACCCTTTGGAGTCTTGATGGGGTGCGGGCCCTCGCCGTTTTTCACCTCGGTAATGGTGTGGTAGTGGCGCGCATTGATGATTTTCTCCTCTTTCACCTCGGCGTGGGTGATGTCGTCCACCAGCGCCCAGCCTATGCCGCCGCCGCTGCCCGTGTCGATGAAACCGTCCTGCGGGCGGGTATAGAAGGCGTACTTACCATCCACAAACTCGGGGTGCAGTACCACGTTGCGCTGCTGGCTCTTGGTTTTCAGATCGGGCAGACGCTCCCAGTTCTTGAGGTCCTTGGTGCGGGCAATGCCGGCGGTAGCCGTGGCAGCACTGAGGTTGCCGGGCTGCGAGTCATCATGGCGCTCGGCACAGAACACGCCGTAAATCCATCCGTCCTCATGGCGAGTGACGCGCATGTCATAAATATTGGTAGCGGGAATCACGTCGTCGGGCATGGTGACGGGCTCTTCCCAAAAACGGAAATTATCAACACCATTGGGGCTTTCGGCCACGGCAAAGAAGCTCTTACGGTCGGCACCCTCAACGCGCACAATGAGCAAATACTTGTCGCCCCACTTGATGGCACCACTGTTGAGCGTGGCGTTCATCATGATGCGCTGCATCAGGTAGGGATTGTCTTTCTCGCAGAAGTCGTAACGCCACTCCAGCGGTGTATGCTCGGCAGTAAGAATGGGGTTCTTCCATTTGTCGTAAATACCATTGCCCCACTCTATGGGCTCGTTCTTGCGCGTGAGCAATTCCTCGTGGTGGGCGCGTAGTGCCTCCACTCTCTTAGCAAAATCAGTCATGATATAATTAGTTTTTTTTATTTGATATCGTTCAGGAAAAGTGTCTTTTCGTTAGCATGGAATTCCTTGAAGGAGGCTGCGTCGGGCTTGGCGGGCGAGGGGCCGAACCACTCGTCCTTGTAGTTGCGCCAAACGAGCAGATAGCTGATGGGGAATCCGTCAACGGTGGGCAGCAACGTAGATGACCACCACGTGGGGTCGGTCAGGTTTTTCAATCCGCACTCGGTGAGGGCAGCAATCTTGCCGTGTTCTTTGGCCACGTCGCACAGCACAGTGAGGTTCTGTTTGCCGCGCTCAATGAATTTGTCTTTCTCATCAGCATTCCACTGGTATCCGTCCAGTCCAAGCATATCCACGCGGTCGTCGCCGGGATAGCGCACAAGCAGACGCTCAGCGGTCAGATTGTCTTCCATGCCGGGCGAGTAAGACCACAGCAGGTTGTCGAAGCCGTCGGCCTTCAGCTTGTCTTGCAGCATGTTCCAGAGGGCTTTGTACTCATCTACCGTACAAAGTTTCTCGCCCCACCAGAACCATGAGCCCGAGTTTTCGTGCCACGGACGGAACATGATGGGAATCTTCTTGCCATCGGCGGTCTTGAGCGTTGCCAGGAAATCACTGAGACGCTGCATCCATGTCTGGAACTTCTCATGACATTCGCCACCGGGCAGAATCTTCTTCACTACCGTGGAGTCGGTCACGTCCCATGCTGTTCCCTCGGGAAACTTCTGACCGGCAGGGCCGCCGCCGTCGATAGTGGTCACGGGGTTGCGCGGGTGCCAGCTGATGGTGATGATGCCACCACGGTTATAATGGTTGATAATTTCCTGAGTGATGCGGGTGAAAGGCACACTGTCGAGGCTCTTGGCGTCGCCCATCTCAATGCCGCCCAACTCGAAGCCCATCACGGCGGGATAGTCGCCGCAAACATTCTTCACGTCGCTGCTGTCGTCCTGATACTCCCATGTGAGACCGTAGAACGGGTCGTCCTGATGGCCAAACATGATGCCTTTCTGCTGCAGACTGTCAAGACGTGCGGCCAACTGCTGAGCCACAGTCGTTTCGGTTTCTGCTTTCTGTGTCGAGCAGCCAACTATCGCTGCTGCTACCATTGCTGTCATCAATAGTTTCTTCATGTTACGATTGCTTTTTATTATTTGATATTCATTTGTTTCAACAGCCAGTCTTCCCACTCGTCCCATTGCTCCTGATGCCAGAAGTGCCAAGTGGCCTGATAGGGCGAAATCTGTTTCGGCCCCGTCACCACATTATAGGTGGCCCAGGCAGTGGTGGGCGGCACCACGTCATCGTTGTACCCGAACGAAAACCAGCCCTGCTGCTCGTTGGTAATCAGGCGGGCAAAATTCACTCCGTCGTAATAGCGCGAGCACTCAATGTTCTTCTCCATGCCCTTGCCTTTGTTCCAGTAGAAATAGTGGGGCCATCCGCAGGCCACGCCACGAAGCGAGTTGGTGTGGTCGCACAGAGCGGCATGCACAGGGGCATAATAGGTGATGCGCTTGTCCAGAGCGGCAGTGGCCAGTGTCAGGAAACCGCCCTGGCTGCTGCCCGTCACGCCCATTTCCTTATTGTTCCAAGGGGTGTATTCGGCGATGTAGTCGAGGGCTCGGATGCAGCCGATCACCACATGCTTGTAGTAGCTCTCGTCGCGGTTGTCCATGCCGAAGTTCCAGTAACCGTTCAGCGCTCCGTTGTGCAGATTGTCGTAGATGTACTGCTCCATGGTGACGGGAATGCCGTGGATGCCAATCTCCAGCGTAATGGCTCCCTGCGAGGCGGTATAGATATCGCCGCCATAAGGACGTACGCCAGCACCTGGCACGCGCAACAGCGCAGGATAGCGGCCCTCCTTAACAGGCACACACAGAATGCCATAAGTTCGGCTGCCCCAGCGCACATTCTGGAACGACACCTCATAGACATTCACGTCCTTGGTGCAACGCTCGGGCAGCAGGCGCTTGGTTGGGTCGAGGTCGGTTTTACGAGCTTCCTTAATGGCATTCTGCCAAAAATCGTTGAAGTCCTTGGGCATCACCGTTGAGGGCTGCAACTGTTCGGGCGAGAAAGCGGCTCCGCAAGCTCCCTTGTAGTCCTTGCCATCCACATGGGCTGTCACATCCACGCGATAGAAACCGGGTTGCTTCAGGGTGCCCGTGAGTTTCAGCTGTCCGTCTTTCAGGGTGACGCTCTTCTTGGCGTCCTGATACATTTCGGGGCCGGCCTGACAATCCACCTTCACACCGTCGAGCAACGTGCCCGACTTCAGCACGCTCACGGTGAACGTGGCCTTTTCGCCTGTGCGGTAGGTCCAGTCCTTGTGGTCGGGCTGCACCAGCACTTGAATATTGTTTCCACGAATCTGTGCCTGTAGCTGCACAACGGCTGCCAGCAGCAACACCAATAACATGTTTTTCCTCATATAGCTTGCCAATTTTTAATCTTTAATCTTTAATGTTTAATCTTTAATCTTCCTCATCCTTTCCACCTGCTCTTTCACCACCTGCAGCGTGCTCTCGTCGCCCGAGAACACCGAGTTCAGGCCCTGTGCCTCCTGCGAGGGGTCGCCGCAGTAATCGTCGCCCACCTGCCACTGCTCGTGGCGCGGCTGGGCATAGCCGCCCCACCCCCAGAAGTTGCAACCGGCAAAGTTGCCACCTGTCTCGGCATTGTCGGCCACCAGCGAGAACACATATTTATAATACGCGTCGCGCGCACGTGTGGGAGTGCCCAGCGCATACTGGAAATCGTCACGCGGATAGCCGAACTCCTCCATCACCAATGGTTTCTTGAGCCGTGCGCAGATGGCCAGATGATTGTCGATGTACTCCTTGGTGTTCTGGCAACTGCGCTCCAGGTCGTCCCACAAGTGGTCCTTGCGCGCCCAGCTCCAGTTGTAGGGCCAGAGGTGAATGTTGCAGTAGTCCACATTGCGGTCGGCACAAATGCGCTCCCATGTCTTGTAGTCGTTCTCGCAGCCCCAGGCACCCTCGCTGCCAATACTGATAAGATGGTTGCGGTCCAGTGAGCGGATAAGGGCAGCTGCCTCGCCTATCCACTGACGGAAGGCGGGCAGTGCCTCTTTACTGAAGGCGCGCGGCTCGTTGCCAATCTGCCATGACATGATGGCAGGGTCATCCTGATACTTTTTACCTGTGTAACGGTTGGTTCGCGTGAGAATAAACCGCACATAGTTGTAAAACAACTGATGAGCCTTCTTGTTGGTAGCATATTTGGCCATGAAATTCATGAAAGCCGGATAGCCGGCCTCCTGCGGAGTGGGCACGTCCTTCACGCCAGCATGGGTGAGATAGAAACTATAGCCCCCACTCCACTCCCAGGAGTTGTTCAGATAGAGCACAGCCACCATCTTGCGCTTCTGCATCTCGTAGAGCAGATAGTCCAGACCGTCGAGGATGGAGTCGTTATAAACGCCGGGCTTGATTTGCAGCGTAGGCTCCACCTTCGATGCCTGCACGCCGCGCTCGCCGTCGCTACCCACCAGAATGCGCAGGTTGTCAATGCCCATGGCCTTCATGCGGTCTAGCTCACGGTGGAGGCGCTTGCGGTCGCCTCCCTGTCCGTTGCTGGCAAGAATGGCACCATACCAGAAATTGGTGCCCACGTAGTAATACGGCTTACCGTCGCGCACAAAATGGCCGTTCTTCATCTTCACAAACTGAGCATTGGCTGCCATTGCCGATACTATCATAACCATCAGTAAAAGATATTTTCGCATAACACTTTTATTATTAAGGTATAGACTTAGATTCACTTTGCAAAATAACAAAAAAAAAACAAAAAACCTTGATACTTTCATGCTCAATTGTAACACTTAACGTTTTCCACAAAAATAAAAAAAGAAAAAACACCGCCAACCACGCTTCTGCCTCTTTATTTCTTGCTTGCAAATAATTATCTCCCGACGCTATGCTCAAATTTTCTAGAGAATTTGAACGCAACGTCGGGAGATATTTTTATATTGTCGAGAGATAAATTATTATTGTCGGGAGTTATTCTCAGGTTTGCCGAAAGTAGCAAGTCGTGCCCCACGCGTCGCTTGAGCATCGAAGGTTTGTTCAGACCTACGTATGGCCGGTGTTACTTATACTGCTCTTCGTCCATTTCTGAACATAAAAAAAGGGACGGCCCGTAAAGACCGCCCCTCGTTATTATGCGTTTTGATTCGTGATTACTTCACAACGAACTTCTTGCCATTCTGGATGTAAACACCCTTCACAGCCTTGCTCACCTGCTGGCCAGCGAGGTTGAAGATGGCACCGTTCTGAGTCTTGGCAACCTGAATGTTGCTGATGCCGTTCTCAATTGTGCCGATATTGGCTTCAGGAGTGGCACTTTCAGCTGCAAAATAAGCCTTCGTCATCGTGAAGCTATTGCCATCATTACCCTGGACCCAAACCTGCTGGATTTCACTCTTCTTGTCTGCGTCAAGAGGAATAACAACAGCTGTAGCACCAACGCCAAACTCACACTCATCGGTAGAACCATCTTTATACTGAACAACAACTTTACCGCCAGCAGGAGTGTTTTCAAGCTCAAGAACGAAGTTGTCGAAGTCGCTGCAGTCCTTGCTTCCGAACCACCAGCTACCACCGCCACCTTGTTCGCCACCGCCCATGGTAATCTTTCCAGTAGCGGGGTCGAAATCAGCACGAGGAGTTTCTGTTCCTTCCTCCTTCCAAACGTTGAAACCACTGATAGCCAGTTCCGAAGTGGTTGGCTTAGCCATATTATCAACATAATCCTGAGTAGCAAAGTAAGCAGCAGTAAGAGTAAAGCTACCAGGAGCTATATTCTGCAAACCAATCTGTTTGATAGCATTCTTCCTTTCTGGATCAAGAGCAACCTTAAGAATTGTTTCGCCAGCCTGTGCAACACCAGCGATGTCATCACCACCAGCAGAATGCTGAATAAGAACCTGAACACCGACTTCAGAGGTAGGAGCAATCTCAAGAATAAAATAGTCAAATTCAGAAGCATCGAATCCATCTAACCAAGCACCAAACCAACCGTAGGACTTTGAGGTTTCAGTAAATGTCTTAGAACCATCACCATTGGTCGTAGTTGCAGAGAAACTTCCGAACAAATCTTTCGTCTGGGCAGGAGCAGGCTTCACTTCTTCCCACTCAGCTTCTGTCATAAACCACGCAGCATCGACAGTGATAGAGCCGCCACCAGCACCACCTTGAAGAACTACCTGATTAATCTTGTTTTTCAGGTCAGGATTAAGTTTCAGGGCTGCATAAGTAGCTTCGGTTGTAGCATTGACAGAAGCAGACTCCTGATTGAATTCAGCGCCCCACTGTCCAACAGTACCTAAACAATTGTACTGAGAGAGAAGAAGAACATTGCCTTGACAAGCCGAATAATAAATAACAATGTAATCATAGGCAGATGCATCGAAATAGGTTACGCCTGAATCGTCAGCAGTCTTGGCATCATTATCAACAACAAGTTCACCCGTACTGATGGTTGCACCTTGCCAATCCCACTCACCAAGAGTCAAAGACTTACCAAATTCAAAACCATTAATTTTGGTGAGGTCTATATCCTCCATAGCATTTGCACCTACTGCCATCATTGCGGCAGCAATCAAGGTAAAAATCTTTTTCATAAGCTTTGTTTTTAAGTTAATAAATGAATATAATAGATAGTTAATTGTATAGATTTTCGAATTTGTGGGCAAAATTAAGAAAAAAAAAACAAACGGTGTGATACTTTTTTGCTCTTTATTTACACTTATCGGCAAAAAGCAAAAAAAATAGGCTGAACTATGTATGCTCAGCCTATTATTATTGGGTTCTCTTGCTCTGATTCAGAGAAAAGAATATGTTTCTCGAATGTTTGCTGCTTATTATTTCACAACGAATTTCTTGCCATTCTGGATATAAACGCCCTTCACAGCCTTGTTCACCTGCTGACCAGCAAGGTTAAAGACGGGTGCATTGCTGTTGGCCTTGACACTGTTGAGCACGATAGAATCCTCGATAGGATCATCCTCAGGAACAATCAGCTCTACCTTTTCTAAAGTGAAGCCTATACCTTGGAGACGGAGGCCACTCTTCTGAAGATAGTCAATAACATCTTCCGATGGAATCGTTGTCTTGAAATAGTCTTCACCTACTTCTTTTCCTTCCTCAAGCTCTGTATAATCAGACCAATTCTCTACTATCTTGAAAATAGCATTGAATGCACCCTCTCCCTCTGCCTTATTAGAAATAGTGCAATAAATAACGTCACCTACCTCAGCTACATCGAAGAATTTGGCAGGAATAACATTGGACACGGTCCAACCATTATAAACTGTCGGGGTATCAAACATAACCAAAGAACCGCCTGGCTCAGGACGAACGGGTACATCACCACCGTCTTCGACAAACTCTGCAGCAGTGCCAAAATAGATAGCTTCAACAGTTACGCTGGCTGCTGCGGCTCCTCCCTGAATGGTAAGCTGCTGAACATGCTGTGCATAAACATCTCCAATACCTTCACCATCCACCTCGGCATTACCATGCTGAATAACAGTTTTTTTGTCGAGTTTGATACCAACCATGCCAGTGCCATCCATTTCTACCGTGGTAGAAGCAAACACAGGACCCCAATCAGCATTGTACTGCCAATCATCATAAGTAACACCAAAATTTGGTTTTCCCGTAGCATTTGAGAACTTAATCCAAACATAATCAAATTCTGACATGTCACGTCCAAGGTAAATAGCTCCACCCTTGTAATTTGCATCCATAGTAATAGTACTACCTTCAATGGTGCAATTGTCCCACGGAGCAAAATCACTTACGGAAATCTCTTCCTTTGCATTCACACTCATAGCTACAAACACTGCAGCAATCAAGGTAAAAATCTTTTTCATAAGCTTTTTTTAAGTTTTAAGTTATTAATTTAAGTTAGTGGAAAAAAATCATTTGAATGATTTTATGCAAAGGTAAGCATATAAATCGTAAGAAGACGACACTTTTTGTTAAAATTTTATACAATTATGCAAAATGCTACATTTAATACATATAAATGTTACAAATTGACAATTAAAAATGAGATGTATGATACTCGGCCATGCCATGAATGGGACTTTTCACGACGGTGCCAAGCATGAAACCTTCGGCACGGCATGCGGATTGAAGCTGGTCGCGATAGTGCCAAGCCATACTGCCCACAGCATTAATGGGAAGGTCGGGGCGACGGTAGGGACAGACGTTGCGCTGAAGGAACTGTTGGAAATTGTCGATGACGAGCTGTTGCAGGTCTGGACTTTCGGCCAGATGAGCGGCTATATATAAAGAGGTGGAGGCAAGAAAGCGGTTGGCCAGTGGCTCACGATAGACACGCCGGATGATATCAGCGTAGGTTTGGCCCGTGGTGCGCAGATAGTCGTCGCGCATATCAGCGGACAAGGCTCCCTTAAACAAGGCATTGATGAACAGCCGGCCCAGCACGGCCCCACTGCCCTCGTCGCCAAGGATGTATCCCAGCGGCGGTGTGTTCTGCACTATACGCTCGCCGTCGTACAGGCACGAGTTGGCACCCGTACCCAAAATGCAGGCCACGCCCTCGCTGCGCTGGCATAAGGCGCGGGCAGCGCCCAGCAAATCGCTCTCTGCAGCAGGCTCGGCACAAGCCGTAAAAGCATTGCCGAGAAGCGTGCGCATAAGCGACTGGTTCTGAGGAAGAACACCAGCACCGTAAAAGAAAACCTGAGCAGGTTGGTTGCTTAATTGAGCAGCCACCTGAGCAAGTTCTTTAGCGATGTCGGCAGACGTCTGATGAACAGGATTGATGCCTTGGGCAACCAATATCTGCACCACCCGGCCATCGGCAGTGGCCAGTAGCCAGTCGGTTTTGGTGCTGCCGCTGTCGGCAATGAGCATGAGGCGTGTTTTAGGTTCCATCTTGTGAGGAAATAGCTGATTTGCGGGCAAAATTAAGAAATTATTTACTGAAAACGGCCAAGAGTTTCAATTATTATTCGTAATTTTGCACAGAAATGATGAAACGAGTATTATTTATATTGCTTTCTGCCATTGTGTTGGTGCTTCCCGCCCATGCGGTGCTGAAGGAGAAAGACCTGAAACAGACACTTTCAGTGCTTCGGGTGGAGCTGACCAGCAACCATCTGGAGCAGAAAAAGCAAATGCGAATGTTCAAGCAGGAGAATGAGCAGGTGCGACGCAACATGTTCTCCATCATGCAGCGGAGCAACCAGAACGCGCTGATGCTCTACTCGCAGAAGCCCGACTACGTGTTCGACCTGACCTACGCTTGTCACGAGGCCACCGACCAATATCAGGATTTCCGCACCAAAGCCATTCCGCTTCGCACTCTCTCCGAGAATCTTCGCGCCGAAATAGAACGTTACGACAGTCTGATTGTGAGTCTGCAGCAGATGGCACGCATCACGCTCGATGACACCGCACTCGTTGACCGCAACGTGTGCCTGACACTGGCCACGAGCATCCGCAACTCGCTCGTTGAAAACCAAGAACAGCTCACGCAGTACAACAAATACTACGAGAACACCGAATATAAGCTGAAGACACTCAACGACTACGCCAACCTGCGCTACAACGAAATACAGTCGAACATTTTCCGTAACGGCGGCGAGAACTATTTCACCATTCTCTCGCGCTTCCACTCGAATGTCAACCGAACGGCCATGACCGTCAGCGAGAAATACCGCCCCGTGAAAAACCAGGAGTCGCAATGGGACGTGAGAATGATTATCGGACTGTTTATTGTCATCGTTTTTTACGCGCTGCTGGCCGCCGTGCTCAATTTCGTGGTGATACGCTATCTCACACCCAAACGCTTCCGCTCGGAGTCGTTTTTTGCCAAGCGGTCGTGCATCACCATGGCTACGGCCACCATCACCTTTGCCATTATTCTGGGCATCATACAAACCACCATCGAACAAAACTTCATCATCATGGCCAGCAATCTGCTGGTGGAGTACGCGTGGCTGTTGGGCGTGATTCTCATTTCGCTGCTCTTGCGTGTCGATGGCAAGCAAATCAAGAGCGCATTCCGCATCTATGCCCCGCTCATCGTTATGGGGTTCATCGTCATTTCGTTCCGAATCGTGCTGATTCCCAACGAGCTGGTCAACCTGCTCTTCCCCCCCATCCTGCTGCTGTGTACGCTGTGGCAATGGTGGGTCATCCGCAAGAACAACTCCAACATTCCGAGCAGCGACATGTTCTACGCCTATGCCTCGCTCGTGGTGTTCCTCATTTCTGTGGGCTGCTCGTGGTCGGGCTACACGCTGCTCAGTGTGCAGATTCTCATTTGGTGGATCATGCAGCTGACGTGCATTCTTACCATCACCTGTTTCAGCGAGTGGATGAAAAACTACGCCGAGCGGCATCATCTTGCCGAGAAGCCCATCACGAGCACATGGTTCTATCAGCTGGTGTATAAAGTGCTGCTGCCCGTGCTGGGACTGTTGTCGGTGCTGCTCTCTATCTACTGGGCTGCCGACGTATTCAACCTGAGCGGTCTCACTTGGAAGATATTCACCACCCACTTTGTCGATGCTGAGAAATTCAAGCTCAGCCTGTTCAACATTTCAGTGGTGGTGGGATTGTGGTTTTTCTTCTCTTATCTCAGCAAGCTGCTGCGCGAATCGCTTCGGCTCTATCTGCAAAGCCACGGTTTCGACACCTCGGCCAGCCGCAACATCATGGGCCGCAACATTATTCAGGTGGTGGTTTGGGGAGCCTGGCTGCTCATCTCGCTGGCCATTCTCCGCGTGAGCAACACTTGGCTGATGGTTATTTCGGGCGGTCTTTCAACGGGTGTGGGTTTTGCCATGAAAGACATTCTGGAGAACATCTACTACGGAGTTTCGCTAATGGCGGGCCGCATCAAGCAGGGCGACTGGATAGAGATTGACGGCACAATGGGCAAAGTGACCAACATCAACTACACCAGCACCATGGTAGAGTCGCTCTACGGCGAGGTGATTGCCTATCAGAACTCACAACTTTTTTCCAAGAACTACAAGAACCTCACCCGCAACCATGGCTACGTGTTGGCACTGGTGCCTTTCGGCGTGGCCTATGGTTCGAAAATAGAACAAGTACGCCAATTGGTGCAGGATGCCGTGGCGGCTTTGCACCATCCCTGGACCGACAACAGCAAGCCGCCCAAGGTGGTGTTCACTGAGTTTGCCGACAGCAGCATCAACATGAAACTCATCGTGTGGGTAGATGCCGTGAAGAAAATCTATGTGGTGAGCGAAATCATGGAGACCATTTATCGCACACTGAACGAGAACGGCATAGAGATACCGTTCCCGCAACAGGATGTGCATATTAAAAATGAGAAATGAGAAATGGCAAATGAGATGAGAAATGAGAAATGAAAGATGAATTGAAGATTGACAACAATATGAAAAACAACCCAATATTTATAGCAGGCCCCTGCGTCATTGAGTCGCAAGAACTGCTGAGCACAGTAGCCGAAGAGCTGGTGCGCATCAACCAGGCGCTGGGCATCAATATCATTTTCAAGGCTTCGTTCGACAAAGCCAACCGCACTTCCATTCATTCGTTTCGCGGTCCTGGGCTGGAGCGTGGCATCCGCATGCTGGGCGACATCAAAGAGAAATACGGTTTGCGCATTCTGACCGACATTCACGAAAGTCATCAGGCCCAAATGGCTGCCGAGGTTTGCGACGTGCTGCAAATTCCAGCCTTTCTTTGCCGCCAGACCGACCTGCTCGTTGCCGCCGCGCAAACGGGTCGCATTGTCAACATCAAGAAAGCCCAGTTTCTTTCTGGCATCGACATGCGCTATCCCGTTGAGAAAGCCAAGGAAGCCGGTGCCAAGGAGGTGTGGCTCACCGAGCGTGGCAACACCTTTGGCTATAACAATCTGGTGGTGGATTTCCGCAACATTCCCGACATGCTTAACATTGTGCCGACGGTCATCATGGACTGCACCCACAGTGTGCAACGGCCAGGAGCCGGTGGAGGCAAGACCTCGGGCGACCGCCGCTTTGTGCCGTCCATGGCTTTGGCTGCCAAAGCCTTTGGTGCCACGGGATATTTCTTCGAAGTACATCCCGACCCCGACCGTGGCCTCAGCGACGGGCCTAACATGCTGGAACTAAACAAGCTGGAGTCGCTTATCAGAGAACTACTCGCATAGCAACGTTATGAAAAAAAGCATCAGAGAACATGCCATTCAGGCCATCAAAGACGAGGCAAAAGCCGTGTCGGACCTGATACCACAAATAGATGAGAGTTTCGACCGTGCCGTAGAACTGATTTTCAACTGCCGCGGTAAGGTGATAGTGACGGGTGTAGGCAAAAGCGGCCACATCGGAGCCAAGATTGCTGCCACACTTTCGAGCACCGGCACTCCTTCGTTTTTCATCAATCCGCTCGACGTGTTTCATGGCGACCTGGGCGTAATGACTCAGGACGACGTGGTGCTGGCCATCAGCAACTCGGGCCAGACCGACGAACTGCTGCGCTTCATCCCCATGGTGCTGCACATGAATGTACCCATTATCGGCATGAGCGGCAATGCCGACTCGCTGCTGGCTAAGTATTCCACCGTTCATCTGAATGTGCGTGTGGAGAAAGAGGCATGCCCACTCAATCTGGCTCCCACCAGCTCAACCACGGCGGTGCTTGTCATGGGCGACGCACTGGCCATCGCCCTGATGGAGCTGCGAAACTTCAAGCCCCAAGATTTTGCACAGTTCCATCCCGGCGGCGAACTGGGCAAACGACTGTTGACCACTGCCCGCGACGTGATGCGCTCTAACGACCTGCCCATTATTCCCGCCGACATGCATCTGGGCGAGGCCATTATCCACGTGAGCAAAGGCAAACTGGGCTTGGGTGTTTCGCTGGAGAACAACCAAGTGATTGGACTCATCACCGACGGCGACATCCGCCGCGCCATGGAGAAATGGCAGGCAGAGTTTTTCAACCGAACCGTGAGCGACATCATGACCCGCCACCCCAAAAGCGTGTCGCCCACCACAAAAATTACCGAGATACAGAAAATCATGCAGAAATACAAAGTCCACACCGTGCTTGTGGTCGATGCCGACAACCATTTGCTAGGCGTTGTTGACCATTATTCGTGCATGATTTAAATAATCGATAATTGAAAATTGATAATTGATAGTTGACAATTGATAATTAACCCAAAAATGTTCAAAGTATTTCTCCCTGCTTTTGGGAGACCCAGGCTGGGTCAGAAGTTCATTGTATATTGTGTGTTGTCAATTATCCATTGTCAATTATCAATTACCTACGCTCAGACCAGCGACTCGCTCATTGTGGAAAAAATGCGCCAAGAGGGTGTAACCTTTTCGCACAACAACTCGCTCACCCTGCTCACCAACGGACAGGAGAAATTCGACGACATGTTTGCCGCCATCCGCCAGGCCCGCAGCTCCATTCATTTGGAATACTTCAACTTCCGCAACGACTCCATAGCCCGCGAACTGTTTTTGCTGCTCGAAGAAAAAAGTCAGGAGGGCGTTGAGGTACGAGCCTTGTTCGACGGTTTTGGCAACGACTCCAACAACCGCCCGCTGAAGAAAAAGCACCTCAAAGCCATACGCGAAAAGGGAATAGAAATCTATGAGTTCGACCCGGTGCAGTTTCCTTGGATCAACCACGTTTGGACCCGCGACCACCGCAAAATTGTGATTATCGATGGCAAGATTGCCTATACTGGCGGCATGAACGTGGCCGACTACTACATCAACGGCACCAAGGCCGTGGGTTCCTGGCGCGACTTGCACTGCCGCATCGAAGGCGAGGAGGTGAACAGCCTGCAACGCATTTTCATAAATATTTGGGAGAAAGTGACAGGCAAACGCCTGCAAGGTGAAAAATACTACTACGGTCTTTACCCAGCACAGCACATCAGCGGACTGAAGCCCGACAGCACTGTCACCAAAGGCAAGAAGATGATTGGTATCATCAACCGCGAACCCCGCACGTCGCCAGCCATCATCCGCTCGTTCTATGTCAATGCCATCAACATGGCCCGCGACAGCATCAAGCTGGTAAATCCCTACCTGACACTCAACCGCAAACTGAAAAAGGCACTGCGCGAAGCCGTGAAACGCGGCGTGAAGGTAGAAATCATGGTCTCGCAGAAAAGCGACATTCCCTTAACGCCCGACTGTGTGTTCTACAATGTCCACAAACTGATGCGCTACGGGGCCGACGTGTGGATTTACAAACCGGGGTTCCACCACACGAAGGTCATCACGGTGGACGGGCGTTTTTGCACAATAGGCAGTGCCAATCTTAACTCGCGCAGCCTGCGTTTTGATTACGAAGAAAACGCGGTCATCATCGACACCTGCACCACCCGCGAGCTCGACAACATTTTTGAGCTCGACAAGAAAGACTCTTTCAAGCTCACCCAGGAGTCGTGGAACCAATGGCGCACGCCATGGAACAAGTTTGTGGGATGGTTTGCCCATTTGCTGGCTCCGTGGCTCTAAGTATCTAAGTAAACAAGGAGTTCAAGGAGTTCAAGGAGTTCAAGGAGTTGCAAGGAGTTCAAGACATTAGTATCTGTTCTGAAGAATCTTTCTTAAAGAGAGAACAAGGCAAGAAGCTATTGTCTTGAACTTCTTGCAACTCCTTGAACTCCTTGAACTTCTTGTTTACTTTTTCAGACCAACAGCAAATCGGCCATGAGCGTACGGTCCATCAGACTGATGCCATGAGCCTCCAGCGTCTTTGCATCGTGGGCAAAATGGTAGGAAAGCGGTTGCTTTCCTTTGTTGGCATACAAGGCAAACATCGACTTGGCAGCCGACACATTTCCCATGAACCACTCGCAGTAACCAGCATTCAGATAGTCCTCGGTCACGGCCTTTTCGTTACTGAGAATGCGCTTGTACACCTCCTGTGCCTGTTGCAATTTTCCCTGTACCATGAGTCCCCAAGCCAAGGTTCGTTTCACGTTCATGTCGTCGGGGTGTTCGTAGTCGAGTTGGAAAACCACAGGCATAGCCTCCTCGGTTTTCCCCTGATAGAGTAGCGCCACGGCATAGCTCATCAGGTAGCTTTTCTTCTCAGGCTGCTTGCTGAGCAACAGACTGTAACATTTTTCGGCCTCTTCGTAGCGCTCTTTGGCAAAGTGGTGCTGTCCCATGTTGCGAAGCGCCACCTCGTTGTCGGGTTGTAAGGCCAGCACTCGCTCGTAACACTCCACCGCATTGTTTTCATTATAATACTCGCTGCAGCGAGCACTCAACAGCAACAGCCGCACATCGTCTGTATTCTGCGCGTATGTTTTAAGCAGCAGGCGCAATTCACCCATACGTCCGTGCTTCAGCAAGAAAGTGCCTAGTTCGCTCACCTGGTCGGCAAGAAGCGAGTTTACGAAAACGGGCATCGCAAAGAAGAAACATTTGATAACCGCATCCTGATGGTCGGAATGCGTCTGATAAGCGTCGAAAGGATTGTCGAAATCGGCACGCAGCGGATACAGACGGTAAAAACGGTAAAGGTCCTGCAGATACATGCGGCGGACGAAAGCCGGCGAACTAAGCTCCTCGCGCGGTGCTATTGGTCCCATGGCCTCGGCGGTGCCCACCATTTCGCGCACGCTGGGCGGCAACTGGTCGATGACCTGCACAATGGCCAAAGCAAACGAATACTTGTCGCTGTCGCAGAAGGGTCCGTTCTCAACAATGTTCTGCAACAGGTTGGTGTCACCCAGCTTGTCAGCCACATCGTTCAGTCCGCTGCTCTCTTTGTAGAACGGTGTCAGCCAGTGGGCCACATCGTTGAAGAAAGGAAAGCGTTTCATCAGCGAAAAACCGCCAAAATAGATGTCAGCCCCTTGTTTCTGCATCTCTGCCATGCGCTGCATGGTGTGCTCCATTTCTTCCATGGCACGGTCGGCAGCTCCAGGGTCGAGAATGTCCTGCATGGGGTCGTCTTCCTTCTCCTCGATGCCAAAGCGGGTGATGCGCAGGTTGTTGTTCTCCATGATCGAAGGAAAGATGTCGTCCTGAATTTTCTGCTTGTCGCGCTCTGCATTGATGCAGTGGAACAGCTGCATTTGCAGTTCGAGCAGTTCGCGTCGCGATTCGGGCTGGTTGCAGACCTCCACAATAAGACTGCTGATGCTTTCGGCATACAGGGCTGTCTCGCTACCATCTTTCATTGCCAGGCACCACCCCACCAGTGCGCGCTGTCGCAACCGCTCGTCGGTGGCATGCTGATAGACCTTCAGCAATGTGCGGAATTTCAGAAAGTCGAACTGCATGCGGCAGCCCAGCAACATGGCACTCGCCATGAGTAGTGCGTCGTTGATGTCGATGGTGGGCGACAGCAGCAGCGACTCATAGAAAACAGCCGTCGGCTCGCTCCACTGGGTAGAGAGCCAAATTTTACGGAACAACACCGACATGAATGCGTCGTGACGCTGATAAAGCTCACGACTTTTTTGTTTTTTCTCAGCCTCACTTTCCAGACTCAGCATGGCCACCTCCGAGACGAAATTCTCCAAAGTGTATTGAATCAGCTCGTTGTCCCAGTTGGCCCGCGCTGTCTGACGCAAGATGTTCGACAAATACGAGCTTCGGCGGCATTTGTCGGCCAAGCGGGTATCGGCTTCCAGAACGAAAGTCCTGTTCATCAGCTCGTTGTAGAGCTGCTGCCGCTGTTCGTCCTTGTATCCGCGCTCCATGTAGTCGAGCATGAGCTGATAGTCGGCGGCAATGCGTTCGATACGCTCCGTTGCTCGCACCTCAGGATAAAGCGCCGCATACTCGCGCAGCCGTTTGATGGCAGCCATGAGCTGATGTTCGGAAATAAGGGTAAAAACGTCGTCGGTCATTTTCGGGTGATAAGAAATGAAAAGTAGGAAATGAGAGAACTGAGTAACTGAAAAGCCCTATTTGCCCAGCCATTTTCTGGCGGCATCGATGTCTTTCTGGCGGGGTGGCGTAGCGTGTTCGAACCTGAGCTTGGGCAAAGCCTCAATGACTTTCTCGTCGGCCTTGGTGTATTTTTTTATCAGGTCGGCATAGTGCTTCACTCCCTTCTGGTTGATGGAGTCGCAGGCCATGTTGTAGGCCTTCAAGAACACGTCGTACTGCTTTTTGCGGGTTTTGTCGCTCAGCGTTTTAGCCTTAAACACAATGGCACCCATGTTCAGCCCCATGTCGCGGCTGTCTTTCAGTTTTCTGTGCTTGAAGAGCAGGGCCTCGGTGGCCTGGGGCTCGGTCACCATGACGGCGTCCATCTCGTTGTTGCGCAGCATGAGCATTCTGACGAGCACATCGTTCACGGGAATGCGAAACACGTCGGTCTGCTTCAGTTTGGCACTGTCCACCCACGCCTGCGTGAGCATGTCGGTGACAGAATGGTTGGTGATGGCCACCATTTTGTCGGTCATCTGCTTCACTTCCTTCACGCGGGCCAGACGGTTGCTCACAAACAGCCAGTAGGCATTGGTGGCCGTGGCATATTGCAGCTTTGTGCCGCGCTTCATCATGCGCTCGGCGCGCACCACGTCGGTGACGCAGCCCTCTACTTTGCCTTTCAGCAGGGCTTCCTGACAGTCGAGGTGCGAAGTGAAATGCTTCGGGCGCACATCAGCTCCCAGCGTATCGAACAGCCTCCGCTCCTTGGCCAGCCAAATGGGCAGACAATCCAGCGTAGGCGTAACGCCCACTTTCAGTGCGGCAGAGTCTTCGCTGGCCAGCCTTTTGCGCTCAGCCCGCGTAATGCGCTGGTGCTCTTCATACGACTGTCCGCACGACACCACGATGCCGCAGGCCATCATCAGACTGCTTACACCTATTAATATATATAGCGACGACACTATTTTCTTCATGCTCCACATAATCATGCTTAGAAATGAAAGGGCTACCCAGCGTTTCAGAAAACGAGAGTAGCCCTTCGGTTGTTATTAATTAATGTGCGATATGAGCCGATTTCTGTCTCGACGGTGCAAAATTAATAAAAACCTTTGAAAGTAAAAAATATTTTTTGTACTTTTGTCACCAACACCATCACCCATCACCCAACACCCATCACCCAAACATGGCAAAAGACAAAATAGCATACGTCTGCTCGAATTGCGGACAGGAAAGCGCAAAATGGATTGGCAAATGCCCCGCATGCGGACAATGGAACACATTCAAGGAAATACGCATAGCCAACGAGAGCGGCTCCATGGCAGCACGCTCGGCGGCTAGCACCGTGAGGCAAAGCAAGGCTGACAACCGCAACCACCCCATGCGGCTGAGCGAAATCAGCTCGCGCGACTTGCCGCGCATCGACATGCACGACGGCGAGCTGAACCGCGTGTTGGGCGGCGGACTCGTGCCGGGCAGCATCGTGCTGCTTGGCGGTGAGCCCGGCATCGGCAAAAGTACGCTTTCGCTGCAGACGGCCCTCACGCTGACCGACAAAAAGATTCTCTACGTGAGCGGCGAGGAAAGTCTCTACCAACTCAAAATGCGCGCCGAACGCATCACCCAACACCCAACACCCAACACCCAACCCTCCGACCACCTTCTCATTCTTTGCGAAACATCGTTGGAGGCCATCTTCAACCACATCAAGGAAGTGGTGCCCGAACTGGTGGTAATCGACTCCATACAAACCATCAGCACCGAAGAGGTGGACAGCTCGCCAGGCAGCATCACCCAGGTGCGCGAGTGCGCCGCTGCCCTGCTACGCTTTGCCAAGTCGAGCGGCATACCGGTGATTCTCATCGGACACATCACCAAAGAAGGAACGCTGGCCGGACCGAAAATCCTGGAGCACATTGTCGATACGGTCATTCAGTTTGAGGGTGACCAGCACTACATGTACCGCATTTTGCGCAGCATAAAAAACCGCTTCGGCTCCACCTCCGAACTGGGCATCTACGAAATGCTGCAAACGGGGCTGCGCCAGGTGAGCAACCCCTCGGAACTGCTGCTCACGCAAGACCACGACGGCCTGTCGGGCATTGCCATCTCAAGTGCCATCGAGGGCATACGGCCCTTCCTCGTCGAGACGCAGGCACTGGTAAGCACCGCCGCCTACGGCACTCCGCAGCGTTCGGCCACGGGCTTCGACCAGCGCCGCCTCAACATGCTGCTGGCCGTGCTCGAAAAACGGGTGGGATTCAAACTGATTCAGAAAGACGTGTTCATCAACATTGCCGGCGGTCTTCGCGTCACCGACCTGGCCATGGACCTGAGCGTCATTGCCGCCGTACTATCGAGCAATGTTGACACGCCCATTGAGAGCGGTTGGTGCATGGCCGGTGAGGTGGGACTCAGTGGCGAGGTGCGCCCTGTGAGTCGCATAGAACAGCGCATCGCCGAGGCCGAGAAGCTGGGATTCCAGCACATCATCGTCCCCAAATACAACCTGTCGGGACTCAACCGCAAAAAGTTCAACATCGAGTTGCACCCCGTGCGCAAAGTGGAAGAAGCCCTGCGCGCGCTGTTCGGATAGCCTTTCGAATCCTACTGTCAACCGAAAGATCTCGACAAAACTACCAATATTATAAAATACAGAACAATTAATAGGATCATAACCACAACTGCCAATGCAAGAGCTTCCAGCATTCGCATGATGGTACTTTTCATTCCATAACCCGAAAGCTGCTTAAAGGCAACCACCTCCATGACAATAGGCAGCAAAGTGGCAAAAGTGTTGTTGTTGATACAGAAAAACGAAAACACAATGGAGACGAGCGTCATCATGTTGGAGAAATAAACATTGGCAATGAAAAACTCCGAAAAACGGATATTGTCAATGGTCTTCATTTTGCGAAAAAACACATAAAAGAACCCAGACATGAAGAACAGCTCCAACAAGCTGAATAAGTTGGGAAAAGTTTTGCGCTTATCAAATAAATCATTGGTAAAATTAGCGAACACAGGTGCAACAAGTCCTTCTCCGTTCTCCAAAATGACATCTGACTCATTGTTCTTTTTATCCGCCTTTGCGCTTTCCGACGCTTGAGCTACTTTATCTTTCGCGCGTTTCAATGTCGAATCGCCCTTTGCCATTGCCTCTGCCACGGCTGCCACCTTGGCTGCAGCTGTGGCAGAGGGCGTTTTTGCAGAGTCTGTTTGGGGTGTTTCCTTTCCTAATACTGCTACACTATCGGTATGCCTGAGGTCAGCATTATCGTCTTCTATGTCTCCAAAAATCTTGACAACCTCCTCTTCCTCATCATGATTTACTTGTAGCTTGATGTTCAGTCCGTGAGCCACGATGACAGACAGTGTGGTGAGCAGAAACAGCATCTTGAACGGAGGGAAATAGGCCATCTGCATGCCTTTGAGGTAGTCGCGTGCCATGTAGCCCGGACGCAAAAAAAGGTCGCGGATGGTGTGATACATGCCACGGTTGCCCATTCCCCAGACATCGATAAACAGAAGAAACGCCTTTTTGAACGAGTAACGCCCTACTCCTGCCGACTGGCCACAACGGGGACAGTAATTGCCCTGATAGTGGGTGTGGCAGGTTGGACAGTCATGCTCCTCCCTCGACAACGCTTTCACCCGATGGGGAATGCGCTGCCAACGCTGAAACACGGCCCAGCGATGCTTCAGTTCAGCCTTGTACTTTGAACATTGGGCTTTTAACTTTGAACATTGAACTTTGAGCTTTGAACTTTGTGATTTGTTCATTCTTCATTCTTCAATTAAACATCATATTCGGTGTGGTCATCAACGCCCGCTTCGGCCAGTGCCTCGCGTCGCTCCACACACGTTCCGCAACGGCCGCAGTGCCTGTCACCGCCCTTGTAACAGCTCCACGTCTCAGCATAGTCGATGCCCAGCTGTTGGCCGCGCCGCGCAATGTCGGCCTTGGTCAGATGGGTATAGGGCGCCAGCAAACTCACGCCAATGTAGGTGCCGGCACGGGCTGCTTCGTCGAAAGCGCTGACAAACTCTGCCCTGCAGTCGGGATAGATGGCATGGTCGCCTCCGTGGTTGGCCATCATCACATGGTGCAGCCCACGGCTTTCGGCCAGCCCCACAGCCACACTCAGCATGATGCCGTTGCGGAAGGGTACCACCGTAGAGCGCATGTTAGCGTCTTCGTAATGGCCTTCGGGAATGGCATCGGCCCCGTCGAGCAACGAGCTGTGAAAATACTGCTGCATGAAACTCAACGGGATAACCAAATGCTCAATGCCCAGCCGCTCGCAGTGAAGGCGTGCGAAAGGTATCTCGCGCGCGTTGTGGTTCGACCCGTAGTCGAACGAAACGGCCAGTGCAATGCGGTCGGCATAGTCGTAAAGCAGCGTAATGCTGTCCATGCCGCCGCTCACAATGATAACAGAATCTTTCATCAAACCTCTCTCCTCTAACCGAAAACTGTCAATCGTAAACCGCCAAAAATCAGAGATTTTCTTTGATTTGTTCAATCATTTGCTGATACTCCTCGTCCGAGAGATACACACGCCCGGGATTCATCTGAAAAGTGCCGCCATAGTCGGGGCCGTCCACATATTTGGGAGCCAAATGGAAATGCAGATGCGAGAGTTTGTCGCTGTAGGCACCATAATTGATTTTCTCGGGATTGAAGGCACGCTGCATGGCACGGGTAACGCGCGTCACGTCGGCCATAAAAGCATTGCGCTCTTCGTCGGAGAGCTCATTAAGGTCGTTCACATGACCATTGTAAGCCACGAGGCAACGGCCGCGATAGGTTTGTTCTTTGAAAAGAAACGCGCGCGACACCGAGAGCTGACAAATCTCTATCATCAGGTCGTGCAGCGTTTGGTTGTTGGTGCAGTAAAGGCACTGCTTGGGGTCACTTTGCATAGTCAAAAAATATATTTAAGGGGTTTCTGTTCTTTTGTTCATCTGCTCGTACGTTCATCCGTTCAACTGCTTGTCTGCTCATCTGTATCTGCTCGTACGTTCATCCGTTCAACTGCTCATCTATTCATCTGTTCGTCTATATATCTGTCCCCACAAAAATCCCCCTATGCACTCTCCCCTCCCATGTAGGGGAGGGGCCGGGGGTGGGGTCAGTATCTTCAAAGTCTGTAGCCCATACTATAAACTCTCTTTCCAGACTTCCAACAGTTTTCGGCAAAGGTACAAATAATTATCGAAACGCACAAAAAACGCGCTCACAAAAACTCCCCACCCTTTCATATCGTCTCAAACCTGAATGATTCACAAAGAAAGAAGATTTACGCTACGCGCCTTTCCAAAAACCAATTAAAACCAAGAAAAACAAGGAAAAACAGGTTTTTAATTGTACCCATCCGGTTTTTCTTGGTTTTTCTTGGTTTTTCTTTGTTTTGTTAAAGGCGCGAAGCGTAAAACAAGAAACCTATGAATAATATAGGTTAGTTAAAATGTAAAGGAAATTCTCCATTTTACCCTCAAACAAAGGGCCGCCAAACCCACAAAGAGCATTTTACCGCCAAAGATGCGGAAAATCGCGTTTTTGTTAAAACCCACAATTTCAGCACTTTAGAAAAACAGCATCGGACGCTGCAAAATTATCGTCGTGAGTTACGAAAATAACGTCGTGAGTTAGTTTTTTTAACAGTGGTTTTCTGCGCGCAAAAACAGCCACAAAAATGAAAAAACAAGCCCCAAAATCGGCATTTTTGGATGAGAAAGCCGCATTTCTGCACATTTTGCCCAAAATGCGCAATGCACAAATTGGCAAAAATGAGCAAACAAACGGCCAACTCGCTTCTGTAATGCCACAGCAGCCAACTGTTAAAACTTCATGATTTTTCAAAACTACAAGTTCTGCAAACTCGTTTGCAAGGAGTTAACAGAAGGTAGCGACAGTTCACGAGCCCATGGGCCGTGAAGGAGTGCCTTGAGCAAAGCGAAAACAATGTGGGGTAACCATGAGACTCTGCAGCAACAGACTGAAAAGATGGGCGTTTTGCAAACTATATGTGACATTCAAAGCATCGGTGTGCAAAAAAAGAATAAATTGCACCGCGCATGTGGCAATATATGAAGAATTTGTCGTAAATTTGCATTCGGAAAGAAGGAGGAGTTGGGAATTAGGAGTTAGGAGTTAGGAGTTAGGAGTTGGGAGTTAGGCGAAGCCGATTCTTCATTCTTCATTTAATAAAAAGAAATATTCTAATCATTATAATTATAATAGTAATTACATTATGACAATCAACGAATTCAATTTTGCCGGCAAAAAGGCAATCGTGCGCGTAGATTTCAACGTGCCCCTGGACGAGAATGGTAACATCACCGACGACACCCGCATCCGCGGTGCACTGCCCACGCTGAAGAAGATTCTGGCTGACGGCGGCGCGCTCATCATCATGAGCCACATGGGCAAACCCAAAGGAAAGGTGAACCCCAAACTGTCGCTCGGACAGATTCGTGAGGCTGTGGAGAAGGCTCTCGGTGTTCCCGTGGCATTCGCTCCCGACTGCGCCAAGGCTCAGGAGCAGGCTGCTGCCCTGAAGATGGGCGAGGCTCTGCTGCTGGAGAACCTGCGCTACTATCCCGAGGAGGAAGGCAAGCCCGTGGGCGTGGAGAAAGGTACTCCCGAATACGACGAGGCTAAGAAAGCCATGAAAGCCAGCCAGAAAGAGTTTGCCAAGACACTGGCCAGCTATGCCGACTGCTACGTGATGGATGCCTTCGGCACCGCTCACCGCAAGCACGCCTCTACGGCTGTCATCGCCGACTACTTCGATGCCGACTCAAAGATGTTGGGTCTGCTCATGGAGAAAGAGGTGCAGGCTGTTGACAACGTGCTGTCGAACATCAAGCGCCCCTTCGTAGCCATCATGGGCGGTTCGAAGGTGAGCTCGAAAATCGGTATCATCGAGAACCTGCTCGGCAAGGTTGACAAGCTCATCCTCTGCGGTGGCATGACCTACACCTTTGCCAAGGCTCACGGCGGACAGATTGGCAACTCCATCGTGGAGCTCGACAAGCTCGATGTGGCCCTCGGCGTTGAGGAACTGGCCAAGAAGAACGGCGTGGAACTGGTGCTCGGAAGCGACTGCACCGCCACCGACGGCCTGGACTTCGGCACCATGACCGTGAAGCCCGGCTCGCAAATCATCAACTGCCCGGCCAACCAGGTGCCCGACGGATTTGAGGGTGTGGATGCCGGTCCTGAGAGCCAGAAAGACTTTGCCAACGCCATCAAGGGCGCCAAGACCATTCTGTGGAACGGTCCTGCAGGCGTATTCGAGTGCGACACATTCACCCCGGGCAGCCGCGCCATTGGTGAGGCCGTGGCCGAGGCAACAGCCGAGGGTGCATTCTCGCTCATCGGTGGTGGCGACTCTGTGGCTTGTGTCAACAAGTTCGGTCTGGCCGACAAGGTTTCTTACATCTCTACTGGCGGCGGTGCCCTGCTCGAGGCCATCGAAGGCAAGGTGCTCCCCGGCGTAGCTGCCATCAAAGGCGAGTAAGAATTGATAATTGATAATTGACAATTGATAATTGACAATTGACAATTGACAATTAATGATTAACCAACAACCGTTGAACAGATAACGGTTGTTGGTTAATTGTTTTTTTGACGACAAAGTGCTGTCAACGGCTTTTCATGATGAATCTGCTCTGATTATTCATTCATCAATTTGTCTATCTCTTGCATCATTCGTTCCGTTTGCTGGAGAACATATACGATACGCTGATAGTGTTTCACGTCCTCAAAGTTCAAAGTCATACCCTCCAAGTAGGAGGTCACGTGGCTCACGTGACAACATCGCCATTGCGACGTGAGCCACGTCGCCTCCTACTGCGAAGCAAAATATAAAGCAGATAACTTTAATATCTCGTACTCATTGTTTACCTATAAAAACAGCAACGACTCACACTTTGATTCTGTGTGAGTCGTTGCTGTTCTTTGCGCCTCGGCGCAAAATGTATGTTTCAGAAATTAGAAGTTCACACCAACGTTGAGGAACAAGGCATTGCTGTGAACAGAATTGTCAGCATGTTTTGTAATGTTTGAAAGACCAAACTGATAACCTGCCTCCACATAAAGCTTGTTGAACTCAAGGCCACATCCCAACTTCAAACCCATGTTGGCACGCTTCAGACCGTCCCATTTCTTCTCGTCGAAAGTACCTACTTCCTCACCAAGAAGCTTAGTCTTTCCGCTAATGCCGTATGCAAAATAGGGGCCGAAGAAAGGCAGAAAGGCAATGTCGCCAGCCTTTACGCCATATTTAATCAACAGAGGAATCTCCAAGTTGTTGTAGCCCACCGAAAAGTCGCCGTCCTTACCACCGCGACCTACATAGTACAAGCCACTCTCCAAGAAAAGAGGTGTGGTATGCGAGATACGGATACCAATCACACCGCCCAGCGAAAGGCCAATCTTCATGCCCGTTGCCTCGGCATCACCCGTCAGATTAGCACCTACCATACCGATGCGTACTCCATAGTACATGCTCTCCTTGTCAAGGTCGAAACCACCACTGCTGAACTGAGCAAACGTAGGAATGGCAAACACCATTGCTACAATCGAAACTAAAATCTTTTTCATAATTCTTTCTTTTTATGGTTACTGAATATTAGTTTTTCGTTAGAAAACTTTTGCAAAGTAACAATTTTTTTCGCATACATCCAAACTTTTCAAACAAAAACTATCAATACGGACGGTATTTTGACTTAAATCATCTGCACTTCTACTCAAACGTTTACACGAAAAAACACCACCCAAGGTGAATAACTTAACACAAAAACCACTAACTTTGCACACGAAAACAAACACCTCACACGCAGGAAATCAAAAAACAAACTATCAAGATAAAAACAACATCAAAAAAACAAACAAAACTATGAGCAAGAAATTCGTCATCGGAGACCGCGTGAAAGACGAGTGGATCTCCGTTCTCAACACCGAGAAAAAACAACTTGAGTTCACCAACCACCTGGCCAGCGCCAAGGAGTATCTCAACGAGGACAACGCCCGCGCCGACCTCAAAGCCATTCAGGAAACTGGCTACTTCAGCGACCTCCTGGTCTATATGAAAGAGGAAGGCAAAGCCTACCGCCCCGACGAGCGCGACTCTTTCCACATCTGATTCACCGGCCACGCATCGCCCCCGCGCAACTTCTGCCGTACCACAGATTACGCGGATTACGCGGATTTCTATGAGGCACATGGCTCACACTAAAAAACGCTGCCCGAACATCTCACCATCGAGGTATTCGGGCAGCATTCATTTTGGTTATTGGCTATTGGCTATGTTCATTGTTCACTTCACCAGAACTTTCTTGCCGTTCCTGATGAAGACACCCTTGGCAGGCTTCTCCACCCGCTGGCCATTCAGGTTATACACAGGGGAATTATCAATTGTCAATTGTCCTTTGTTAATTACCCCGATGCCATCCGTGCCACTAGTCCATTCGATGCCATAAATCTTCAGCACATCCTCGCTGCTGGCCCGCGTTGTTCCGGCTGCCTTGGCACCTGCGCTTCCTCCGCCGGCATAGATATACACATAGCTTGCCTTATCAACCGAGTAGGGGAATTTCTCCTTTATCTTGCCGTCCAACTCTATCTCCGTCGGCGGATTGTCGCCCACTTTTACCTTCAGCGTCAGACCGCCCTCAGACTCCGCGTTCACCGTGATAGTACCACTGCCCGGCTGCACCATGAAGATGATGCCCGTGAACGTGTCTTTCAGTTGCTCATTGTTGATGTCAAGTCCGGCCACATTCTCCACGTCATCGTCTGGCGTTGGCTTTTTGATGACAATGCAACCTTCCGTAGAACTGTATTCACCTGCATCATCAGAAATATTGTAGAAGATGTTGCCCACTACGTTGCCATTCAGGTTCGTATTGCTATCGAAATTGCTGTCCGTCCCATAATCAATATCATCATTTATATCCACAGGCTCAATGCTGTTTTCCATGGCCACAATGTTCTTGAACTCTTTCCATCCGTCGAACAGCTTGTAAAACATTCTCATTTCCTTGGGCACATATAGCGTGGCATTCTGCTTGACACTATTCGTGAAACAGTCGGAAGGGATGCCGAATAAATCCTCAATATACGTTTTCACAGCTACGATGTTATTACAATCAGCAAAAACCGCGTTGCCAATGTTTGTCACTGAGTTGGGAATTGTAACTGTTTCTAGACTTGATACACCCTTGAATACATAACTCCCGATGGTTGTCGTTCCTTCAGGAATAACAAGGTCGGAAACATCATTTCCGTTTTCATCTGTAAAACTGGTAGACACCCTGCTGTCACTTACCCTATCTTTTCCTATCCAGTCACTGATTTCATTCAAATTGAGATTCATGATGAATTCTGATGATATAGAATAAGGAGCATCTGAGCTTATAGAATTTACAGACCAAGGAATAGTTACAGGACTTGTTACCACGCTGTTTTCACCTATACTTGTCACAGAACTTGGTAATGACGAGAAAGAGCCACACAAAACAGTTTCGTTCTTGGCTGTCTCGATAATTGCATTACAATTATCACGAGAGTCATAGACAGAATTTCCTTCTTCGACTTTTACGGAGGTCAGACCGCTGCACCCAGAGAAAGCACCGTATCCAATGTTGGTCACGGAGTTGGGGATGGTGATTTCGGTCAGCCCACTGCAATTATAGAAAGCATTGACTCCGATGCTGGTCACGGAGTTGGGGATAGTAATAGAGGTCAGGTTGCTTGAGCCAAAGAAAGCATAGTCTCCGATACTAGTCACAGAATTGGGGATAACCAAATCCTTTACTTCCTCTCCATTCAAGTATATTTTGGGAGCAGAATAAAGTGGATCAGACTGCCAACCAAGAAAATTAATATTAAACCAAGACTCAAGATCAGTAATATGAACCGAGGTCAGACTGGTGCAGCCAGAGAAAGCACCGCTACCGATGCTGGTCACTGAGTTGGGGATGGTCACAGAGGTCAGACTGCTGCATCTTTGGAAAGCCAAATTTCCAATGCTGGTCACGGAGTTGGGAATGGTGATTTCGGTCAGCCCACTGCAATTATAGAAAGCATTTAATCCGATGTTGGTCACGGAGTTGGGGATGGTGATTTCGGTCAGACTGCTGCAATCCCCGAAAGCACCGTCTTGTATGATGATCACGGTATTGGGGATGGTTACGGATGTCAGATTGGTGCAACCCCAGAAACCACCAATAATTCTCGTTCCTTCCTTGATGACGCAACTACTTAGTTTCATATCTGTTGGTCCAACCAAATATGTGTCAGCATACATTAGCCCATCTTCAACGGAGAAACAGCTGCAGCCATAAAAAGCAAACGCTCCGATGCTGGTCACGGAGTTGGGGATGGTGATTTCGGTCAGCCCACTACAGCCATAGAAAGCAAACGCTTCGATGGTGGTCACGGAATATACATTACCTCCATATTCTACAGCCTCGGGAATGACAATAATACCTCTATAAAATTGCTCATTTTCTTTTTCTGATGATGTTTTCTCACTAGGATTATTTTGAGATGCATAGGTCACCTTAGCTTCATCACCACTAAAGTTATAACAGATGCCGTCAATTTCGGCATCATACGCCCATGCTTTTGATCCAGCCATGCTCATGAGCACGGCGAGCAGAATAGAAAAATGTAGGTGTTTCATAGTTGTATTTGCTTTGTAGTTACAATTCTTGCGCCTACTCGCTCTCCCAGCCTTGGCTGATGAATAATAGTAAGTACTGAATGGAAACAAAAAAGACGTGGGAGAAACTTTCGGGTCAGCGGATTTTCCTGGTTGGCGGGTGCAGGCTAATCAAGAATAAAGTTGTACCTTTGCAGCATGGATCATACAATGCTGCTTCGAGCCATTCTT
>OMZS01000035.1 GCA_900315565.1 uncultured Prevotellaceae bacterium | reverse complement strand
CAAACTGGTATCATCGTCTGTCAACAACGAACCTCTACGAGCAAGCCAACTGCGCTGCGGATTATCGCAAGCAAGAGTTGCTAACCTTCGAAAGAAGCCGAACTCTAACATCCTTGACGATGGCATTGGCTTTTATGACAGCTGTGACGTATTTATAAAGAAGTTGAAAGAATGTCTGTAAAATGCAAGCAATCCTACTATCTGCAAACAGTAGGGCTATATAACAACTATATACGGAATCCTATATAGCTGTTATACGCATTCTTATGATTTTTAGGGGCTACCTTTGCAACTGAATCGATTCAAGCAGGGAGGTAGCCCCTCCTTGTCCTTACAATTAAATTAATAGAAATATGGACAAAAATACGGTACTTGAATTTATAAATAAATCTGTTACATTCGAACAGTTCGTTGATGTGCTCGCTACAAAAGTAGCATTAAGAATACATCAAATTGAGAAAGGCCAACTCGAAATAAGTCAGGCTCAGGCTTACAAACTATTTGGCAGAGCCGATGTTGAGAGATGGGTCAAAAGCGGAAAGATAGAGCCTGTTAGAATATCTCCTGGCAAAAAGAGGTTCAAACTTGTTGACTTGCAAATGTTGGCAAACGTACAACAGAACTACCTTTTATGAAATATAGAAACTCAGATATGGTACAAGACTATATCTGAGTTTTTTGAATCTGTTAAAAGAGGAACACTAAGGAATCAGTCGTTGATACATCTGCGTGAGCTTCTTATCCACATTGGTGATTTTGAATTGTACACGTGTTTTCTTCGTTTTCTTGGGAAGTAGAGTAACCAACCTGTCCATAATCTGGTCAACATTAGAAAAACCTGTGTCTTCCAAAGCACAAACCTTTTTGCCCATCACATACGCTTCAGCACGGACATTGTTGTACTTTGAAATTCTCTCAAAAGTCTTATCAACTTTTTCTACGTGCTTTGATTCTTTATTAGTAAAGAAGATGAAATCAATAACCTTCTCATTCAGAATCCAAGCCGGAGTATAGTCCACTTTGACATAAACCTTAGCCATTTTATTTATAGAATGGTTGAGTCCAAAGTCAACCTCATTCAACGTTGCACCACATTCATTCTGTGCTATTGTCGCCCAACTATGCCGAAATGCATATAACGAAGCTTTAAAATTAGGATCAACTTTTTCCCAAATCTGTTTGATACCAATATTCACGTTGGCACAAAATGAATCTGAAGTAGATAAACGATCATGGAAGTTAAACAGCCATGGAGAATCTACATTCTTTGAGAGGTATTTCTCAAAAGTGGGTTTTAGGAACTCTGGAACACGTATTTCAAAGTAACCCTTATCAGAACGGGTATTCCTTGTTTTCTGGCGTTCATAATGGAAAATTCCATTAACATATTGATCTTTCTCTGCATTGAAAATATCCACTGCATTTAGGCCGCACAGACAAAATGAGATTAAAGCCACGTCTTGACCTACTTCCATCAGAGGATTGGTAAATCTACTTCTATCAGGAACGACATTGAAGAACTTTCGTAACATACTTGCAGGAATTGCCCGTTTTTCGGGTATGTCACTTCTGGGAATTGTAACATTTCCCCAAGGATTCTTCAATCTTGCAATTCCTTGTTCTTCATCATTGAATTCCTTCAATGCAGCTTTATAGACTTCACGAATACAAACTGGGTATTGTTCCTTACAACGATTCGTCTCAGAAAGGGAAGCAATCCATCTATTAAGAAAAGCAGATGTCATACGAGAGAACATTATATTGTCCGTCTCAGCAAAACGCTCCATATGATTCAGTGCCCACTTATAATTACGCGATGTGCGTTCTTGACCTCTACTGATAAGTTTCTCGATATGATTTCTGGCATAATCAGAAAATGACATATCTTCAGTAGAGGTCGTCAAGTAGGCTACAACCTCAGAAGCTGTCCAGCTTGAAGAGTCAATCTTGTTGAGCATAGAATAATAACTGCTAATCAAATTTGACACTTGTTGCATAACGAAAGGATCTGTAACTTCCTTTCCCTTGACTCCTTTATCATTCACCATCCATGATGTTCTGATAAAAGAGCTTTGTCTGTTCTGCACTACACGAATGTAAACGATGTACATTCCTGTTTTTAGTTTTGTTTTAACTGTGGGTTTAAGTGTTGCCATATTTTTTATAATTAGTGAAATTGTTTAATAATTCAGATACATGTTTAACAACTTGTGATTCTCTGTAAAAACAGAAACCAAATCTGGTCAACATAGCCCCATTTTTTGGTCAACATATAGTCAACATTGAGGGTATTTTCCGATGTTTTTGCAGAATCCGTTTTTTTGCTTGGTCAACATTCCCAAAAAATTTGGTCAACAAATTGGGGTACTTAGCCAACACGTTCTGCACACGTAACGTGCAGAATGTGAGCAAAAAGAACCGAGGCAAGAACCTGTTTTCCAAGTCCTTGCCTCGTATTTCACTAATTATCAGCATTCTGTCGTTTATTCCTCTACAGCAGCCTGCGCGGCGGCGAGGCGTGCGATGGGCACGCGGAAAGGAGAGCAGCTGGCGTAGTTCATGCCAATCTTGGCGCAGAACTTCACTGAGGTGGGCTCACCACCATGCTCACCGCAGATGCCACAACGCAGGTCGGGACGTACGGCACGGCCTTCGCGGACAGCGTACTTGATGAGCTTACCAACACCCTTTTGGTCGAGCACCTGGAACGGGTCAACCTTCAGAATCTTCTTGTCCAGATATACGGGCAGGAACGAAGCAATGTCGTCGCGGCTGTAACCGAAGGTCATCTGAGTGAGGTCGTTGGTACCGAATGAGAAGTACTGAGCCTCTGTTGCGATGCGGTCGGCAGTAAGGGCAGCACGCGGAATCTCAATCATCGTACCGATTTCGAACTCCACTTCAATGCCGTACTCCATGAACACTTCCTTGGCGGCATACTGGATGATTTCTTTCTGCTGTTTCAGCTCGTAGAGCGTACCAATGAGCGGAACCATAATTTCGGGCATAGGATTCTTGCCTTCCTTCTTCAGCTCGCAGGCAGCACCGAGGATAGCCTTGGTCTGCATAGCGGTGATTTCGGGGAAGGTGATACCCAAACGGCAGCCACGGTGTCCCAGCATCGGGTTGTTCTCAGCCAAAGAGGCCACACGGCGCTGGATAGTCTCAAGGCTGACACCCATTTCGTCGGCCATAGTTTGCTGACCAGCAAGATCGTGGGGAACAAACTCATGCAGAGGCGGGTCGAGCAGGCGGATGTTCACGGGCAGGCCGTCCATTGCCTCAAGAATACCTTTGAAGTCGGCTTTCTGATAAGGCAGCAGTTTGGCCAGAGCCTTTTCGCGTCCGGCAACGCTGTCGGCCAGAATCATCTCGCGCATGGCGATAATCTTCTTGTCCTCGAAGAACATGTGCTCAGTACGTGTCAGACCGATACCCTTAGCACCGAAGTTGCGAGCCACCTGTGCGTCGTGCGGAGTGTCAGCATTGGTACGTACCTGCAACTTGGTGTATTTGTCGCAGAGGTCCATGAGCTCCTTGAAGTCACCACTCAGCTCAGCAGCCTTGGTGGGAACTTCACCGGCATAAACCTGACCAGTGGTACCATTGAGTGAAATATAGTCACCCTCTTTATAGACAGTGCCATCGATCTCCACAGTCTTATCCTTATAGCTGACGTTGAGCGAACCTACGCCGCTGACGCAGCACTTACCCATACCACGAGCCACCACAGCAGCGTGAGAGGTCATACCGCCACGGGCAGTAAGAATACCCTCGGCAGCAGCCATACCAGCGAGGTCTTCGGGAGAGGTCTCAATACGTACGAGAACCACCTTGTGACCGTCTTCGTGCCAAGCCTTGGCATCATCAGCATGGAACACAATCTGACCGCAGGCAGCACCTGGGCTGGCGGGCAGACCCTGAGCGATGACCTTGGCAGTTGTGAGAGCTTTCTTATCGAAAATGGGGTGCAGCAGCTCGTCGAGCTTCTGCGGCTCACAACGCATGATGGCGGTCTTCTCGTCGATCATGCCTTCGTGCAGCAGGTCGATGGCAATCTTTACCATAGCAGCACCTGTGCGCTTACCGTTACGAGTCTGGAGGAACCAGAGTTTTCCTTCCTGAACGGTGAACTCCATGTCCTGCATGTCATGATAGTGGTGCTCCAGCTTGTCCTGAATGCCATTCAGCTCAGCATAAATCTCGGGCATGGCCTCTTCCATTGAAGGATACTTAGCCACACGCTCCTCTTCGCTGATACCAGCGCGCTCAGCCCAACGCTGCGAACCGAGTTTAGTGATTTGCTGCGGGGTGCGGATACCGGCCACCACGTCTTCGCCCTGAGCATTGACAAGGTACTCACCGTTAAATACGTTCTCACCATTAGCGGCATCGCGGCTGAAGCATACGCCCGTAGCCGATGTGTCGCCCATGTTACCGAATACCATAGCCATGACGCTGACAGCTGTTCCCCACTCATCGGGAATGCCTTCCATCTTACGATAGAGAATAGCACGCTCGTTCATCCAGCTGCGGAACACAGCGCAGATGGCACCCCAAAGCTGCTCAATGGGATCGCTGGGGAAGTCCTTGCCCGTGCGCTCCTTGATGGCGGCCTTGAAAAGCTGCACCAGTTTCTTGAGGTCCTCAACGCTGAGGTCCTTGTCGAGCACAACACCGCTTTCCTTCTTCACACTCTCAATAATCTCCTCAAACGGGTCGATGTCTTCCTTGTTTACGGGCTTCATTTCGAGTACCACGTCGCCATACATCTGCACGAAACGGCGGTAGGAGTCGTAAACAAAGTGGGGATTGTTGGTTTTCTTCACCATACCCTCGGCAACCTCGTCGTTCAGGCCCAGGTTGAGGATGGTGTCCATCATGCCAGGCATCGAAGCGCGGGCACCCGAGCGCACGCTGACGAGCAGCGGGTTCTCCTTGTCGCCGAACTTCGAGTTCATGAGCACCTCGATGTGCTTCACGGCTGCCATCACGTCTTCGTTCAGCAGCTGCATGATTTTCTCCTGTCCAACCTGATAATACTCGTTACAGCAGTCGGTTGTGATTGTGAAACCTGGAGGAACGGGAACTCCAATCAAGTTCATCTCAGCAAGGTTTGCACCCTTACCGCCGAGTTCCTCACGCATTTTTGCATTACCTTCGGCCTTACCATTGCCAAAGGTATAAACTCTTTTCTGACTCATAATAATAGTTAATGTATAAAAATATAATGTTTTATTTAGTATTATCTATTTGGCAAAGGTAATATAAAAAAAGCACTCTGACAAATATTTGCTGAAAAAAATGCCCTGTGGAAATGACATTTTTCATTTTTTAATTATTTGCACGAGTTTGGCCACACAGAGCTTTTTGTTGTTTTCACATGTCACGCACTAAAACCTTATGTTTTTTTAACAGATTTTTATGCAAGGAACTTGTTCTTTCTGCATTATTATAATTGTGGAGTTATAATAGTGAAAAGGAGATGAATCAGACTACTCTTTACCTTTGTGTGAGAAAGGAGAAGAGAACGATTCGTTGTAAGCATGTATAATAAAAAACATGAAAAAGTATAGGTTGATATTTATCTTTTTGATGGCCATGGCGCAGAGTGTCGGGGCTCAGGATTATTTTTCCTCTGCCGCTGATTATGCGCGACTGTATGTGGGGGCTATAGAGCCCCCGTACGAGAAGGGGGTGTGGCACGAGTCACCTTATTATAAAAATAAGGCAGATATGTATAGAGGGCGTCTCAGCTATCACGGTGTGGTTTACGATGATGTAAAACTACGCTTTGACTTGTTGAGGCAATGTGTTGTTGTTCTCTCTCCGGGAGAGAAAGTGGTTTGTATGCCAGAGCAGGCCTTCATTGACTGGTTTGAGATGGATGGGCGCAGGTATGTGCATGACCCTGAGGATAGTTCCCGATATGCATCTGTGCTTTATGATGGCGGCTATGGTGGAGTTAGTCTGTATCATAGTGTTTGGAAGGCTTACGGTGGTGCAAAAACATTTGGTGGAGAGAAATATCTGAGGTCTCTTTATACCGAGGAATATTATACGCTCATTACTAAGGACGGTGAAAAACATCATGTAAGTCGTGCTAAGGATGTGGCAAGGCTCTTTCCTGAACAGAGTAAGCAAATAAAAGGATTTGCAAGAAAAAACCGACTATCTTTCACAAAAAAAGAGCGTGAAAATAGCCTTCTGAAAGTGATTGAGTTTGTGAGTGGAGGAAAGAAAGAAACGAAAACGGAATCTCAGAAAACGCATGTTCAAAAGTCTGGGAGTGCAGACATTAGCATATCTCGCGTCCCCGTATCCACCTATCCCCCTACCCCCAGCGTTCGTACACCTTTACCCCAAAAAGACATTGATGACTCTATGCTCATTGCGGGCATTCCTGTTCTCGACAGCGACTCGGTTGCTACGTCAACTGCTTCGGCAGGAACAAAAATTTATATGGTGCCAGGCATGAGGAAAGCGAAGGCAAGTGTTGCCGATGACCAGGAGCTCGACGAGATTGTTGTGGTCGGTGGTCGCCAGTCGGCTGTAAAAAACATGATGATGGGGTCAGAGAAGTTCAAGCCCCAATTACTGAAAAACATCCCTTCAGCCTTTGGTGAGTCGGATATCATGAAGATTGTACTCACGCTCCCAGGTGTCACTACCGTAGGCGAGGCTTCAAGCGGATATAATGTAAGGGGAGGTGCAACAGACCAGAACCTCATCCTTTTCAACGGTGGTACGGTGTATAATCCGTCGCACCTGTTCGGTCTGTTCACGGCGTTCAATTCCGATGCGGTTGAGGATGTGGAGCTGTTCAAGTCGAGCATCCCTGTGGAATATGGCGGCAGGATAAGCAGTGTGTTGAAGGTGACCTCGAAGGAAGCCAATATGCAGAAGCTTACGGGTTCGGCAAGTATTGGTGCGCTTACCAGTATGGCAAATGTTGAGATACCGGTTGTCAAAGACCATGTGTCGCTGCTGTTGAATGGCCGTACGACGTATAGTGACTGGATTCTCAAGAAGCTGCCAGAGGACAGCGGCTACAAAAACGGTACAGCAAACTTCTTCGATTTAGGTGGTGTGCTGACGTGGAAAATCAATAGCATGCATCGCTTCAAGATCTATGGATATTGGAGTAACGACAGGTTCTCATTCAGCTCACTGGATAAATACGGCTATCAAAACCGCAATTTCTCTGCCGAGTGGCGCTCTATCCTGAGCGAGAGTGTGACGGCCACGCTGTCTGGCGGCCTTGACCACTACGACTACTTCAACGAGGACAGAAACACCCCGTCCATGGCTGGCCGGCTGAGTTTCGGCATCGACCAGCTATGGGGTAAGCTGCATATCCGTCAGCGTCTGACTGAAAAGCAGACCCTCTCCTACGGGCTCTCCGTGCAGCATTACAATGTTCAGGGCGGAAAGTATGAGCCTGCGGGTGCTGAATCACGCATCACTACAGACGAGTTGCAGAGAGAAAAAGCTTTAGAGAGTGCCGCATATATTGACTACGAGCGTTCGCTCACCGAAAAACTGTCGGTTTCAGTCGGTTTGCGCTATTCCATGTTCAATGCACTTGGTCCTCGTGACGTGAATCTATACAATGACGATGAATATCCAACCGAGGAAACTTTGTTGGGGACACGTAAGGAGACTGGTGTCATCAAGACTTACCATGCTCCTGAATTCCGTCTGTCGGCACGCTATGCCATAAGAGAAAACCTTTCCTTGAAGGCAGGTTTCAACACAATGCATCAGTATATCCATAAAGTGTCGAACACCTCCATCATGTCACCTACCGATATATGGAAACTATCCGACCTTAATATAAAGCCCCAGAATGGCTGGCAGGCGGCGGCTGGCATCTATCATGAGACGGCTGACAAAAAATACGAGTTTTCTGCAGAGGCCTATTACAAACATATCAGCGATTACCTCAATTATCGCAGTTCTGCGGTGCTGCTGATGAACCACCACCTGGAGACCGATGTTATCTCTACCCAGGGACAAGCATACGGCATAGAGCTTCAGGCGAAGAAACCTATAGGAAAGTTGAACGGATGGATCAGCTATACCTTCTCACGCTCGTTGCTCCGTCAGAACGACAAGAAGGTGGCAATGCCTCTGAACAATGGTGAGTGGTATTCCTCGGAATATGACAGGCCTCATGAGGTGAAGGCTGTACTCAACTTGAAGTTTACCGAGAGATATAGCCTTTCGAGCAACTTCAACTATGCCACAGGCCGCCCGACAACACTGCCTGCCGGCGTCTATTACGATTCGTATAACCAGAAATACATGCCTTACTACACCGACCGCAACACATACCGTATTCCAGACTATGTGCGTTTGGACCTGGCGTTTAACATAGAGCCTACTCACAAGCTGACAAGCTTCCTCCACACGTCGTTCTCTATAGGTGTATATAATGCCCTGGCGCGCAAAAATGCCTATAATGTCTATTATGTTGCCAAAGAGGACGAAATAAAAGGATATAAGCTGTCGGTGTTTGGCACTGCCATTCCTTATGTTTCACTTAACATACGATTCAACTAAGATATGATGAAACAGAGAAAAAATCAATTCGGCAAGAGCCCTGCAGATGGCCGGGCAAAAGCGATTTATATAAAAACGCTATTTCATTTGCTTTGCCTCATGGTTGGGGTAAGCACTTTGTCGGGCTGTATTGAAGAATTTGAAGCAGACATATCTTTCGAAGACTCCAACGTGCTCGTTGTCGAAGGCACAATATGTTCTTCCAAAATGAATGAATTCATCCTTTCCCAAACACAGCCCGTCAATTCATTCGATGAACCACGTATGGTGACGAGAGCCAGAGTTTCTGTGCTAGGGAGTGACGGCTCAGAATATAAGATGCAGGAAAACAACGGTCTTTACACCGGCTGGATAGGCGAGCTTGCTCCCGACGTGAAATACTGCCTGCATATAGAGTCTAACGGCGAGGTATATGAATCAGAACCTCAGAAACCTCTTCCAACTGAGAAAATAGCAGATGTAAGAGGGGTGCAGAACACGCCGGAAAGTAATATCGATGTGCTCGTGACTCCCGATGCTCCTTTTGACCCAAACAAGCCGAATTATTATTCGTGGACATACGATGAGACGTGGGCTGTATATCCTGACTACACCACCAACATCTTTTACGATACTGAAAAAAGGCAAGCCGTACGTTTGGAACACCAGTTTCCTGAGCTTGGATGGAAAGACGCAACAGGCACGGGCATTCTTGTTGCCGCAAGTTCAAATTACGAAGGACACCATATCCAACAACTCAAGATGTATGAAATAGACCGCAGCAATGAGCGTATGTATCACAGGTATAGCGGCCTTGTTCATCAACGAGCCATTTCAAGGGCCGAGTACGAGTATTCGCTGGCCCGGATTCAGGCGAGCTCTGAGATGGGCGGTCTGTTCTCGCCCCTACCCTCTGCCCTTCCCACCAATATCCGTTGCCTCACGTCAAACAAACACGTTATTGGATTTGTGGGATGCTCGCTGAATACGAGTGAATACAGGTTCTTCCTAAATGCCATTGATTTCTCTATCAAATACCCGATAAAAGAAGATAGGCGCAAATGGTTCGAAAACCCGGGCGATATGCTCTGCTGCAATTTGGTGAACGAAGGTCTGTTCCTATGCGTTTGGCAAGATGAGAGAATGATGGGCCGTACATTGCTAACGGCATGGGCAAGCAAGGACCTGCTCGATGTCAGATTGAAAGGCGCATATATAGAGGAACCCGATTTTTGGTCGCTAGAAGAAAATGTAAGTTATTAGTAAAGTATTGACCATCGATTATTGATTATTGAAACCTCATAACCTCACATGAACAAAAAAGCATTATCACTGATAGCCGCTATGGCGCTTGCCCTGAGCACCTTTGCTGCAAATATAAAGACCGACCGCTCATGGTATCTTGCCGGCGAGGCGATGCAAATCAGCATTTCAGCCGAAAAAGCCTTGATAGCATACGCTGAACTGTGTGATACGCATGGTTTGGCAGCTGGCACCAAAATTAGCCTTCATAGCGGAGAGGGAACTGGCATTATCGAACTGCCCAAAGACCTCCATAGCGGATATTATGTATTGTCGGTATATTCACGCGGCAACGCCGATGTGACCCAACAACTTGTAGCCGTCATTAATCCTCTTCAAAGGAGCAAGGACGACGACATCAAATGGGTACAAATCGCACATCCCGACTCGCTGAGCCATGCGGAAGCCACGCCCGCCACCTATCTTCTCTCCCCTCGTTCTTCTCTCCCCTCGCCTTTTTCTTCGCCTGAGGTTGAAGGCCACGTCATCAGGGCTCGCATTCAGAACATCTACGACGGCCACTCATTCAAGGCCAGTGAGATACGTCCTTCACTTAGCATCATCGGTAAGCAGATACACTATTTTGAGGGAAAAATGATGAATGATTCCACCGCAGTATTCCACACCTTCGGCATTCATGGCAAACAACCGCTGGTGCTCTCTGCCACGACGGCCACAGGCAAAAACCTGCCCATAGAGATGATCAGCCCGTTTGCAGCCCTGCTTCCGAAAAAGCTACCGCATCTCGTGTTCCATTACAAGCGCAGTGAGGTGGAAGCACGCTCCATCGACATGCAGCGACGTCAAATAGCCATTGCACCAGCTAAGCGAGAACAAAAAATAGGTGATGATGCTCGTGATACGGCAGAAGAAGTTCAACCACTGGACTACGACCCAAAGGTGTTTGGCACCGAACCCGACCTGTCGTACAACCTCGACCAATACCGCCAATTCCACACCGTCAACGAAGTGCTCATTGAATATGTGCTCTATGTCAAAAAAACAACCATCAATGGCATACCACGGCTCATCGTTCGCAGGGAACAGGACAACTTCAACAGCCTGTTGCCCACGCTGGTACTCATCGACGGTATGCCTGTCAACAACATTGACCCGCTGCTCAACTACGACGCACGGCGCGTCAACTACATCAACATCTACGGTGGACAATACATATTCGGAAACGACATTTACAATGGCATACTCTCTTTTATAACACGCTCAGGACGACTCACCAACTATCCGACAGAGCCCAACACGCAGTATCTCGTCTATGAATTTCCTTAGTAATCTCATAGGCGAGATACTGTTTCCTGACGTTACCATAAATTAACTTCTTTTCTTTTTTCACTGCTTTCAAGGCACTCTTCATAGTATATTTCACAACCTGTTTTTATGAATAGTTTGAATAAAGAAAACAGAGAAAAACAAACAAAAACAGAGAAAAACAAAAGGTTTTTTCCTGTTTTACCTGTTTTTCCCTGTTTTACTTAAAAAAACCATTTACCAAGAAAGTTCCTTTTGCGCACTGAATAATTCAAGTTAGAATAGTTACTAGTATTCCTATGCTTTGTGAGCGCGAAACTACTCTTTATGAGCGCAAACCTATGCTTTGTGAGCACAGAACAAAGCATGGGCTGAATAACCCCGTGCATTACTGTCAAATTTACTAGAGAATTTAAACGCAGCGTCGAGGAATAATTTCGTATTACCGTGCTTTAGAAAAATAATGTCGGGAGATATGATGAAATTTTCTAGAGAATTTGCAGACAACACCGTGAGATAATTTTCAGAAACCAAATGTACGTCGGCTAGTGTAAAGAAAAAAGGCGGCAATTCGCGCTACAAAGTAAGAAAAGCAGTTTATTTAATAAATTTTTGCCGAAAATAAATCTTATTTGCAAGAAATTTGCTATATTTGTAGCCAAATAACACCTTCACACATACTATGGGCAGAAAGAAGAAACCACTACCTATCCTGGAAAACATCACTATCACCGACTGCGCAGCCGAAGGCAAATCGTTGGCAAGAGTCAACGACATGGTTGTCTTTGTGCCCTGGACGGTGCCGGGCGACGTGGTGGACTTGCAGGTGAGGCGCAAAAAACACAGCTACATGGAAGCCGAGGTCATTCGTGTGCGTGAATATAGTAAGGTACGCGCGACACCTTTCTGCCAGCACTTCGGCACCTGCGGCGGCTGCAAATGGCAGATGCTGCCCTACGAGGAACAGCTCAAGATGAAACAGCAGCAAGTATATGACCAGCTGCACCGCATCGGGAAAGTGGAGCTGCCTGAGTTCAACCCCATCTTGGGAAGCCGAAAAACACAAGCCTACCGCAACAAGCTGGACTTTGGATGTGCCAACAAACGCTATCTTACTGCCGAACAAATCGCCACGCTGCCCCACGACGAGTCGCAGAGCCTGAAAGATCATCCTGCCATCGGGTTTCACATTACGGGTGCCTTCGACAAAATTCTGCCTATAGAGAAATGCTGGCTGATGGACGACTTGCACAACCAGATTCGCAATGCCATCTGCGATTATGCTCTCCGTCACCAGCTCTCGTTTTTCGACCTGCGCGCCCAAACGGGACTGCTGCGCGATGTCATTATCAGAAACTCGGCATCGGGCGAATGGATGGTGATTGTGCAATTTCATTTGGCCGACTCACCCGAGTCACTTCAGGACGAGGCCGACCCGTGGTCGGGAACTGACGGAAAGAAAGCCAAAGCTCTGCTTCAGTTTATTGCCGACAAATTCCCGCAAATCAGCTCGTTACTCTATCTCGACAACCAGAAGTGCAACGATACCATAGGCGATCAGGACATTCTCGTCTTTAAAGGCAACGACCACATCTTCGAGCTGATGGAAGACCTGCGTTTCAAGGTGGGTCCCAAGAGTTTTTACCAAACTAACACCGACCAGGCCTACGAACTCTACAAGGTGGTTCGCAACCTGGCACAACTCACGGGCAACGAAACTGTTTACGACCTTTACACGGGCACGGGCACCATCGCCAACTTTGTGGCACGACAGGCAAAGACGGTCATTGGTATTGAATATGTGCCCGAAGCCATCGACGATGCCAAGCAGAACTCGCTGCTCAACGGCATTGACAACACGCTGTTTTACTCCGGCGACATGAAAGACATTCTGACCGACGAATTCATCGCCCTTCATGGCCGCCCCGATGTGATTATCACCGACCCGCCGCGAGCCGGCATGCACCCCGACGTGGTGCAGACCATTCTGCGCGCACGTCCGCAGCGCATTGTCTATGTCAGCTGCAATCCCGCCACGCAGGCCCGCGACCTGGCCGACCTCGACGCTGCCTATAGCGTGGAATGTGTGCAGCCCGTCGATATGTTTCCCCATACACCTCACGTAGAAAACGTGGTGATGCTCAAAGAGAAACCAAATAAAAATTGAATAATAAGTTTAACCCACTAATGAACAACACTATGAAAAAGAAATTTTTTATGACATGTTTGCTGGCACTCGCCGTGCTGAGTATGAGTGCCCAGGAACAGCCAAAGAAATGGTACGAGAACATTAAATTCAGCGGCTACGGCATGCTGCAATATCAGGGCGTCGATAAAGAGGGGGCTCACACCAACTCCTTCAACCTGCGTCTGGCGCGTTTCATCCTCGACGGCAAAATCGGCGAATTCGACTGGCGAGCCCAGATTCAGGGAACCAACGCCAAAGGTCCTGCTGAGCCAACCGTACAGCTGGTTGACCTGTACACCGAATGGAGAAAATATCCAGAATTCAAAGTTCGCGCAGGTCAGTTTAAGCGTGCCTTCACTTTCGAGAATCCCACTCACCCCATCACGCAGGGATGGCGCGGCTATGCTGACGTTATCAACCGCCTCTCGGGCTTTGGCGACCGTGCCGGTGAGAAATCCAGCGGCGGACGCGACATCGGCGTGCAGATTTCGGGTGACATTCTGCCCAACGTCAGCGGACGCAAGTTGCTGCACTACCAGGTGGGCGTATATAACGGTGAGGGTGTGAACCGCTCGGACAAGAACAACCAGAAAGACATCATCGGCGGTATTTGGGTGATGCCCATCAAGGGTGTGCGCATCGGTGCCTTCGGATGGAAAGGAAGCCACGGCGACATGGTTATAGGATACAACGAAACTGGTGCTGCCATCACCGGCAACGTGCCCCTGAACCGCTACTGTCTCTCCGCCGAGTATGACAAGGACGAATACACTTTCCGCACCGAGTATATCCACTCTCAGGGCTGGGGAACAGGCGTCATAGGCAGCAACGTCATCAACTACAACCTGGGCGACAAGGCCGACGGTTGGTATGTGTTTGGCATTGTGCCCCTCATTAAGTCGAAACTTCACGCCAAAGCCCGTTATCAGACCTACCGCGTTTCTAAGGAATGGAGTTCGTCGGTCAATCAGGTGGAATGTGGTCTGAACTATTTCTTCACCAAAAACCTGGAGCTTCATCTGGAATATTCGCACGTCAACGACCGCAACCTGGCAGCCGAGAAGCACAACTACAACTTGCTCGACGTGGAGTTTGACTTCCGCTTCTAAGGGAACAACCCTAATTAACAGTTATACTAACAAAATCTAACCATTATGACAATTCCAGCAGTATTCTGGCTCGTGCCCGTCGCATCGATAGTGGCACTGTGCATGGCCTGGTTCTTCTTCTCACAAATGATGAAGGAGTCCGAAGGCACGCCTCGCATGGCAGAAATTGCCAGCCACGTGCGCAAAGGCGCCATGGCCTATCTCAAACAGCAGTACAAGGTTGTACTCTATGTGTTTATTGTTTTGGCCATTATCTTTGCCTTTATGGCCTATGTGCTTCATGTGCAGAACCCTTGGGTTCCGTTTGCATTCCTCACCGGAGGTTTCTTCTCGGGACTGGCAGGTTTCTTCGGCATGAAGACCGCCACCTACGCCTCTGCGCGCACAGCCAATGCTGCACGCCAAAGCCTCGACGGCGGCCTGAAAGTCGCCTTCCGCTCGGGAGCCGTGATGGGTCTTACCGTTGTGGGACTCGGACTGCTCGATATCGCTATCTGGTTCATCGTGCTGAGCCACTTCTATCATGGCTCCAACATGGCGCTCATCACCATCACCACCACCATGCTGACCTTTGGTATGGGTGCCTCTACGCAGGCTCTGTTTGCCCGTGTGGGCGGCGGCATTTACACCAAGGCTGCCGACGTGGGCGCCGACATTGTGGGTAAGGTTGAAGCCGACATTCCCGAGGACGACCCGCGCAACCCCGCCACCATCGCCGACAACGTGGGCGACAATGTGGGCGACGTGGCCGGCATGGGTGCCGACCTCTACGAGAGTTACTGCGGAAGTATTCTTTCGACGGCCGCCCTGGGTGCTACGGCCTTCTCGATGAGCGGCGACATGCAGATGCGCGCCGTCATCGCCCCAATGCTTATTGCTGCCGTGGGCGTGTTCCTCTCGCTGCTGGGCATCTTCCTGGTGCGCACCAAAGAGGGAGCCACTATGAAAGACCTGCTCCACTCGCTATCGCTGGGCACCAACGTCAGTGCCGTGCTCATTGCCGTGGCAGCCTTTGCCATTCTCTACCTGCTGGGCATCGACAACTGGCTCGGCCTTTCGTTCTCGGTCATCACAGGTCTGGCTGCCGGAGTCATCATCGGACAGGCCACCGAATACTACACTTCGCACTCTTACAAACCGACGCAGAAAATCAGTGAGGCTGGCCTCACAGGCTCGGCTACCGTCATTATCAAGGGTATCGGTACGGGTATGATTTCAACCTGCATACCGGTGCTCACCATCGGCATAGCCATCATGCTGAGCTACATGTGCGCCAACCATTTTGACCTCACCATGAGCGCAGACAGCATTTCGCACGGTCTCTACGGCATCGGCATCGCAGCCGTAGGCATGCTCTCAACGCTGGGCATCACGCTGGCCACCGACGCTTACGGCCCCATTGCCGACAACGCCGGCGGTAACGCCGAAATGAGTGAGCTGGGCGAGGAAGTACGCCACCGCACCGACGCGCTCGACGCGCTTGGCAACACCACCGCTGCTACGGGTAAGGGATTTGCCATTGGCTCGGCAGCCCTTACGGCTCTGGCCCTGCTGGCCTCGTACATCGAGGAGATTAAGATTGCCATGATACGCGCCATGGAGGGCGGACAGCAGTTCATTCATCCGCTGACGCAGCAGATCTTCAACCCCGAAACCGCCACCATGCCCGACTTCATGGAGTTCTTCCAGGTGAACCTGATGAACCCCAAAGTGCTGGTAGGCGCTTTCATCGGTGCTATGGCTGCATTCCTGTTCTGCGGTCTCACCATGGAGGCCGTAGGCCGCGCCGCTCAGAAGATGGTGGAGGAAGTGCGGCGCCAGTTCCGCGAGATTGCCGGTATTCTTGAAGGAAAAGCCACTCCCGACTATGGTTCTTGCGTAGAAATCAGCACCCGTGCTGCCCAGCACGAGATGATCTTCCCCAGCATCCTGGCCATCATCATTCCCATCATCGTGGGTTGTGTGCTCGGCGTTGCTGGTGTGTTGGGTCTGCTCGTTGGCGGACTGGCTGGTGGTTTCACACTGGCCGTGTTCATGGCCAATGCCGGTGGAGCCTGGGACAATGCCAAGAAGAATGTGGAGGAAGGCCACTTTGGCGGCAAGGGCTCGTTTGCCCATAAGGCCACCATCGTAGGCGACACCGTGGGCGACCCGTTCAAGGATACTAGCGGTCCCTCGCTGAACATCCTCATCAAGCTCATGTCGATGGTCAGCATTGTAATGGCTGGTCTGACCGTGGCTTTCATCTAAAAACCACTGGTTGAGAGCCGCAAGCATCGGTTACAACCCAATGAATGGGCGTTGTACGCTTAAAATTATTTAAAAAAACCTTGCAAAGAACGAATATTCAGCAAGATTCGTTAACTTTGCAAGGTTTTAATATAAAAAAACTCGCGTGTATCATTAATGATGTTTAACTTGTAATAAAATTCGAATCGAAAGTAATGAGTACCGATAATACCACTGCAACAAACGGCGAGGACCAACACACTCACCATCATCACCATAGCTCTAGCAGTAGCGGAGAACACCACCATCACCATCATAGCAGCTCTTCGGACAGTGGCGAAAGTCATCACCACCATCACCACAGCAGCAGTTCGTCGGATAGCAGCTCTTCGAGAAGCAGTTCCTCAGAGAGTAGCGAAAGGCATCATCATAGCCACAAGTCGCGCGAAAAGGAACGCAAAGCCAACTCGAAGCACCGTGTCGGTTTGTTTGAGCGCAGGTATCTGCCTTCGGTGAAGAAACGCAAGCTGATAGCCAAATGGCTGTATTTCTTCCTTTGGGTAGCGGTCATCATTGTTTTTGGCATCCTAGCCATTGTCACGATTTTCAACATCACCTAAGCTTTGGGCGTTAAGGCTTTGAACCATGAGCCTAATCCGAGACATGGCTAGAAACAAGAAACACTTCAAGAGTTTTCTGACTATCAAAAAACAGGGCATAAAGAGTTGTTTTGCAACTTTTTATGCCCTGATATTTTGTGTATTCTTTCAGCTCTGCTACAATTACTTTTTCGTTACACGGAACCAGTCGGCGTCTATCCATCCGCGGTTAGTCTGCTGGCCTGTTTCTGCCGCCACAAAACCAATCTTGGCACCTATCCACTTGCCTTCTTTCATGGTGAACTCATCGCCCACCTCAGTGAACTTTTTGCCGTTGCTACTCCAGCCAAAGCGGCATTTGCCGTCGCTCACCGTCATGCGCAAGTAAATATCTTCGTGAATGGCCGGCTGATAGTCCACCTTGTCGCTGGCAGTAGGCTTCAGCGAGGCCAGCACTTTTACGTTTTGAGGCTTGCCTTTGTCGGCTGCCTTGCAGGTGATTTGCTGCAACTGAAACTCATTGCCCACGCGTGCCACAACAAGGGCACTATAGTCAAGTCCCATCATGATAATGCCTCCGAACTGTTCCTGCTCCTTCGAGGTGAAGCGCAGTTTGGCCGTGGCCACAAAACGGTCGGCAGGCGTTTTCTGTAGCAGCATGTTGGGCACCTCCCACAGGTTTTTGTAGCCCTCGCTCAGTTTGTGAGTATATACGCGCATGGTACCAAAGGCGGTGGGCATACCGAACTTTTGGTCGTAGTTGGCGTGCCACTGCCATTGTTTGCCCAAGACGGGCTGGTTGAACTCGTCGCTCTCCACAGGATTGACAATGACCGAACTGTTGCTCTTCGGTTTCTTATAAGTCAGCACAGGCTCACCCTTTTTACCCATTATAGGCCAGCCGCTCGACCAATCGACGGGCTGCAGGTGAACCACACGCCCGTAGGCCTCCTTGTCCTGAAAATGCAGAAACCAGTCTTCGCCGAAAGCCGTGTGAACCCAAGCGCCTTGGTGAGGACCGTTCACGCTGGACTTACACTGCGCCAGCACCACTTTGTGCTCGTAGGGACCGTAGGGCGACTTTGAGCGCATGGCCAGCTGAAATCCCGTGGGCACACCGCCCGCCGGACACATAATCCAGTACCACCCGTCGCGTTTGTAAAACTTCGGCCCCTCGCAGGTGCGGTTCTCGGTACCGTTACCATCGAACACTATCACCGGGTTGCCAATGGGTTGGGTGCAATCTGCATTCATCTCGCGTACCGTGAGCACCGAGGCAAAACGCGAGCGTGAGTTGGCCCAGGCATTCACCAGATAGCAGCGCCCGTCGTCGTCCCATAGCGGCGTAGTGTCAATCATTCCCTTGCCAGGAATCACGCACAGCGGTTTCGACCATTCGCCAGCAGGATTCTTTGTCTTTACCATCATCACGCCATAGTCGGGATCGCCCCAGAAAATGAAGAACTCGCCGTTGTGATAGCGTATGCTTGGAGCCCAGACACCATTGCCGTGCGACGGTTTGTCGAACACCTCTTTGGGTTCCAGCTCGCGAACAGCATAATTGATGATTTCCCAGTTCACCAAGTCCTTTGAGTGCAGAATAGGCAAGCCTGGAATGCATTGGAACGAGCTGGCCGTGAGATAATAGTCCTCTCCCACCGCACACACATCAGGGTCGCTATAGTCAGCATTAATCACGGGATTCGTAAACGTGCCGTCACCATTATCGGGCGACCACACCTCCGACTTGTACTGAGCCTGAGCCAACAAGGGCATTAGCAGCAATATTGAAATCAAAGTTTGTTTCATGATCATAGTTTTTATGTAGTAATTGTTTTACCTATTAATCACTGCAAAAATAGTCAGAATAATTTAAAGACGCAAATAATTTTCTGAAAAAGCGTCGTTTACAGTGCTGTCCCTATATCATTTCCCAGAATTCTTCGTTTCCCATCATTTAACGTTTTCGCCATTCCTCGTGCTGGTTATATATAGCATTGCAGTGTATTTTTCAATAAAAGTCTGACGTAAACACATCCTTTGGCAAATGCAAAAACTTTTTCAGAAACTAACAAATCTGGCGGTTTTTATCCGAAATATGTTTTCTCTATCCTCAAAATATAAAAATTCCAAGCTCTTTACTCCTCTGGTAGTGGCCATTATAATTACTCATTTTAAAATGGGGAAAACTCTTCAAGGTCAAATTTGTTTATCAGATTTCTTACAGCCTTATTTTCCATTAAGTCCTCCATTCTTATTGACCTTGGGGTAGATGCACTTGTCTCTTTTCTCATTATCACAGCACCCGTCTCCTGCTTATAGTTAAGTATTAACCCGCCCAATGGTTTAAAGCTATTCTTCCTCACAATGATTTGCATTATTCCACGTAGGTCTTCGCCATGCTCATCCGTGTAGATGTGATAATATTCAGGGCGATGTACAAACATTACGACATCTGCAAGTTCCCCAATAAAACTGGAGTCCGGCAAGTTCGTCAGTTCTGGTCGCCTTAAATCGTAATCTTCATCATAGTCTGAAAAATTGTTCAGCATTGTACCTACAATAATTGGCAGGTTTTCTTGGATGGCCAGTTGTTTCAGCGAACGCATCACGTTTGCTGATCTCTCTGAAGGACTTTCGTGTTCATTTCCTAAATCAATCATTTGCAGGCAGTCTATGAAAATGATGCTTATTTCCTTTTCTTTGATGCATTTTCGTGTGGTTTCAATCAATTCATCAAGGGGTAGCCCCAAACTGTCATGTATAAACAATGTGTCATCATCTAAAGTTTGTATGCCCCTATCAAGTTTTTTCCACTGATGTGGCTCCAAACGACCTTTCTGCAAATCAAGCGTAGGAATGTCGCAGTGGATGGACAGAAATCTGGAAAAATATTCAGACTTCAGCTTTTTTGTCGAGAACAGCAACACGGGAAGCTCGCTCTTCTGTATGATATTATCTATCATCGACAGCATGAACTCCTCTTTTCCCATGCAGGCTCTTCCGCCAATGACGTACACCTTTCCGTTCTCAAAGCCGTCCGTCAAATCATCCAGCGGTCGGAATCCGGATGATATTCCCAACCTACTCTCTTTTGCTATTTTTTCCTCTATCTCATGAAGGCAGTCCTTCAACATCTCACGCATGCTAGAGCATCCTATTCCACTCTTTATTTCTTTCATACTTACTTTTTATTATTTGAATTAAAGCAATCTGTTGCATATATACAAATTTGCATTGATGCATCCAAAAATTTTCCCTCACAAGGCTTGTGGGAATGAAAGATTCTTTATGGACAAGCCAAGCGGATCAGTCGGTTTCCCAAACCACCAAGTCGCGAGGTAGTGTGACTTTTTTTATTTCACCACTTTTACCAGTTATTATATATTGTTCCAATAATGTGGCATCGA
>OMZS01000012.1 GCA_900315565.1 uncultured Prevotellaceae bacterium | reverse complement strand
CAATTACAGTTATTTTCCTTATCATTATCTAAAGAATTACAAATTCAAATACTCATTCTTCGGTGGATTGCAAATCCACCGAACATCCGCAGCAACGGAAACGGAGTCGGCGCGGGGGTCGGTGGAACGGGGAACACCCACTGCAACGTGGGTTCTTCGATTATCGATTATCAATTATCAATTGTCAATTATCAATTATCTGAGACTCTCTTTATGGTGAATTCGGGAGCGCGCATTATATAGACTTTGGTTGTTTTAACGATCTCAGCGAAGAGCTCGTCAACAGCAACATACTCTGGATTAATGCTATATACTTTCCCGCTGAATTCCATTGTTGCTCCTTCAACAAACTCTTTATTAAACTCTTCTCTCAGATCTCCACCAAGAAAGCCGTTTTCGTCCGCTCCAAAATCTGGAGGTGTTAAGGCTAAGAGATAATATCTGTCGCCGTTAGCTGTTTCAATATAATAAATGTTATGATACCTTTCTTCGGGGATAGGGAACCTTTCGTGATCCCATCGGGCTATGCCTCTTTTGCCACTCACATCTGTAACATAATCACCAACTATTGAAATAAACAAGGAGTCAGGAATAGGAGGACTATTAGGAACTTCATCTGCGTCGCTATCGTTGCCGCATGATGACATCAGGCACATTCCTGATATCATCAGGAACGCTAACATCATTAATAAAATACTCTTTTTTTTCATAATTGATTCTTTTTAACGTGTTAATACTTTAATTATATCATTTGTAACAGAAAAAGTCAACCATATAAATAAAGTACTGACAAATAGTTTTATCTTCATCTTCTTCATCTTTTTTTCGTAGTTTTAGTGGTTTACGCCGCAAAAGTATAAAAAACATAAAAAATTATTGTGTTTTTTACTTAACAAAAAGTTAACAAAACAACCAACCGCAGTGTTTTCAAGCTATCTGAAGGATTCTTTTGTCAAACTCCTTGGCACTACCATCAATTCCAAACATCTTTTTAAGGAGCCTTTTACGCATAATTCCCAAATGGGGCAGAGTTATATTCTCTAACAAAGCAATGTCCTTCAATGGAAAATGAAGGCGTACGAGAATACAGACCCTCATTTCTGTTTCTGTGATTGAAGGCCCATAGTTTTCTATAGTCTTAATAAATGTCGGAAGATACTTGGCTATATGGATTCTTAACTCATGCCATTGATTAGCTCCAACCGTTATATTCCTGTCAACCACTGAATTTTTGAACAGACGGACAATTGAAGCATCCAACAGTTTTTCTTCCGTGTAACTAACCCTCATCAGATGTTTTTGTCTTTGCAATACGGATATTTGGTTTTCCAATTGTTCCAACTGTTCTTTCTTGTTTAGAATAACATCTTGTATCCCCTCATTTTCTGTTTTGCTCAGAGCGGCCATTTCGTTTCTTGCCTGCAAAAGATCATCATATTTTTCACGCCATTCAAACTCCATCCGTTGAGACATTTCACGTTTCTTCTTATAGATTAAGTACATAATAAGAATTAACATCAAAGAAAAAAATAGCAGTGCAATTGCAGAAACAAGGGCTGCTTTCATTTTTGAATTCTCTCTTTCAATGATTGTTTTCTTCTTCTGCATACGACTATAATTATAGGATGCCTGCATCCGCTGGTAAAAGTCTGTTGACAGTTCGTTATAGCAGGAGTCGTTCATTTCGCGAGAAAGCAACGCGTATTTTGCTGCCGAGTCGGGCATGTGCTTTTGTAAGAAATACTGGCTGAGTCCCAAATAACCAGATTCCAAGTTATTGGTTAATGTAGATTCTTTGATTTCCTTTCTGAAGTAATATGCTGCCGAATCTAATAGAGCTAAAGCCATGTAATATCGTCCTTTCATATAATAAAAGGTTTTGTTCGGATGGACAAGTGTATGTGTGGAATCGAAGAATCCCGACTTAAATTCATATTCATCAATATACTCTTTTGCCTTTTTCAGATTACCTTTGTCCAGCAAAATGTCAACCATAGAAGCAGCTACGCTTGACGATGCTTTTTCCATGCCATACTGCTTAAACTGCTGATAGGCTCTTTCATGCAAAGCGAAGGCAGAATCCAAATTTCCTTTTTTTCGATAAACACTTGCTTTTTTATCTACATTGAGTACGCGCATAAAAGTGTCTTTCGAAAGAAAAGCATACTTGTCAATACAATCCATTTCTTTTAAAGCATCGTCCAAAGCATGTTGCTGTAACAAAATCGTTGCAATCTGCCCATGAATGCGGCTGAGCCGTTTATAGTCACAGTCCTTGCTGGTGGTGTCGGCAAAGTCAACGGCCTTGTAGAAGCAGTCGAGGGCCTGCGGGCTCTCACCCGCACAGTCGTGGGCGCAGCCCAGCAGGTACCAGGCGCGCATGCGCTGGCTGCGGCTGCCGTGACGGTCGAAGAACTCCGTCAGCAGGCGTACGCTGTCGGTCAACAGTGTGTCATAGCTGCTGTTGCGCTGCTCATAGTCATCGAGCATAACCTCCATGCGCCTGTGCTCCTTGGGTGATGTGCAGGCTGCAAGGATGGTTATTGCGAGAAGCGCGATGGTGCAAACTTTGATCTTAGAACTTTGAACTATATACATTAACTTTTTTATTTTGTTGCAAAAATATAGTTTTTTTTTGAGGTATTCGGTAGTTTGGTGTTTCAAATACTTTGCCGTGAATAACGCTTTGCGAGCTGGGAAACGTTAAAGAGTTAGGAGTTAGGAGTTAGGAGTTAGGAGTTAAGAGTTAAGAGTTAGGAGTTAAGAGTTAGGAGTTAAGAGTTAAGAGCTGGAGAAATAAGAAAGGAGTTAAGAAAAAAACTCCTAACTCCTAACTCCTAACTCTTTTCAGCTCCTAACTCTTTTTACTCGTCCTCGGCGAAGAGGGGGTCTTCGGGCATCACCATGATGGGTTTCTGCTCGTACTCGCGCTTGAGCTGCTCGGGAACGTACTGCATATCTACCACCAGGCGGAACATGTACTCCTCAAACCAACGGTTGGTCATGATGATGCAGCCGCCATTGTCGCCCCACGAGGCACCCCACGAGTTTTCCACTTTCCACTTCAGGGGCTTACCTTCGTTGTCTAAATCGACGGCGGTGAGGGTCATGGCATGGGTGGAGCCGCTGTCGAAGGTGGCGATGCGCTGTGCCTTGTCCATGCCGAAGGTGGTGCCAAAGAGCGACTCGTAGTCGAAGTTCTCCAGGTCGCTGTAGCCGCGCTTGCGGTCGAGTTGCTTGGCCACGTCGTAAGAGCTGTACATCTTGCGTCCGTCGCGGAGCTGTGCGATGGCCAGCTGTGCGATCTCGTCCATGGGCAGGTTGAGGTAGCGCCAGTTGTGGCCGTCGTAGGTGTGGCGGTCGTACTCCACCTCGTAAGTCTTGTGGTAGGGCCGTCGCGGGTCGTTCATCACCATGATGAAGGTGCCGTTCAGGTCGCGGCCCACCACTTGCTGATAGAAGCTCTGCGGGGTATAAGTCTTAGGTTCGCCTACGGCCTCGCCCGCGCGGTTACGGAAGGTGTAGGCAAACTGTTGCGGGGGCTCGCCGATGGTGAGGGCAAGCATGTGGTAGATGGTGCCGAGCATCTGCGTCTTGGCAGCATTGAGGTCGGCAGCTTTCTTGCCCTTACTGACCATGTCGCGCAGCTGCAGTCCCTGCTCGCGCAGTTTTGACTTGATGAGCGAGGCCATGCGCGAGGTATTGTCGCTGCTGTACGACTCGGGCATGACGGCCTTGGGCACCAGACCATACTTGGCCGAGAGGTCGGCTACGCCGCAGAAGGTGCCGCCGTCGCCAATGGGAGTCTTGAAGAAGAACTGCACGCGCGGGTCGTCAAGCGGTTTCTTGGCATGGTCGATGGCAGCCTGCAGAAAGAGGTTGGCTTTCTCCAGCTGGTCGTAGAAAAAGAGGTAAGCCTGTGAGAAATCCACCTTCAGCGTGTCGTTGTTGCGGTGGGCAAAGTCGGAGCGCAGCACGTTGAACCCGCTGAACATCCAGCAGCGGCCTGAGCTTTTCTGGTCGGTGATGCTCTGCTTGGGGGTCTCTATGCTGAAGTGGGTGTCCAGCTCGCCGGCGTGGGCGTGGTTTTTGGCCAGGTTGTCAATGCTGTTGGCCGCAATGGCATTGCCGATGGCGCGGTCGGCAGCGGTGGTTTTCTGACTCTGCTGAATGGTTTTCAGCATCTGGGGCGTGATGCCGCCCTGTGCATAAGCATACATGGCGCTGCCAAGCACCAGTAGGGTGAGAAAAACTTTCTTCATGGCATTTTCTGTTTTTGTATTTTTATTTACTTGAGTTTCGCAAGCTCTCAACTTTCTGTAGTTCAAGGAGTTCAAGTAGTTACAAGGAGTTCAAGACAATAACTTTATTTCTGTTTTCCGCTTCAGAAAGATTACTTAAGAGCTAAGACTGATGTCTTGTAACTCCTTGTAACTCCCTGAACTCCTTGTTTACTTTACCTGCAAAAGTTGAATTATTTTTTCTTCGGAGTGTTGTGTTCGGCCAGGAAGCGCAGCTCGGCCTCGAGCATGGCCAGCTTAGGCATGGCGTAGCCCGCACGGGCAGCCTCCTCGATGGGGCGCGTGTAGAGATAATAGATTTCCATGGGGCGATGGAAGTCGTAGTCGAGCTTCATGCTGGGCGAATAGGGCGTCATGGCGTCGGTGGTCTTCATCATGAGGTCGGCAAACGAGGCGTCGAGACCATTCACGCCGAGATGCTGGGCAGCGCCTACTACTTCCATCATCTGGTCGTAGATGAGCTGGCGGGTGGCAGGGTGGTTCAAGAGCAGGTCGGTGCGGGTGTTCAGGGCCACGGTCATGCCGTTGAACGGCATGTTCCACACAGCCTTTTTCCAGCGGGCTTCCTGATATTCCACCTCGTGAGCCTCAATGCCGGCAGCGGTAAAGTCGGCCAGTAGCTGTGCCATGAGCTGCGCATCGGGACACGAATAGTTGGCCAGGTTGATGCTGCCGTAGCACTGGTGCGACACGCGTCCGGGCTCGCTCTTGGCCGAGCAGATGAAAGCCAGGCCGGCGGCCAGCCAGAGGCCGGGGAACATTTGCTGAATGTCGGGTTCCACGCCAATGCCGTTCTGAATCATCACCACCAAGGTGCGCTCGCCGAGCAACGGTGGCAGCAACGAGGGCAGCAGATGGTTGTTGACCGACTTGAGACTGACCATCACCACGTCGCACTTAGGCATGTCGGCCGACGAATGGTAGGCATTCACATGGTCGAGATGGAAACTGCCGTCGCACGAATCCACCTGTAAGCCATGCTCGCGCACATACTCGTAATCTGAGTGAAACAAGAAGTGAACCTCCTGTCCGCTTCTTGCCAGTTTGGAGCCATAGTATCCGCCAATGGCTCCTGTTCCGATAATTCCGTATTTCATGACGGATGCAAAAGTACAAACTTTATTTTTGAAATTGTCATGAAAGGCTGACTTTTTTACGGGGGTGCGGTATTATCTTGACAAAAAGTAATACTTAAACTTCAAAATGGCTGGCAAGGTGAAAGTTTTTCTCTGAAAAAACCTCGTTTTTCTTTCGTTTTTCATATCTTTGCAATGGTCAATGGCCAGACTCTCATAGACCAATGACCGCCACTAAAAACCCGACGAACCTAAAAACAACAATATTTTCATTCAATAAAAACAAGCAGAAACACCATGAAGAAAAAACTTTTTCTAGCCTTGCTCATGCTGTTGCCCGCAGTGGCAATGGCCGAACAAGTGGTTGTGCAGACCAAGAACATCTCGCTCGTGCTCAATGTGGAGAAAGGCCAGCAGCCGCAGTACGTTTACTTCGGCAAACGCCTGAGCGACAACGACCTGAGCCATCTACAGGCACCCCGAAGCGGGCGAATGGATGCCTATCCGGCTTATGGGCTGAACGCTCCCGCCGAAGCCGCCCTGGCCGTGCGCCACGCTGACGGCAACATGTCAACAGCACTGACAGTGACAGGCACGGAACGGCTGAAGAACGACGGCAACACCATTACCGTCATCCACATGCGCGACGCCGTGTACGCACTGAACGTAGATTTGAAATACCAGGAGTATAAGGACGTGGACATGATTGAGGTGTGGACCGAAATCACCAATCAGGAACGCGCCACCGTCACGCTGACGCAGTTCGCCTCGGGCTGTCTGCCCATACGCCGCGGCGAGGTGTGGCTGAGCCATCTCTACGGCTCGTGGGCCAACGAGGGCCGTCTGAGCGAAGAGCTGCTGCAGCCCGGCGTCAAGCTGCTCAAGAACAAAGATGGCACGCGCAACTCGCACACCGACCACGGCGAGGTGATGTTCTCGCTCGACGGCAAGGCACGCGAGAATGCAGGCGACGTCATCGGCGCTGCCCTCTGCTACAGCGGCAACTACCAACTGAAAATAGACACCGACGACACGGAGTACCACTACTTCTTTGCCGGCATCAACCCCGACAACTCGGAGTACCACCTGAAGAAGGGGGAGACATTCAAGACCCCGAAGCTGGCCCTCACCTTCTCGCAGGAAGGACTGTCGGGCGCCAGCCGCAACTTCCACCGCTGGGGCCGTAAGTACATGCTCATGCACGGCAACAAGGAGCGCAAAATACTGCTCAACTCGTGGGAGGGCGTTTATTTTGACATCAACCAGCAGGGCATGGACCAGATGATGGGCGACATTGCCTCGATGGGCGGCGAGCTCTTCGTGATGGACGACGGCTGGTTTGGCGACAAATACCCCCGCAAGACCGACAACTCGTCGCTGGGCGACTGGGTGGTAGATAAGAACAAACTGCCCGAGGGCATTGAGGGACTGCTGCGCGACGCCAAGAAGCACGGCATCAAGTTTGGCATCTGGATTGAGCCCGAAATGACCAACTCGGTGAGCGAACTCTACGAGAAACACCCCGACTGGATAGTGAAAGCCCCGCAGCGCGACGCTGTGCTCGGACGTGGCGGCACCCAGCTGGTGCTCGACCTTGCCAATCCCAAGGTGCAGGACTTCGTATTCAAGATTGTAGATGACCTCATGACCAAGTATCCGGAGATAGACTACATCAAGTGGGATGCCAACATGGCCATCATGAACCACGGCTCGCAATACCTGAACATGGCCGACCAGAGCCACCTCTACATTGAGTACCACCGCGGACTGGAAAAGGTGTGCAAGCGCATCCGCCAGAAGTATCCCGACCTCACCATTCAGGCATGCGCCAGCGGCGGCGGACGCGCCAACTGGGGCGTGCTGCCCTGGTTCGACGAGTTCTGGGTGAGCGACAACACCGACGCCCTTCAGCGCATCTACATGCAGTGGGGCACCAGCTACTTCTTCCCCGCCATTGCCATGGCCAGCCACATTTCGGCTGCGCCCAACCACACCGTCTATCGCACCACGTCGCTCAAAATGCGCATTGACGTAGCCATGAGCGGACGACTGGGAATGGAAATACAGCCCAAGAACATGACCGACCAGGAGAAGGAACTCTGCCGCAAAGCCATCGGCGAATACAAGCAGATACGCCCCGTGGTGCAGTTTGGCGACATCTACCGTCTGCTCTCGCCTTACGACCACAAGGGCCTGGCATCGCTTATGTACGTCAGCCAAGAGAAGGACCGCGCCGTGTTCTACTGGTGGAAAACCGAGCAATTCCAGAACGAGCACCTGCCGCGCGTCAAGATGGCCGGACTCGACCCCGCACGTATGTATAAAGTGCACGAGCTGAACCGCATCGACCTCACCCCGCTCGACTGCGAGGGACAGACCTACAGCGGCGACTACCTGATGAGCCACGGCCTGGAAATGCCCTACACGCACAACGTGGACTGGGGCCAGAAGGTGAACTGGTCGAGCCGCGTGCTGGAACTGATGGCAGAATAAGGTTCTAGAATACGAAAAAATCCCTTTCCGACTCACGCCGGAAAGGGATTTGCAATTAAACGAATAGTATTATATTCGAATGTCCTACATTTGCTTCACAGCTACAGCAAGACGTTTAAAAAATTATATTGTTATTGTTCTTTTCCATGAATATGAACGCTCTTCTACCTATACTCCACAAACCTTCAATCTTCTGCCTCTACTCCACAAACCTTTTCTTGACGGACCAAAGGGTCATTTCTGGAATGCGGAACAGCATTTCCATAGGCGAAAGGGGGAAGTAGGTCTTCACCTGTTTGGCTACGATGCGCGAAGTGGCCATGCTATGCAACAGGCTGACTCCGCCCTTGACACGGATTTTCTCACTTAAAGCTCTGGTTTCAAACAGATTGGACATTATCTTTGCTGGCCATCTCTTGGATTCTTCAGTCAACGGAAAGTGCAAGTCGCTCTCAGGCAGCCCTAACTTTTCTATGCAGAGGGCACCGACGGCCAAAAAGGCTTTTTTCAGGTGCAGGCCCACTAAATAGCGATCAAGCAACTCGAAATCAATCTGGTCGTGCAGGCGGTGCATCACCATGCACCAGTCGCAGTATTGTTTCAGCCCCATGCCGTTGCCATTCAAAATGAGATGGTAGAAGGCGTGAAGGAAGATGTAGAGTGCGTCGAGCGTAGGAGAGAGCGTCTTTACAGCCTCGCCATCAATATTGACCGTTGAAGGACTCTGACGAATGGCATCGTCAAAAAAGCTGTTCCAGTTCTTCTGATATTTCCTATAACCGAATTCGGTCATGTCGGAATGCATCTCAAAAGAGAAGCCTTCTATCTCAAAGTTGTCGTGCCTCTTGCTGGCATTATGCCTCATGACGATATTCAGCCGCTCCTCTATGACCTTCTGCACCCGCTCAAAGTCGCTTTTAGGCACATAGAAGTCAATGTCGCCCATGGTACGCACTTCAGGGTGCGGATAGAGTGCAGCCATGGTCTGCCCTTTGACTACCACATATTCCAGATTGCGCCGATTCAAGAACCCCGCGAATTTTGCCACCTCGGCATTCATCGATTTATTCTTGCGCTCAAGGCTTTGCCGAATGCCATAAACAGCCATAGCCAAGTCATCACCAATGGGTAGCTGATTGGCAATGATGGCATTGGCCACCAGTCCACTCACGGTCTGCTGTTTGGAGATAGCTATCAGTTCCTCCACATCGTCTTTGGAAATGGAGACATCCAAGGGCTGCTGCCACAACTCGTAGCGCACCAAGGCCAGCATTTTCTCGTAGAGAGACTTATATTGCTCTATAGACTCCAATGACAAACAGATTATTGTGTTGGTTTTCTTGTTTTTGTGGACTTCCTTTCCGCGAAACTATGACTTAGGCGCATCAAGTTTTGAATACACAGAATTGTTGCTGATGTACTCAGGCACGATTTCTTTCATCTTCTTCACCGTGGCCATGTCGTCGTAGAGAAGACTCTGTGCGATGAGTTCGTTAATCTCCTTGAGCACCTTATCGTAATCATACTCGCGAACAGCCGCAATACGGATTTTCTCGTGGAACGAAGGCTTGGTGTTTTCCTCTGTAGAGAGCATCTCCTCGTAGAGTTTCTCGCCCGGACGCAGACCCGTATATTTGATTTCAATGTTCTTTGCGCCACTCAGCAGAATCATGCGCTTGGCCAAGTCGGCAATCTTCACGGGTTTTCCCATATCAAACACGAAGATTTCCCCGCCATTGCCCATTGTTCCGGCCTCAAGTACCAGTTTGCAGGCCTCGGGAATCAACATGAAGTAACGAATGATATCAGGATGAGTCACCGTCACGGGACCACCCTCCTTGATCTGCCGCTCGAACAACGGAATCACAGAGCCGTTGCTGCCCAGCACATTACCAAACCTCGTCGTCACGAACTGGGTCTTTGGCTCTCCGTCCTTCTGTTTCTTTAGTTGACTATCCAGCGACTGCACATAAATCTCACAAATGCGTTTCGAGCACCCCATCACGTTGGTAGGATTCACAGCCTTGTCAGTGGAAATCATAACGAATTTCTTCACGCCATACTTCACACTCAGGTCAGCCAGAACCTTTGTTCCCATCACATTGTTCTGAATGCTCTCGCTGGGGTTGTCTTCCATCATGGGCACATGCTTGTAGGCAGCCGCATGGAACACATAGTCGGGACGAAATTCGGCAAACACTTTTTCCATGCGTTTCTCCTTGCAGATGCTGGTTACCACTGTATGAACGTTTATGTCGGGCCACTGTTTCCGCATCATCAGCCGGATATCGTGCTGAGGTGTCTCTGCTTGATCTATCAGCATCATTTCCGATGGGGCGAACGATGCAATCTGGCGCACCATCTCGCTACCGATGCTTCCCGCCGAACCGGTAATCAAGATTCGCTGTCCCTTAAGCATGTTGCTGACGCTTTCCAAATTGACCTTAATCTCATCACGAGGCAACAAATCGTCAATGCTTACCTGCTTGAGATGTATCTGTTCTACAGGCACACCTTCAGTATAGCCTTCGGTCATGAAGATTTTCACCCCTTCATTGGTTAAGATGCTCTGCAATTTCTGGTCGTTGCGGAACTCCATATTCCGTTGGGGAGAGACCAACACAGCCTTTACATGCAGACGTTCCAAGACATCGTGCAGCTCGTCGCGCTGATAAATCCCTACTCCCATCAGCAAGTGTCCTTTGAAGTTACTCTCATGCGAAATAAAACCACGAAGGTTGTACCGGGCAGGCTGTTCGTTCCGAATCAGTTTTGCTAAACCGACGCCCCCCTCCTTGATGCCATAAATCAACACATTCATTTTGCCAGCTTTCGCTCGGGACACCTCATACAACTCTTTCACCAACACACGCCCTGCCCACATCAACATAGTGGCCAAAGCATACATCACCACCAAATGTCTCAAATGGAACGCCTCAAAAGTGGGCTGCGGCAATTTATACATCGGGTAATGAGCTATAATTGCGACAAACAAGGAGCAACCATTCGCCAAAGCTATTCGCTGCAAATCAGAGAACGACGAATAGCGCATCATCCCCGAGTAGGTCTTAAACAGTCTAAAACCTACCATCGCTATAAGAACATAGATGACAATAGAATTCAGGATTCCCCAAAAGTGAGCAACGTTGTATCCTGTTCTGTGATAAGCCCAGAACACCACCAACCCTGACAAGAACATCATCAGACAGTCAAAAATGAACACGCACCAATAAGGCAGCGCATCCTTTGTAAAGTACCAGTTCGTTAGTTTTTGTATAAGATTCATAAGCTTACATTTTGGCGAATGTTTAAAGGCGAGCTTGTAGTGTCTTACAAATAAAGTCCTAATAAATCCCTCTTTTGCATATAATGATTCTAATACATCATTTCTCTAATCAATCATCCCCTTGACACTGTCGATAATGAAATTCACGTCCTCGTCAGTCACACAGGGCCCAGATGGCAAACAAAGCCCCACTTTAAACAACGACTCACTAACGCCATTGACATACGCAGGAGCATTCTTGTACACAGGCTGCTTGTGCATGGGTTTCCACAGAGGACGCGCCTCAATGCCCAACTTGTCAAGCCCCACACGCATGGCTTCCACATTTCTGTTCGGTTCACAGTCGGTATGCAATGTACCACCAGCATGAACCACGCCAGCAGCTCCACCAACGGCACCTTTAACAGCCTGAGCATAGGCGTTCTCCTCACCCTTCACATGCAAATGCTCATCCAACGTGATCGTATTCAGCCAGAAGTTGGACTCCATGCCAGGCAGCTCGTCATGGAAAGCAATGCCATCAACACTAGCAAAAGCCTCCTTATACATCTTGGCAATTTCCCGATGGCGGGCAATGTGGTCATTCACGACAGTCATCTGTCCACGCCCTATGCCCGCACAGATATTAGACATGCGGTAATTATAACCAATGGCCTCATGTTGGTAATAGGGATAAGCCTCACGCGCCTGCGTAGCCAACCACATCACCTTTTGCCAAGAATCCTTGTCCGGACATATCAGTGCACCGCCTCCAGACGTAGTAATCATCTTATTACCGTTGAACGACAGCACACCATAATCACCAAACGTTCCCAGCACCTGACCGTTAAAACGTGAACCGAAGCCCTCGGCAGCATCCTCAATCACAGGAATGTCATAACGATTGGCAATCTCCATAATGCGGTCAATGTAATACGGCATACCATATAATGCCACAGGAACGATTGCTTTAGGCTTCTTGCCCGTTTTCTCAATACGGTCTTTGATTGCCAATTCCATTAACTCGGGATCCATATTCCATGAGTCTTTTTCCGAGTCCACGAACACAGGCATCGCCCCCAAATAAGTAATAGGATGACTTGAAGCACAGAAAGTAAAGCTCTGTACTATCACCTCGTCACCAGGACCAACGCCACAAGCTATCAGAGCCAGATGCACTGCGGCCGTGCCACTCGACAATGCCACAACTTCCTTCTGCTCTAATTCTGGGATTATTTCGCATTGTTCATTATGAATTACGAATTGCCTAAGGTCTTCCTCAAACCCATTCACATTCGGTCCAAGAGGCACCACCCAATTGGTGTCAAACGCCTCCTTGATATATTTCTGCTCCATGCCATTCTCCGACATGTGCGCCAAACAAAGATATATTCTTTTTCTTTCTGTCATATTAAATATCGTATTTATCTTCTATTCTTATAACCTATCCCTGTAACCAATAAACTATAACAACCATCCATCCTAAACAGTTGCGAAACAACGTCTCTACCATTTCAACAGCCCATTTGTTTGCTCTCTTCCCTTTTGGGGAAGTAAGGGGAGAGACTCCTAAATCACCACCCCCGCATACATCATCTTCTTACCCAACACCGTGCATAAAATCATCTGTATATCCTTCCAGAACGAATAGTGTTTGTAGTAGTATTTATTCAGCCTCACCTTATCCGGATATATCATGTTATCATTATACCACACCGCCAGTTCCTCCTTGCTTAAACCTTTGGGTAAATTATCAATTATCAATTCTCCATTTTCAATTTCGCAAACTTTGTCTGCGATCAACTCATCCTCCAGTCTATACTTCAACGTTGCCGGCCCTGTGATTCCCGGTCGCAACTTCAGAATCACTCGATCATCGCCTTCCAGCTTATCAGCATACCCTGGCACATCTGGTCGAGGACCAACAAACGACATGTTACCGATGAGCACATCCCACAGCTCCGGCAGCTCATCTATCTTCCAATGCCGCAGTTTCGCCCCGAAAGGCGTTATACGATCGTCCCCCGCCACCGAAACCGTGCTCCAGCTCTTGTCCCCCTTCTTGGCATCCACACCTTCATTATGACTTACAGGCTTCATCGTGCGGAACTTATGGCAGTTGAACAACCGTCCATCCTTCCCCACCCTCTTCTGCACAAAAAACACCGGTCCACCCGGCATCTTCACCTTGATGAGTATCGCTACGACAATAAGAACCGGCCACAAGAAGAACAGACCGATGAATGAAACGACACGATCAAAAAGAAACTTCACCACCATTTATTTTAATACAATTTTGTATCAGATTTTAATAAGATTTCTCGCAGAGCGATTCCCTGTTCAAGGCACAATCTCAAGATACACTTCATTCCCCTCCATTTCCTTCACCACCTTCACATTGCTGGCTGATATGGCTGAGCGGTACGATGCTACATTATCTTTCGAGACCGTTTCGAACAGACGCAGGCCAATTCCAAAACCAACTTCATTCAGAATCCCATTCATGGCCGTTCCCAATCCCTTCCCACGGTAATCAATGTCCACTATACGTCCACGGAAGCCCTGCCCATGGAAGAAGCAGCGGTTGAAGCAATAGCCAGCTATTTGATTATTTGTTTTGTCCAACAGCACATAGCCCAGGAACGCCTTATTGTTCTGCAGTCGCCGAATGTTTTTCTCATCAAACCCATGGGGACGGAAATACGCAAAAGCCTCCTTAGGCTGCTGACGGAAGAACTCCACCAGTTTCTCTGTAGCAACATCCTTGATGGGCAGAATGTCATACCCTTCTGGAACAACCGAGAATACAAAACCCTTCAGCCTCTTCCCATACCTCCATGAGAATAATAGAGCGTTCACCCACTCAACGATGTTCCATGCCCAGCTAAACTTATCTCGCAATATATGTGCTAACTTGTACAACATCTGCTTAGCTCAATACTTCATCATAAAAATCATACAAACACTTACGTACAAAGCTCTGTTCAAAGCGTTCTGCGACCATCCGCCTTGAGTTTGCTGCCATTCTTTGCCTGTCCTCGGAATCATCGATCATCGCTTTCATAGCACGATACAAGGCATCTGCATCCCTAGGAGGAACAATTACCCCATTCTCACCTTGGATGATAATCTCGTTTGCCCCATTGATGTCCGTCACGATGGAAGGTAAGTCCATCGCGCCAGCCTCAATGACTGTATTCGGGAAGCCTTCCCGATAGCTTGGCAACACAAAACAATCAGCCGCGGCATAGAATGTCAGGAGTTCATCACCTTTCTTGACACCTACGGCCTCGATAGCAGGATTATTGTCTATCTCTTGCTTCGTCATCTCCGGCAACGGATCAAGTTTCTCCTCGTACCCTCCGACAAGCCAGAGTCGAGTATCAGGCACTTCCTTATGCAATCGTGCAAATGCCTCTACCAGTTCATTGATGCCCTTATCCTTTACGATACGCCCTACAAAGAGAAACGTGAATCCATTATTACTTTTTAGAATGCTATTAAGTTTATTCCTTTCGTCAGCAGGATAATTATCAATTATCAATTTTAAATTATCAATTGAATATTGTGCAAGGTCCACGCCCTTCACATTGCCATATCCAAGTACTCGAACGGGCTTTTTGGTGATTCCATAGTTCACGAGGTCACTCTTCACCCCCTGTCCTTCAGCAATCACATGTGTTGCACAAGCACATGTTAGTCTGTCTGTAAACATCAAGACCTCCCGTTTTACGCCACTCGCCGTTGGAAACACCAGCCCTGTGAACGTATGCACCCGCACTGGCACTTTCGTTATCCATCCTGCCAGCATACAAAGCAACCCTGCTTTGGGGGTCATCGAATGCACCATCGCAGGCTTTTCCTTCCGAAATACAGAAACTAGCTTATATAAAGACACGAAATCCTTCCATATGGCGATATGCCTCTCCATCGGAACAGCAATCGTCCTCACCCCTTCCCTTTGGGCAATCACTTCCATCTCCTCGCCAGGAGACGATAACGCTATCATCTCGTATCTCTCCGACAGTTCATTTAGCATACCTTTACAAAAGGCATCAAGTGACATGGGGACTGTAGTTGCACGAATGATTTTAATCATAAAACATAAAACCGTACTTTGATTTCATTTCAAGAATAGCACTATTATTTCTTGTAATACTTTTCTGGAAGTTGAATTTCAACTATCAAATGTGATTCTCGCTTATCAACAGGTGGAATTATCATATAATCACCATATAAATTTTTCAGATAAGCATCTGGGTTAGCAGGAAGGGATACCTCAATCCCTTCGAAAACCCCTTTCGTTGGGGGGAAATAAACATTTGCAGGTAGTGTTTCACCAACATAGAGTTTTCTGCCTGTTGGAATCACTGCAAATTCTTGAATACTCTCTTCTCGTACAAATAAATCAAACCAATGAATCCATTGCGTATGGCTAAACACAGAAAGTAAGCGGCCAAGAATCTGCCTGCACCTCATATTGAAATACAATAGTCTATTTTGTTTATAAAAAACCGTTAGTTTATCATCCCATTTGTTGGAACTATCTACCATATTGGCACATAACCTCAACAAGTTAGCAATAGTCCCTTTTATTAAACGACCCAACTTTGATTTGGGAGCACCTTCAATAGGGAATATGTCTACAAACACCCCGTTTGGATATTTTTTACTTTCACCTCCAAAGCCAATAACCCTACTATTCTTAAGATAGATTTTTAGAAATGCACAAGGAGCATCATGTTTTTTATGAGGATAAGTGTACTCGTAATCATCTCCTAAAACCCCTTTCTCACACAAATTAATTAACTTATTATAGTCGCTACGGGGCATCATAAGATCAATGTCATCATCCCAAGGAATAAATCCCTTATGACGAACAGCTCCTAAACAGCTGCCTCCAGTCAAAATCAAATTCAAACCATTTAACTCACAAACATCCTTGATATGCACAAAAATGTCGAGAATGCATTGTTTCATTGCGGCCAACTCTTTTTCATCCAATTTTCTGAATAATTGGGAGCTATTTATTGCGTCATTGAGCTGTTCCTTTAGCGATTTCATATCCTGTCATTTTTGCATTCAACTATTGTATGCAGCATTTTTTCTTTCATCATTCCCGTAATACTCCATCCCAAATTCTGAAGCTTTCTAGTAGAGAACACAGATTTCCCAACTGGATTAAATCCCAGTCTTTCTTCTTCTGACGACAATTCAAAAGTAACTTTACTGTTACCTATTTCAGACACCATCTCAGCAAGTTGTCTGATAGAAAGATTGGAGGAAGAATCGGCAATGTTATATGCTTCACCCTTTTCTCCTTTTAATAAAATATGTAATAGAGCCGAAACACAGTCAACGACGTAGCACCAAGAGCGAAATTGTTGTCCACTACTTTTCAACACAATATCCTCTCCTCTGAGAATATTTCTTATAAACTGAGCATAAACACGATTGTCGCTCTCAGTGAAATAAGGACCATAAACATGACAGGGGCGAGCGATAACTACATTTACATCATACTCTGCAGCATACGACACACACAATGTTTCCGCTGCACGTTTTACTGAAGGATAGCAGGATCTTGGAGAAGTGGGATTCACATATCCACTATATTCCTCGGTAAAAACTCGGCCATCACCCTCGCCATAAACTTCGCCAGAAGAAACGTAAAGGAAACGTTTCATACTACGCTCTTTGCCATACTCCATTAAGTTCGTAACGCCATAAATATTGGCTTTCATCACTTCTACTGGATTGTTTGCGAAGAAATTCGGACTAGCGTTACTGGCCGCATGAATGATATAGTCGAAGTTTACATCACTTTTCAACGGTTGCATCACATCGTATTGAAAAAAATGGAATGCGGGATTATCAGAAAATTCCCGGAATCGCTTTAGAGCGCGCTCTTCATTACGTCCAGAAGCATATACATGATAGTTGCGCTTAGGGTTCATCATCAGAGTCTCCACCAAGCATCCCCCTATCAGTCCTGTTGCTCCCGTTATCAGAATGTTACATCCAGACAACTTATCAAGCGATAAGCCCATTTTGAAAATATTCAAAATGTCATTTTTATATGGACTCATTTCAGCCATGTTTCTTTTGATGTATGCATGAGAGCTTTTAGCATCTCTAAGTCTTCTACTGTGGTAATTTTGATGTTTTTCTCCGAGCCAGGAACTATGTGCATTTCAATATCTTCATTGAGTTCGGCAACCAACGTGCAGCTGGCAACTGAATTAATGATTCCTTTCTCTTTAGCTGACTCATGTGCTTTAATAATATTGCTTAACCGAAATGTCTGAGGGGTTTGAGTTCTAATCAGCGTATCACGAGGGATGCTAGTTTTGGTTGTAAAACCATCTTCACTCACAAGAATTGCTTCTCTGCATTGTATACCCGTAATTGCATAGCCATAGGCTTTGCAAATAGCAATATTTGAAGAGATTATTTCTTGTGAAAGCAACGGACGAACGGCATCATGAATCAAGATTAAATCTTCATCTTGGCACTCTTCATCTCTCAATCCATATATTCCATTATGAATTGACTCCATACCTGTATTACCACCAGGGAATATCCACTTCAGTTTTGAGATACAAAACTGATTGGCATAAGACTGCAAAACCGTCTCCCAACCTTTTAAGCAAACTACGGCGATGGCATCTATATCAGGATGCATCTCAAATGCCTTCATTGTATGGATAATGATTGGAGCACCATCAACATGCATAAACTGTTTGGGTATGTCTTGTCCCATACGGTTGCCGGAACCTCCGGCAATAATTAATGCAATATTCATAATTAATTATTTATTGTTGCAAATTATTTGTTATCATTCTCTTATTCTCCCATTATGCTCCTTAATTCTTTCAAAAGAGATAATTGCACCCTTAATCTATCATGATGCTTTTGAGCATACATATTCAATTGTTCTGCATTATGCACTAGCATATATGGTTGGTGCACTAATGAGTGTAACTGCCTGCTAAGTATAGAAAGGTCATCAACAACAATAACTCCTGGTATTTGTCTTGGATATTCTATAGAAGCGATACCCTTTGGACCTATTACCATCATTGCTGCACCAGACTGCATACAATCAATAATCTTTGTTGAGAAAGACAAACGTACCTTTTGCTTCTGCTCTTCATCAAACGACTCTACATGCAAAACCATGTCGGCTTGGCTCATTATTCTTTTTATTTCGTCATATGGGCGAGCGCCACACAATTTTGATGTTCCTTCAATATCTAATTGGTGCCGAACTTCCTCATCAACAGCTGTAGTAGAATAGATTTGTAACTGTGCCTTTGTACTATCTTTATTAATTGTTTCCAACTGCTTTGTTAATGCTGCTAAGGTAAGGTCACGACCATAAAGCAAATTACCGGCGTAAACTATTTGGATTGGGGTCCCTACTACTTGCTTGCATGACATAAGATCACATCCCTTGTAAAGAGGTTCTATAGGCAGATTAAATTTATGGGAGTATTCTTCACATAGCATCGGAGAAACTCCGTATAATTTATCTGCATATTCAAACATTTTATAATACCTTCTAACATACCATTTATCGACTAGAGAGGTAGATGGATACACTTGGCCATATACATCATCTGCAATCCACATTACAACTTTTGCTTTAGAATGCTTTTTCATATATTTTAAGATGTTATAGCGAAATGGCTCCGCTATAGCAAAGCAAAAGATAATGTCCGGATCTACTGATGACAAATAAGACTTCATTTTCCTATTTAACCATATTCTTGAAGAATACAAAATCTCCACACAAAAAGCCAAAAAAGATCTTTTCCAACCTTTAATGTTTTTGATCGCTCTCGTTTCAATATGTGTGTCTTCTTTTTCTATTAGTGTCTCAATCTTTTCAAACTTCCGCCCTATTCTATTCCATGACAAAAGATTTCTAATAATATCAGTAACCGTTACAACATAATAATGGCTGCAACAATGATTATCTGGAAAAGATTCTCTTGTATACATAGAATATACATCATAGTCCCCTATGCCAGAAAACCAATTTGACATTGTATTTCCTACAGAATTACGGTCATCCCATGCAGCATTAGAAATTGTTAATATCTTCATCTTATAATCAGGAAGTGGTTAAATACCAATTATCTTGCCAAAAGAACTGATACTCAAATGAACCAGACTTCAAGCAAAGGAGGATAAGTGCTGCTACTAAACACATATAAAAAAAAATACGATTTTTCCTCTTTACAATAATATCGATTGCATAAGGAACTAGTAGCATCATATATATGGTGAAATACTGCCCTATTCTAATCATTGTACCTGTCAAATTAATCAATGGTACTGTCAAAGTAAGCAGTGGAAGCATGATATACATAAGAGACAACCGTTTATTCTTTTTCAAATCAACCCTAAAAAAGGCTACATAGCAGAATAACGATAACGCTTCCATTAAGACGATATATAAAAATGCACCACCTTTGGCCTCCTGTTCTCCGTAGACATTATAATAGCTATTTTCCAGAAAAGATGATAAAAAAAGCATTATTTCACTAGAATACATGATGACATATGGAATTACAAAGAAAGATGCCAAATGAATGAACTTTATATGCCTTATAAGCAACATATTGATGAAGGGTACTAACAAGAAGAATAATGCCGACACATGAATAAATGCTCCACATCCTATCAAAAGAAGAGATTCTAAAAACTTATTCTTATTCAACAGCAAAAATGACATGAAAACAAATCCCGTAGCTACCTGTTGTCTGACGCCAGACAGTACCATAATGTTGAACAATGCTACAAACAAAGTGAAAGCAAAAACTAATTGCTTAACATTTGAAGAAAACCGATACAAAATAATTCCCAAAGGGATAAAAAAGATAAGCGCAGATACAAAGAGGAAGAAATTGAAATCTGTTGATAGCAAGGAAACTAATTTCATATATACCATAAAACCTGGATCACGTGATTCTCCCCTCACATATGAAGCTTCAAATAAATCCCATATTTCACCCCAAGAATAATTGCCGATATTGTGGAAACTATTGAAATAGCCCAACGTATCTGAACCAACGCTGACACTACGAAGAGATGATTCTAAAACTAATAATGAAATGATGATAATAATATACCATTTCCGAAACTTCTTAGAATTGTCTCTATAGTACGAACCAACAGATCCCAATAATACGATGATTATAAATAGTATTATTCTTATATCCATTAATATCCTTTTTTCAATTGAACCAAATGAATGCCTATCTATTTGTAGTTATCATTATCCTTCACTTTTGAGAAGTGTATTATCCCAGTAACTATCTAAACTTCAACAAACGATGAAAACTATAATGGCTACTTACCTAAAATTTCAAAATAGGAACGGACCCATCCGGCAATAATTTCATTATTCGACATTCTTGCTTCAGAGAGTTTCAATCCATTTTCCGAAATTTGAGCCGCTAATGAAGGATTCTCAATTAATTCACACATTAATTCTGACATGGCTTGGAAATCTCCGTTTGGTGCAATCAATATAGATTGGAATTTTTCATTCAATTTAGGCGTAACAGGTGTTTCTGTTGTTACGACAGGAATACCATTAGCCATAGCTTCTCTTACAGTTCCAGATATCAAATCTATTTTAAGAGGTAATATAGCAAAACGAGATTTCCTTATTTGAGCGATAACATCTTCATGGGTTGGAAGTTTTCCTTCGAAAGATATATTAGAAGCTAAGTTCAATTCTGCAATCCTCTTATCTATTTCATTTTTATAATCTTTTGAATAGCCACCAACAATATTAAGGGTTACCTCTGGATGTTTTTTATTCGTTAACGAAAATGCTTCTACAGCCCAATCAACTGCTTTACTAATATCTGCTGCAAAATAAACGAAATCATACAACTTTCTCGTTTCTTCCTTGAATACTTTTTCTGTTAACGGCAATGCCATATCTAAAAAGATGGCATTAGGTTTAATTTCATCGACTATTATTTCACGAAAATGCTTAACATCCGTCCCAATATAATCTGCACGCTTAAGTATTATTTGTTCAATATTACAATCAAATTGATATTCTTTTTCTGTTGCCCCACAATTTATTTTAAACCTATCATCCGATACCAAAGTTTGCAACTGAGCAATTACTGGTAATTCTTTCGGGATATCAAGTATTGCCATAGAATGGAATTTATTCTCGATACCAATGACATGGACGATGTCAGGCTGTATCTTCCTAATCATCCTCGAAATAGTCTTGCGATTTCTGGGAAAAGCCTTTTCAGACCTAAGGTTGAACCTCCGTTTGATTTTCTCTATGATTATATCCCACTCACTCCAAAAGATATGGTAATAGATTCCATTTTCTTTAAACTCCTGAAGACGAGACACTCCACTATGAGGTGCCACTACATGAATTTCAACTTCATTGAGTTTTTCTAACTCTGCAATAGCATAAGTGTCCCACACTGCAAAATCGGTATCGAATGGCATTCTAAGAAGTCTGCGAATTATATTTCCCCAATAAAACATAGAGAAATGCAAATGCTTTCGTAACTTATCATTAGAGAAAGAACAAAGCAAAACGATTTTAGGTACTTGTTTCATTTTCAACTTAATAGTTTATCTATAGATTTCCAATCAATTTGAAAAAGCATCATGGAATGTTTTCCTAATGAAGTATTATCAAACACCACAAAGCGATTATCTTTTGACAACTTAGGATGCAAGTCGCATGGAACATTCTCTCCTTGTCTATTCTCAGGCATTCTTGCAATAATTATCCCTTTATGTGTAATTGTATTGTAAACTACAAAACGCCTATAATTATTGTCATCAGGATAAGAGTCTGTCAACATGTAACGACCATTAATAGTAAAAGAAGGATGGCCATCTACATCAAAATATGACTTTACCCAAGCCCCTTCAAGTTTATATCTTCCACTTTCATCCAATACATAATGCTGGTAATAGGAATTCTTAGAGAACAGCAACTTCAGAAGCGATTTTGGAATTATTTTTCTGACGCCTAATGCAACCCTCCTGAAGATTGACTTAACCGACACCATTTTAGATGGCTTACCTTTAGATCGGGTAGGAGTATCAAATTTTTTGTAGAATGAAGGACGTTTGTAGGTATAAATGGTAAAACTATCTTCGCTTTGCCAACCGAAGTGAGACCACATATAAGTATTCCAACCAGGAATCACTTGCAAGTCACTACCGTCTATGTTGGCTATGCAAATTCGTGTTCTGTATTGCAAGACATTATCAACAGGTGAAAAACGATGCAGGAAACAGAAGCGAGTACCAGCGGAATTGATCATGATATGTTCTACCCAATGCTTCATTTCATCGAAATCCTTATCAGACTCCAACGCTATGACATCTTTGATATCAATAATAAGACGTCTGGTATTTCTCTCCAAATCAATTTCATAGATGCCATCTCCATCCACTACACGCCCGTCTTTCTCTGGATTGGCAACACTTTGGTAATGATATGCCCTACACCAATAAGAGCGCTCAAGATCAATTGATATGGATTTTTTACCATCTGGAGTGATACCGTAGATAGGCCAATCTAATTCTCTATCCTTACCTGTCACGATGTCATGGATACGCGAGATAAGATGTCCATCTCGAGAACAATTATAAATAACCTTCGATTCATTCCCATCACCAGGCAGCCACTGCATCATCGCACCTTGCTGCCAATTCCATGAATCTGTTTTTCCTATATGATGCCAAACTCCATTTGGTAATTCGTAATAACCTAATTCTATTATATCTTCTTTAGTAATATGGGGATTTTCAGAACTTGCTCTATTGCAAAGCATTTTAGAATGATCCGAGTTAAGTGTATCATAATTGTAATAACCAAACCATTCTGCATAATCTCCTTTCGTCTCGAAAACAGTAGTTAAGTATTTACTGATTATCCTTCTCTTCATTTCTTCCAGAATTAACTTTATATAAAGTCATGTCAATTTTATTTTCATCATATTTACCATAAAGGACATCTTCCATGATTGTATCATAAAAAATATCATTCAGATGCATAATACTAAAACACTTTTGTGCGCGTTTTTGCATTCTGAAACCTATAGCTTTTGCCTCATTTTTATGAGATAACACCCATTGAATTTTGTCTTTCATAATATCTACATTGCCTTCAGGAACTATAATACCCTCAGGGCCTATTTGATATGGAACAGAACCAGAATTGCTTCCTATTACTGGTTTTCCTGTTATCATCCCCTGAACGAGAGCTATCGAGAAGGTTTCAACCCAACTAAACATAGAATTTGGAACATGCAACATACAATCTATTGCATTCCAATATTTTGGCATTTCCTCCAATTGTATAAATCCAGGGAGTATAATTTTTTCTTCAAGCCCACGTTTCTTTATAAGTTCTCTAATTTTTGATTCTTCTTCTTTAACTCCAGAGCCCATCATCATATATATCCAATTCCCATCTTTAGGCAAAGCATTTATAATTTCGTAAAGGCCTTTGTCTTCTGTAAATCTTGTCGCACTACCAAAAACATAAGTGTCATCACTTATGTTATACATCTTCCTTATTTCTTTTCGACTATCACCATCCACATAAAAAAGTTCAGGATTAACCCCTACTTGTGTTTGCATATAAATGGGGCCATTATATCCTTCTTCACGAAAACATCTCAAAGCATCAGGATAGTGACAAAAAACAGCATCTATATATTTGTTAAAATATGACAATCCTAACTTTGCATAAATATAATATATACGTCGTTTTACATACCTTGAAAAAGGTTTGCAACTTTCTTTAAAATGAGAAATATTGTAATTGGGGCCCCTCATACTAAAAGATAACAATTTAGCATTGGAAAGATATTTGTTGCGCAACCAAATTAACTGATATAATGAGATCTGATTGTGTGCCCCAATATTATAAATGACATCTGGTTTAAGTTCTAGCAAAATTCTCTTAAAATCAGGTGAAATCCACCCACCAAAAGGTATATGTTTCTTTTGAAATAATCTAATGTGAAAGTTTTCTTTCTCAACCACTTCGCCTTGAATTGTTATATTTCGGCCAAAAGACCCTGATGTTGCCTTGATGTTTTCTTTCTTTGGTGCTAACAATGTAATATCCCAATCTTTATGAACTTGGGCTAACAATTCCCACCTTCTGTAAAAGATGGGATTCGTAAAAGATTCATTTATCAATAAAAGTTTAACCATTACTTTGATTGGATTTAAATATTTTATTAACGAAATAAGGTATAAGTTCCTTACAGTAGATGAAAGATTCCAATTTAAATAAAGATGACAGTCCTAAGTAAAGACAAATAAAAAAAAACATTGCCAAAAAAGGGCCTATCATCCTCCAGGGAAGAATCTGACTAATAATAAAAGCTGGCAAAGCTGCACATAACGAAACTATAACAATAGGAAGTAAATCTAGCATTTGCTGTTTCATCTTGTACCCAATGTATTTTGAAACTAACCTTGCATTAATATAATAAGCAATCCAAGCACCTATTACCATACCTATTAGCAATCCTTTCATCCCTCCTATTAATAATCCACATAAAACTAACCCAATGTTAATAATTCTTTTGGCCAATGTCCACGAGAACATCACCTTACTTTTTCCTATTGCAGCAATTGCTTGCAAATTTACCGCCTGCAGACAAATTGCCAATCCAGCGAAAGCAAGGATTCGAAAATAAAAAACACTAGAAACCCATCTATCAGAATACAAGATGACAAAGAGAGGCAATGCAACTATCATTAATGAAATAATCAGTGGACTAGTCACATATGCAAGTGTAGCAGTTAACTTCTTTAATGTCACCTTTAATCTTGGAATATCATCTTGAACCTCTGCATAAAGTTGAAGTGCAAAGCTATCAATGACCTGAGATATTCCTGTAGATGCCAATGCCTCAGTAGTTTTAGCTTTGGTATAATATCCCATTGTGGAAGGATTATAAACTCTACCAATTAGCAAACCTTGAATATTGTCAGATAAAGTATTAACTATCCCTGTTAAAAACATAAATCCCCCAAAATTGAAAAGCTCTTTAAATGATTTGGTAGAAAAGCAAAATAAGGGTTTCCAACCTGTTATCACCCAAAATGCCAACATTGGCAATAATGCTATTAGCAGATGTTGCACAACTAATGACCACACGCCATACCCTAAATAAGCCATTAGAATAGTTACTACAACAGATATCAAGGAAGATAGGATAACAGTTATTGCCATTGGCTTAAATTGGAATTTTTTCCTCAATAGATTACTTTGAATCATTTTAAGCGCATTTATAAACAACACAAGACCTTGAATTCTCAAAACACTTGAAAGCAATTCAATATTATAAAAATCTGCAATTACTGGAGCAGATAAGAAAAGAATAATATACATTACTGTTGAGACAAAAAGATTCCAGTAAAAGATAGTTGAATAGTCTTCCTGGGTAGGGCGTTTTTTTTGCAGTAAAGCAGAACCAAATCCCCCATCAATCATTATAGTTGCTATTGTTATAAAAATTTCAAGCATTCCAATGCAACCATAATCGTATGGCGTGAGAAGTCTCGCCAAAATGATACTTGACACAAACATTACCCCCAAAACAGCATATTTCTGAAGGGCATTCCAAATCATACCAGAAGCTGCAACTTCTTTAATGTTAACATCTGACATTGCTATAAAACATCTATCATTTTCAAATACTCAGGCCACTCGCCCATATCACGCCAAGCATTTTCGCTCACAGGGAAACAGCCGACACGGCCACCACGGGCTTTGATCTTTTCCATCAGATGGGTGATGTGGAAGAACTGACGTTCGGGAATTTCATCAATCAGTTCTGGATTGAGAATGTAAACGCCAGTATTGATCATGTAGGTTTGCTCAGGTTTTTCCTGAAGGCCAGTCATTAGACCATTCTCGCCAGTCTCAATGACTCCATAAGGAATCTTAATGCTTTTCACTGCAGTGACAATTGTCAAATCATTATGATTACTCACATGATATCCATACACATCACGATAATCTTGATCATTAATAATATCACAGTTTGACACGAAGAACGGAGTGGTGATCTTGCCTTTCAGCAGTGACACGCTGCCGATGGTTCCGAGCGGTTTGTCCTCCTGGAAGAACTCGATGTTGTATTTGTGGTCGAGCTGGCTGAGGTAGTACTTCATAATGTCAGCCTTGTAGTTGACCGACATATAGAACTTCGTACAGCCAATCGCCTCGAACTGGTCGAGTATGGTCTCAAGAATGGTCTTGTCGCCGATAGGTACGAGGGGCTTGGGGATGACGTTGGTGATGGGCTTCAGGCGAGTACCCTTGCCTCCGGCCATGATGACCACGGGAAGGTTGATCTTCTCGCGTTCGGCCAGTTCTGCCTTTTTGAAGAGGTCGCCCCAGAACAATATGTCCACCAGTTCACCTTGTTCGTCAAGGATGGGCATCACCTCTGCCCGCATCCGACGCATCTTCTCGCGGATGATCTCCTCCCCTTCCGACTGGTAGCCGTAGATCTTGTCCTTGTTCAGAATACGGCTCACCGGCTCTTTCAGGGCGATGTTCTTGATGATGGCCCGTTGAATGTCGCCGATGGTGATAAGCCCCTCAAAGTGTTCACCGTTGAACACGAGCAGTATCTTCACCTTCACCTCGTCCATCTGCTTCATTGCATCGAGTAATGTATCAAATGGGGTGATGATACGTTCCTTTATCTTTTGATTCATACAATATAAGACCTTGAATATTGCAAATATGACACCGGCAAAAGCTATTTGTCCTTCAACCGTTTCAGCACAGAATAGTATTCTTCTATAAGTTTGTATTCCGGAGTCTCACCATAATAGAAAACTCTGGAATCCACTCCATTCTCCGCTGTCAAACCTGCGGCATTCAAGACACTCTTTACAGCTTTGGGATACACCTGACGCTTCCACCCCTTAAATCCTATCTGAAGGATGCGTTCGTCCTGTGACTTGGAATGTAACCCAAAGAAAACCTTCTTGGATTTCCTCTGGTAAACGTTTATGTTGTTCCCCTGTGGATTGTCAAGCCAAACATTGAATACTTTTAGTTTTGTGTTAAACTCTGCAAAGGTAAGAGAGTGGAAGTCTTTATCAATTTTCCTTGTCTTGCGCCGAATAAAATCAGCAATAAAGAGCACTTCCGAATCTGCTTCTTTAGCGTACTTCTTATACTCTTTATAGAGTAATAACTTATTTGCAGCTATACGAACCAGCAAAGTTTCAAATTCTTTTTTAGGGCAATCTACCTGCCGGTTTGCATTTTTCATTGCCATAAGCATAGCCAAAAGAGCTGTACGCTTATTACCGTCATTGAAAGCATGGTTCTTAGTTAATCCAAATACAAGCGTTGCTATTTTTTGATAAGTAGTAGTCCATTTTTCCTGATTATCAAAGGATACACTTTGCCTACTTACAGCAGATGACAACATGTCAAAATTCAAAATACCAAATCGTACACTTTCACCTTCAGTTAAGAAAAAGTCAGACAGGAAATAGTGTGCCTTCATTACATCATATTCACTAAGGTTGTTTCCGCACCTCTCCCTAGATGGATTATACGTATTTAATGAATATTCAAAATCAGCTCTAATATCTGCACGTAAAGATTCCATATTTATTATAGTATTGATAAACACACTAATTAGACCATCAAATTTGCATAATCTATATAATTAGACTCTGCCAAAACAACATTTTGGCCAAGATTCCTTTTAATGGCCTCTTTATAAATATAACAAGCAAAGTTGATGTCAATATATGAAAGTCCAACTGAATTGAAGTAGATGAATTCATCATCGTTTTCTCGCCCCACCTTTGTACCATCAATTAAATTTGAAAGATTGGCATAAATATCATCATCTTTCAACAGCCCTTCTTTGTACATCCGGCAAAGGGTCTGAGAGCGATGCTTGACAACTTCCCAATCGTCACAGACAATCTTGTTAGCTTTCTGAGCCACTCCGTACTCATCTTCCCATCCACCTACGTGGATATAAAGTCCTCCTTTGGTGATATCAGAGGCCTTTAGTACAGGGGACTGTCCACTAATAGCAGTCACAATAATATCAGCTCCACTAGCGCAGAGGTGGGAATCATTGTTGCAAGTTATGAACTTAACTTCGGGAACGATATCCTTAAACTTGTCAATAAAACTATGCTCTATCTCTGTACTGAGGGATGAAACGCGGCACTCCTTAATAGTTGGAAACATGCGTTTCAGCAAAGTAAAATGCATACGAGCCTCTTCTCCAGCACCTATAACACCTATTGTCTCCACTTTAGAGGGTGCGAGATACTTAGCCGCTGTACATCCTACGGCAGCAGTGCGCATCTTGGTTGAGAGTGTACCATCTATAATTGCGATGGGAAAACCAGTCTCAAGCTCTGACAAAAGCATGATACCAGTTACGTTTTGAACACCCTTGGAAGCATTAGATGGGAATACAGACACCCATTTCATTCCGCATATCTTCTCGTTGATAAGAGTAGCGGGCATGCAGTTGATACGATTTTGGGTTGTTTCATCAAATATCTGAGAAATCTTATCGGGCATTATAATATTGCCCTCAAGATATTTTTTGAAAGAATCTTTAATAATTCCAAAAATAGCATCAGTTTTACCCTTGAAGATTGTAGCTACATCTTCCTGACTAATAGTCCTAATAACAATGTTGCTCATAATATAGAGGAATAAAATATTATATTTATAGGAGAACGGATTGATGGATTAAACGACTATTTTGTTATTGACAAGCTCATTCCCATTACCATCTAAAACATGGTAATATGATTGAATGTCTCTAATTATTCCATTCCTGTCATCATCTGTTTCATATACAAAATGAAAGAGGCAAACGACTTGCCCAAAAGAACCCGTTTCAACAATTGTATCTCCAATGTTTTTTTGATGAGGAACGACAACTATCTTATCGTCATACTTGGACCTTAGCTCATCCAGGCCTTTTTCTTCGGCGATTGTTCCCGCATTGCAATGTACAGCATAAATACAATACGAAAGCCCCCTTTTGATATTATCGGGAATTAAGGACTTGAAACCAAACAACTGGCTATCTCCCGTTGTTGCATAATATAAGTCTGCAAAGAACTGATTAATACCACTTAAATAGTCCACAGAATAGAAAGAAAAAGAACCGCCATACCTATAACCGACTTCATTGAAGTAGAAGTTGTCGCCATCCTTAAATATTTCAATCCAAATCGTTCCTTCACGAATACCAATGGAAGCAAACAGACGTCTCAATTTCTCTTCGTAAAGGCTCTTAAAAAGAGCTTCTGACTTGCTGGGACAAGTGAACAGGCCCGCTACGTATGAGCCTTGCTTTTCATATTTGACCGGCGTTTTGTCTTCGGTCATAACGAAGTGCATCTCTCCTTTGCTGAATGTAAAGAAAACAACAAGGCCATTGTTGTTCACGAACTTTTCACATATCACAGAGCCTGTAGGGGAACACTCCGCAGCTGCTTTATATCCTTTTTCTAACTCTTCTGCATTATGACAGACAGAGAACCCATTACTGCCGCTTCCATCCGTCGGCTTAGTAATAACGGGATATTCATTATCAGGGACAGAACCTTGAATATTATCAGGTTCTATTGTGAATTTTGGTACAACAGGAAGGCCATGTTCTATGCAGAGGTCTTTGAAGCGAGCCTTGTCTTGAAGTATATCCCACTGCTCCTTTTCGCAGTAGCAGGGCAATCCCAATTCGTTAATCCACGTACAGGCGTGTGACACGATAAACTCGCTACCTCCCATATAGACACCATCGAACTGATGCTCCTTGACAAAAGGAATCATCACTTCAGGGTCTGTCGTGTCAATCCGATAATACTCCTCAACAATGTCGTCAAGAGGAGCCGGATAGAGACCAGCAAAATAGAGTTTCACTCCATAATAGTCCGCAAACGACTTGATTAAATCTTTCCAAACGCTGCTCCCCAAGAGCAATAAGCGTTTACCTCTAATATCTTGCATAATATATGTATTTCAGATGGTTATCCTATGGTCAGAGCAATATATGATATATCCCGAATTTGATGCCCCCACGTTCCCTGTCGCCTCGTCAAACTCTTCTTTAATAACAGTATTTTTGATACACCACTCTGCGGTTTTGGCTTCTTCAAACAAAGGTTTTAAGCGTTCATTCTGTTTGCTGTGGAAATAAATACCTGTATAAGCTTTATTCTTTATCTCCTTTGGCTGATAAATGCCGAGATGGCATTCAATAGCTGCTTTGTAATAATCAAAACCTGTACTCAGAGGGGTAAGGATGTCTGATATATGGTCTCCACCTCCACGAGCACCAACTTCAATAAAGTATATTTCGTTGTCAATTATTTTGATTTCAAGATGAGCCATTCCACAATTCAATCCAAGCGCTTCCAAAATATCCCAAGCGGCCCTATCTATTCTGGCCTTCATCTCATCTGACAAGTTGGCTGGTTGGTGGTGGGCAATCTCCACAAAATGTGGTGGGCCAGCTGACTCTTTCTCTGTGTACTGTACAACCTGATGCATTCCTTTCCCGTAAGATAGGCATTCGATAGAATACTCCTGTCCACCTTTGAGGTATTCTTCCACTAGTGCGCTTCCGTCAGAAGAGTTTTCTTTTGCCTGCTGTACTGCTTTCTCCAAGTCTACTTCATTATACGCAATGCTGACACCTCTTTTACCACATGCATCAACAGATTTAACAACCACGGGGTAGAGAATATCCATTCCTTCTGAATAGAGTTGGAATTTAGGTTGTCTGGCAGAAGTTAGACTAGCCACCTTTGTACGCATAAAGAATTTGTTCTTACCACCAAAACCATTCTCTACCTCGTTACCAAGCAACCCTGCTTTGTGAGCTACTCTTGCAGCAACTTCTGTTGAGAGTTCGCTCGAAGGTATGATACCATTAACATGCAACTCTCGGCAATTGTCGGCCATGAATTGTATGTCAAATTTATTCTCTTCTACAAAGAAATCCACCTGGTCTTTTGCCAAAGAATCATTTCTTCCGTATGCGACTACTGTTACGCCCATTTCCTTTGCAGCCTTGATAATGGGGAGTGCACCTTCACCAGCACCTATGATAGCTATAATCTTCTGCTCCATTACTATCACTCATTTAAACACTTCTCCATAATAGCCTTCTCATACTTGTCAAAAGCATCCTCTATGGACTCCCTATTTCCTGCGATAAGTGTCAGATGACCATATCTGTTCAGGCTGAGAAATCAACCACATGGGGCCAGTTTTTTACAAATTCCACATCGGGTACGTGTTTGATGGCGCTTCCCTCTTCGAAAGCAAAGAAACGAACACCGGAAAATTGTATTTGCTCTGGTTGGGGATTAATTTGTTCTCCAAGAGCAATCTTTAAGAGTTCATCTTCCATATTGACCCCAGTAGAAAGAGGTGTCAGCGTTGAAGTAATATAGTCGCCACCCAGACGAGGGCTTGTCTCGATGATGAAGGTTCCACGGTCGTTGATTTTCAATTCTGTATGTGAAGGACAATTCTCGAAGTGGAGGGCAGCACCTATCTTTGAAATAATCTCTCGGATTTTCTGTTTGTTTTCCTCTGATATGTTTGCAGGCTGAATATGGCCTAACTCCACATTATACGGAAATTCCGTTGTTTTCTTTTCTGTGAACTGTATTACTTTAGCCCTTGGCTGTTGGCTGTTGGCAGTTGGCTCGTTGCCGCTAATGGCTAAGGGTGAATGGCTAATGGCATTGTAATGTAAAGCTTCGATGCTGTATTCCGGGCCTTCGATAAACTCCTCAACCAGCACAGAGTCCAGCTTGGAATACTCCAGGGCTTCAGCCATCGACTGTTCCAGTTCCTCTTTGTTGCGGCAGAGTTTCACGCCACGACTTCCGGAATTGTCGCGAGGTTTTACGATGACGGGATATTCGAAATCTTCCACCTCAGCAGCACTCTTCACTAAGCGGCCTTTAGCACAAGGTACACCACCCTCCATGAACCGCAGCTTCATCTGGAACTTGTCGGTGCTCCACTGAGCGGTCTCTACTGAATAAAAGGGGAAACCATACTTCTCGGCAATACGAGCCATCATGACCAGAGGCTTATCTGTAGCAGCGGTGACAATGGCATCGATGCCGTATTTCTCCACTACAGCACAAGTGCCCTCATAGTCCTGACCACCGACCACCTCAAAGGCATCGACATCATTCCTGCAAGTAGCATCCTCGCAGGGATCAATGCCCACGGTGTATAGTCCCATCAATTTTGCCCGATTGATAATCGACTTCTGGAGAGGGCCGCAACCAAAGATTAGAACTGCTTTCTTATTTTGATACATCTATCGGATTTCTTTTATTGCCTTTTCAAACGTATCACAAATGAAGTTCACCTGTTCTTCGGTGAGGGCTGCATACATCGGAAGGGTAATTTCGTTGTCTGTGACATATTCAGTCTGTGGCAGTACGGCTCCGAGTTCTGCGAAGGTGGAGAACTTGTGGGCTGCAGGATAGTGGACGCTGGTTTGGATGCCGGCAGCATGGATATACTCGCGGATCTTGTTGCGACGTTCCTTTGTGCTGTTCAGTAGCACGACGGGCATGATATAATTGCTTACAAACTCAGTGTTATCAGCAAACGGAACAACCACACCGTCTATTTTGCTCAGGCGGTCCACATACTGCTTGCGCACCTTGATACGGGTCTCTAGGTCACCAGGGAGCTTCTTCAGCTGTTCAATGGCGATGGCTGCACGGATGTCGTCCATACGGAAGTTGTAGCCCAAGCAGGTTATATCATACTCAGTGGCATGACCGCTGGCACGTTGGTAGCTCATAGTACTCATGCCGTGACTGCGGATAAGGCGGGCTTTAGCTGCCATCTCTTCGTTGTTGGTAATGAACATGCCACCTTCGCCTGTAGAGATGTTCTTATTTGAGAAGAAGGAGAAAGAGGCGCAGTCGCCAATCGTTCCTAGTTTCTGACCTTTATACTCTGACAACGGTCCGTGGCAGGCATCTTCAATTACCTTAAGATTATGCTTCTTGGCAACAGCCATGATTTCATCCATCTTTGCAGGGAAGCCTGCCATATGGACTACAACGATGCCTTTAGTGCGAGGAGTTATCTTGCGCTCAATGTCGGCAGGATCGATATTGATATGGTCTGGGCCAACGATATCAGCAAAGACAGGTGTGGCACCAACATAACGGATACAGTTGCAAGAGGCGGCAAACGTCAGCGACGGACAGATGACTTCATCGCCAGGACCAAAACCACACACCATGCAAGCTGTATGCAGGGAACTTGTGCAGTTAGACATGCTGACGGCGTATTTCACACCCCACATGTCGATGAACATTTGCTCCAGCTCCGCATTCTTCGGACCCGTAGAAATCCAACCAGACTTGATGGTGTCATAGGCGGCTTGTGCCTCGCGCTCATCAAAGTTTAAATTAAATAAAGGAATATTGTAAGCCATATTTGTATATTTTACATTTTCTGATCTAAGTTTTTCCCAGTTTCTTCATGTTGAAAGTTGGGCAAAAAGTGTTTTATTGCCTCCACGACCTGGGCTTTGGTGAAGTCGTCACTGTGGAAGATGGATTCCAATTCATCAAAGAAAGTATTCACTTCGGCCATGGGACGACGGGTGGTTTCCTCAACTACACCAAGGGCTTGGAAACGTTCCATATTGATCTTCTCGCCAGGGACGTAGAATTCTTCGTAGGCTTTCTCGCCAGTGGTGTCGGAGGTGAAATAGACGACAGGATAAGCCCCCTCTAAATCTCCCCCCGTAGGGGAGAATTTTATTCCCGCTGCAATTTGTTTGGCTTCGGCATCAGAGGAGCATTCGTGTTTCTCCAAGCCGTTGGCGGTGACGAAACTGTCACATATGCTGCTGAAGGTAAGCATCTGGTCCTCGCCCAACTTCGGAAAGAACACTTCGCCACCCTTGCCAAGGATGCAAGCCAGCATACAAATCTGGCCACTTTCTTCAGGCGAAACGAAATAGCGTCGCACATCTAAAGGAGCAGCCAGTGGTTGCTTCTTCTGCAAGCGGTGGAGCCACCCATCAGGCAGGGAGCCGTTGCTGAAGGCAACGTTGGCAAAACGGGCTGTAGTCACCTTGAACTTATCATTGTAGGCCATGACGAGATCTTCCATGATGCGCTTGCTGGCTCCCATGATGTTGACGGGGTTAGCAGCCTTGTCGGTGGAGACACAAAAAAAATGCTTGGGCGGATAGACCGTCAGCAAGTCCATCAAACGCTTAGCCTTGATGTCGTTGTTCTCAATGAGTGCCTGCACGCTGTAGCGGTCTTTCTCAGAACGGACATGCTTATGGGCAGAGAAATTGGCCATGATATCAAAACCATTCTCCTCGCGGAAGATTCGCTCGAAAATAGGATCAGCGAAGTTCAGCGTATAGCAACGAAACTCATCGGGGACATATAACCCGTTTGATGAACGCACATCACGAACGAGCTCTGCAAGCCCGTTCTCGTTGAGGTCAACAACAACTACGCTCTTTGGTTCAAAGCGCAGTACTGCCTTGATAAAGCTGGAGCCAATAGAACCGGCCCCACCAATGACACAGACCTTCTTACCTTTTATCTCTTTAGTAAGTGTTTCTTTGTTTGCCTCTATATCAGCGGCAAACATACTCTGTGTACGAAACGTGACGCTATCGGAGATGAATTTATCTAAATTGAACACCTTGATTATATTTTTTACGACTTACAACTTATAGTCTTCTTACTATAATTCTTTACGCCACACCATTTTGTTCACGATTCCCGTGTAGCTCTGGATGATTTTCACCACTTTGGTGGAGACATTTTCTTCGATGTAATCGGGAACAGGGATGCCGTAGTCACCGTTTTGGTTGAGGGTGACGGCTGTATCGACGGCCTGAAGAAGAGAGTGCTCATCAATGCCGGCAATGATAAAGCAGGCTTTGTCGAGGGCCTCAGGGCGTTCGGTGCTGGTGCGGATGCAGATGGCGGGGAAGGGATGGCCAATACTGGTGAAGAACGAGGATTCTTCGGGAAGGGTGCCACTATCGCTGACCACGGCAAAGGCGTTCATCTGCAAGCAGTTATAGTCATGAAAACCGAGAGGCTCGTGCTGGATGACGCGTGGGTCAAGCTGGAAACCGCTCGTCTCCAAACGCTTACGGCTGCGCGGATGGCAACTGTAGAGAATGGGCATGTCGTATTTTTCTGCCATACGGTTGATGGCGGTGAAAAGCGACAGAAAGTTTTTCTCTGTGTCGATGTTTTCTTCACGGTGGGCAGAAAGCAAAATATATTTTCCTTTCTCCAGTCTGAGACGGCTGTGAATGTCGGATGCCTCAATCTCTGCGAGATTCTGATGGAGTACCTCGGCCATGGGCGAGCCGGTAACGTAGGTACGCTCGCGGGGCAGTCCACACTCGGCCAGATAGCGGCGGGCGTGCTCCGAGTAGGCCATGTTCACGTCGCTGATGATGTCAACGATGCGGCGGTTGGTCTCCTCGGGCAGACACTCGTCCTTGCAGCGGTTGCCTGCCTCCATATGGAAGATGGGGATGTGCAGGCGCTTGGCGCCGATCACCGAGAGGCACGAATTGGTGTCGCCCAGCACCAGCACGGCATCGGGTTTTGTCTCTACCATCACCTTGTACGATTTGTCGATGATGTTACCCATCGTAGCGCCAAGGTCGTCGCCCACGGCATTCATATAAATGTCGGGATCGGCGAGCTTCAGGTCGCGGAAAAACACGCCATTGAGGTTGTAGTCGTAGTTCTGACCGGTGTGGGCCAGAAGGGTATCGAAATACTGACGGCACTTGTTGATAACCGCTGCCAGGCGGATAATCTCCGGGCGGGTGCCTACGATGATAAGCAGCTTCAGCTTGCCATTGTTTTTAAAACCACTCATATTTAATTGTTTTTGAACACGGATTTCTCGGATTGAACGGATTTCTATTATGCCTTAAAATAAACAATGGTCGTTAAACAACTATTCTTTCTTTTTCAAGTACATGCGAGCACCCGAAATTGAAGAGCAAACCTAATTTGAAGCCAGTAGCATGAAGATAGTTATAAACCTGAGAACGGTGAGCATCATCTAATGCACTTACCGCCTTCAGTTCTACAATTATTTTCTCATAGCATACGAAATCTGCTTTGTACATTTGCTTCAATTCTACTCCATCGTATATTATTCTCAACTCTTTCTCGCGTTCGAATGGAATTCCACGCCTTTGGAATTCTATTTCAAGTGCTTCTTGATAAACTGCCTCAAGAAAACCATGTCCCAATTTATTGTATACATGGAATGCAGCTCCTATAATGTTGTAACTTAAATCGCTATATATCAACATGTCATATAATCTGAAGCACCTTGATTGCCAAGATTATATTGAGCCAAGACAATTATTAATCCGTGTGCATCCTAAGAATCCGTGTTCGTAATTACACTTTTTCGAAGAAAGTATCGGGGTGATTGGGGTCGAAGGGCTCATTGGCCCACATTACCGTGACGAGGTTTTCGGTGTCGGAGAGATTGATGATGTTGTGCGTGTAGCCTGGGAGCATGTGTACGGCTTCTATCTTGTTGCCAGACACTTCAAACTCAATGACTTCGTCTGTGCCAATTTTACGTTCCTGAATCAGTCCGTGACCGCTGACAACGATGAAAAACTCCCACTTGGTGTGGTGCCAGTGCTGTCCTTTTGTGATGCCGGGCTTCGAGATGTTGACACTGAACTGTCCGCAATTGGCTGTTTTCAGCAGTTCGGTGAACGAACCTCGGTCGTCAACATTCATTTTCAAAGGAAAAGCCACCTTCTCCTTGGGCAGATAGCTCAGGAAGGTGGAATAGAGTTTCTTTTCGAACGAATAAGCGGGTATTTCTGGCATCACCAGCGTCTGCCGTTGCTCATTGTATAGATTAATCAGCTCCACAATGCGCCCAAGAGTCACTTTGTGCGTGACAGGGCAGTAGCAATATCTGCCGATTGCGTCGGTACGCTGATTTCGCGGATGTAGGAGATTTCGTGGATTTTGCTGTTTGTCTGCACTGTCTGCTGTATCTTTGCTGTCTGCAGGTAGTGGAACCACTTCCAGTCCGTCGAACTCACAACGATGTTCATGTCCTTCGAGTGCGTCGAGCATTTCCGTCACGAGGTCGTCGATATACAGCAACTCCAACTCCACATTTGGGTCGTTCACCTGTATGGGCAGTCCGTTGGCAATGTTGTTGCAAAAAGTAGCCACGGCGGAGTTGTAGTTCGGTCGGCACCACTTGCCGAAGAGGTTCGGGAAACGATACACCAGCACCTTGGCACCTGTTTCCTCCTGATAGCGCAGGAACAGGTCCTCACCGGCTTTCTTGCTGCGCCCATACTCGCTGTTGCCAAAACGGCCTGTCAGTGAGGCCTGTTGTGAACTGGCGAGCATCACAGGGCAAGTGTTGTCATGGCGCTTCAGCGTGTCGAGCAGCGTGGAGGCAAAGCCGAAGTTGCCTTCCATGAACTCCTTGGCGTCTTTGGGACGGTTCACGCCCGCCAGATTGAACACGAAATCAGCCTCACGGCAATATGAGTCGAGCAGCGACGGGTTGGTGTCGATATCAAACTCCATTACCTCGTCGATTTGCAAGTTCGGGCGTGTACGGTCTTTGCCTTCCTGAATGCTCTTCAGCGATGCATACAGGTTCTTTCCTGCAAAGCCTTTGGCTCCAGTTACTAAAATTTTCATTTCTTTATCTCACACAGATCGAATATAATTTTCACACTGAAATCACAGAAATCACGGAAATCAATTGACTATGCGATGCATAGAATCCAAAATATTGTCTGTATTGAAGTTTACGAGAATCCCAACATGAAGATTCATCAGTTTCAAATAAGTCAGTAGTTGTTTTCCAAAAACTCTTTTCATTTCCTCTACCGACTTTAGCTCAACGATAACTCTACCCTCAACAAGCAAGTCGAGCCTTAATTCAGTTTTCAAGACACTCCCTTTATAAGAAATTGGCACATGTTTTTGTCGCTCAACATTGAGTCCACGCTGTTCCAACTCAAAAACCAACACTTCTTCATAAACCGACTCTAACAATCCTGGGCCAAGAGCCTTATACACGTCGTATATAGCTCCTCTTATTTCGTATGTTATTTCATTATCGGTCATGTTATGGTAGAAGCAATCCTTTAAAACTCTGTGATTTCTGTGATATCCGTGTGACCTAATCAAACACGAGCCAGCTCGTTCTGGATATACTCCAATGAGGCAATCTTTTCCTTGGTTTCCTGCAGGTTCAGGCGGCGGGTGTTGTTAGAGTTAAACTCCTCGATGGTGGCACGCTCCATGTTGCCCTGAGTGAAGTATTTGTCGTAGTTCAGGTCGCGGTTGTCGGCCGGCACACGGAAGAAGTTGCCCATGTCAATGGCTTTCGAGCACTCTTCTTTGGTGAGCAGCGTCTCGTACATCTTCTCACCATGACGGATGCCAATCACCTTGATATCTTCCTTCTTGCCACCAAACAGTTCACAAACTGCCTCGGCCTGCGTCTGTATGGTACAGGCTGGTGCTTTTTGCACCAGGATGTCGCCACTCTCACCATGTTCGAAGGCGAAGAGCACCAGATCCACGGCCTCGTCGAGCGACATGATGAATCGTGTCATGCTAGGTTCGGTCACGGTGACGGGCAGTCCATGGCGTATTTGGTCAATCCAAAGGGGTATGACCGAGCCGCGCGAGCACATCACATTGCCGTAGCGTGTGCAGCAGATTTTTGTGCGGTTGGGGTCACATTGGCGCGCCTTGGCCACGGCCACTTTCTCCTCCACGGCCTTGGTGATGCCCATGGCGTTGACGGGATAGGCGGCCTTGTCGGTAGAAAGACAAATCACCGACTTCACACCCTGCTCGATGGCAGCCGTCAGCACATTGTCGGTGCCGATGATGTTCGTGCGCACGGCCTCCATGGGAAAGAACTCGCACGAGGGCACCTGTTTCAGTGCCGCCGCATGGAAGATATAGTCGGTGCCGGGCATGGCCGAGCGCACACTTTCCAATGAACGCACGTCGCCGATATAAAACTTTATTTTGTGCGCTTCTTTGGGGAACATTGCCTGATACTCGTGGCGCATGTCGTCCTGTTTCTTCTCGTCGCGCGAGAATATGCGTATCTCGCGAATGTCGGTATTCACAAAACGGCGCAGCACAGCGTTGCCAAACGAGCCAGTGCCGCCCGTAATCATAAGCGTTTTATCTTTGAAAATAGACATAAACTGATGAAAGGGAACAAAAAATGAATCTTTTATAGTGAAAGTACAGGAGGATACAAGGCGATGCGAAAAAGAAACAACAATGTTGCCAACTATCTGTAGAAAAGCTGGGTAAAGAGTTGCACACCATCAAAAACGCATTATCTCTTAGCCTTGCATCCGCTTAGGAGCATTCAAAAAAAACACACATTACAAATACTGCATTAAAACAAGCTAACACATCCTACAGGCGACAGTTGCAGAAAAATCGTTACTGTTTGTCACATCTGTAGCATCCGTTTGGCAGTTTTCTTTATAAAAAAAAACTTAGCAAGTTATTCTGTCATGTTATTGTTTTGATTTCTGCTATGCTCGCAGATTCGTACTATTCGTCTAATTGCGGGTGCAAAGGTAATGATTATTGTCGATTCAGCAAAATAATTCACTTTTTTTATTATCATAAAAACGTAAAGGGCACACCAATAACGGGCTACTAACGCCAGGGGCAGCAAACAACAGTCAGGAAACAGCCTTCTTTCAGCAGCACTTTCCCGCCTTGCGACAAGCAATCGGCCTTGCCGTAGGCTGATGCAGCGCATCTGCTCTTTCGCCCCTGTACTGCCCTCCCGTAATCATTGCACACACGCCATAAAACGCTGTATTCTGTACAAAAAATTCCCAATTTATGTAGGGTAAGAAGGCGTGTCAAACCCACCGAAAACTTTTTTCAGCCAAATACGCGAAAAACTACGTTTTGCACAAAACACACATTATCAAGCGTTTACAGAAATTACTCGCGATATTGATTTTGTATCGTCGAGAGATAAAAAAATATCTCACGACGTTATTCATTTTTCTCCTTTTCACGGGGAGAAAAATTTTGCCTTTGAGCAGCCAAATTAAATGCACAAAATCGAGAATATGTGCAAGCAATTTGATAAGCCAAAACAAGAATTGCACAATCTTACAATATTTGTGCAATGGATAAAGGCGTCAAGACCAAGAAAAACGCAGTTTTTGGCGCCAGAACGAAACAAAAACCCGACAGAAATATGTAAAATAAATTCAAATACACATATACACTCTGCAACAGCTGAAAAGCACCGAGCCAACAACTATTTCAGCAACTTCCTGACGCGGTGCAACCAGCTGTGATTGCCGAAGCGCCAAAGAGCATATCGAAGTCCGAAACGACGATAGGCACGTTCGAAGATGCGACGGTGGCGGTAGCCGTTGTAGTTGCGTTCAAGAGCAGGCTGGGCGCAGTTGTTCAACTGAGCCTCAACGAGTTGCAGTTGCGAAGAAACGGCATTCAGACAGCGTTCGCCCCGCGGCGTGTTCACCAACACGAGCGAACAACCGCGGTCGTCGGCATTAAGCGCAGGCGCAGTACGCTCCCACCCCCAGAAATCGCCAAAGGTGATGTCCGACGGCCGGTGGAAATTCTTAAACGGGCAGGCAAAACACGAATAGCGCTCGGTGTAGTTGCGCATGAACAGGTATTTAAAGGCATCGGAACTGACCACCCTGCCCTCGCCCTCGAACGTCTCGCGGTGGGCGCGCCATCCGAAACGCCGTTTGTCGCGGAAATCCACCTGCGAAAACCTCACACCAGCCTTGCGCTCCATCAGCGCAAGATAGTCACGCCAAACGTATGGGCTCGGCACACCGTGGCAGACGATGTCAACCAGCAGCAACTGCTGGCTATCAGCCCATTTGTGGCCCAAGAAAGCACGAAGTCCGGCTGTCTGACAGGCTGTTCCTGTGAACAGCACCGCCAAACCGGCCTCCAAATCGCGCTGCACCTGCGGAAAAACGCCCGTCAGGTCGCTCTGAACGTATTTGCTGCCGCGCATCTCGTCGCGTTCCTCGCGCGTAACAGCACGTTTGTGAACCACGCGGAAATGCCCTTCGTAACCCGCGCCATAAACCACTCCGCCACGGGCTAGCACCTCATCGCTAAGGGCAGCAAACACCGCGCCACTACGGCTTTTCATCACCTCGTCGTCAGAAACATGACGGGCGGCATAGGCCCTGGGCTCAGCAAAATGGCCACTCACATCGTAGCCTTCATGAAACGCGCACACCTGCTCGCACCGTCCGCAATCCACACAGCGCGACGCATCGACCCGAGGATAGAGAAACCCCAGGCCATCGGGGTGCATGGTGATGGCCTCGTGGCGGCAAACGCTCTGACAGGCAGTGCAGCCGCAGCAATCCTGGGGACGGGTGATTTTTATCATCGTGAGAAGAGTTGTTTTCTGAGTTGGCGGGTTTTATTTTTCACAAATGTCCGTTCGTCGTCAGAACAGCCAACAAAATAGATGACCAAAGAGGTACACGTCACACACACCACCGACACCAGCAGAAAACGCACGAAGCTCTCGCCAGGCAGCAGCCGTACAACCAACAACGGCACCAGCATCGACAGCAGCGACACCACGACCACATTGAGCCACACGCGGCGCAGATACTCGCCGGCGCGCAGGTGTATCATGCCGCGCAGCATGTAGATGCGCGCCAAGAAACAAATCTGCGATATAACAATGGCCACCACCATCACCGTTTCGGGAATACACCCCATGCGCAAAAGAACGTAGGAAACGGGCAGATTGAGCATGTTCAGCCCGCCCACCACCAGCTGATAGTCGCGAATGCGGCCCGTGGCCAGCTGCGCCGTGATGAGCGGATGGGAGATGCTCTCGCTCATGGTGAACACCAGCACCAGCTGGGTGAACAGCACGGAGTGGTCGGGCACTCGTTTGAGCCACAAGTCGAGCACATAGTGGGTGTTGAGCAGTATAGGCAGCGAAAGCAGCAGCAGCATGTAGAACGACAGGCGTGCGCCCTGATAAAGCAGCCGCATCATGTAGTCGTAGTCGCCCGAGGCATACGACTTGGTGATTTGCGGATTAAGAGCTGTCATAAAGTTCGAGACAAAGCCGCGCACGGCACGGTTGACCGACATCGACACGCCACGGGCGGCATTCACCGCCGGTCCGGCAAACAGATTGATGACCACGTTGCCGCCCTGGTCGCGCAGCACGGCGGCCGTGGCACCAATATAGTTCCAGCCTGCAAAGCTGAACATCTCGCCTATCAGCCGGCGGTCGCGCGACAGCCGATAGACGCACTCCTTGAAATGCCGGCTGCAGTACCATCCATAGACGGCACGAAGCATCACGGTGACCAGCGCCATCAGTATGGCATAAAACACCAGCCTATCGACGGGCGAGGCCTGTATGGCAAAGGCGATGACCAGTTTCATTACTCCATCGACAATGGTGATATAGGCAAAGGCCGACATGCGCTCGTGGGCAATGATGACTGCACGGTAGGGCATGGTGGCCAGCGTCAGGGCAAAGGTGGCCACCGAAAGATGGAACACCCAGTAGGCTGCCGTCATGCGCTCAGGCGGAATCACCATTTTGTTGGTCAGGAACCACAACCCCACCGTCTCGGCCAGCACCACGATGATGGCCGAAATGAAGAGCTGGATGGTGATGGCTGCCGCAAACACCTCGCTCAGCCGCGAGTTTTCCTTACGGCCCAGTTCGAAAGTAAGAAAACGGCTGATGGATGCCGAAACCGAGTGCGACACCACCGAAAACATGCCAACAAAACCGCCCACCACATTGTAAACACCGTAATCGATGACACCCAGCGCATGCAGAATGACGCGGCTCGTGTAGAGGCTGATAACCATGAGCAGCAGCATGCGCGCATAGAGCATGAGCGTGTTTTTAGCGATTCGTTTGCTGTTTTCTGAGTTTGCCGACATAAAAGTTGTTTTCTCATCCATGACAGCAGCCCGCTCGAACGCAAATGCCGAGTGAGCCATGAGCCGGGCCGCTGCTTTATGAGCGGGTAAAGGTACGAAGTTTTCGGCAACAGGCAAAGAAAAAAGCAAAGAAATAGCCTCGGATGTGCGATTTTCGCCAAATTGTTTTGCACCTCGCCAAGAAAATTGTATCTTTGCAAGGTTATAAACATAGTTGCCCCGCTCTCAAACAAGAGAAACGGGCCAATGGGAAACACATTGAACAAGAACAACTGCAGATGACAGACAAGAAGAAATACCGATTGCTCAGCGAAATCAACACGCCCGCCGACCTGCGCAAGCTCAAGGTGGAGCAACTGCCCGAAGTGTGCCGGGAGCTGCGCGACGACATTGTTGACGAACTGGCTGTCAATCCGGGCCATCTGGCTTCGAGTCTGGGGGTCGTAGAAATCACCGTAGCACTGCACTACGTCTATGACACCCCCGAAGACCGCATCGTATGGGATGTGGGCCATCAGGCATACGGACACAAGATACTTACTGGCCGCCGCGAAGACTTCTGTACCAACCGCAAACTGCACGGCATACGTCCCTTCCCCTCGCCCGAGGAAAGCCCTTACGACACCTTTGTGTGCGGCCATGCCTCAAACTCCATCTCGGCTGCCCTCGGCATGGCTGTGGCCAACAAGGTGGAACGCAGCAGCGACGGCGGCCGTCAGCCCGAGGATGTTCGCAAACGCCACGTGGTGGCCGTCATCGGCGACGGTGCCATGAGCGGCGGACTGGCTTTCGAGGGCCTCAACAACGCCTCGTCGTCGCCCAACGACCTGCTCATCATTCTCAACGACAACAACATGAGCATCGACCGCTCGGTGGGTGGCATGAAACAATACCTGCTCAACCTCAATACCAACGAAACCTACAATTCGCTGCGTTTTAAGGCTGCCAACTGGCTCAAGTCGCGCGGCATGATGAACGACGACCGCCGAAAGGGGCTCATCCGCCTGAGCAACGCACTGAAGTCGGCCATATCCCATCAGCAGAACATTTTCGAAGGCATGAACATCCGCTACTTTGGGCCTTTCGACGGGCACAACGTAGAGGGGCTGGTGCGCATGCTGCGGCAGCTGAAAAACATGCGAGGCCCCAAACTGCTCCACCTGCACACGGTAAAGGGCAAAGGCTACGAGCCCGCCGAAAAGCAGGCCACCGTATGGCACGCACCCGGCAAATTTGATGCCGTCACAGGCGAGCGGCAGGTGAGCAACGCCGCCAACGAACCACCCAAATACCAGGATGTGTTTGGCCACACGCTGCTCGAGCTGGCACGCCAGAATCCGCGCATCGTGGGCGTTACGCCCGCCATGCCCACAGGCTGCTCGATGAACATTATGATGAAGGCCATGCCCAACCGCACCTTCGACGTGGGAATTGCCGAGGGGCACGCCATCACCTTCTCGGGCGGAATGGCCAAAGACGGCCTGCAGCCCTTCTGCAATATCTATAGTGCTTTTGCCCAGCGCGCCTACGACAACATCATCCACGATGTGGCCATGCTCAATTTGCCCGTCGTCATTTGTCTCGACCGCGCCGGACTGGTGGGCGAAGACGGTCCGACGCACCATGGTGCCTTCGACCTGGCTGCCCTGCGCCCTATACCCAACATCACCATCGCCGCGCCCATGGACGAGCACGAGCTGCGGCGGCTGATGTTCACAGCCCAATTGCCCGACAAGGGCACCTTCGTCATACGCTATCCGCGTGGAAACGGCGTGAAAGTGGACTGGCAGTGCCCGCTGGAAGAAATAACCGTCGGCAAAGGCCGCTGCCTGCACGAGGGCACTGATGTGGCCGTGCTCACCGTGGGGCCTATTGGCAACGATGTGGAAAGCATCATCGGCCAAATGGAGCAAGAAAGCCCCAAAGGAGCGGCTCAGAGCAAAGTGGCCCACTACGACATGCGGTTTGTGAAACCGCTCGACGAGCAGCTGCTCCACGAGGTAGGACGGCGGTTCAGCCGCATCATCACCATCGAGGACGGAGTGCGCAACGGCGGCTTTGGTTCGGCTGTGCTCGAATGGCTCAACGACCACGGCTATCAGCCCGTGGTGAAACGTCTGGGGCTGCCCGACCACTTTGTGGAACACGGCACCATTGGCGAGCTCAGAACCATTGTGGGCATCGATAACAACAGCATACGCCAGACCATCGACCAACTGCTCGCCCTCCCCCCCCAACACCCAACACTAAACACCCAACAGCCATGAAAATCATCATCGTCGGTGCTTACGCCATCGGAACCCATTTGGCCAAGCTCCTCTCAAGAAACAATCACGACACCGTGCTGATAGACTCCGACGAGGAACGCCTGTCGAGCATCAGCAGCGACTACGACCTGATGACCATTCAGGCCTCGGCCTCGCGCGTACGTACACTAAAAGAGGCCGGCGTGAGTGGAGCCGACCTGTTTATTGCCGTAACACCCGACGAGAACCTCAACATGAACTCGTGCATGCTGGCCAAAGGCTTGGGTGCCAAGCGCACCGTGGCCAAGGTGGACAACTACGAATACACCGACCCCAAACTGAACGCCGTATTCGAGAAAGTGGGCATCACATCGCTCATCTACCCCGAAAACCTTGCCGCGCGCGACATTGCCAGCGGACTCAAAATGTCGTGGGTGCGCCAACGCTGGGACGTTCACGACGGCGCGCTCATCATGCTGGGCATCAAACTGCGCGACACCTGCGAAATTCTGAACGAGCCGCTGAAGGACCTCTGCAAGCCCGAGTCGCCCTACCACATCGTGGCCGTAAAGCGCAATGGCGAAACCATCATTCCGCGTGGCGACGACGTGCTGAAGCTCAACGACCTGGCCTATTTTATGACCACCCGCACCTATATTCCCTACATCCGCAAGATTGTGGGCAAGGAGCACTACGTAGATGTGAAGAACGTGATGATTATGGGCGGTGGAGCTACGGCCATCCGCGCCACGGCCATGATACCCGAATACATGAACGTGAAAATCATCGAAGAGAACGAGGCCCGTTGCGAGCGCATCAACGAACTGATTGACACCGACCGCGTGATGGTGATTCACGGCGACGGGCGCGACCTGTCGTTGCTCAACGAAGAAGGCATCAAAAACACCCAGGCTTTCGTGGCTCTGACGGGCAACGCCGAGACCAACATTCTGGCCTGCCTCACGGCCAAGCGGCTGGGTGTGAGGAAAACCGTGGCCATGGTGGAGAACTTCGACTACGTGGACATGGCCGAGAGTCTGGACATTGGTACCATCATTAACAAGAAAGCCTTGGCTGCCAGCTACATCTACCAGATGATGCTCGATGCCGACGTTAACAACATACGATTCCTGATGTCGGCCAACGCCGACGTGGCTGAATTTACTGCCCAACCCGACTCGAAAGTCACCCGTAAGCGGGTGTTTGAGCTGGGGTTGCCCAAGGGAGCCACCATTGGCGGACTTGTGCGCAACGGCGAAGGACAGTTGGTGAGCGGTGGTACCCAGATAGAGGCTGGCGACTCGGTGGTGGTGTTCTGCCATAACATCAACATGACCAAAATTGAGAAGTTTTTCAAATACTGATACCGTCACAACCCTTCAGAAGAAGCCATGCTGAACTTCAAGATAATATACAAAATCATCGGGACGCTGCTTTACATCGAAGCAGCCATGATGTCTATCTGCATGGGAATGGCCCTCTACCTGAAAGACGACGACTCGCTGGCTTTCATCACATCGGTTATTCTCACAGTTCTTGGCGGCATTCTCTTCCGTTATATGGGCCGCAACTCCGAAAACTCGCTCGGTCGTCGCGAAGCTTATCTGCTGGTGACGCTCACGTGGATTATTTTCAGTTTCTACGGCGCTCTGCCTTTCATCATCAGTGGCTATATCACCAATTTCACCGACGCATATTTCGAAACCATCTCGGGATTCACCACAACGGGCTGCAGCATTCTCGACGATGTGGAATGTCTGCCCCACGGGCTGCTGTTCTGGCGCACCATGACCCAATGGATAGGCGGACTGGGAATTGTTTTCTTCACCATCGCCATTATCCCCTCGCTGGTGGGCGGCAACGTGAAGGTGTTCTCGGCCGAGGCCACGGGGCCCATTCGCGCCAAGATGCACCCCCGGCTGAGCACCACGGCCAAATGGATTTGGAGCATTTATCTGGTGCTCACCATCGCTTGCGCCATCTGCTACTACGTGTCGGGCATGGGCCTGTTCGACTGTCTGAACTATGCCATGACCACTACGGCCACCGGCGGATTTGCCACCCACAACGCCAGTACGGGCTATTTCCACAACCCCTACATCGACTACACGGCCATCATCTTCATGTTTCTTTCGGGAACCAGCTTCACCCTGCTCTACACCACCCTTTTCAAGGGGCGCATCAGACAGTTTTTCAAAAATTCTGAGTTCAGGCTCTACGTGCTGATGGTGTTCGTCGCCACGGCTGCCATTGTTGTGCTGCTGGTGAACGACAACGGCTACAAACTGGCCGACGCCATCAGGGTGGGACTGTTCCAGGTGATTTCGTTCACCACCACCACGGGCATCTTCAACGACGATGCCGCCAAGTGGCACCACATCACGTGGGTGATACTGAGCATCTGCATGTTCATGGGAGCCTGCTCGGGCTCCACCAGCGGTGGTTTCAAGTGCATCCGCAGCGTGATGGTGCTCACCATTCTGAAAAACGAAATCCGGCGCATTCTCCATCCACGCGCCGTATTGCCTGTGAAAGTGAACGACAACAACATCCCCTACTCCTCGCAGGTGACGCTGCTGGCTTTCCTTACGGCCTACATGCTGCTGTGCCTGTTCACCTATTTCTGCATGATTCTCATGGGGGTTGACAGCACCAACTCCATCACCATATCCATCAGCTGCGCCAGCAACGTGGGACCCACGCTGGGTCTGGAAATCGGTCCCACCATGTCGTGGGGCATTCTGCCAGGTGGTGTCAAATGGATGCTTTCGGCACTCATGCTCATGGGACGTCTGGAGATTTTCACCGTAGTGGTGCTCTTCACTCCCTCATTCTGGAAAGACAACTAATTTAGTAATCTGCCTATCAAGACAGTCACAATCAAACAGAACACATAGAACACCAAGAATATTACTGAAACTCAATATTTAATAAAACGAAAACTACTATGTACAAATTTAAGCCCCTACTAAAAACAACAATCTGGGGCGGCGACAAAATCATTCCCTTCAAACATCTCGACAGCCGGCAACAACAGGTTGGAGAGAGTTGGGAAATTTCAGGTGTGAAAGACAACGAGACTCAAGTGGCCAACGGCCCCATGGCCGGAAAAAGCCTCAACCAGCTGGTCAGCCTGCAAGGCGAAAAGCTGGTGGGCCGCCAGAACTACAGCCGTTTCGGCAACGAGTTTCCGTTGCTTATCAAGTTCATCGACGCACGCCAAGACCTGAGCATACAGGTGCATCCCACCGACGAAATAGCGCATCGTCAGGGCAAGGAGCGCGGAAAAACCGAAATGTGGTATATCATGGACTCTGCGCCCGATGCCAAGCTCTACTGCGGACTGCGGAAGAAAATCACACCCGACGAGTATAAACACATGGTGGAGAATGACACCATCTGCGAGGCACTCGCCCAATACACCGTCAGCGAGGGCGACGTATTCTTTCTGCCCGCCGGACGAATCCACGCCATCGGAACAGGCTGTTTCCTGGCCGAAATACAACAGACCAGCGACGTGACCTATCGCATCTACGACTACAAACGGCGCGACAAAGACGGCAACTACCGCCAACTGCACACCCAGGAGGCTTCGGAATGCATCAACTACGAGGTGCTGCCCACCTATCGCACCCCCTACGAGGCCCAGAAAAACCAAGGTGTGGAGCTTGTTAGCTGCCCTTACTTTACCACCGCCGTCTATGACATCGACGAACCCATGACGCTCGACTACAGCGAACTCGACTCGTTTGTCATTCTCGTCGGCATGAAAGGCGAGGCCACCGTCACCGACGACCAAGGCCAACAAACCACGCTGCACGAGGGAGAAACGCTGCTCATTCCGGCCAACACCCAAACGGTTGCCGTAGAAGGGACCTTGAAGTTTCTGGAAACCTACGTGTGAGGATGAAAGAGTGCAGAAAAAGCGAAATGATAAGCGTAAATAGTTATTACATCTTGAAACTATAAAATAAAAGACCATGGCCAATAACGACGAACAACAAGAACTGGAGCAGTTGCGACAAGATGTGCAACGGCTGACCGACGAGAACCACGAGCTGCAAGATGCCATACAAAAGCTCATTGCACGTAACATGATGCTCTCTGACAAACTAGACATTTATTATGAAGTGCGCCGACGTGTGGAATGGCAGAAGGACCTGGTGCGCCGCCACCGCGAGTATATGGCTCAGGCCGATTTGCGCAACGACGAAGAACTGCTCGCACTCATCGAGGCCCGCATCGAGGGCGACAACATTCCGTTGCCACCAGAGTTTGGTATTAAAGAGGTGGCTGAGATTGTTGGCACTACACAGTCGCGCATTACAAGCCTCTACAAAGAGAAGACCATCTACCACTCGCTCGACAAATATCTTGACTTTTTGCGCCTGATGCGCGCCCTGCGCATTCTGAAAGAGCACCCAGGCTACAGCATTGAGGCCATCGCCCTTGATGCAGGATTTGCCAGCGTGCGCACACTTAACCGCAAAATTCAAGAGGCGTTAGGCATCACTCCGGGACAATTCCGCGACATCAACAACCCCGACTGACCGATTTATTCAGACGGCCGGCGACTTTTCGTCCAAAAAGTTTTCTATGTCCTTCTGCAAACGGCGGAAGGGCTCGCTCATGACGTACGACGTGTTCTTCTTGAGCATCTGCTCAATGTCCTGCACGCTGTGAACGTAGCACGACAGTTCGTTGCGCCGCTGGGTGTCGTGCATGGCCTGACGGTTGATTTCATTCTCGCGCTCGCGGCGCAGCCGCTCGCATACCTTCTTGGCCAGCGGAAGCACAATTTTGTCGAACAGATTGTGACCCTGTATATATAAATAGGTGGTTTGGGGAGTGATGCCCAACTGTTCGACGATTTCTTTCTTGAGTGCCAGATACGACTCTTTGGCATCAGGATAATCGAGTATGAGTTGCGAAACCTTCTTGTTCACCTTGCGCTTCAGGTGCTCAATGGTTTCCATGGGCTCACGCAAATTGATGTTGCCCAGGTCGGTGACGTGGTTGAGGTCGGTAATGGAAAACTTATTATAAATGCCGCGCCGGTAGTGCCACACGTTCCACACGAAAAGTGGGAAGAGCACTTCGGAGAAGCGTGTGAGGAAACTGACGAAATCAAACACCTGATGGTCGTTGAGCGTGGCCATGACGCAAGCTGTATGCAATCCCTGAGCGTAGCACTGATAGTTCTCGATGGCATAAACATAGGTGTGAAACACGTAGGGATTGTCGATAATCTGGTGCGACGTGTGAGTGACACCTTGCAGAACATAGTCGTAGTCGGCATCGACACAGGCAATGAGGTCGCGCCCCACCTTGGCTGAGAGCGTGTTCATCAGCACCGACTTCTTGCCCCGCTCAAGCACTCCCTTGGAAGGAAGCATCACCTCGAAATAGTGTTGATCGTTCTCGTAATTGCTCAACACGGTACGCCAGAAAAAAATGTCATCGTAGCTCTCGACATAGGCCACAATCCTACGCCGTGACTTTTTGGAACCCAGCCTGTTGGCGGCCTCCATATAGCGTGATGAAATATTATCGTTCAGGCGCTTCACTATTTCACAATTTTACTATTACACAATTTGACCAATTTCATTATGCATTATGCATTATGAATTATGCATTATGCATTAAAAAATTGCATTCCTCACAGGGTAATGTCGGTTACTTCGGTCACCTTGTCCATCCATCCGTTCATAATTACCGCAGGCGAGTGGGTGGTGAGAATAATCTGCACGTTGGGGTTGAGTTCAAGGATGAGGTCGATGAGCCGCTGCTGCCAGTCGATGTGAAGACTCACCTCGGGCTCGTCCATAAATAGCACGTAGTGCTGGTCGTCTTCTACAAGCACGGTAAGCAGTATGGCCAGCATTTGTTTCTCGCCGCTCGACAACTGATAGGGCACCAGCGTCTCGCCAATCTGCGTAAAGCGGATTTCGTTCTCCGTGCGCACAATGCGTTTGCCTGTGTCCTGAAAAAGATCGTCAATTAAATCCTGGAAACGGGTTTTTCGCGAGGCTATCTGCTGCGCCTTTAGGGCTGCATCGACTCCGCCCTGCTGCAACACCTCGATGATGCGGTTGCCAATGTTCACCTGATAGTCGAGATATTTGCGCTGCAACTGAAAAAGCTGCCAGTCGAGCTCGGTGGCCAGACTGAGATCCATTTTTGCCACCATGTCGCCGTTCATGATGGGACGGTCGAACGAGCGGATGACATCAAAGCGAATCCATTTAGCATCATCGGGTTTAACGCGCAGGCGCACCCCCTTGAGCATGTGGCTGGGAAACTCGCCGCCGGCACTGAGGCCGCGCACCACCTTATTTAATATAGTACTTTTGCCTACGCCGTTGATGCCGCTCAGGATGTTCACCTGGCGGTCCAAATTCCACACAATGTGCTTCTTGCCGCTCCACAGCGAGTCAATCTCTATCTGCTCTATGTATTCAGCGTATTTCTGCATAGTTTCATAGTGTTGATTTCGATGCAGCAAATATAATAAAAAGGGTACAAAATGCACAGAAAAATGGCGATTTTTTGCTTGCCGGACATCAAAAAAGCACTTTTTCGGACTGAAAAAGTGCCAAATACCACAAACGTGGTATGCCAAATGCCCCAAATGTGCGATTTCGTACCACATGTTTTTGCCCTAACTTTGCACCCAGAAACAATTAATCAACAAAAAAACAGTATAGAAATCATTTAATAAAAGAAAGGAAACAAGTTATGAGCGAAAAGAAACTTCACTTCGAGACCCTTCAACTCCATGTAGGACAAGAGCAGCCCGACCCCGCAACCGACGCACGTGCGGTACCCATATATCAGACCACTAGCTACGTGTTCCGCAACTCTCAGCATGCAGCCGACCGCTTCGGACTGCGCGACGCAGGTAACATCTACGGCCGTCTGACCAACTCCACACAAGGCGTGTTTGAGGATCGCGTGGCAGCACTCGAAGGCGGTGTGGCAGGTCTGGCCGTGGCCAGCGGCGCAGCAGCCATCACCTATGCCCTGCAAAACATTGCCCAGGCAGGCGACCACATCGTAGCAGCCGACAACCTCTACGGCGGTTCGTACAATCTCATCACCCACACGCTCAGCACTCAAGGCATCAGCAACACCATTGTAAACGTCAACGACCTTGAGGCGCTCGAAGCCGCCATCCGGCCCAACACCAAGGTTATTTATGCCGAGACATTTGGCAATCCCAACAGCGATGTCACCAATCTGGAGGCAGTGGCAGAGATTGCCCACAAGCACAACATCCCCTTCATCGTGGATAACACCTTCGGTACACCCTTCCTGATTCGTCCGCTTGAGCACGGAGCCGACATCGTGGTTCACTCTGCCACCAAGTTCATCGGTGGACATGGCAGCAGCCTGGGCGGCGTTATCGTAGATGGCGGTAAGTTCGACTGGAAAGCCAACGCCGACAAATTCCCCACGCTCGCAAAGCCCGACCCAAGCTACCACGGTGCCGTGTTTGCCGACGTGGCAGGAGCCGCAGCCTTCGTCACACGCATCCGTGCCGTCATCCTGCGCGACACAGGTGCCACGCTCTCACCCTTCAACGCTTTCATTCTGCTGCAGGGACTCGAGACGCTCAGTCTGCGTGTGGAGCGCCATGTGTATAACGCACTCCGCGTGGTGGAGTTCCTCAACAACCATCCCAAGGTGGCCAAGGTAAACCATCCCAGCCTACCCTCGCATCCCGACCACGCCCTCTACAACAAATATTTCCCCAACGGCGGCGGCAGCATCTTCACCTTTGAAATCAAAGGCGGCGAGCAGGAGGCTTGGCGATTCATCGACTCGCTGCAGATTTTCTCACTCTTAGCCAACGTGGCCGACGTGAAGAGCCTGGTCATCCACCCCTACACCACCACCCACTCGCAGCTCTCACCCGAAGAACTCGCCGAACAGCACATCACGCCAGCCACCGTGCGTCTGAGCATCGGCACCGAGCATATCGACGACATCATCGACGACCTTGCTCAGGCCTTCGACAAGATCAGATGAGAAATGAGAAGCTTGCAGGGAGTTAACAGGAGTTAGCGGCAGTTAACGAGCCTGGCTCGAGAAGTTAACGGACAATAGTCCATGATATGAGAGCTAATGTCCGATAACTTCCGATAACTCCCAATAACTTCAGATAACTTCCAATAACTTCAGATAACTTCCAATATGTGAAATTGTGAAATTGTAAAATTGTAAAATTAATAAATAGTTATTATGTCAAAGATTGCAAAACAACTGACCGATCTCATCGGCAACACACCCCTTTTGGAACTTAACAAATTTTCCGAGGTACAAGGCATCAGCACACCTATCATCGCAAAAGTAGAATATTTCAACCCCGGCGGCAGCGTGAAAGACCGCATTGCCCTGGCCATGATCGAGGATGCCGAACAGCGTGGCATCATCAAGCCCGGCGCCACCATCATTGAGCCTACCAGCGGCAACACCGGCGTGGGACTGGCACTGGTTTCAGCTGTCAAGGGCTACAAGCTCATTCTCACCATGCCCGAGACCATGAGCATTGAGCGCCGCAACCTGGTGAAGGCCTACGGAGCCGAGGTGCGCCTCACCAGCGGCAAGGACGGAATGCCCGGCGCCATCCGCGCAGCCGAGGAACTGCGCCAGAGCATACCCGGCAGCGTCATTCTGCAACAGTTTGAGAACGGCGCCAATCCCGAGAAACACTACCAGACCACTGGCGAGGAAATTTGGCAGCAGACCGACGGACAAGTAGATATTTTTGTGGCCGGCGTGGGCACCGGCGGCACCATCAGCGGTGTGGCCCGCCGACTGAAAGAGCACAACCCGCAGGTGAAAATAGTGGCCGTAGAGCCATCAGCATCGCCCGTGCTCAGCGGCGGACAGAGCGGCCCGCACAAAATACAGGGCATCGGTGCCGGATTCGTTCCCAAAACCTACAACGCACAGCTCATCGACGAAGTGCTCCCCGTTGACAACGACGATGCCATTCGCACCGGCCGTCAGCTGGCCCAGCAACAAGGCTTGCTCGTAGGCATCAGCTCGGGAGCCGCCGCCTTCGCTGCCGCCCAGGTGGCCCGCCGCCCCGAAAACGCCGGCAAGCGCATCGTGGTGCTGCTGCCCGACACCGGCGAGCGCTACCTCTCCACCGTGCTCTATGCTTTTGATGAGTACCCCCTGTAAACTTTCAACGAGTACCCGCTGAAAAAAGAATACTCTTTTCTCACAGCAATACAATATCAGAACACCCCTAACAGCAGCCCAGACTTACAACCAAGTCTGGGCTGCTCAGGTTTACATAGCAATTGCGAATGACATTTACTCGTTTTCACCAAAAAAGAATTGCCTTTTATTCTTTTTTTTGCTAGTTTATTTCAGATTTTCGAAGAATTCTGCGCTTATAACGATTATTATTAGTAAATTTGCCGTTAACAACAGAATTGCCATCCTGGCAAAGTTAAATCATATAAGAGTTGTTCTGACCGAACACGACCTAAACATCAAGTGGTTGGCAGATAAGCTTGGAAAGGATCAGGCAACTATATCCAAATGGGTCACCAACACCACCCTGCCCAGCCTTGAAACCCTCATTGCAATAGCCAATGCGCTTGAAGTGCCTGTGCAGGAGTAGGTGAGACAGGAAGAATTCATTCAAGAGAAATAAGTCGAAATGACGCACGAAGCAAGAGCAGAGTCAAAGATTGCTTTGGCTATGCCTTACAAGAAAGAAGAAGACGAAGTCAAATGATAACAAAAGACGAAATACAAGAACTGCTGCGTATGGTCTCTTCAGAAGATGACGTCACAAGTTTGTCACAAGCTTTGTCACAAGTCTTGTCCCTGTTCTGTCCCCAGTTTGTCCCCAGTTTGTCCCCAGTTTGTCCCCAGTTGATGAATAGATTGTAAGATGACGAATAGAAGTAAAATAGATACTTAATATGAGCAATCAAGACATAGCAAATCCGGCTCATGAATCTATTCATTGAGTTTGGCCAGTATTAAGCAACTGAACCAGCAGAGGTGATAGAATCTGTTCATGTTAATGAAATTGTGAAATGATAACACGTAAAGAAGTACGAGTTTAAAAAACACAGATTCTTTAACATGAGAATAAAAAACGAGTTAAGTTTTAACATAAAATGAAACATAAAGATACAAGATGACGAACAGAACATATACAGGTCAGACAGACTGGCGCGTTGGAGGCGTGTCCAAGGCGTATCGTAGCGAGGTCGTTCCGTTGTCGTTCGAAGGTCGAAACAAGGACGTAGATAGACGTAGAATAGGCCAAGAGCAATTGGCTAAGCGGGCGCAACTCTTGCAAAAGGAGTTGCGGAAAACAAAACGCCTGATGAATAAAAGCCTCTAAAATAGTGAATAACATGTTCTGCAATATGGACACACATATAAGATTTGTTAGAGGTGGATAAAAAGTACTACGTGTAAGAGAATACAAGCAATTTCTTCTGTCAAAGGAAACAAAATAAAAGAGGTGGGCAATAAGTAGTCAAGATGACCAAAGAACAATCCTTTTTGGCGAGCCATCGTGACAAGGTGTTTGTCAGATATTAAACATAATAAACAAACGAGAAAGTAACAGATTATGGAATCACTGTTCTTAACAAACTATTCAAAGCAAACATTCTTAGACAAAATCAAGCAAAGTCTAAGAACATGTCAGTCATTCCGCTTTTCAGTTAGTTTCATAAAAAGAGCAGGTCTCGTTTTACTATCGCAAGATATTAAGGCAGCCATTGAACGCGGTGTGGAAGGAAAGCTGATAACGACAACCTATCAAAACTTTACGGATGTAGAGTCTTTGAAATTCTTTTTGGGCCTGGCTAATCATCCTAACTTTGAGTGTCATCTGGATTATGATTGTTTCTACGATGAAAAAAACTACGAAAAGTACGGCTTCCATTCAAAAGGGTATCTATTTGATTATGGTGTAGAATCGGAGTTGATTATTGGTTCTTCAAACATCACGAGGTTTGCACTGCTGAAGAATATAGAGTGGGACATGATGCTTAGAGTCTCCAATGACGATAAAACTCTTATGAATGCCAAAGAGGAATTTGATATTCTGTGGGAGAAGACCCTGACGTTGGATATTGCTTTGATTAACAAATATGCCCAACGACTGAATTTCGCTATTGAACGTTGGGATATGGATTATGACTTGGCTTCACACGAGATTAAGCCCAACTTTATGCAAAGAAAGGCCCTGCGTGAACTGAATCGTTATAGAGCGATGGGACAAGACAAAGCACTCGTTGTTGCAGCAACGGGCAGTGGTAAAACATATCTGGCAGCCTTTGATGCGTTGAATTTCTCACCAGAGCATCTTTTGTATATTGTTCATGAAGGTTCAATACTTAAACGTTCTTTCTCTACATTTCAAACCGTATTCGGTGGAGATGTTTTCATGGGCGAATACACTGGCGAGCATAAGGATTTGGACGCATCTTTCCTATTCTCAACGAACGTTTCGATGTGTAGGTCATTGGAATTGTTTGACAAGAAACAGTTCGACTATATCATCATTGACGAATGTCATCATGCCGCTGCTGATTCCTACAAGAAAATCATTGACTACTTTGAACCAGAGTTTTTGCTAGGCTTGACAGCTACGCCTGAACGTATGGACAATCAGGATGTCTATGAATTATTTGGAAACAATGTCCCATACGAATTGAGACTTCGTGATGCCTTGGTCAACGACTTGATTGTACCATTCAAATATTATGGTATACGTGACGACCGGGTTGACTTCTCCAAAGAAAATGAGCGTAGAATGATTTCACAGTTTGTAACTGAGGAACATTGTGAGTTTGTAGTGGAGCATATCGAGAAGCATCGTGTTCCCAACCAAAAACTTAAGGCACTAGCTTTCTGTAAGACGGTATCACATGCAAAGATGATGGCCGAGGCTCTAGAGTCATATTATAAGACGGCATATCTGACGGGCAAGAACGACACAGGAGAACGCGTAAGAGCTTACGAAGATTTACAGAGTGACAGAGAAGGCACTTTGGAGGTGCTTTGTGCTGTTGATATTCTTAATGAAGGAGTAGATATACCAGGCGTAAACATGGTATTATTCCTGCGTCCTACAGAGTCTTCAACCATCTTTATTCAGCAGTTGGGTCGTGGATTGCGAAAGTATGACAACAAGGACTATGTCCCAGTTTTGGACTTTATTGGTAACAACTATAAACGCAGTGCGCAGATTGCACTGGCTTTAGGTGGCTTGGCTCAAAAGTTTGTCATGGAAAAACGACTGCTGGTGGCATTGGTTAGGGATGATTTCAAACCTCTAGGATTAGAGCAGTATGGCGTGGAAATCAATATTGACAGTCTATCGAAGGAAGAAATTTTGAACTATGTGGAGAACGAGAATTTCTATAGTCTCAAATACATGAAGCAAGACTACAACAACTTCAAGAAGTACATCAATTCTCCCACCTATCCTAAACACATGGACTATCTGAATAGTGACAGTGCTCCAGATTTGCTAAAGTTCATGCAGATTAAGATAAGCAACAGGAAAACAAATTCCTATTATGGCTTTTTGAAAGGTATTGAGGAAGAGAATTTGGTGGAGTTCAACGCTGAGCAAGAAAATGTCATTAACTATTTGTCAGGGCTGTTGCAATTGGTACGTCCTCATGACTATTTGATTTGCAAATTCCTGCTTGAAGGCGATAGCAGTATTAGTTTGATAGAAGAAAAGGTCAAGTATGAAGTCCAGAATTATAATGAAGTAGAATTTTCTCACGCATTGGAATATTTGGCGAAGAGTCATACTGTCATTATAGATAGTGACACTATCAGCTTGGGATGTGAACTGAACAATGAGTTTAAAAATTTTCTGTTAGATCTTCTCGAATATGGATTAACCAAATATAAAGCTGACTATGCTAATAATACTGGAATGTTTCTTCTTTGGAACGACTACAGGTATGACCAGGTCCAGATAAAAAGGTGTATTAATCCAGGTTATACAGCTGTGGGCACATATTATGGCACAGAAGGCGATGTATATATTTTCGCTTCCATCAAGAAGGATGTTGTAGAAGGAATGGAACATCTGAACTACAAAGATAAGTTCCTCGAACCTTCAGTTTTCCAATGGGAATGTAAGGCAAACATAAGCGATGGCGAATTGAATAAATTGAAGAATAGTAAGTACACACATTTGTTTATACGTAAGGTAGAAAGTGAAAACGGCATCACCCTACCATTTACATACGTTGGTATTGGCCATTTGGATAATCCAAGGCAATCTCAAAATGAAGAACGTAAACGTACTTTTATCTTCGATATCCACATGGAAGAAGAGTTACCTGACTATCTGCAATACGATTTTGGTTTGACAAATTAAGAAAAAGACTATGAATATACAATTGACATACAGACGGACTGGCAGGTTGTCGATGCGCATCGTTAAGAATGGCGACGTGCACGTGTCTGCTCCTATCGGTATGTCAAAAGAAGAAATTGAAGCGTTTATCTTACAGCATCAGGAATGGATAGTTGAGGCAAGAAAGAAGACCACTGAGCGACAGAAGCAGCGAATAGACTTCTTCAATCAACTGCCGTTGACCACGAAGCCTCAAAAGGTTGAGGCAACGGAAAAAGTAAGAGCGTTGATTGAGCCTCTGATGGAACATTATACGGAAGTTATTGGTGTCATACCGTCCTCTATCCGTTATAAGCCGATGATATCTCGTTGGGGTATGTGCAACGTGAAAGAACGTAGCATTTGCTTTTCTACATATCTGCTGTTGCTTCCAAATCGGTGTGTCGAGCATGTCGTGGTTCACGAACTATGTCACTTGTTAGAACCTAGCCATAATGTCCGTTTCCATGCGTTGATGAACAAATACTATCCAAAGTGGAGGGACGCACGAAAGGAAACTCGCAGGATAGCGATGGGTGAACATGTCTGTAAATAATCTATTAGAGAAATATGAAGCAAATAGAAGTCGTAGCAGCGATAATCCGCAAAGGTGATAAGATATTCGCCTCGCAGCGCGGATATGGCGACTGGAAAGACTGGTGGGAGTTCCCTGGCGGGAAAATGGAGGCAGGGGAAACACCAGAGGAAGCGCTGAAACGAGAGATACGTGAAGAACTTTCTACGGAGATCAGCGTGGATAAATACTTATGTACGGTGGAATACGACTACCCAAAATTCCATCTGACCATGCATTGTTACATTTGTTCACTGCTTACTGAGGCGCTACATCTGAACGAGCATGAGGCTGCAAAGTGGCTGACAAAGAATGAACTCGAAAACGTTAGATGGTTGCCTGCTGATTTAAAAGTGATCCAAGAATTAAAATGCTTGAAAGAAAATGCCAATGATGGCAGCAGAGGAGATCCCTGCTGAATATGAGAATAAAGCAAGATAAGAATTAGTAAAAAATCATTTGATGCAAGATAAAAAGGATTGATATGTCAAAAGCAACGGTAAAGAAAACACTTATGGCCATGCCAAAGGAAGAAATCATTGGCATGGTTCTGGAAATGTATGATGCTCGCAAAGAAGCGAAAGAGTATCTGGAGTTCTTCGCAAATCCCGACGAAACCGGGAAGCTGGAAGAGTATAAGAAAATCATCACGGAAGAATTCTATCCGGCGAAAAGCAGTAGGGAACCTAAGACGCGATTCTCGGTTTGTCGGAAGGCTGTTTCTGATTATAAGAAATTGAAGCCTTCTCCAGAAAAACTGGCGGATTTGATGGTTTGCTATGTTGAGAACGCATGCCAGTTTACTTATGACTATGGGGACATGTGGGAGCAGTATTACACATCCGTTGAAAACAACTTCGAGAAGACCATGGCATTTATTGCCAAGAACAATATGTTGGAGCTTTTCAAGCCCCGTTTGAAGCAGTGTGTGGAATGGGCTTCGCCATGCGGGTGGGGATTTGCTGATACCATTGCAGGTATATATTATGAGTATTTTCCTGAAGATTGACATATCCGTAAAGAAGACAGAATAAGCATATTGAGGTAAGGCCACAAACAGAAATCCCGCATAACTACTTGCGTTATACGGGATTTCTGTTTATTGTTTGTTATCTTTGAACTAGTGGACCTCCTCGAAGTCGGCATCCTGGACATCGTCATTGGGATTCGACTGAGACTGCTGGCCGCCCTGATATTGCTGACCACCGCCGTTGAAGCCCTGGCCACCGGGCTGTGCGCCGCCGGCCTGCTGGTACATCTGTGCCGAGGCAGCCTGCATAACCTGGTTGAGGTTGTTGATGGCATTGTCGATGGCGTTGACGTCACCGCTCTTGTGAGCGTCTTTCAGGGTCTGGAGGGCAGATTCGATGGCCGGTTTCTGGTCGGCAGGAATCTTGTCGCCATTGTCCTTGAGGAAGTTCTCGGTGGTGAAAATCATCGAGTCGGCCTGGTTGAGCTTGTCCACGCGCTCGCGCTCCTTGCGGTCGTTCTCGGCGTTCTGCTCGGCCTCAGCCTTCATGCGGTTGATTTCGTCCTCGCTCAGACCGCTGCTGGCCTCGATGCGGATGCGCTGCTCCTTGCCTGTGGCCTTGTCCTTGGCGCTCACATTGAGGATACCGTTGGCGTCGATATCAAAGGTGACTTCAATCTGAGGCACTCCACGGCGTGCGGGTGCGATGCCCTCGAGGTTGAACTGACCGATGCTCTTGTTCTGAGCGGCCATGGGGCGTTCGCCCTGAAGCACGTGGATGGTAACGGCTGTCTGGTTATCCACTGCTGTTGAGAACACCTCGCTCTTCTTGCAAGGGATGGTGGTGTTGGCATCGATGAGCTTGGTCATCACGCCGCCCATGGTCTCGATACCCAGTGTCAGCGGTGTTACGTCGAGCAGCACGATGTCGCCCACGCCGCCTTCCTTGTTCAGAATGGCACCCTGGATGCTGGCACCTACGGCCACCACCTCGTCGGGGTTGACACCCTTTGAGGGCTCCTTGCCGAAGTAGTTCTTGACGAGCGTCTGCACGGCGGGAATACGGCTTGAGCCGCCCACAAGGATGACTTCGTCAATGTCGCTGTTGGAGAGCTTGGCATCCTGCATGGCTTTCTGACAGGGAGCCAGACAAGCCTGAATGAGGTCGTGAGCCAGCTGCTCAAACTTTGCGCGGGTGAGGGTCTTCACCAGGTGCTTAGGCACTCCGCCTACTGGCATGATGTAGGGCAGGTTGATTTCTGTGGAAGTGCTCGAAGAAAGCTCGATCTTGGCCTTCTCGGCAGCCTCCTTGAGTCGCTGCATGGCCATGGGGTCCTGCGAGAGGTCTGCGCCCTCGTCGTTCTTAAACTCCTGCACGAGCCAGTCGATGATGACCTGGTCGAAGTCGTCGCCGCCGAGGTGGGTGTCACCATTGGTGCTGAGCACCTCGAACACGCCGCCGCCGAACTCCAGGATAGAAATATCGAAGGTGCCGCCGCCGAGGTCGAACACGGCAATCTTCATGTCCTTGTTGGCCTTGTCAACACCGTAAGCCAGGGCAGCAGCCGTAGGCTCGTTGACGATACGGCGCACGTTCAGACCAGCAATCTGGCCGGCCTCCTTGGTGGCCTGGCGCTGGCTGTCGCTGAAGTATGCCGGCACGGTGATAACAGCGTCGGTCACTTCCTGTCCGAGGTAGTCCTCGGCCGTTTTCTTCATTTTCTGCAGCACCATGGCGCTGATTTCCTGCGGAGTGTATTTGCGTCCTTCGATTTCAACGCGCGGATAACCGCCCTCGTTTACAACATTATAAGGAACGCGCGAGATTTCTTTCTCGGTCTGCTGCCAGTTCTCGCCCATGAAACGCTTGATAGAATAGACGGTGTTCTTGGGGTTTGTGATAGCCTGACGCTTGGCGGGGTCGCCCACCTTGCGCTCGCCGTCCTTTACGAATCCTACCACCGAAGGAGTTGTGCGCTTGCCTTCGCTGTTAGCAATGACTACCGGCTCGTTGCCCTCGAATACGGCTACGCAGCTGTTGGTAGTTCCTAAGTCGATACCAATAATCTTTCCCATAATCTTTATTCTTTTTTTATTTGTTTGTTAATATTCAATTTCTGCTGGACATAAGCGTCCATCTGTTTTTCAACAAACCATGTGCCAACAGCCAACTGTCTGACAACCGTATGACAAGTTGTCAGTATTTTGTGGCACAAAGCTGTTCTAACAAAAGATTCCAGAAATATTCCATCGGCTGGAATTTTTATTCCACGCGATGGAATATTTTTTCCACGCGGTGGAATAATTATTTCACACGGTAGAGTTTTTCCCACGCGGTGGAACTTTTGTCCCACACGGTGGGACTTTTGTCCCAGCTGATGGGATTTTTCTGGAAAAAAAGTTCCCAGCCCATTGGGACAGGGGTTTCGGACGTTTTTTGCCGTTTTGCCATAAAAAAGCTGTCAGCCGGAAAAAGCTTCCTCAAAACGGGAAGTTTTCTGGCTGACAGCGTCTTATCAGAATGAAGCGTTACGGCTTCCTTTTACCTGATTTGGCGCGCAAATCTACTTTTTGTCCTCCAAAGCTGCCATAATCTGAGCCTCCAGCTCGTCGCAAAGCTCAGGATTGTCGCGCAACAGAGCCTTCGTGGCATCGCGGCCCTGGGCCAGTTTTGAGCCCTGGTAGGAGAACCATGAGCCGCTCTTCTGCACAATGCCGTACTCTACGCCGAGGTCCACAATTTCGCCCACCTTCGAGATGCCTTCGCCAAACATAATCTCAAACTCGGCCTTGCGGAAAGGCGGGGCCACCTTGTTTTTCACCACTTTCACGCGCACCTGGTTGCCAATCACCTGGTCGCCGTCCTTGATGCTGGTGACGCGGCGTATGTCAAGGCGCACCGAGGCGTAGAACTTCAGCGCGTTGCCGCCCGTAGTGGTCTCGGGATTGCCGAACATCACGCCGATTTTCTCGCGCAGCTGGTTGATAAAGATGCACGTGGTGTTGGTTTTCGAAATGGTTCCGGTGAGTTTTCTGAGCGCCTGGCTCATGAGGCGTGCATGCAGTCCCACGGCGTTGTCGCCCATGTCACCCTCAATTTCTTTCTTCGGGGTAAGTGCGGCCACCGAATCGACCACCACAATATCCACAGCACTCGAGCGGATGAGCTGGTCGGCTATCTCAAGCGCCTGCTCGCCGTTGTCAGGCTGGGCAATGTAGAGGTTGTTCACGTCAACGCCCAGTTTCTCAGCATAGAAACGGTCGAAGGCATGCTCGGCATCAATGAAGGCAGCTATGCCGCCGGCCTTCTGCGCCTCGGCAATGGCATGGATGGCCAGGGTGGTTTTTCCGCTCGACTCCGGGCCGTATATCTCAATAATGCGTCCCTTGGGATAGCCGCCCACGCCGAGCGCGGCGTTCAGGGCAATGCTGCCCGTGGGAATCACCTCTACGTTCTCTATCTGCTCGTCGCCCAATTTCATGATGCTGCCCTTGCCAAAGTCTTTCTCTATCTTCGACATAGCCGCCTGCAGGGCTTTCAGTTTCTCGCTTTGAGGGTTCTGAGCGCCCTCATCTTCAATTTTCTTCGCCATAGTCTTTTGTTTGGATTATTTCTTGCAAAAATACAACAAATTCACCGATGCGCAAAATAAATCTTTATATTTTTTCTCGGCCGTAGGAAATCGCCGAATAGCATTACATGGTTTCTGTGCATCTCGCGACGCGAAAATACACAACTGGTGGAGAGACTTGTGTGCGTCCCTCCACCTGACAATTGTGGTAAACATTAAGCGTATAATTCAGAAGAAAAACATGCCAAGACCAGTGTTGTTGCGCTTCTGCGACATCTCGTTCTTCATGCGCTCCGTAGCTGCACGGAAGAAAAATGTGACGAGAAACTCGTCTGTGCCTTCGCGGCGTATCTGCCGCAGCGCCTCGATATAGTCTGCACGGTCCTTCATATCGATGATGAGAAGAGGATGGCCAGCTCTTAGCAGAATCCAATTGGAGAGCAGGCGCCCCGTGCGGCCATTGCCATCGCGGAAGGGGTGCAGGTATTCGAAGTAGCCATGAAAACGGGCGGCAACAACCATTGGATGCACGCCACGCCCGATGGCTTCGGCCGTAGAAGCCATCAATGCTGGGACACGGGCCACCAGCGCCTCGTGGTCGCCAAAGACGGTGTCACCGGCCGCCATGTCCTCGGTGGTGTAAGCCCCTGCCACGGCACCCGGAGCGCGGTAAGCCAATGTGTGCTCCGTCACCAGCCGATTGGTCTCACAAAGCAGTTTCTCGTCAAAAGCAACATCGAGATGGGTAGTCACATAACGGAATGCGCGGAAGTGGTCGGCCATCTCAGTACACTCCAGCAGAGAATGCCCCACCGGCACCATGGCCAATCCCTGCTCCTTCAGAATACGGGTGTCGTCCACGGTGAACGAATTACCCTCAATGGCACACGAGTGAGCAGAAAACAGCACCTCGTTCCAGTCCATATAGTCGGCTGGTGCCATTTTCTTGACGATGCTCTCCTCATACTCGCATCTCACTTGCTCGTAATGTTTTATTTCCTGCTCAAACATGGCTCTTCTCTCTTATTTGTTTGGCAAAGATACGAATAAGCGAGAATAAATGCAAATAATTATACGATTTTTGTTTTTTTCTTTATTCGGGGGTGTTCTTTTTATTTTTTTGACGGCAAAGAAAACCGGTAAATTCGCCCTGTAAAACTTTTTCACCCGTTTTTCTTGTCTAGTCATAAGAAAAACGCTACCTTTGCATAAGATTTAGCTAAGCTCGGCAAAACTGTGGGATACATATAATCCATCCTCCATAGTAAACTGCTTTTGCGCTCGTTTGCAAAATCTTAGCTCACATGTAAGCAACAATCATTATGAACGTAAAAATACATACCCCAAAGAGCCTGAAAACGGGCAGCGGAATGTCATCGCTGAAGCAGTTCATGCTGTCGCTGCTGGCCACCACCGTATCCATTGCCCTCACCTTCGGTACTGCGGCCATCATCGACAACAACAAGAAACAGAGGGAGAAACACGAAATCGTAATGATGGTGATGTACGACATGTACAACTCACTGGCACCGGTAGAAAAGGCCGACTCCATGATTCACCAGCTGATTGACATGCAGGAAAAATTGGCGAAAGACCCCACCCTGTACAATTTCGACATGAAGATTCGCATGTACAACATGTTGCCGAATATTCAGTTCACAGAGACCACAGAAAAAATCTTCTCTTCGACTATTGAAACCATCAATACGGTGGGCAACGTGCTTTTTACCGAAAATGTGGCCAAATTCTATCAGGCACGCAAGAGTTACAAGACAGAGATTTGTGACTCTTTGAGCAAGAATGTGAGGAGTAATTATGCTTTTAACACCCTAAATGACGCCACCGACGCAATACTCTTCGACTATGCCTTGATGAGCTCCTATTTAAAGTATGATATGCAGCAGCTGTTTGCCCAGTGCAAGCAGATGATGGGCATCAGCGACGAGGAATTGGCCGTCTATCGCCAGGATAGAGCCCGAACAGAAAAGGGCTCCTCCACAAAAGACGATTATTTAGATTCGGTCAGCAATGCGGTGGTTGAACAACAAAAGCGCATCATTGACGCAAGAGAAAAATGGATCAAATAAACTGAGTAATATGAAAAGAATCATTCTGAGCATGATGCTCGCAGCCATCGCTATTTGCGTTTGGGCTGCAAACGACGGAAAGACGTTAAAGGTGAAACTCGACCTCCTGGACTTTGGCGACACAGTTGTGGTGTTGCGCCCGGGCAAAGATGAGCTGACCTTTACTGGAAAAAATGGTAAGTTTGAGTTCCAACTGCAGGTGGACACAGTAAGTCCAGGCATGCTGATCCAGCCAAAACTATTGCGTGGCGACATGGAAGACGCGAAAATTTTCTCCCTCCCCCTTGTGGGAGGCGAGGAAGTGCGCGTATGGAACACCGACATGACACGCTACGATATAGATGGTACGGGTTTCTATGCCGACTACCACCAGGTGGACCTCTTCAACGAGAACGCCAGCAAAGAGCCACGAGAGAATGTGGCCAAATTCCGCGAAATGAAAGCCAACAGCTCCATCAGTCAGGAAGAACTCAGCAAGTTCCAGAAGGAGGTTTACGACCCCAGCTACGACCGCTACCAGCAGGCCCTGACCGACTATGTCAAGGCGCATTCCAAACAGGAAGCTACCATTATGCTGCTGAAGGAATTCGACGGTTTCGAAAAGCAGAAAGAGGCTTATCAGATGCTCGACGTCTCTGTCCGCGAAGGTCGCATGAAACCCATCTACGACCGCATTGTCAAGGATGAGGAGGAACGCATCGCCGAAGAAGCCGAGAAGAAAGAAGGCGCCAAGAAACAAGCAGAAGGCATCGAGGCTCCCGTGTTCACCCTCGACGACATCAACGGCCAGCCGCTCGCGCTCACCTCACTTCGCGGCAAGCACGTCATTCTCGACTTCTGGGGCTCGTGGTGCGTGTGGTGCATCAAGGGATTCCCCAAGATGAAGGAGTACTACGCCAAGTATCCCGGCAAGTTCGAGATACTCGGTATCGATTGCAACGACACAGTGGACAAGTGGAAGGCCGCCGTCAAGAAGCACGAGCTGCCCTGGCTCCACGTTTATTGTCCGAAGGAGGCCACTGTATTAGAAGACTATGGCGTAACAGGTTTCCCCACGAAGATCATCATCGGTCCCGACGGCAAAATCGTTAAAACCATTATCGGCGAAGACCCCTCGTTCTACACCCTGCTCGACGAGCTGTTTGGCAAATAAACGACCCTCCGCAAGCCGTTGCGCTGCTTTTATAAAAACAACTACTCCAGAATGCTATCTGTTTCTTTCAGCATTCTGGAGTAGTTTTGTTTTTGAGGATTCTTACCCTGAGTATTTATTATGCGGGCGCTTACAGCTATCTACAGTTCCAAGTCGCCGTCGTGAATTTCGTGCCAGGGCAGGCCCTGCTTGTTGAGCTGTTCGAGGAAGGGGTCGGGGTCGAACTCCTCTACGTTATATACGCCGGGCTTGCGCCAGAGGCCCTTGCAGAACATCATGGCACCAATCATGGCGGGCACGCCGGTGGTGTAGCTAACGCCCTGCATGCCGGTCTCCTCGTAGGCGGCGCGGTGGGAACAGTTGTTGTAAATGTAATAGGTGTGCTCCTTGCCGTCCTTCAGTCCGCGTATGCGGCAGCCGATGCTGGTCTCGCCCTCGTAGTTCTCGCCCAGGTCCTGGGGGTTGGGCAGCACGGCCTTGAGGAACTGCAGGGGAACAATCTTCACGCGGGCTGTGCCGGAGCCGTCGGCCAGCGGAGCCTCGTATTCCACCTCGTCGATGCGGCTCATGCCGATGTTCTGAATCACTTCGAGGTGCTTCAGGTATTGCTGTCCGAAGGTCATCCAGAAGCGGGCGCGACGGATTGTCGGGTAGTTGATGACGAGCGACTCAATCTCCTCGTGGTGGAGCAGGTAGCTGTCGCGCGGGCCGATGTTGGGATAAGTGAGGTCTTTGTGAATCTCCAGCGGTTCGGTCTCCACCCATTGGCCGTTCTCCCAATAGAGGCCTTTCTGAGTGATTTCGCGGATGTTGATTTCGGGATTGAAGTTAGTGGCGAAGGCCTTGTGGTGGTCACCGGCATTGCAGTCAACGATGTCGAGATACTGAATCTCGTCGAAGTGGTGCTTGGCGGCGTAGGCGGTGAAGATGCTCGTAACGCCCGGGTCGAAACCGCAGCCGAGGATGGCCGTAAGCCCCGCCTCGCGGAAACGGTCGCGGTAGGCCCATTGCCACGAGTACTCGAAGTGGGCCTCGTCCTTGGGCTCGTAGTTGGCCGTGTCGAGATAGCTGCATCCACAGGCCAGACAGGCGTCCATAATGGTGAGGTCCTGATAAGGCAGCGCCAGGTTAATCACCAGCTCGGGCTTATAATCGCTGAACAGTGCCTTGAGCTGCTCCACGTCGTCGGCATCCACCTGCGCCGTGCGTATGGGCATTGTGTAGCCCTTCTTGTGGATGGCCTCCACCAGCTGGTCGCACTTGGCCTTGCGGCGGCTGGCAATCATAAACTCTGTGAAAACGTCTGCGTTCTGCACAATCTTAAACGCAGCCACGGTAGCGACGCCACCGGCGCCAATCATCAGTACTCTGCTCATATTAGTATTCAGGTTTTTAAAGTTACAAGTATGTAATAAATCTTTAATCTTTAATCTTTAATCTTTAATTTTTCATCTTTAATCTTTCATTATCATCCGAGCTCGTCGCTGCGGATGCCGAGGGCCGACATGATTGAGTAGCCGAGAATCTCCGAGCGGTAGGGGCCGCCCGTGAGAGGCTGCATGGCAAAGAGCGTGACAAACATGTCTGTGGGGTCGGCCTTCTTCAGCACGCTGCGCACCTGCTGCAGGTTTTCCTCGGCGGGAACAACCATCAGCCGCCTTATGCCCTCCTGCGCGGCCAGAAACTCCACCAACTGGCAGAACAGCTCATTTTTGTTGATGATGTCATCCTCGCTGCTCACTGCTGACATGGTAAACTCGCCCAGCGGGCTTCTGAAAGCCTTGCCGGTGATGTCTTTCAGGTAGTGGCCGGGCATGAAGTTCTCGAGCGCCATGTGGGTTTTGTCGTGCAGCAGGAGGAGGTGGGTTGAATGGTTGCCCTCGCGCAGTCCGCCGTCCAGCGCCACACATTCTGCCCATCGTGCAAGGTCGGCCTTGGGAATGCGTCGGCCAATCATGCGCTCGAAGTTCACGGTGAGATCGAAAGCCACCTTATCTATATAGTCGGCGTCGGCCAGAATCATGTTTTCCTGGCAAGGTGTATTGTCTGCTCGTTTGTTCATGTCGGCAAAGATACAAAAATTATTCATATTCATGGTTCATTATTCATAATTATTTTCTACCTTTGCACCAAATAACAATCAAAACCAACAAATCTTATGTCAACCTTAACTATTGCTATAGTCATCGTTTTCGTGGCAGGCTATCTGTGCATAGCCCTTGAGAGTTTCACCAAAATCAACAAAGCGGCCATAGCGCTGCTCATGTGTGTATTGTGCTGGACGCTGCTCATGGTAGGCAAGGGCGCGTTCTATCCCGACGTGGCCGCCGACGGGCTGGTGGGGCACATCAGCGAAATCATAGAGCACCATCTGGGCGATGCCGGCGGCACCCTGTTCTTCCTGATGGGCGCCATGACCATTGTAGAGATAGTCGATTCGAACGGCGGTTTCAACTTTGTGCGCGACGCTATCAAGACCCGCTCCAAGCGCAAGCTTATGTGGCGCATGGCCTTCATGACCTTCTTCCTCTCGGCCATTCTCGACAACCTCACCACCTCGATAGTCATGATCATGGTGCTGCGCAAACTGGTGCAACAGCGCGAGGACAGGCTCATCTACGCCGCGCTGGTGGTAATAGCAGCCAACTCGGGCGGAGCCTTCTCCCCCATCGGCGACGTCACCACCATCATGCTCTGGATAAAGGGCGTCATCACCACCCAGGGCGTCATCACCGAGATATTCATCCCCTCGCTCATCTCCATGGTAGTGCCCGCCTTCATTCTGCAATACTCGCTCAAGGGCAAGTTCGACAAGTCGCAAAACCTGCCCAAGGCCGAGGTGACGCAGTTCACCAAGGTGCAGCGTGACATCATTTTCTGGCTCGGCGTGGGCGGACTGGTGTTTGTGCCCATCTTCAAGACCCTCACCCATCTGCCGCCGTTCATGGGCATTCTGCTCGTGCTGGGCATCCTATGGACTGTCACCGAGATATTCCACCACAACACCGCTGAGGACGACACCATGGCCAAGCGTGTGAGCGACCTGCTCTCGCGCATCGACCTGAGCACCATCATGTTCTTCCTCGGCATACTCATGGCTGTGGCCGTGCTACAGGAAATCGGCGTGCTCACCGCCCTGGGCCAAGGCCTCAACACCGCCTTCTCGGGCAACTACTATCTCATCAACGGCATCATCGGTGTGCTATCGGCCATCGTCGATAACGTTCCCCTCGTGGCAGGCTGCATGGGCATGTATCCCGTAGCAGCCGAAGGCGCCATGGCCGTTGACGGCATCTTCTGGCAGCTGCTGGCCTACTGTGCCGGTGTAGGCGGCTCAATGCTCATCATCGGCTCCGCCGCCGGTGTGGTGGTCATGGGACTGGAGAAAATCACCTTCGGCTGGTATATGAAGAAAATCACCTGGATAGCCTTCGTGGGCTATCTCGCCGGCATCCTCTGGTACTGGCTGGAGAAGGCGGTGTTCTAAAAACCCACCCCGAGCCCTCCCGAATGACAAACCTACCCTTTTACCCCTCCCCAAAAAGGAGGGGCTTTTATTGTCCATGAGCAGATAAATCTCACAGCGATTAATCTCACAAAGAGTGAACAGAGGAACAGAGGCTTTTCATTCACACAAAAGTTTATTTTCACGCATAAACTTGTAGAGAAATAGCTTCAGCTTGTATTATTCATACCTTCCGATGCGCCAGCCGCTCCCCGCCCATGTAGGGGCGGGGTGGCCGTAGGCCGGGGCGGGGTCAGTATTATTTCGCAAAATAGCAATATTACAGACCCCACCCCTAACCCCTCCCCTCGAGGGGAGGGGAGCTGCTTCCGCCTTGTGTTACTATGTAATACCTTTGCAGTTTCATAGGTAATTAAACCTCCCTCCCTTCGGGAGGGACTGAGGGTGGGTTTTTTAGTTTTCCTTTACTTCACTATAGCAGCCCAACCGCCGCCGGGGGCGAGGTGCACTGAAAGTTTTTCGTTGGTGGTGAGGGTGCGGGTGGTGCGCAGGTAGTCGGTGGCATCGCGGTCGGCATTGGTTCCGTCGCTGAAGATGATGGCCTGATGGGTGCCGGGGGCGAGGAACGAGCAGTCGATGGTCAGGTCGCGGGGCTGCCAGTTGGTCATGGCGGCCACGTACCATGTGGTGCCTTTACGACGGGCCACGGCGGTGTATTCGCCCATCTGTCCGCCCAGGACGACGGTCTCGTCGAAGGTGGTGGGAATCTGCGCGATGAAGTCGGTACACTCCTGGTTCTTCATGTAGGCGGTGGGGCTGTCGGCGAGCATCTGCAGGGGTGCCTCGAAGGTGGCATACATGGCCATCTGATGCACGCGGGTGCCCTGGCTCATGGGGTGGTTGTTGTTGCCGAAGTAGCAGTCGCGGGTGGCGTTGCTCATGGCTCCGGGGGTGTAGTCCATGGGGCCGCAGAACATGCGCAGATAGGGGGCTGTGACGTCGTAGCGGGGGAAGTCGTGGACGGGGCCTTCGGCGGTGCGGGGTTCCCACTTGTTGTTTTCCAGTCCCTTGACGCCCTCGAAGTTCACCACGTTGGGATAGGCGCGCTGAATGCCGAAGGGCTTCAGCCCGTGATAGTCGAGCAGCAGTTGGTGGCGTGCGGCGGCGGCGGCCAGCTCGTAGCACGAGCGGATGATGATTTGGTCGTCGCGGTCGAAGAAGTCTATTTTAAAGCCTTTGATGCCCATCTGGGCGTAGTGGTCAAACACGGCGTCGGTGTTGTTGATGGCGTTGCGCCAGCAGCTCCAGAGAATGATGCCCACGCCGCGCTCGCGTCCGTAGCCGATGAGCTGGGGCAGGTCGATGTCGGGGCTGAGATTGTCGAGCAGCGATTCGTCGCTGCTCCATCCCTCGTCGATGATGATGTACTCCAGGTGGTTTTGGGCGGCGAAGTCGATGTAGTATTTATAGGTGTCGGTATTCATGCCCGCGCGGAAGCTGACGCCCGTGAGGTTGAGGTTGTTCCACCAGTCCCACGCCACTTTTCCGGGGCGTATCCACGATGTGTCCTTCACTCTGCACGGGGGCGCCAACAGCTGGGCGATGTCGTTGTTGAGCAAGTCGCCGTCGTGCTGGCTCACGGCCACCACACGCCAGGGCAGCGCCTGCCGGGCGTCGATTTTGGCTATGTAGTCGGCGCGCTTGGTGGGCACGAGGTTGAGCCGCTGATGGCCGCCAATCTCCCATTCGGCGGGATAGGGCGCGAAGTCGGCGCGGAGCGCATTGCCCTCGCCTTTCAGCACAAACATGCCTGGATAGTTTTCTACGCCGGCATCGAGCACCACGGCCTTTTTGCCCTGCGGCAGGGCGACGGCCAGGGGCGTAATGGCCAGCGAGTCGCGGTGCATCTGGCTCAGGGGCACCTCGTCGTAGTAGGACTCAAACGAGAACGTGTAGCGCTCGCCCCCGCGGTTGTCGTTGATGTAGGGAATCCAGGCCGCGTAGTCGCCGGCAAAAAGAAATTCGGCCGTCTCGCTGCTGATGGTGAGGGGCTTGCTCTGAGTGGACACTAGGCGGTAGGCGGCCGCCTCGTCGTAGGCGCGCACCACCACGTCGAAACCGCCGTTGGTCTTGAGTGTCAGCTGGTTGTAGATTTCCTTTACCTGGGCTTTACGGTAGAAGGGCGTGGCAAACTGCTGGCTGACCGACTGGCGTGCGGCGCTTTTCACCTTCACGTCGTCGCCAAAGACAAAGCGTTTCTTGCCGTTGAGACCGTTGAGACCGATTTCCGAAGGTAGCAGCACTTGGGTGCCGTCGTGGCTCACGGCCCAGCGCAGGCAATGTTCGGTGGTGATGCAAACTTTCAGTTTTCCGTTGGGCGACAGCAGCTCGTAGTCGGCTGCCTGCAGGGCCATGCATAGGGTCATCACGGCCAAGCATACAATTGTTCTCTTTTTCATCATGATTATGGTATTTTTATTGGGGAGTTATTGGAAGGTAGCGGGAGTTAGCAGGAGTTATTGGAAGGTAGCGGAAGGTAGCGGACATTAGTTATTTTAGAGAGTGTATTGTCCGCTAACTTCACGAGCCTTGGCTCGTTAACTTCAGCTAAATCCCGTTAACTCCTTCCAAATCCCCCTCAGAACCAGTGCATCAGCACCCGGAGGAAGGCGGTAAGCTCGCCGGCCATCTTCTGGTGCTGCCACAGGCTGGGATGCCAGCTGGCGCCGTAGTAGAGGTCGCCCGTCTGCGGGGTAAAGTTGAAGCGATACACCTCGTTGTCGCCCTTTTTACGGGCATCGGCCTGAATCTGGTCGAGCGTCTTGATGGCCAGCTGCAGCTCCTTGCCGTTGAGCATCGAGCCGCAAAGCATCACGATTTTGGCCTTGGGATAGTGGCCGCGCACGGTGGCGAGAAACTTACGGTAGGCCGCGTCGAAGAGCTTGATGTCGTAGTTGTTGGTAGAAAGGTCGTTGGTGCCAAGATTGATGCACACCACGTCGGGCTGGTAGCGGCCAAAGTCCCAGCGGTCCTTGAAGTCGTCGAACAGCGTGTACTCATATTGTGCGGGCATGGGGTCTTTGCTGCCCGCCCTGGGGCCGTCGTAGTTGCGATAAACGCCTATGCCGCTGCGCGCCACCACCCAATGCTGAGCGCCGAGCTGGCGGGCAGTCTCAGCGGCATAGGTATAGTAATGGTTCTCGGTTTCATACTCGAAGGGGTCGTCGCGGTTGATGCTCTCGTTGCCGTAGCCGCAGGTGATGCTGTTGCCTATGAACTCTATTTTGCGTTCGGGCAGCCGCGGAGCATCGCCCAAATCGCGCCCTTGGTCGAGCACAAAGCCACGGAACACGGGTCGCAGCTCGTAGCCCTCCACACAGTACATCAGTCTGACGGTGTGCAGGCCGTCGGGCAATGCCGTGGCCAGCGTCACCACCGAGTCGCGCGGCGCATTAAACCCCACCTTGAAGGGCTCGGCACCATCAATCTGCGCCATGAAATAGCCACTCCTGGGCTTGGCCATCATCTTGAGCGAAGTGCCATAGAAGGAAGCCATGATTTGCGTGCCGGGGTAAGTGAACGTGGGAGCGTCGGGGTTGGCAAAACTGATGCGCCCCGTATATACGATGCGCGGGTCGCTGGGCACAACGACGTGTCCACGCACGGGAATAGTGGTTGACGATACAGATGCCGTACGGGCTGCGGCTGTCATGCCCACAACGATGAGCAGAAGCGTCAGAAATGGTTTTTTCATGATAAAAAGTGTTATTATGTTGTTTTTGTGCTTGCAAAGATAACAAAAAAATAAGTGCCCGACATAAAAAAAAGACAAAATGTTTCGTGATTTTCGCGCGCATGTATTATTTTTGCAGCAAATTTTTCAAAAGGAGTACGCTATTGTGACTCCACATCAACAAACACAATAAAAACAAAAAGAATTATGAGACTAATTATTGAAAGCGATTATCAAAGCATGTCGCGCTGGGCTGCCGAACATGTCATCAAGCGTATCAACGAGGCCAACCCCACGGCTGAGAAGCCTTTCGTGCTGGGACTTCCCACGGGCAGCTCGCCCGAGGGCATGTATGCCTGTCTGGTGAAAGCCAACAAAGAGGGCCGCGTGTCGTTCAAAAACGTCATCACCTTCAATATGGACGAGTATGTGGGTCTGGCCGAAGACCATCCCGAGAGCTACCACTCGTTCATGGCACGCAACCTGTTCGACCACATCGACATCAAGCGCGAGAACATCCATATCCTGAACGGCAACGCCAAGGACCTGGCCGCCGAGTGCGCCCACTACGAGCAGATGATTGTTGAGGCAGGCGGCATCGACCTGTTCCTCGGAGGCATTGGCCCCGACGGTCACATTGCTTTCAACGAGCCTTACTCAAGCCTGAGCAGCCGCACCCGCGTGAAGACGCTCACCACCGACACCATCATCGCCAACTCGCGCTTCTTCGAGGGCGACGTGAACAAAGTGCCCAAGCTGGCCCTCACCGTTGGCGTTGGCACCGTGATGGATGCCCGCGAGGTGATGATTCTGGTGAACGGCCACCACAAGGCCCGCGCCCTGAAAGCTGCCGTCGAAGGCGCTGTCACCCACGAGTGGACCATCAGCGCCCTGCAGATGCACCAGCACGGCATCATCGTATGCGACGAGCCCGCTGCCGACGAGCTGAAAGTAGCCACCTACAAGTACTTCAAGGATATTGAGAAGGACAACCTGATTTAATAATGCATAATGAAGAATGCATAATGCATAATTAGCGAAATCGTGATATTTGGATAATAACGAGATGAGAAGACTGCAAAGCATCATTATTCTATTGACATGTTGGGCCACGGCGATCGTGGCCCAACCCGTTTCTGTGCAGTCACCCGACGGCAAGCTGGTGGTGACGGTGAGCAACGACAACCAATGCGCCTGGTACGAAGTGAACTACAACGGCACACCTGCCGTGCTACGGTCGGGATTGGGGCTGAAAACCAACATCGGCGACCTCACCGAAGGACTCACCATGACCAGCCACCACATCAGCCAAGTGACCGACTGCTACGAGATGGACCGCGTGAAAGCCTCGCACATCAATTACGAGGCCAACCGCCTGGAGGTGGACTTTGTTAATCCCAAGGGACTGTGCATGACGGTGGTGTTTCAGGTGTCTGACAACAACGTAGCCCTGTGCTACCGGCTGCCGCGCCCCGAAACCAACAACCCCAAGTGTGCCATCATCCACAAAGAGGCTACAGCCTTCCGTCTGCCCGACGGCACCACCACCTTCCTCTCGCCGCAAATCAATCCCATGACAGGCTGGGAGCGCACCAAACCCAGCTACGAGGAAGACTACGAGGTGGAACAGCCCATGACGAAAGCATCGAAATTCGGCGAGGGCTACACCTTCCCGTGCCTGTTTAAAGAAGCCCCCTCGCTCTGGCTCCTCATCAGCGAGACGGGCGTTGGTGGCGGCTACTGCGCCTCGCACCTGAGCGACTACCATCCCAACGAGGGCTACACCGTGGCCTACCCCATGGAGGGCGAGAACAACGGCATGGGCAGTGCTTTTGCCGCCGTATCGCTGCCGGCGCAGACTCCCTGGCGCACCATTACCGTGGGCGAGACTTTGGCACCCATCGTCGAAACCACCGTGGCCTACGACGTGGTGAAACCGCTCTACGAGCCTTCGAAGAAATACGAGGGCGGACGCTACACATGGAGCTGGCTCATCTGGCAAGACCAGAGCATCAACTACGACGACCAGGTGCGCTTCATCGACCTGGCCTCGCAAATGGGCATCGAGTATTGTCTGGTTGACAACTGGTGGGACGCGCAGATTGGCCGCGAGCGCATGGCCGAGCTGAGCCGCTACGCCCAAAGCAAGGGCGTGAGACTAATGCTATGGTACAACTCTAACGGCTACAGCAACGACGCACCCCAAACACCGCGCGACTGCATGAGCACAGCCATTGCCCGCGAGCGCGAAATGCGTTGGCTCAGCAACATAGGCGTGGTGGGCATCAAAGTAGATTTCCTTGGCAGCGACAAACAGGAAACCATGCGGCTTTACGAAGACATTCTGAGCGATGCCAACCGCTACGGACTGCAGGTGATTTTCCACGGCTGCACCATTCCCCGCGGCTGGGAGCGCATGTATCCCAACTACGTGGCCAGCGAGGCCGCCCTGGCCTCAGAGAACGTGATGTTCGACGAGCGCCATGCCCGCGCCGAAGGGTTCGAACTCACCATGCACCCCTTCTGCCGCAACGCGCTGGGAGCCTTCGACTGGGGCGGTGTCATCATGAACCGCCACATGAGTCCCGACAACCAAAGCCGCCATCAGCGTTACACGAGCGACGTGTTCGAAATGGCCACTGGCATCACCAACCAGACCTTCGTACAATGCATCGCCATGCAACCCAACAACCTGCTGCCCTACACCGGCAAGAACGACGGAGGCATTCCGCAGTTTGAGCGCGACTTCATCCGCCAGCTGCCCACACAATGGGATGAGACGCGATTCATCGATGGCTACCCCTCGCGCTACGTAGTGCTGGCGCGCCGCCACGGCAACGACTGGTATGTGGCCGGACTCAACGGCACCGACCGCGCCATGACTCTTACCATCGACCTGCCCATGCTGGCCGGACAAACCGTGAGCTACTACACCGACAACGCCAAGCGTAAAGGAGAAACTGTACCCACATCGGTGCTCAAGCAACTCAAGATAGGGCGCGACGGCAAGGCTAAAGTCACCCTGCAGCCCATGGGAGGCATCATCTTGAAATAATCGCCAACAAAGGGTAACATCACTCCACAAACAAATCAGCAAAAAACGCTCATCTGACGAAAAAAAAGCGTAAAAATATGTAAAACGGGCGCAAAGTTGCATTTTTATGTTTAACTTTGCGCCCTATTTCTTTGAAAACAAAAAAGTATCTTTTTTATTAATCAGCAAAATGAAAAGAATCGTTCTTACCTTGTCATTCATTGTCATGGCTATCGCTGCCATGGCCATCCCTGCAAAGCCTGGACTATGGAAAACCATCAAACTTGCTAACGGAACCGAAGTGCGTGTACAACTGCGTGGCGACGAGCATTGCCACTTCTGGCAGGCCGACAACGGCACCTGCTATCTGGAAAGAAACGGCGCCTACGTTGTAGCCGACAAAGCCAAACTCACTAAGCACGGGCAGCTGCGACGCGCCAAAGCCGCCAAGGCCCAGCTGAACCGGCTCAAGAAAGTGGCCAAAAAAGGTCCGCGCAAGGTGGGCGGTGCCACGGGCAACGACTACACCGGCAAGAAGAAAGGCATTATTATCCTGGTGAACTTCAAGAGCCAGTCGTTCAAAGAAGGCCACGACCAGGCACTCTACAACAGCATCGCCAACGAAGTGGGATTCACCAATGCCGACGGATTCCAAGGAAGCGTACACGACTACTTCCTGGCGCAAAGTGGCGGTTTGTTCGACCTCACATTCGACGTGGTCGGCCCTATTGAGATGACAAACACCTCATCCTACTACGGTGAGAACGACGAATGGGGCAACGACCTCAGACCCCACGAAATGGTAATCGAAGCCTGCAAAGGCGTTGACAACGACGTGAACTTCAAGGACTACGACTGGGACGGCGACGGCGAAGTAGATCAGGTGTTCGTGCTCTACAACGGGTTAGGCGAAGCCGCTGGCGGTTCCTCTAATACCGTTTATCCTCACCAATTTGCACTGTCGGGCTATAACGAAATCGACGAAAACGGCAAATTCATCGACTATCGCATTCATCTCGACGGTGTCACCATCGATAACTATGCTTGTAGCAGCGAGATGACGCAAGACAGCGACGATAAAACCGTCATCGACGGCATCGGAACCATCTGCCACGAGTTCTCTCATTGCCTGGGATTCCCCGACCTCTACGACACCACCTATACCGGCTTCGGCATGGGCGATTGGGACCTCATGGACCAAGGCAGCTACAACGGAGGCAACAACTGCGGTATGGTGCCCGCGGGATACTCTGCCTACGAGCGCTGGTGCGCCGGATGGCTTGAGCCCATCGAACTGACCGAAGATACCGAGGTGACCGCCATGAAAGCCCTCAGCGAGGGTGGCGACGCATACGTCATCTACAACGAGGCACACCCCGACGAATACTTCCTGCTGGAGAACCGCCAGAAAACCGGATGGGATGCCGAACTGCCTGGCAAGGGGTTGCTCGTGATACATGCCGACTACGACGAGGAAATATGGTCCTGGAACATTGTGAACGTCAAAATCACAAAAAGCAACTACGAAGAATACTACGGGGTGAAATATGGTGATCCTGACGGAGGCCCGCTGAACGACCACGTGCGCCTTACCTTGGTGCCTGCCGACAACAAATCATCTGTTTATAACACGAGCGGTGACGCCTATCCAAGAAATACTCTCGACAGCATTACCAACAATTCTACGCCCAAGTTCTCGCTCTACAACGCCAATACTGACGGCGGGAAACTGCTCAACCGTGGCATCTACAACATCAAGCAAAACAGCAACGGCACCATCAGCTTCAATTTCAAGGCCAATCCCTACGCATCGGAAGGCGGTGGCGGCGATACTCCCGAAACGCCCAGCGGAAACATCGTTTTCCACGAGACATTCAACAAGTGCAACGGTTCTGGCGGTAACGACGGCAAATGGATAGGCAACCTTGGCTCAAAAGAAAAATTCAAACCCGACAACGAAGGCTGGGTGACCTATAATGAACAAGAGTTCGACATCAATGTCTCTTACGGTTGCGACAGGTGTGCAAAGTTTGGTACTTCCAGCTATGCGGGCATGGTGATGACTCCCAATTTCACCCTGAACGGCGAGGGCACCCTCACCGTGAAAGTGGCTCCGTGGGGTAACAACATGGAGAATGGCCTCGACATCTACTACGCTCCGGCCAATATCAGCGACGAGAGCGAGCTAGTGAACATCTTCAACGATAACCTCACGCCTAACGAATGGAACGAAATCACGCTTACGGTGAACGGCGACGGACTGAACTACATTATCTTCGACCCGCAAAAACGCCTCTTCATCGACGACGTGCTGGTCTGCAGACCAGAAGACAGCGGACAGACAGGCATCACCAACGCCGTGCCCAAAGTGCGCGCAGCAGGAGGCCGCATCTACACCATCGATGGTCGCTTTGCCGGACTGGACCTCAACGCCCTTCCTCACGGCATCTACATCATCGACGGAAAGAAAGTGGTGAAATAGCCTCTATTCAGACATCATTACTATAGGTTTCAATCATTTGACTATATGAGCAAACTGATTCTGAAAAGCCTCGCTACCTTGCTCGTCGCTTTGGGATACTCGGCGTGCGACAACCCACACGAAGACCTCTATGGCCCGCCCGTAGTGTACGACCAACCTGAGCCTGCCGACAGCACCCAACAGAATGGGCAAGAACCTACCAGCGACTCAACGAACTGAAAAAACAAACTGTGCACCCCTTTTTGCGCCCTGCAGAATGGGGTGCTTTTTTTGAGGAAAATGCTTGGAAGATTCGTTCTTTTTACCTATTTTTGCGGCGACAACATGTTGGAAAACAAACAAATTGCAAAAGCATGAAGAAACTGTTTCAGAAAGTGTGCGCTGCCACATTGGTGTTGCTGGGATTCTCGGCGTGCATCTTCCAGCCCAAACTCTACGGCTCGCCACCCAGTCTGTACGGCCCGCCACCCGAATACGAAGACTCTGTCCAGGCTGTCGCTCCCGCCGAAACCGACTCGGTGACCGAAGATGACGGCGCGGAAAACAGCGTCAAAACCCAACCCGCCAATACCGATAACGACAGGTAATGACCAACAACGCCAACAACTACCGCCAACTGGGACTGCGCAAGCGGCTGGGGCTGGAAATTTTTCGCCAAATGCAAAACAATTTGGTGAAAGAGCATCCTTTGCAACAGCTGTTTTGGGAGTGTACGTTGCGCTGCAACCTGCATTGCCGCCACTGTGGCAGCGACTGCCGGCGCGAATCCAGCCAAAACGACATGCCCGCAGAAGACTTTCTGCGTGTGCTCGACAGCGTAAGCCGCCACTACGACCCGCACAAGGTGTTCGTGGTTATTTCAGGCGGCGAACCGCTCATGCGCGACGACCTCGAAGCCTGCGGACGGCAGATTTACGAGCGCGGTTTCCCCTGGGGCATGGTCACCAACGGCCTTTATCTTACGGCTGAGAGGTTTCGCGCACTCATGGACGCAGGCCTGCACTCCATGACAGTGAGTCTCGACGGACTGGAGCAGAACCACAATTGGATGCGCGGCCACGCGGACAGTTTCGCCCGCGTGTCGGACGCTCTCGACCTGATGGTTGCCGAGCCGCGGCTGGTGTTCGACGTAGTAACCTGCGTCAACGAGCGCAACTACGCTGAGCTACCCGCCCTGCGCGAGTTTCTGATTGAAAAAGGTGTAAAGGCGTGGCGAGTCGTCACGGTGTTTCCTGCCGGACGTGCCGCCAACGACCCAGCCATGCGACTCACCACCGCCCGCATGCGCGGCGTGATGGACTTCATCCGCGACACCCGCGCCGACGGGCGTATAGAGGCCAGCTACGGGTGCGAGGGATTTCTGGGCAGTCTGGAGCACGACGTGCGCGACTATTTCTACCATTGCAGCGCGGGCGTCACGGTCGCCTCGGTGCTCATCGACGGCAGCATTTCGGCCTGCAACAGCATACGCTCAAACTTCCACCAAGGCAACATTTACAAGGACGACTTCATGGATGTTTGGGAAAACCGCTTTGAGCCCTATCGCCACCGCGAGTGGATGCGCCAAGGCGTATGCGCCGACTGCAACATGTTTCGTTACTGCCAAGGCAACGGCATGCACCTGCGCGACGACAACGGACAACTGATGATGTGTAACCTAAGAAAACTGGAGGGCAAAGAATGAATCTACGCTATGCTGTCAACGCTTTTCTGGCAAGCCTGCTGGTGATGCTGGGGTTCACCTCGTGCAAAACTACCGCCAACAGCCAGGACGGCAACAACCGCCAGTCCGTCACAAAGAAAAGGAACGGCAACCCCAACCGACCCATCGAGGCGCTCTACGGTGTGCGGCCCGTTAAGTACAAAAGTCCCATAGCGCCCGAACCGAAAAAGTTTCTCTATGGTCCGCCGCCCAGCGGTTTTCGACCAGCAAAAAAAGATGTGCCACAATAGTGACACATCTTTTTTTGTTGGCATGCAAGTGATTGGTTTCCAAGTTGAAAACGCAATTGCACCATTAGTTACGGAACACCAGCCCGTCGCCAAACTCGTCGATGACAATGGGTTTCGTGCGGTCCACCTCGTCGGCCAGCAGCCGCTTCGAGAGGTCGTTGAGCACCAGTGTCTGGATGGCCCGTTTCACGGGACGGGCTCCGAAGTCGGGATCGTAGCCGGCATCGGCCAGATAACGAATAGCCTGCTCGGTGGCACGCAGTTCGATGCCCTGCGGAGCCAGCATCTGCTCTACCCTATTCATCTGCAACCTCACCACATCGGCAATCTGCTCACGTGTGAGCGGCTGGAAGGTGATGATTTCGTCGATACGGTTGAGGAACTCCGGCCGCATGACGGCACGCAGCTGTTCGCGCGTGGCGTTGCTGGTCATGATGATGATGGTGTTCTTAAAGTTGGCCGTGCGCCCCTTGTTGTCGGTCAGTCGGCCGTCGTCGAGCACTTGCAGCAGAATGTTGAACACGTCGGGATGGGCTTTCTCAATCTCGTCGAAGAGCAACACCTGATAGGGCTTGCGCCTGACGGCCTCGGTGAGCTGTCCGCCCTCGTCGTAACCCACGTAGCCCGGAGGCGCACCGATGAGTCTCGACACGCTGTACTTCTCCTGATACTCGCTCATGTCGATACGCGTCATCATCTGCTCGTCGTTGAACAAGTATTCGGCCAGCGTCTTGGCCAGTTCGGTCTTACCCACACCCGTGGTTCCAAGGAAAATGAACGACGCTATGGGGCGCTTGGGGTCTTGCAGTCCGGCGCGGCTGCGGCGCACGGCATCCGAAACGGCCGTGATGGCCTCGTCCTGCCCAATGACGCGGCGGTGCAGTTCCTCCTCCAGATGGAGCAGTTTCTCGCGCTCGCTCTGCATCATGCGGCTCACAGGAATGCCCGTCCAGCGGCTCACCACCTCTGCAATGTCGTCGGCAGTCACTTCCTCGCGCACCAGCCGCTGGCTTTCGGCCTCGCTGTTGAGCTGAGCCTGCACGGTGCGGATGTCTTCCTCCAGTTCCTTCAGTTTGCCGTAGCGTATTTCTGCCACGCGCTGATAGTTGCCTTCGCGCTCGGCACGCTCGGCCTCGTAGCGCAGACGCTCCATTTCCTGTTTGTCCTGCTGAATCTTGTTCACCAGCTGGCGTTCGCCTTCCCATTTGGCACGGAACTGGGTTTCCTGCTCGCGCAGCTCGGCAATCTCCTTGTCCAACTGCTCAATTTTCGGTTGGTCGCCCTCGCGCTTGATGGCTTCGCGCTCAATCTCCAACTGGGCCAACCGGCGGGCAATCTCGTCCAGTTCTTCGGGCACCGAGTCGCGCTCCATACGCAGTTTGGCAGCGGCCTCATCCATCAGGTCGATGGCCTTGTCGGGCAGGAACCGCTCACTGATGTAACGCTCCGACAGACGCACGGCAGCAATACAGGCATCGTCCTGAATACGCACCTTGTGGTGGTTTTCGTAGCGTTCTTTCAGTCCACGCAGAATGCTGATGGCACTTAGCTCGTCGGGCTCATCCACCATTACCGTCTGGAACCGTCGCTCCAGGGCCTTGTCTTTCTCAAAGTACTTCTGATATTCGTTCAGCGTGGTGGCACCAATGGCCCGCAGCTCGCCACGCGCCAAGGCCGGTTTCAGTATGTTGGCCGCGTCCATAGCGCCTTCGCCGCCACCGGCACCCACCAGGGTGTGAATCTCGTCGATGAACATGATGATGCGGCCCTCGCTGCGCGTCACCTCGTTAATGACGCTCTTGAGCCGTTCCTCAAACTCGCCCTTGTACTTCGCACCGGCCACCAGCGCGCCCATGTCGAGCGAGTAGAGCTGCTTGTCTTTCAGATTCTCGGGCACGTCGCCACGCACGATACGCTGCGCCAGGCCCTCAACGATGGCCGTCTTACCCGTACCCGGTTCGCCTATGAGGATAGGGTTGTTTTTGGTTCGGCGGCTCAGAATCTGCAACAGACGCCGAATCTCGTCGTCGCGCCCAATAACGGGGTCGAGTTTGCCCTGCCGCGCCAGCTCTACCAGGTTCTTGGCATATTTCTCCAGACTCTGGTAGTTATCATCGGCATTCTGACTGTTCACGCGCTGACCCTGACGCAGCTCGCGGATAGCGGCCAGCATGTCTTTTTCGGTGCAGCCCGCGTCCTTCATGATGCGGCTGGCCGTTGAGTTCACACTAAGCAGGGCCAGCAACAGCGGCTCAACGCTCACAAACTCGTCGCCCTGCTTCTGTGCCACTTCTTGTGCGCGCACCAGCACATTGTTGGCTTCGCCGCTCAGGTAGGGCTGCCCGGCACCCTGCACGCGCGGCAGATGTTTCAGTTCCTGGTCAACAAGCATAGCGAGTTGGCCGCTGTTGACTCCCAACTTCTGGAAAACGAAGCCCACCACGTCGCGGGCCTTCTCCAAAAGTCCCTTCAGCAGATGGACAGGCTCAACGGCCTGCTGCCCATTCAGTTGCGCCGTGTTGACAGCTTCCTGAACGGCCTCCTGCGCCTTGATGGTAAATTTGTCTAAAGTCATGGTTTTGTTCTCCTTTCTATCTTATCTGTTTTTGGGTTACACACAAATTGCTTTTTTCACCAGAAGCCATACTTCAAGCTTCCACTTTTACAGACTCAAAACCTATGCCTCACAACAAGAATGCGACAAAACGGCAGAAATATTGCCGTTTTGTCGCATTATTATACAATGATTTGTCTCGCCATGCAGGCTGTTACATCGCTACCTCCACGGTGTGCTTGCCAGGCGAATAAGGAATCACGTTGCCATCAACGGGCTGTCCGTCAAGTGTGACGGACTTCACGCCCTTCTGGCTGCCGTTGGGATGCACATTGATGGTGTACTGAGCCTCGCGGAAGCGGCGCTGAACGGTGTAGTCGCCTGCCGTTTCGGGCAGACAGGGGTCTATCTGCAGACCGTCGTACTGCGGCTTAATGCCGAGTATGTATTGGCTGACGGTGAGCCACATCCAGGCGGCGGTACCCGTAAGCCACGAGTTCTTGCCCTCGCCGGGACGGAAGGCATCCTTGCCGGCCACCATCTGACAGTTGACGTAAGGCTCCACCTTGTGCAGCGTCTGGTATTTCTCCTCCACATACGAAGGCAGAATCTTGGCGTAGTGGCTCCATGCATCGTTGCCGCGTCCGGCCAGCGTCTCGCCGATAATCACCCACGGGTTGTTGTGGCAGAAAATGCCCGCATTCTCTTTGTAGCCCTCGGGATAGCTGGAAATTTCTCCATACTCATAAACATACTTGGTGAAGGCGGGATTGTTGAGCACCATGCCGTGTTCGCACTCCAGGTATTTCTTGCACGAGTCGAGGCTCTTGGCCACCATACCTTCGTCGGCACCGATTTCGGCCATGGTACACCAGCCCTGGCTCTCGATGAAGATTTTAGCCTCATCGCACTCATGGCTGCCAATCTTGCGGCCATAGAAGTCGTAGGCGCGCAGATACCACTCGCCATCCCAACCGTCCTTCTTCACAGCGGCAATCATGGCATCGACGGCGCGCTGCATACGGTCGGCCTCGGCCTGATAGGCGGTGTTGCCTGCGCTATTAGCGCAGTTTTCCGAACTGGCCAAGTGGCGGCAGAGGGCGATGTACTCCTTGCCCGTAACCACAAACAGGCCGGCAATCATCAGGCTCTCGGCCTTCGAACCTTCGCTCTTGTTTTCGGTGGTTTGGAAGCTCTCGTTGGGGTCCCACGAGAAGCAGTTCAGGTTGAGACAGTCGTTCCAGTCGGCACGCCCGATGAGCGGCAGCATGTGCGGGCCAAGGTTATTGATGACGTGGTCCATAGAGACTTTGAGATGCTCAAACAGCGTCACCTCTGAGCCAGGCTGGTTGTCGAAGGGCACCATCTCATTGAGAATGGAGAAGTCGCCCGTCTCCTTGATGTAGGCCACAGTACCGAAGATGAGCCAGCAGGGGTCATCGTTGAAACCGCCGCCAATGTCGTTGTTGCCGCGCTTGGTGAGCGGCTGGTACTGGTGGTAGCATCCGCCGTCGGGGAACTGGGTGGAGGCGATGTCGATGATGCGCTGACGGGCTCGCGAGGGTATCTGGTGGACAAAGCCCACGAGGTCCTGGTTGCTGTCGCGGAATCCCATGCCACGGCCGATGCCGCTCTCGAAGAACGAGGCCGAGCGCGAGAAATTGAACGTCACCATGCACTGGTACTGGTTCCAGATGTTCACCATACGGTCGAGCTTCGGGTTGCCCGTGCATACATTATAGATATCGAGCAGACGGTTCCAGTAGTCGCACAGCTCATCGAAGGCGCTATCCACTTTCTCCGTGGTGTTGAGCTTCTCGATGATGGCGTAGGCACGCTGCTTGTTGATGACCTGCGGAGCAATGAATTTCTCGTCCTGTTCGTTCTCTACGTAGCCGAGCAGGAACACAAAGTCGCGGCTTTCGCCGGGCTGCAGCTCAACCTCGATGTAGTGCGAGGCAATGGGGCTCCAGCCGTGGGCATGCGAGTTGCGCGGACGACCTTCCATAACGGCGTCGGGCTCGTTGAATCCGTTGTAGAGTCCCACGAAGGTTTCGCGGTCGGTGTCGAAGCCCTGAATCTCAGCGTTCACGTGGTAGAAGGCATAGTGATTGCGACGCTCGCGATATTCGGTTTTATGGTAGATGGTGGCACCTGCCGGAGAGCCGGCCGGAGCAGTGGTTTCTATTTCCACCTCGCCCGTGGAGAAGTTGCGCTGGAAATTCTCCATGTCGGTGGCTGCATTCCAGAGGCACCACTCTTCGAACGAGAAAAGTTTCAGCTGTTTCACCTCGGTGGTGTTGTTCTTCAGGGTGAGTTTCTGCACCTCGGCCCATGTCTTCAGCGGCACGAAGAAAAGCACACTGGCCTCCACGCCCTGCTTGCAGCCGGTGATGCGGGTGTAGCCCATGCCGTGGCGGCACTCGTAGAAGTCGAGCGGCGTCTTCATGGGTTTCCAGCCGGGACTCCACACGGTGCCCCCGTCGTTGATGTAGAAGTAGCGCCCGCCGTTGTCCATCGGCACATTGTTGTAGCGGTAGCGGGTAATGCGACGGAATTTGGCATCCTTGTAGAACGAGTAGCCTCCGGCAGTGTTGCTGATAAGCGAGAAGAAGTCCTCGTTGCCCAGATAGTTGATCCAGGGCCACGGTGTGCGCGGGTCGGTAATCACGTACTCGCGGTGCTGGTCGTCGAAATGACCGTATCGTTTCTGTTCCATAGATTTGTTTTTGGTTTCAAATGTTTAAGTTGGTGGTTAGTATTCTTCGTATTTTGTGCAAAGATAATGCAAAAAAACGAATCAACACACGAAAAGTTGTTTAAAATATGTTTGCCAGTGAACAAATTGTGCACAAAAATTCTCACACAGAGGAACAAAGTAAAAAAGAGTGCTCCCCCAGACTCCTTTAAACTCTGCTCCTCTGTGTGGGATTTTTCGTGCAGACATGCTGCGCCCACAGCCTTTCACGGCGTTGCGTAAATAACTCACGGCATTACGAAAATAACTCACGACGCTACAAAAATAACTCACGATATTACAAAAATAACTCACGGCGTTGCGCTCAAATTCTCTAGAGAATTTTAAGGCAACGCCGTGAAATACTTTTATCAGATCAAGTTTTGGAAAACTAAACCATGACAGTATTTAATAAAAAACAGGGAAAAACCTGGAAAAACAGAGAAAAACAATTTGTTTTACTTCTTTCTCTTCTTGTTTTTCTCTGTTTTTCCAGGTTTTCCCCTGTTTTTTTATTATTATATCCCCGATTCGCGGTTATAGCGCGTACTTTCACACTAGCAGCACCGCGAAGCAGAAACAATTATTTGTAGCACTCAAAAATTTGGTTCACACGCTCGCTCGACATCTTTGGCGACAGCAAGCTCACAATCCACACCACCACAAAACCGCCTACCATGGCTATGGCACCGCAGTTGATGGGATTGATGGGATTGCCGGCCAGCATGTTGATTACCGTGAGGCCTACGCCCCAAATGAAGCAGGCCCACACCGAGGCTGTGGTAACACCGCGCCAATAGAGGCCCAACATGAACGGAGCCAGGAACGCTCCGGCCAAGGCGCCCCACGAGATGCCCATGAGCTGGGCGATGAATGTGGGCGGATTGAGCGCAATCATCAGCGAAATGACGATAAAGAACACAATGAGCACACGCATCACCACCACCTTGCGGCGCTCTACTTTCTCGGCCACCACGTCGTCGATGGTTCCTTCTTCCACCTCGCCGGGCAACGACTTCTTGTCGCGATAGATGAGGTCGAGCGTCATGGTAGAGCTTGAGGTGAGCACCAGCGAGGCCAGCGTTGACATAGAGGCCGAGAGCACCAGCAGCACCACGAGCGCGATGAGAATATCGGGCAGGGTGACGAGCATCGAGGGCACGATGGAGTCGAAATCCAAACGGCCGTTGGGCAGCGTGGGCGGTGTTCCAAACAGACGGCCGAAACCGCCAAGGAAATAGCAGCCACCAGCCACGATAAAGGCAAAGAGCGTTGAGATGACTGTGCCGCGATGAATGGCTTTCTCGTCGGTAATGCTATAGAACTTGCCCACCATCTGAGGCAGTCCCCAGGTGCCGAGCGAAGTAAGCACCACCACACCCAGCAGATTCCACGGGTCGGGGCCCCAGAGCGAGGCAAAGCCACCATTGGCCTCAGCAGCGGCAGCACCTCCGGCGGCAGCACCGTCGGCAGGCAACGAAGCCAGTTTCTCAACGGCAGCCGTCAGTCCGCCCTGAGCGTTGAGCACGGCAGCAATAACGGTGATGATGCCAAAGAGCATGATGATGCCCTGGATGAAGTCGTTCATGGCCGTAGCTTTGTAGCCGCCCAGTATGACATAAACGGCGGTGAGAATGGCCATGATGATGACACAATATTCGTAAGGAATGCCGAAGCCCATCTCAAAGAGCGTTGAAATGCCCTTATACACACCGGCGGTGTAGGGAATGAGAAACACAAAGGCAATGACCGAAGCCACCACGCGCAGTCCCTGACTGTTGTAGCGTGTACCGAAGAAGTCGGGCATGGTGCGGCTCTCTATGTGCTGCGTCATCAGTTTGGTGCGGCGTCCCAGCAATATCCAGGCCAGCAACGAGCCAATGACGGCATTGCCCACACCAATCCACGTGGACGAAAGACCGTATTTCCATCCGAACTGTCCGGCGTAGCCCACAAACACCACGGCCGAGAAATAGCTGGTGCCAAAGGCGAAGGCCGTGAGCCAGGGACCCACAGCTCGACCGCCGAGCACAAATCCGTCAACACTACTGGCCTGCTTGCGGGAGTAGAGTCCTACGCCCACCATGACGACCAAGAAAACAATGGTAAGAAGTATTTTGATAAACATCTCTTTAATCTTTAATATTTAATTTTTCATCTTTCATCTTCAAAACGCAACTTGTATTTGCGACTGCAGCCAGTTGTAGTCTTTGCCCAGCATGTCGCCGCAAAGGCAGCGGGTGTATTGCACTTGGAAACGGCATTTCTTGTAAAACCAGTACTGCAGTCCGGCAGTAAGGTTGGTCTGGTTCCAGCCGTCTATGGTAGTGTTGCGGTTGTAGGTCTCGCCACTGGCCACGATGTCGAGGCTGGGGGCTACCGGCACACAGGCCGTCACGTAGCCGCCGCGGCTGCCCACGTCGCCGTCCTTGCCACCCAGCCATTCGGCACGGATGCTCACGGGGCGGGCTTCCTTATATTTACCGGGCGCATACTTGCCCGTCTTGTATTCTGCTCCAATGCTGTAGCGGTCGCGCGTGTAGTTGTCGCCTGCATGTACGCCCGGGTTCCAAGCTGCTTCGCCCACGGCGTGGCCTTTGCCTTTCTGCCCAGTGGCAACGACGCGCAGCCCGTCAACGGGGCGCACCTCGAGTTTGGCAATAAGGTCTTTGTTGTTGTTTCCGTCACGGCGGTTAATGCCCTGTCCGTTCATCACGGCCAGCTCATAGTGGAGCAGGCCCTTGGCCAGGTCGCCGAAAATCATGGCTCCCATGTCGCGCCCGTAGTTTACGCCGTTGAGCGGGTCGGGTCCTTCGCCAGCCAGAAAGAGCACGGCTTGCGAATAAACGTCAATCAGCTCAAGCATGGTGGGCGAGAGCGGGTTTTCCATCGAGTAAGAGTGTTTGAACTGGCCCACACGGACGGTGAGCGCCTTGTCGTTAGAAATCCGATAGTCGGTGTAGAACTCTTGCACTACGCTCGAAAAGTCGTGCATGAACAAGAACGACCATCGGTCGGTGATACGGGCCTTGGCCCACAAGAGAGTGCGTTTCAGATTGAAATCGTTGCGCTGAGTGTTGTTGGCATCCTGCCACGAGTAGCCCCCCTGGGCATAACCATTGAATGTGATGCGGCTGGTAAAGTCTTTCAGCCAATCTGTGCTGCTGCCTTGGGCCTGTTGTCCCATGGCGTAGCTGCTGCTCATCGCTGCCATGAGTACGGCCAGCGTGGCAAATTTCCATGTTTGTTTTTTCATCTTTTTACTTTGTTTGTTGAGTCATTGGTTCATAGTGAATGAATTAAATAGTTTTTGCGCGGCAAAGGTAATACAATTTTACTAAAAGAAAAGAAAAATGACAGAAAAATTTCCATTTTCCTGTCATTTTGTTCACTTTTTTCGTTACGTTCTTACTACGCGGGTTCCACCTGCACAACGGTCAGTATGCCATCGGCCACACGGAAACGCACGTCGCGACCGGCGAAGGGCATGCCATAGATGCGCTGCGGGTCGTCGTGGTAGCGCGGTCGGGGGTCCTGACTGAGCAGTTCTACAAGCGTAAGCTGCTCGTCGGGAGCAAAAAGGTCACGAAGCGCATCGGGGAAATCCACTTGCAACAGCTGCCACTCGGTCGGGTCGGTAAATCCGCCGCGCGCCTCAGGATGGGCATCGGCATAGGGAATATAAGGCTTGATGTCGTAAATGGGCGTGCCGTCCATCAGGTCGGCACCCAACACATGGATGACACCCTGCTCCACCCGCTCAATACGAACGCACGAGAGGCCCAGCCCATTGGGACGGAAGGGCGAGCGCGTGGCAAACACGCCCATGCGCTTGTTGCCGCCAAGGCGGGGCGGGCGCACCGTGAGCGAAGACGAGCGTGAGTCGTTGGCCGAGAACTCCCAGATGAGCCAGAGATAGTCGAAGCCCTCCAAACCGCGCAGCGCATCGGGATGGTTGTAAGGAGCCTGCATGACAATCTGACCACGCAAGCCGCTGGCCACGCCGCTCTGACGCGGTATGCCAAACTTGCTGGTCAGCGGCGAGCGAAACACCGCCACGGGCTGAATAAACTTGTCTTTAGCCATTGTCTTGAACTCCTTGAACTCCTTGAACTTCTTGAACTCCTAACTCCTCACTCCTAATTCCTAACTCCTCACTCCTAACTCTTTACTTTCCGTCAAACAGAGCGTTTTTCTCTACGGTCCAGTCCTTGCGCTTAGAAAGCTCACAGTCGGCACCCTTGAACATAAGGGCTGCCTTTTGGTCGCCTTTCAGCTGCCATTGCAGCCAAGCCAGCGCCACCACCGTAAACTCGCCTCCATGAGCCTCGCGGTAGGTGCCACCGTGACCCACAGGGAAGTTGGCAGCAAAAGCGGGAACATGGGCGATGCGATGGAAGTCGTCCATACCGTTTTCGTAGGCAATGTCGGTAGGGCCGCCAAGAATATAAATAATAGGAGTATGAATTTCCTTGAGCTTCTCTTTCGGGGGCATGGGCATTCCGCCTACGGCCTGACCGGCGTTCTGCATGTTGAACAGTCCGCTGTTGCAAATCATCAGCGTGGTGATGCGGGGGTCGGCGCAGTTGAAAAGCGTCTGCAGTCCGCCGCACGACATGCCTGCCACACAGATATTTTGCGTGTCAACTTTCTGATAATAAGGCGACTGTGCATTGGCATTTTGGGCGATGACCCAGTCGATGCTCTCTATCTGCTGTTCAGATTTCGACATCTCGCCTCTGTAAGGCTCGTCGTCCATGGGAATGTAACCCGTAGCCACCACCAAGAACCCGTAGGAGGCTATCTCGTTGAGGAACTTGTAGTGTTCCCACGGCGAGTTGGAACAGGCGCCGTTGCCCCATACGAGCACGGGCAGCGGATGGTCCTTGCCAAACTGCGACAGGTCTTGCGGGGCAAACACGGTGTGAGCCGTCAGCGATGCCTCTTCTTTCATGATGGCCTTGTAGGGACCAGTGCCGCCCTCTTCCACCACACGCGACTTCTCTTCGGTTGTAAAACTCATGCAGACAGCACCCAGTGCCATTGCAACAACTGTCAGACTGAAAAATCTCTTTGCTTTCATACGTTCTTTGCTTAAATGTTCATCTATTGGCTGGCAAAGTTACTATGTTTTTCTGACAATTGGCATGCAAAGTGTATCTTAAATCATGCAGAAATGTAACAAGGACGGTATATTGTTCTTGTTTTAGGGTGAAGGGTGGTGGGTGACAGACGTATTTTCACAATTTATTACTTCAATTGTTCCAGGAGTCGGGCAAGGTCTTCGAGGTGGTGCGGATCTACAGGCAAGTTGAGCAGATTGCCGTTGCGGTCGAAGAGTTTGTAGGTGGGAAATTCGTGTACATTCAGGTGGGACTCGATGGCACTTTGCTGCTCTTGGGGCAGGTTGTAGTGCGCCACGTTCGGGCCACTGACATTGTACTCCTTGATGACGTTCTCCCACGCGGGCTGCGGACTGCGGTTGGCCAGGTATAGGTACTGAATGTCGTAGTCCTTCAGCCGGGCGTATTGCTCGGCAGAATGGCTGAGGGCTTCCTTGCAGGGAGCACACCATGTGCCCCAGATGTCGAGCAGCACAAACTTGCCCTTGTAAGGCTCGAGGATTTTCTTCAGCAGAGCCTCGCCTTCAGAGAGGTCAGCAAGATTGTCCGAAGACTTCAGCACCAGCTTGTCGAACTCGCGGTTCTCAAGAGCGAGGTAAAAGTCATTTTGCTTCTCAATCATCGCAATGCCGAGGGGATTGCCAATCATTGTCTTTATTGTGTCCATCACGCTGGGTGGCAGCGATGTGCGCTCATGGTCAATATGTGACAATGCAAGACGAGTGAGCCAAAGGTCTTTGATAAACGGATCGGCTTGGAGTGAGTCGAGTGTTGCGAGATGTACTTTCAAGGTGCTGACGAGCATCCCTCCATTGACCATCTTTTGGGCTTCCGGCCTAAGTACGATTTTGTCCACCTCCTTCGTCAGTTCGCTATTCCGGCCATTGATTTCTGCTGTTTTTGCCATCTTCGCCTCAAGGGTGGGCTCTGCCTCGATGACAGGCGAAACCTCGTCAATCCATTTGGCCCAACGGGTGAGCAATGCCAGCTCCTCGTCGTTCGTGGCAAATTCTTTATAATGGTCTCGGAGGTTGTATGAAATCACGGCGTTACTCGCCCGTACTGCATCGTCAATATAGTCGCGCAGAAATCCACTCAGGTCGCGGTGCAGCGTGTAGGGCTTCTCCATTTTCGTCCAAAACGCGTTGTAGGCATAGCGACGGGCATTGTCGGGGAACTGGATACCTTTGACACGGAAACGGGACTGTCCGAAAGCACGGGCTTGCTGCATCAGCGTGTTGCCACGTCTGTAGCGGTTGAAGCGGGTGGAGAGCGTGGGGTGCTGCTCGCAAAGTTCATTTAAGTTGGCGTACTGCGCCTTGAGGAGACTATCTACCGAAGCGATGTACGGGGTGAAGAGTTCCTCGCCCCCCTTGTCGGCATTTTCCTGGCCTTCATATAGTTCCACCGTATTCCAGTCGAGCGGAAACCTGAAGAGTTCGTTCTGCAGGCGGCAGTCGTCGCCCATAAAGTAACGGCGACCCTCCTTGAAGTCGTAAAGCAGAAAGTAGGTCTTGCCCGGCTCCAGCATGGTGCGCATGAAGCAACGGCGCCAGTCGCAGAAAAACTCGGTGCTGTTCATTACGGGAATCTTTACCGCGAAGCGTCCCTGTTCGTCCAGGTTGGCATAGACAGACTCTTGCTTGTCGGTGAACAGGTTTTGCATTCCAAACTCAAACGTCTTCAGCTGCTTGAAATGCTCAGGCATATCTTTGAGCCAGCCCACAACGGTCACGGTATCCGTTTTGTAACCCGTATCAACAAAGTCGGTGCGCATGTCCTTCGTGGGATAATCGGGCATAAAGCGGCTGGTAATCATTGCATAGACCGCCTTCTGGCTGCCAATCTGAATGATGCGCATGCCTTTCTTATCCTTCCCGACCTTCACCTTCAGCACCTCGTTACCGTTGCGCATAACGATATCGGCCTCGCCCGTCTTGGGGTTTACGTTACGCTGGTCGTAGTTCCAGAACTTGCAGTCGTAGATAGCGCAGTCCTCGAAGAAGGCTATCTTCCAGTCGCCTTTGTCGTCGCGCCAATACGAGGGGAACAGCTGTTTCCAGAGTTCCTCCACGGGCTTGATGCCCTTGATTTGGAAAGCCCCTTGTCCGTCGCCCTCGATGAAGTCGAATGAACGGGTATTCTCTGGCAGCGGCGGAAAGTGGAACACCATATCGCGGCGGCCCTCCTTATTGGTCTGTACAAACTTGTTGAGTTCGATGCCGTCGGCAGAGACGAGGGTGTAGCGCTGCATTCCCGAGCTTTGCTCGCCTACCCGTAGCCTTTCGCCTGCCTTCAGGTAGGTGTCGCCCACAAACTGAAAAGAATATTCCGGGTAGTCCGAACGCTGCCGGGCGGTGATGTACACCACCGTTTCGTCGGTCTTCAGTTCCACCCTCGTCACGTCGAGGGCCAGATAGAAGTATCCGTCACCGTAGCTGGTTCCAAACTCGGTGGTGGGCTGCTCCCACACAACGTTTTTTGCCTGCCCCGCCATTGCAATGAGGGCAAGGAGAATGGTTAGAATAGTTGACTTGTTCATCATTTATTTGTTATTTAAAAATCTCTTCGAGCTTCGTTTTCAACGCTTTGCCCTCCAGATTGGTGGAGACAATCTTTCCGTCGGGGGCGATGAGGATGACGGCGGGGATGCCGCTTACGCCGTAGAGGCTGAGCGCATCGTCTTTACTGGCAGGACTAAGGAGGGAAGTCCACGGAAGCTGATGCTTATCGAGTGCCTTGAGCCATGCATCGCGGTTCTTGTCGCATGAGACGCCCAAGAAAATGAGGCCACAGTCTTTGTAAGTGGAGTAGAGTTGCTTCATGAAAGGAAAGGAAGAAATACAAGGGCCACACCACGAAGCCCAGAAATCAATCAGCACATACTGGCCACGGCCCGCGTAGTCAGAGAGACGGTGTTTGGTTCCATCGGTAGCTTCTGCCTCAAAGTCGATAAAGGGTTTGCCAACGATATTCTTTTGATGAAGTATGCTATAATAATGCTTCCATGGACGTTCCATGGCGGGATGATGAGCATAGGGAGCATCTTCGTGGACAAACTCTTGCAATTCATCAAACGTCATCTTGTCGAAATCAGTATAGAGATACCAGGCAGGAATGATGTTATCCTTGTTCTCTCTGATGTTCTTTCTGACAAGCGCAGCCCTATCGCCCATAAAGTCTTCAAACTTCTCTAAGTTTGCACTGTCCTTGACCGTTGCATCTGGCAAACCTTCCTCTCTCATGATGATGATTCTATTCTTCTCATCATCGCTGAGACTGTCCCACCAAGGTTCCGCTATTTTGTCGAGGTCACGTTCGCGCATCTGACAGCGTATAAAGCGCTGTTGTAAGTCGCTTCCCTTTATTTCGCCTGTGACGAGATCGATGTGGGTCGGTGTCTCTTCAATGATGAATCGAAGGTCATTTCTTGCATTGTCGCCGATTTGGAAAAACGTGTTGCGTGGTTGCCTACCTGTAACGGTAAACTTTCCTTCACGAATGGGGAACTTCACCCCCTGCCCGATGGGAGCACAGGGGAATGCAGAAACGCTGTCGTTCGTGCTGGTTGTCGTGCCTGTAATGACGAAATCGACGCTGTCCTCCACAACGGAAGTGAAAGTCTGCGCCCGCCCCGCCTTTGCGACGAGGGTGAGCAGAATGGAAATGATGATTTTCTTGTTCATATCGTTCTACTGTTTGGGGCTTTTCAAGTTGCCCGTACGCGTCAGTTTGAAGTCGGTGGCCGAGAACCACTGTGCGCGGCAGGGCTGGCCTGTAAAAGCTGCGTCGGTGGATACGCCGTAGGCAACGGAGTCACCCGTGACGACGATGTTGTCGATGGTGACGACCGACCATCCCATACCTTCCTTGACACGGTACTGGTCAACCGCCTCGCCGTTGATTTTCAGTTCGTCGTCATCCACCTCAAACTCTATGCCCATGATTTTCATCCGCACATGGGAGCGCTCTTTTCTCACGAGCGAGTCGGACAGACTTGCCTGGTTTTCGGCCAACTGACGGCGTATCTGCTCTGCCAGCTCACCCCCCTTGTCGCCATAGACGGGTATCGGCTGTATGTACTTCTTTTCGCCCAAAGCATAGATACACGGGCCTGGGCCCTCGGCGCGGCCTATGCAGGTGAGCCGATAGATGCCTGGCTCCACGGCTTCACGGCGCTCCGCCTGATAAACCTCCTCACAGTTTTGGTTCCAGGCATCGAGATAACGGGTGTCGGAGTCGCCGTTGTAGTAGTCGCCATTATAGGTGTAGTGGGCACAGTTCTCGGCCTTGAGCAGGTTCCACCCCCCCCGGCGCAGAAAAGTCATGTCGTCGTTGCTCATCTGCACACCCTGATAGCTATGCGTCCTGGCATATTCTGTCCTGTAACGCTCAGATGCCCGCTCTTGTATCCAGATGAGCGAAGGAATCATGCAGCACAAGGCTGCCACCCATAGCACAATCCAAAGAATGCGTTGCCCGATGCCCATGGGCTGCGTTTTGCCTGACTTGGAGAGCAGCATGTGCACAATGGCATAAAGGGGAACGAAAAGGGCCACCAGCAGACTCACCACAAAAGCAATGACTATCCAGGGATGGGCTGCATATAATTCGGGCAGATTGAGATAGCCGATGTCGAATGGCAGACTCAACCGGGTTGCCCCAGGAACAGTGAAGACGATGATGACGGATATCACAATGAGAAACAGACAAACCAGCAGTACTACTCCAATAATAGCAGCAATTCCCACAAAAAAGCCTGTAATAAACGTAAATATCACAGAGAGAAACGACCCTAAGCAACCACTACGCTGCTGCTGGGCGGGTTTCTTCTCATCTACCACCACGTCGGCCAGGTTCTGCGGCGTAACATCCTTGCCCTCCATTTCGAGCACCTGCTCTGGCTTCTTGGCCTCGGGTACTAACAGCGCCAGCACCAGATAAATGAGAAGCAGGGCGAAGCATACAGATGGAAAACCATAAAACAAATGGATAATGCGAAGGAAAGGATACACGGCAAAGGTCAGCAACACAAAGCCCACTCTCCAGAATGTAGCGTCGGTATCGGTGTAAGCTGCCAATCCCGAAAGCACACCAGCAAGCACCTTGTCGTTAGGGTTGCGATAGAGACGCTTGCCCTTGGTTCTTTCGCGGATATTCTCACGAATGCCGTCGGCTGCCGAGCGGAACGAGTCGTAACGGTGCCCCTCCTTATCGTTGCCATTAGCGTTGCCATTAGCGTTATCGTTAGCATTAGGGTTATCGTTAGCGTTATCTTCATCGGTCATCTGCTCGGGTTCCCCTATGCGGGTAATGATACCCTTCACGTGGTCGATGGTGATGGCCTCGGTGCCCTGCTGGCGCAGCTCGTCGAACAGTTCGGCAATGCGCGCCTCAATGTCATCGACAATCTCTTCGCCTCCCTCCTGACGGCCGAAATAACTGCGAAGCGACTCCACATATTGCTGCAGCAGCTCGTAGGCATCCTCGTCAATCTGAAAGAGGCGCCCACACAGGTTGATGGTGATATTCTTTTTCATTTTGATTCTAATAAGTTGGGATGAATGTTTTTGAGATAGTTGACCGTGTTAGAGAGTTCAGTCCAGGCCCCGTCGAGTCCGTCGAGAAACTTTTCTCCTTCGCTACTCAGCGCATAGTACTTGCGGGGCGGGCCTTGGGTAGATTCCTGCCACTGGTATTGCAGCAGTCCGTCGTTTTTCAGGCGCGTAAGCAACGGATAGAGCGTACCTTCCACCACCAGCAGTTCAGCCTGCTTCAGCTGTTGAATGATGTCGCTGGCATACGATGGGCGGTGCTTCAGCAATAGCAGCACGCAATACTCAAGCATGCCTTTGCGCATTTGTGATTTAGCGTTTTCTATGTTCATTTTGTTTGTTTTTAAGCCACTCTCCCCACGTCCATGCACGGGGAAGAAAGCGGCATGATGGTTTTCTGCGGCAAAGATATGCAAAAACTAAGTACCTTGCAATACAAAGTACTATTTAAAATCAAGAAATTAACATTCTTTAGCCGTAATTCATGGTTTTCACCCCGTTATTGTGCCTTTTCTTTCCAATTAAGCCGACATTTTTGCAGAGAAAGGCCTCCAAGGAGTCGGGAAGACAGGGTATCAACCCACCTTGTTATTTGGAGTGCATTTGGGACAAAAAAGGCAGCCGCGCCCGTGTCATGCTGCTGACACGGGCGCGGCTGCCATTCTTTTTGCCTTTTCTTACGGATTCACTTCCTTTCCCAGCATACGGAGCAAGTGGGTTTCCAGAATGTGGAAACCTGGCTCCACCATGCCACCGTGGCCGTGGCCGTCGAGCTCGTACAGATAAGTCTGCTGGTGGCCCGCCAGCTTCATCATGCGGGTCAAATACTGGTTTTCGTCGTAACGGCCAAACAGCTCCAGTTCGCGGTCGCCGCAGATAAGCACCAGCGGCGGACAGTCCTTGCGCACCCAGAAGAGCGGCGCATGACGGTCGATGGTGGGCTGAAGTGGCGACAGTCCTTCCATCTTCCGCACATTGTAGTGCGTGATGGCCTGGCCGCTGAACGGCACATAAAGCATCACTGAGTCGGCATCCATGCCGTAATGCCCCAACCACTCTTTGTTCAGACACAGCAACATGGCCAGATAGCCACCGGCCGAATGGCCCGTGACCACCATCTTACGTGCATCGCCGCCATAGCGGCCGATATTCCGAAACACCCAAGCCACGGCCTCGGCGGCATCGTCGAGGGTCTCATCAACGGTGACTCGTGGCAGCAGCCTGTAGTTGGCTCCTACCACCACATAGCCTTTCTGCTTGAGTTTCTCGGGAATCTCTTTCTGACCTGCTTCCAGTCCGCCACCGTGAAACCACACAATAACGGGACATCCGGCAAGGTTTTCGGGATAATACACGTCGAGCTTCAGCCGCTCGCGGGCGTAAGCATCGGTCTTGGCCGTGAAACTGATGTCGCTGGCCAGCTTGTAGGTTTGCGCCAGCATGCCAATGGCGATGGCCAACGCAAAAAAAGTTGCAAACACTCTTTTCATTTGTTCAGTTATTCTTTTAAGTTTAGCGAAGCTCAACTTTTATTTGGAATTCAAGAAGTTCAAGGAGTTGCAAGGAGTTCAAGACAATAGCTTTATTCCTGTTTCCCTCATCAGAAAAGAGTTTCGGAGCGAGAACTATTGTCTTGAACTCCTTGCAACTCCTTGAACTCCTTGTTTACTTTACCTGCTAAAGATGTGTGGTGTTTTCGATAGATTCAAAAAGATTCAGGTAGTTCTTAGCACTCAAGAGCAACGACTGGTAGATTCGGTCGTACTGCTGCGGAACGGTGGTGCCCGAGTAGATGTCTTTCAGCTCTGCCGCATCCAGTGGACCGCTTTTCACGGTGGCACGTATCAGTTTGCCGTTGGAGAAATAGAAACGAAGGTCGTGCAGAGTAGCTATATCTTCGTCAGCATCGGGAGTACGCGCATAGATGAAGGCAATCTTGCCATCGTCGTCGTAGAGGTATTCCTCGTAGAACTCGCGCGCGGCAAAATTGTACTTCACGGTAGCGAAGCGAAGGAAGTGCGACGGATAGATTTCATCATCGTCGCGCTCGCCCCAGTACATTTTCACATCCTCGAGGTGTGGCCCCGTGGCAGGCAGGTTCTGCATCACCTGCAGGTGGTGGTACTCGCGCGGAAAGCCGTCTTCTTTCATCATTTCGGCAATATCGCTCTTGATGGCCGCATAGCGTTCGCGAATGCTGCCAAGGGTGTTTTGGGCGTTGCCCTGTGTCCAGGCTGCCAATAGCAGCAGACAAATGGTGATTAGCTTGTTCATGGTTTTATTTCACAATTTTACGATTTTACGATTTCACTATTTCACAATTTCCCAATTTCATTATGCATTATTCATTATGCATTGCAAAGATAAACATTTTTTCTGTAACACGTACATTTTTTGATGTTACATTTCGGCCTGCAGCGATGAAAACCGTGAAACAATGTTTGCAAATGTAAAGGAGAATATGTAAATTTGCTGTCTAAATCTTGGAAACATACCAACCAAAAATGATGAAAAAGATAATTTTGACCCTTGTCTGCGCCCTGCTGGCCATATCGCCCGCACTGGCGCAAAAATCAAAACAGAAAGATCAAAACAACAAGAAGCCCGTGGCTGTGTTCGATGCCTACGAGTGGGACTTCGGCAACGTGAACGCCCATCTGGGCGCCGTTTGCCACACGTTCACCCTCGAGAACCGCTCGAAATCGCCCATCACCATCGGCCGCACCATTCCCAGTTGCGAGTGCATACAGGCCCGATACGACAACCAGCCCATTGAACCGGGCCAGAAGGCGGCAGTTTTGGTGGTGTTCGCACCGGCCACATCAAACGGCAAGACCTTCCGCAGCGTGGAACTGCTCGACCAAGACGGCATGACGCTGGGCAACCTCACGGTGAAAGCCCTAGTAGCGGACACCCAGCCCGCCGCCACCGCCAACGTTCCGCTTACCGACAAGAAGGTGCCCCCCTACCCCTTCCTCAATGCGCAGTTGCCCATAGAGGAGCGCGTGGAGAATCTTCTTTCGCTGCTCACTCCCGAAGAGAAGGTGGGCCTGATGATGAACAAGTCGGTCAGCGTCGATAGGCTGGGCATTCCCTCGTACAACTGGTGGAGCGAAGCCTGCCACGGTGTTCGCCAAGGCGGATACACAGTATTTCCGCAGCCCATCGGCATGGCAGCAGCCTTCAATCCGCAGCAGATATACGACGTGTTTAGTGCCGTGAGCGACGAGGCACGTGCCAACTGGAACCGCTCCGACCACAACGTGTTCGGCGTTCAGATGGGTGCCATCTACTATCCCGGCAACCCCGAGCTGACTTTCTGGTGCCCCAATGTCAACATTTTCCGCGACCCGCGCTGGGGACGCGGTCAGGAGACCTGCGGCGAAGATCCCTACCTGAATGCCGTGCTTGGCGTGCAGACCGTGCTCGGCATGCAGGGCACCAACACCCAGAACCCAACACCCAACACCTATTACAAAACTCACGCCTGTGCCAAGCACTACGCCGTGCACAGCGGCCCGGAGCCCCTGCGCCACACCTACAATGCCACGGTGTCGATGCGCGACCTGTGGGAAACCTATCTGCCCGCATTCAAGGCGCTGGTGAAGAAAGGCAACGTGCGCGAGGTGATGTGCGCCTACAACCGCTACGAGGGTGTGCCCTGCTGTACCAGCGACCGTCTGCTGGTGGACATTCTGCGCCGCAAGTGGGGCTATAAGGCCATTGTGCTCACCGACTGCGACGCCATTAACAACTTCTACAACAAGGGACAGCACGAAACCCACAAAGACCCGCTCTCGGCATCGGTTGACGCCGTGCTCAACGGCACCGACCTCGAGTGTGGCAAAGTGTTCATGGTGCTCACCGAGGCATTGCAGAAAGGCCTCATCAAGGAATCAACACTCGACGACCACCTGCGCCTCACGCTCACAGGCCGCTTCGAACTGGGCATGTTCGACCCAGCCGACATGCTGCCCTGGGCCAACATGCCCGAAAGCGTCATCAGCAGCGAGTCAAACAACGACCTGGCCACACAGGCCGCACGCGAGTCGATGGTGCTGTTGGAGAACAAGGGCGTGCTGCCGCTCAGCAAAGACATCAAGACGCTGGCCGTGGTGGGACCCAATGCCGACAACGCCGAACTGCTGAACGGCAACTACGGCGGCACACCCACCAAAGCCCACACCCACACGCTGCTCGACGGCATCAAGGCTGCTGTGCCCGGTGCCAACATTATTTATAAGAAAGCTTGCGAGCTGGACGACGAGTACGAAACCGTTCACCACCTGCAGGACTTCAACGACGGCAAGGGCGCACTGGTGGAATTCTACAACAACAGCGACCTGAGCGGCAAGCCCGTCGTTACTGGCTATTACAACGAACTGAACTTCAGCACCTTCGGCGCATGGGGATTTGCCCAGGGCGTGAGCCGCGACACACTCTCCGTGCGCGTTAGTGGCAAATACACCTCCACGTTTACCGGCGAAATGAAATACACGCTGATGACCGACAACGGCTACACGCTCACCGTCAACGGCGAGGTGGTGGAAGAGGCCAAGGCAGGCGGCATGCGCCGCGGATTCTTCAACCGCCGTCCCGAATACAAGTCGTTCCCGGTGGAAAAGGGCAAGACCTACGACGTGGCCATTGAATACAGCCACGGCAAAGGCCAGTTTGCCATGCTCCGTGGTGACATCTGCGAGCGCAACCTCATCGACTTCAGCGCTTTGGCCAACGAGGTGAAGCAGGCCGACGCCATCATCGTCATCGGCGGCATCTCGGCACAAATGGAGGGCGAGGGCGGCGACAAACAGGACATCGAACTGCCCCGCGTGCAGCAGAACCTGGTGCGCGCCATGCACACCACCGGCAAACCCGTCATCATTGTCAACTGCTCAGGCTCGGCCATCGCGTTTGGCAGCGTTGAAGGCCAGTACGACGCGTTGCTGCAGGCGTGGTATGCCGGACAGGGCGGCTCGAAGGCTTTGGCCGACGTGCTCTTTGGCGACTACTGCCCCAGCGGCAAGCTGCCCGTGACGTTCTACCGTTCGAACAACGACCTGCCCGACTTCCTCGACTACAGCATGGAAAACCGCACCTACCGCTACTTCCGCGGCCAGCCGCAGTATGCTTTCGGCTACGGACTGAGCTACACCACCTTCGCCTACGGCAAGGGACGCCTTTCCAGCAAGCAGATGAAGACCAACGGAAAAGTCACCGTCAGTGTGCCCGTTACGAACACAGGCAAGCGCGACGGCGACGAGATTGTGCAGGTGTATGTGCGCGCACTCGACTACAAGGAAGCCCCCATCAAGTCGTTGCGCGGATTCCAAAAGCTCCACCTTGCGCCCGGACAGACAGCCACCGCCACCATCACTCTCGACGGCGAGGCCTTCGAGTACTACGACCCCAGCATCGACGAGCTTTCCACCCGTCCAGGCCGTTACCAGATACTCTACGGCTCTTCCTCGCGCGACGAAGACCTGCAGCCGCTCGACTTCGTGGTAAAATAAGACCACAGATTGCACCGACCACAGATTACACAGCAGTAAAAAACATGTTTAAAGGCCAAGGAGGCAAAACGCTTCCTTGGCCTTTATGGTATGATTCAGCTGCAGCCCGGCTATCTCATTATTCTGAAGGCAACGTGCTTGTCGTAGAGACTAACGTAAAGCCGTTTGTCCTCACCAATGGCAAACCAATTGGCCGCCGTGGGTATCCAGTACTCTTGCGTCTTGACTCCCGTAAAGCGGTTCAGCACATAAATGTAGTCGGTGATTCCCGAGCCTCCCAAGCCGCAGATGATGGAATTATCTACAATCAGGAAGTTGTCGGAATTCACGGTGCGCGGCTTGCTCATCCAGATAGTCTTGTCGGTCTTGGTATCGACGGCCACAAGGTAGTTGCCCTGAGAGTCTTTGTCTGGTGCCGCAATGGTACACTCCGAGAAATAGAGCACCCCATCTTTCACCACGGCCCACGTCACCTGCTGGAAAAGGCTGTCTTTCTCGGTAATGGTAATGTCGCGAGTGTTATACACTTTCTTCACTTCGCGCGAAGGGTCGAGAAGCATAATCAGGTGCGGCTCACGGCCACGGCAAGAGAGGTCTTTCTCTGACTTGCCCCAGGGAAGGGGCTCCTCGCCCGGCATACGGCCATAGATGGCCACGGGGTAGTCGCCGTCGGTGAACACGTCGTTCAGTGCCCACTTGTCATGATAGACAGCCGGCACGCCTTCGGGCACTTTAAAGTCGGTGTCGTCCCACCCCAGCGTGGGATGCCCAATGATGTTACCCAGTTTGAGCGATGGCAGGGCAAGCGTACTGTAGTCGTCGAGGGGTTTTGAATACTTGGTGCGTGCAAGTTGCAACGTACGGCTCTTGCCGGCAGGAGCCTTCGCGAGTGTTTTCCCGTTGAAGCTGGGCACTTCTATCATGGCTAACTCCGTCTCAAAGTCCTGCGCCTGGGCCATGAGCACGAGGCACAGGAATGGCATAAAGAAAAATAACCTTTTCATCATATCACCTCCTTTGTTTGAACGTAAATAATCTCTCTCACTTCTATATACCCGCGCCGTAGGAGGCGACGTGGCTCACGTCGCAAAGCCAAAGATAACATTTCGCAACGGCGATATTATCACGCCGAAACGCCAAAGCTGTCACGCCGCAATGGAACTGTTGTCACGTGAGCCACGTGACCTCCTACCGGGATGTTGCAAATATAGTTTATTTTAGCGAAAACAATTGGATTCTCTGTAACAAAGTGGCTTAAATTGTGATTTATTAACCTGATTTCGTGACCGGAGCAATGAAAAACTGTGCACATATTGTGCACAAAACAAAAAGAAAAACAAGAAACGTTTGTGTGAATCGTGCAGAATAGATTCTTATTTGTGTGCTTTAGAAATGCAGCATCGTGCTTTAGAAATGCGGCATCGTGCTTTAGAAATGCGGCATCGTGCTTTAGAAATGCAGCATCGTGCTTTACGATTGTAAAGCGTAGGTTTAGTGTAAAATTCTCTAGAGAATTTGAACGTATCGTCGTGAGTTATTTCTCTATTGTCGGGGATTATAAAAATAACGCCAGGAGATATGCTCAGAATTTCTAACTTAAATTATTCATAGTGCCACAAGGCGCCAGCCGCTCCCCGCCCCTCAAGGGGAGGGGTTAGGGGTGGGGTCTGTAATATAGCTTTTTTGCGAAATAATACTGACCCCGCCCCGGCCTACGGCCACCCCGCCCCTACAGGGGTGGGGAGCGGCTGGCGCATCGGAAAGTATGAAGAGTGCCTTGAACGAAGTGAAAAATCCAGGCTAGAGAATTAGAGCATATCTGTGGGTATTATTCCGCCCGCCTGTAATGTCGGATTGACAAAACGTGTGAATGAGTGGATAAAAACATAAAGAAAAGTTGCAAAAGCATGTTTGGCGGGCACAAAAAATGACAGTTTCTTGTTGGTGAGGTGTTTTTTTTAGTAAATTTGTAGCTAAAAGAACCATCAATAATCATCAATAACAACAAAAACTATGGATTTTCAAATTATTTTTCTTATTGCAGTAGCCGTCATCGTGCTGGTGCTGTTTGTGTTGGTTTCCTACGTCAAGGCTCCGCCTTCGTATGCGTTCATCATCTCGGGTCTGTCGAAGGAGCCGCGTGTGCTCATCGGCTCGGGAGGCTTCCGTGTGCCGTTCTTCGAGCGTCTGGACAAGGTGTATCTGGGTCAGATTACGGTGGACATCAAGACCGAAGAGAGTGTGCCTACCAACGACTTTATCAACGTGGATGTGGATGCCGTGGCGAAGATTCGCGTCACGCCCAACCCTGAAGGAACGCGCCTGGCCGCGAAGAACTTCCTGAACATGACACCGCCCGAAATTGCCGACCAACTGCAGGACTCGCTCCAGGGTAACATGCGTGAGATTATCGGCACGCTCGACCTGCGCTCACTCAACACCGACCGCGACGGATTCTCAGACCAGGTGATGCAGAAGGCGCAGCCCGACATGGCCAAGCTGGGCATTGAGATTATTTCGTGCAACATTCAAAACGTTACGGACAAGGAAGGGCTCATTCACGACCTGGGTGCCGACAACACGGCCAAGATCAAGAAAGACGCGAGCATCAACCGTGCCAATGCTGAGCGCGACGTGAAGATTCAGGTGGCCCATGCCGACAAGGAGGCCAACGACGCACGAGTGGATGCCGACACGGCCATTGCCGTGAAAAACAACGACCTGGCCCTGAAGCGCGCCTCGCTGAAACAGCAGGCCGACACCGCACAGGCAGATGCCGACGCAGCCTACGCCATTCAGCAGCAGGAACAGCAGAAGACCATCAACATCAAAACCGTGGAGGCTCAGATTGAGAAGACACGCCGCGAGCAGGTGCTCTCGAAGGAGCAGATCGACATCAAGCGCAACCAGCTGGTGGCCGAGATTGAGAAAAAAGCCGACGCTGATAAGTATAAGGTGGAGATTGACGCTGCCGCCGACCTGGAACAGCGCAAGCGCGTGGCAGAGGCACAGAAGTATGAGGCCGAGCAGCGCGCCCTGGCACAGAATGCCGAGAGCGATGCCGCCCGCTACCGTCTGGAGCAGGAGGCTCAGGGTATCAAGGCCAAGGGTGAGGCCGAGGCTTACGCCATTCTGAAGAAGGGTGAGGCCGAAGCTATGGCCATGGACAAGAAAGCTGAAGCCTACAAGAAGTACAACTCGGCTGCCGTGGCACAAATGATGATTGAGGTGCTGCCGCAGATTGTAGAGAATGTGGCAAAGCCCATCTCTGCCATCAAGGATGTGAAGATTTACAGCGGCGGGGGCGACGGCCAGAACGGTATTGCCACGCTGTCGGGCAACGTGCCTGTGGCCATCAAACAGGCGTTCGACGTGCTGAAATCGGCCACTGGTGTGGATATGGCCGACATCATGAAGGCTGGCACCATTGAGGCCAAGACCACCCGCAACATCAACCTGAACGAGGAGGCCAAGGACGCCCTCGACGGCATGGCGGGGAAAAACAAGAAATAAAAAAGGAACAATGTTGTAAAGAATAAAGAAAAGAATTTAGGAAAGAAATTAGAATAATTAGAATAATTATCTCAACAATGAACTTTCATTTATGGTGTAATTATTCTAATTATTCTAATTTCTTTCCTATACCTTTTAATCGGCGGGGCTTTACGGATTGTATGTTTAAGCTTTAGTCTCTGTCAGTTCTTCTATCTGCTCGATAATCTCGTCGTTGGTGCGCTGCATCTTGAAGAAGATGGTGAGGCCAATGATCAGACCTATCACGCCGCCAACGCAAATGCCTGCGATGTAGCCCCAGGATAGCGCCACCATGTCACTGTCTCCCGGAACACGATGGCCGGCCGTATAGACTTCGTAAAACAACCAACCCAGCCAAACAATCAGCACGAGTAAGCCGATGATGGTCTGGCGGCTGCGTATTCGCTTCATTTGCACCAACCGTTCGGCTGTTTCCTTCAGATTGCCCCGCATGAAGTCGCGCTCGGACATGCGATTGACAAACCAGTCGAGAATGACATCCACCGTGACAAAGAGCACCGTAAACCCATAGAGCCACCACGAAAGGCCCATCTGGAATGTGATTGGCAAGAAGCACAGGGCCACCACGGGAATGGCGAGAAGTGCTATCCAGCGATACTTGTCTATCCACGACATTTTCTGTTTCATCGACATGCGCATCAGGCGGTCGTTGATGATTTGCTGACTGTCGAGTTTCTGCTTGAGCAGATTCAGCTGCGAGCGCATCTGCTCCATTTCCTGCATGTTGTTATTCATTGTTTCCATAATTTTCTGTAGTTTAAATTTTTAATCTTTAATCTTTCATTTTTAATCTTTAATCTTCACCCATCTCCTTCAGCTGCTCCTTGATTCGGAAAAGGCGCACTGAGACATTCTTGGTAGAGATGCCCACCACCTGGCCAATCTCCTCGTAGCTCATGTTTTCGAGCCAAAGAAGAATGATGGCGCGGTCGAAAGGGCCCAGTTTGCTGATGCGCCGGCGAAGCATGGCCACCTGTTTCGTGTCTTCATCTTGGTCGCTGAACAAGTTGATGTTCATTGTCAGCGGAACGGTTTTTTGCCGTTTCTTCTTCCTGTCTTGCGAGATGCAAGTGTTCAGGCTGACGCGATAAACCCAGGTACGCACATCGCTGCGCCCTTCGAAGCCGTCGTAGCCTTTCCACAGGTTGACTAGTATTTCCTGAAAAAGGTCGTTCACTTCGTCCTGGTCCTTCGAGAACATGTAGCACACGGTGTAAATGGTGCTCTTCTGCTCTCTTACCAATTGTGAGAATTCTGATTCTTGGTGATTCATTTTATGCTTGTTTTTAAACTTCTTACACCCGTTAGACGCAACGGTGCGAAGAAAACTACAGAAAAATCAAAAAAAAGTTCAAAAAATCATCTCCTAACTCCTAACTCCTAATTCCTAACTCACAACTCCTAATTCCTAACTCCTAACTCCTAACTCTTAACTCCTTTCTCCCACCGTCCGCGGAACAACCGCCATAGGAACATTAGCCCACGGAAAGTCAGCTCGATGGCCATGGCCGTCCATACACCGCGCAGACCGTAGTCCTTGGCCAGCATGGCGGCCAGTGTGAGGCGAACCAGCCACATAGAGCACAGGTTCATGACGGCCGGCTTCAGCGTATCGCCCGCACCCACAAACACGCTGTAGCAAACGATGGAAGCAGCAAACATGGGTTCAGCAAAAGCCTCGATGCGCAGCACGGCGGCACCCAGGTCGATGATGTCGCGCACAGGAGTCATGAGGGCCATCAGCTCAGTAGCCGTCAGGAACATCACCACACCCATCACAGCCATCACCGCCATGCCGAGGAAAACGGTCATGCGGGCAAACGATCGGCAAAGGTCGCGCCGCGCGGCGCCCATGCTCTGCCCAATGAGCGTGGTGGCCGCCTCGCCGATGCCGTAGCCCGGCATGTAGCAAAGGCTCTCGGCCGTAATGGCAAACGTGTTGGCAGCAATCGAAATGTTGCCCAGCGGCGCCACAATCATGGTGCTCACTATCTGTGCCCCGCTCATCAGTACCGACTGAAGGGCCATGGGAGCACTTATCTTCAGCGCATTGCGCACGTAGTTCCAATTGATTTTTGTCTTAAATCCCTCTCCTCTCTCCTCTCGCCTCTCTCGTCTAACCAACGCCAGCATATCGCTGCGGAAAATGGCATAGTAAGCCTGCACCAGCGCACCAATGACGATGGCAAGGCCTGTGCCCAGGGCCACGCCCAGCACACCCAGATGGAATACAAAAATAAAAATAAAGTTGAACACCACGTCCATCATGCACATCAGGATACTCATGATGCTCGGTATGCGCATGTTGCCGCTACACTTCAGCATGCTGCCCGAAAGGCTCGAAAGCTGGAAAAAGGGCATCACCAGCATGAACACACCAAAATAAATGGTGGCATCACCAGCTATATCAGCACCACCGCCCAACCAAAAAGGCAACCGCCTGCTGATGAGCAGTCCTGCCAGGCCAATCACCGCACTAAACAACAAAGCGAACAACAATGCATGGCGGAACACATCGCGCGCCTTGCGGAAATCGCTAGCGCCAATAAAATGAGCCACCTGAACCGAAAAGCCCATCGACGCGGCTCCCGTCAGACTGCCACAAAGCCATGTGCTCGACTCCACCAGCCCACAAGCGGCGGCAGCCTCAACACCGATGCGGCCCACCATGGCCTGGTCGATGAAAAACATCATCACACTGGTAATCTGCGCCAATATCGACGGAATGCTCAACTGCACAATGAGCTGGAGCTTCTGACTGCCCGTCATCGGCTCTCCCCCGCGAATCAGCTGCAACAGCCGGTCGCTCTTTCGCTGTTTCTTCGTGGCTTTCATACGTTAGCAGCTGCAAAAGTACGAAATTTTAAGCACAGTCATTGCGTTTGGCCCGAAAAAAAGAGCAGACCCGCTGTCAGGTCTGCTCCTTTTCTGTAATAGAGAAAACTTTATTATTTTCCTAAGAACAAGTCTTATTCTTCCCAAACACTGTGGAATTTCTTGGCACCGAACTCACCATCGTATTCTTCTTCGGTGGGTGTCACGTTCTGGTCATCCTTGGACGGGTCAAGTTCCGAAGCTGAAGCGAGAAGGCTCTCGTAACCAGTAACCAGCATCTTGATGCTTGGCTCAATATATTCTTTTTTCATATTCATCTTTTTCTTGCTTTTTAATTTTCAATTGTCAATCTTCAATTGTCAATTATCAATTACTTCACAACTACCTTCTTGCCATTCTGGATATAGACACCGGCCTTAGCCTTGCCTTCCACCTTGCGGCCACTCAGATCGTAGAGGTTGCCATTGATGGCATTGTTCAGCTCAACAGCACCAATGGAAGTTTCCAAATTGCCAATTTCATCGAAGAAGTTAGCCTTCACTTCGGGGGCTGAAGTCGGAAGCTCGAAGTAACCGCGGAAGCCCTTCAGCGAGGCACCGGCACCACCCTTAGCAATCTTACCTTTATCAGGAACAACGCCATACTTGCCCTGCATGCCAGGAGCAGCAACGGGAGCATAAGTACCCTGGAAGACGGCACCGTCCTTAGTCGTATTCAAGTTGGAAGCCTCTGTACTGCTGCGGAAATTCTCCACGTCAGTAAATACAATTTCTGCTTTTGCCTCAGGTGCATAGAGCACATAAGGAGTCTGGGCATCCAGCGATGTAGCAGCAGAGAAACTGATACCATCAGCAGCGGAATAGCCTGAGAATGTGTATGCCTTAGCACCCTCACCAAATACACTGAGGTCACTCCAAGCAAACGGCAGAATGATGGTGTTCCAACCAGCCTTCAAAGAATACTTCATCGAAACAACGGGATAATTGCCCCAATTCTCAAAGTCACCGAGCGAACCTGTGGTCTCATCAAGTACAGGAGCAGCGGCAATAGTAACCTCAACGGGATCTGTTTCGAAGGTAGCAAACACCTCATCGTCATCGCTGACAAATGTCACAGTAAAGCTGGCTTCACCCTCGAAAGGAGCCGTAGGAGTGAACTTCACCTCAAAGGTTTCCGTTCCGTTAGGATCAAGCGTTCCAGAAGCTTCACCTACCATGTCTTCGCCAAGGTAGAACTCAACGTTCACGTTCTCTTCCTTATCTGCCAATTCCTTCACTGTCACAGTAGCAGTGTATTCAACATACTGATTTCCAGTAGCAGGAATGTTCTGGCCAGAAATCAAAGCATCGTGCTCCTTCGAAGCAAGCTTAAAGCCGTTGAAGTTGTCAACACCATTCTGATAGGTAGAAGTAAAACGCAGGTAGTAAATGCCGTCAGCGGGAGCAGTAAACGACATAGGCTTGGTATAATTCCTTTGTGTTGTACTTGGTGCTTCTGCATCATCCTGAGTCTTGTAATTATAAATCTGTGTCCATGTTTCTTTCTCATCACTCGAGTACTCAACAATCAGAGCCTCGTCATACCAATTCAAATAAGCTTCCCATGTCAGCTCATCGCCAGCCTTAGCCTCTAACGGTGGGGTAATCAAAGTGCCTGCAGTAGAGCTATTGGGGGCCAATGCCATCGGGGTTTGGTTTTCATAGCTTGAGAATGTACCAATCGTCCAATTATTGGCATCCCAACCTGTGGGCAGTGAACCTTCCTCGAAGTCCTCATCCCAAACGTTGGGGTTCTTCACTGTTGCTGAGGCAGCAAATGTAACGGCAGCCGACTCATCATAGGTAGGAGTAACAGTGATATTAGCATTGAACTTGCCATAGTTGCCCTCAATTGGGGTAAAGGAAACGGTGAATGTCTGAGCTTCATCTGTCACAACAAGCTGTGAAGGTTCAACAACGAAAGCCTCGTTATCAGAAGCGATATTGACAGTAAGTTCACCTGTACCTGCGTTGGCAACAGTGTAAGTCTTACTTACAGCAGCAGTAACCGTTCCGAAAGCAGCATCCTCAACAGGAGTCAAACTCATCACGGGAGCGTTCTGGTCGTACTGGTAACCATTAATAGCATTCACAGTTACGCTATAGCCTTCGAATTTGAATCTGTAAGTCCCGGCAGCCACACCACTCAGCACTGCAACGGTGTAAGCAGAAGTGTTGGCTCGCATCAAAGAGTTGAAATCACCCACCTTTGTCCATGTTGCACCATCGTCTGTAGAAGTATAGACATAGAGTACTGCATAACTGCCATTACCCTTAGCTTCAATAGCCATGGTCTCACCTTCGCCAACTTCGATGGCAGGTGTAATCATCTCTGAATTACGGCTTGAAGTAGAAGAAGTGTAAGAACCTGTAGCTGCACCGCCAGAGAATGTCCAGCCCGTATTTTCCCAGTTCTCAGGAACCTTGTTGTCATCGAAAGTAATCATCAGCTTATCGGGGTCAGCAGCATATCCTGTAACGTTGATGGTAGCTGTGGTCTGGTCAGGTGCACTTACGGTAATCACACCGTTCTGAGCACCCTTTGTGTCAACGCCCATCTTCACAGTTACAACAGCCTCTTCGCCAGCTGCAAGCGATGTAGGAGCGTCCTCGATAGTGAATGCAGTATTGTCTGAAGAAACCTGAATACCTGTTAATTCAGCTTTACCAGTGTTCTTTATTGTAAACGTTGTGCTGGCTTCTTCTGAAATCATTCCGAAACTGTGGTCTTCGGCTGTCACTTTCATGTTGGCAACCATAGGAAGCTCACCTCCATATACGTTGTCAATATTAGCATAGCCACCATAGAAACGAACATAATATTTGCCAGCAGGCATGCTTACGTTCTGCGTTTTCCACTCTCCATAAACAAGATCGCTGGCAGGAACAGTGTAAACATCTTCCCACGTACTACCATCCGTTGACTTTTGCAATTTCACTTGCACTGTGTTATAAGTTGTGCTTCCATATTTTGCCACATCAAAGAAGAAGGATTCTCCCTCTGTGAAAGACAACTGTGGAGTCGTCAATGCTGCCAAATAATAGCTACTGGCTGAATTGCTATGTGAGGCATAGCCCTCAGCATTAATTGTCCAACCACTTCCATAAGAACCTACCATAACATTCTCCCAACCTTCAGGCATACTGCCTTCGGAAAAATCTTCGAAGAACTTGTTTGGATCCTTGATGACAGCACTCAGACTTATAGTTACAGGAGCAACACCTTCAACTGCAGGATTCGGAGTAATAGTAACAGCACCTGTTGCTGTTGCATCGGGAGCAGCAATTTCAAGAGTCACTTGACCACCAGCAGCAATTGTCTTAGATGCATCGGTAGAAAAACCACCTGTTGTTGTAATGTCAACGGAAATAGACACTGTGCCAGGATTCTTCAACGTAAGCTGTTTGGTTGTACCAGGGTTAACCATGCCAAAATCCAAAGTACCATTGTTGTCACCTGTTACCTTCAGAGCAGGGCCTTCTTGAGCTTCTTCAGCGGGAGTATATGTAAAATCATCAACACTGACCTTTGCAAGATAAATTGCATAACGCTTGGGGCTATCACCTACAGTGATAGAAGCATCCTGATACTTTGAAGTAGCTTCATTTGTATAATTTGGGCGGCATGTCCAAATTGAACTACCTGTTGCAGCTCCTGTAGTTTCGTCATACTCAAACACATTAATATAACCTTTCGTTGACGATGACGAATTATACTTTCTAAACTTAAAGGTAAGTGTGCCTGTCATCTTCGGAGTAACAATCATCGGAGAATCTGTTGTTCCTTGAGCGGCAGAATGACTACTGTTTCCAAGACAATTATTACCTGTATTAGCGGTAAAATCACTGCTTCCAACAACATAATCATAGGAATAAGAATTTCCATAGGTAGCATTGTTAATCAACAGCCAACCGTCGGCTACGCCACTGGATGACCAATCCTCAAAAGACTCCGTAACAGTCTGAGCATTAATCTGTGTCACCCCCATCAGTGAGAGTAACAGCGCAAAGATTAAGTTAATCTTTTTCATGTTTTAGTTTTTAAATTGTTAGATATTATTGTTTTTATTTCTTTTTCAAAGTTCCTTTTAGGGTAGTTAAAGGATCAAAAAGAAGCAAGAAGACCTCGCTGAGCAGAATCTGGTTCTGTCAGTAAGGTCTTGCTTGTATTGCAATAAGAACTCCAAAATATGGGGTTTTGTTTTCTAGTTATTTCTTAACCACTTTCTGAATGCGGCTGCCGTTCTTCACGATGTTGATGCCACGCTGCATGCCATTGGTACGCTGACCGCTGATGCTGAAAATCTCAGCATTTGTGGCAGTCTTAACAGAAGTGCTGCTGATGCCGTCAGTAACGGGGTCAACGATGCCAGCCTCATCGGGAACGATGTCGAGACCACAGCCGTCGCTGTTGTCATCACCGTCAGCCCAAAGGCAAGAGAAGGTGAAGCGGTTCTTGATTTTTGCCAGACGTGTGCATTCGCCCGTTGTAATGTCGATACCATAGAGACATGTATCGAACTTACCATTGGTGCGCCACTCTTTGTCTGGCAGTGATCCCCATGATCCCCAGTCATTGATGCCCTTACCACTATTGTAGTAGCCGTTCCAATAAAGAGTGGTGGGGTCGCTTGCAGCGAAGCAAGCACTCTGCCTGCGATACTGTGAGCTGAAGCCTGTGGCAGGGATGGGGGAGCCGTCCTTGAAGCATGGAGTATAGTCGATACTGATTTCGCCGTTCTCGTCTTCTGTGGGATTGGCCTGAGCATAATACATGCCCGTCTCGAGGTCGAACTCATACACCTGAGCGCCTGACAGCTGGTCGTCCATGTTGTACTGCTTGCCGTCATCACCGATATATCCGCTAGAACCGCCGCTGGTGATACCAAAAGCACGGCCCTCAGAGTTGATGGCGAAAGCTACGAAGTTAAAGTAGTAGAGACCCGGAGTGATGGGAGTAATCTCCATGGTCTTGAGGTCAATGGAGCAGAGGCAATAGCCAGCATCGGTGCCGCTTGACTCCTGATAGGGGTCGGCTTCGCTCTCGAAGTACTCTTCGTCCCCAGTAATCTCGTCGGGCAGTTGGGCCTCTGTGAGATAGAACAGGCCATAAACTTTGCCATCAATGGGATTGTAGGAAAGGCCGGCATTCTCCACATTGAGGGCCTTGCTGCCTGTCTGCTGATAAAGCAGATCACCGTTTTCGGCATCCCACCAGCGGAGATTAAACAGCTCGCCATCCTCGGTTGAAGACTCGTCGCGCGACATGATGGTCACCAACTTGCCATCGATATAGACAGAGCCCGAATTGCCATACATCAGATTCCAATTGCTGGCTCTTTTGGCATTTTCATAATTCCATTCGCTGCCGCTCTTGATATCAGACACTTTCATATTGGGCACGTGAACAGGTGTCGTCAGCGAGCTGCCGTTCCATGTCATGGAATAGATACCCTGTGCAGAAAGGAATATGGTTTTTCCCTTTGCCTCTCCCTCGCCATTATCATAGTCGGCATACCATCCCACGTATTTGCTCAAAGCGGTCAGGTCGTCGCTGTCGTCAGTGCGGCAGAGCTGGGCCACACCGTTGAATTTGACTTCCTGTGCGTTAGCGGGCATGCAGAACAGAGCTGCCAAAGCCAGCAGTACGAATTGTAAATTCTTCTTCATAATTGTTTTGTTTTTAGAAAATGATTATTATTGTTTTTTGTTATTCTCGATTGAAGGGTAAGTATTACTTCACCACAAACTTTTTGCCACCACGCACATAAATACCCTTTGCTGTTGGCCGTGCGTTCATGCGTTTGCCGTCGATGGTGTAGTATTGGTTATTGGTGGTTGTTTCTCGGTTAACGTTCTTAATGCCGTTCTCTACCTTCTCTTTGGTGAACTTGAAGCTGATGGTGAGATCATCGTTCTGCGTGATGTCGGTGATGGCGGCATGCAGTTTGAAGTCACCCTGGCTGTTGGCGTTGTACCATTTGGCACCGGCTGTTCCATCCTCAAAAGAATTCCTAACGAGCACACCCACATTATTATAATATGGGAAGCAGTCACCGTCGATGTCGTCGTAGTCGTAGTCGCCAGAGATGGCATTATAACAGTTGTAAGAGTCGTCGGCAGCCACGAGTGCGCAACGCTGGTGATCGGTCAAAAGGCCGATGTCGAAGGGGTCGTTTGTAGTGTTAACATAGTTGTTCTCCCAGATTTCCTGGTCGAAGTCAACATGGGTAATGAGCAGTCCGTTACCTTCGAGCGCACAGTCGAAGTGGCCAGCTAATTCGTAGAGCTGTTCGTATGACTGGGCAACGTTCAAAGCATGCTGACGGTTTTCGAGCAGGAAATACTCATTGGGATCGTTATCATTGTAGTAGATGTAGGTTTCACCTCCTTTGGCAATGGGTTTCATGTCGCTCACCTCTATGTCATCGGTGAGTTCAATGGGCTGTCGCCAACCTACGTACATACGCTCATAGGCGGTGTATTCGCAGGGATTATAACCCGGCAAATCAAATCCGTTGTATTCGCCATCACCCATCACACTGTAGGTATTGAATCCGTAGTTGTCGCCACCCGTATCATACATGTCGGGCAAACCGAGACAGTGGCTGAACTCATGGCAGAGCACACCGATGCCGGCGGGGAACACATAGATGTGACCGTCGCCAGGCTGATAACCTGTTTTTTCGGGGCTACAGGCGTAGGTGTCAATCTTCATTCCGTCGTACTCCAGCGGCTTGTAGTTATTAAGCGGCGTATAGGAAATCCAGTATTCGTGGGCCCAGACCGTGCTGGCCTGGCCTCCGGCGTTCTCACCCAGTCCGCTGTAGATGAGGACCACCTGATCAACCTCTCCGTCACCATCCCAGTCGTAGTCGGCGAAGTTCACCTGGTCGTCAACAGCATCGCAAGCCTCCTTGACCATCTCCTCGGGGGCCTTATCGTTGGCCTTCATTCCGCCAACGTTCTGACCATAGTATTGGCTTTCGTTCTTGAGCTGGATGGGGCCAAAAACGTCGAATTCGAGATCGAGCTGTTCCTCACTCACAGCTAAGAAGTAGTCGTGAACGGAGCCGTCGTAATAGATACTCTTGTCAAAACCAGCAGTGCCATTGTAGCCCACCTTGTTCATCATTTCGGTGTACATAGTGTGGGTTAAATCTTTAGCCTCAAAGGTCTCGCCCTTGAACTGCACGAGCAGCAACAGTCCTTTCTTTTTTCCCACGATGGGTTCTGAAGGCTGAGCAATGACGCGTCTGCGCTCTGACCTTTTCTTGTTGGCTGCAGCTCGATGCTGGCGGGCATTTTTCAGAAGGGCCTCTTTATCAACTTGGACGAATGCGCCCGTAAGGGCATCTTCCTGAAAGGCCCGTCCATCAGCAGCCTTCCAGAAATGACCGTGTTCGTCTCCAACAAGTTGAGCTTTTACTTGGGTTCCATCAGTAAGTTTGATGAGTTTCCACTGCCCGCGCAGAGCGGGTACGGCAAAAACCACAGCCGCCACTAATGACAGCATCATGGTAACGTAAAGTTTCTTCATTAATTTTGTAAAAAAGGCAGTATTTCTTAAGAAATGATTTTAATATTGGGCACAAAAATAGATATTATTCACCAAATATGCAAATTTTACAACTCATTTTTCCATTTTCACCCCTAAAAACTCTTTTTTCCACCTTTTTTTATCGACGAAACACGGCGGCATTCACATTCGTCTATTCCGCATCGCCACGGTTATGCAAAGACGTTTATAGCAAAAAAAGACGGTCGCCAATCGCTGGCAACCGTCTTTGGTCTATTCACGTTATTTCTGAAACTTTCTCTTTTTATCTGTTCTGCAGCCAAAGGCTTTATTTTCCTTGCCGGGCCGACTTATCGAACATCATTCCTGCTGCAGTCAGAGCTGCAAACAGAGCTAATACCATTCCTGTACTCATCTTTTTTACCTTTCTATATATTTTTAATATCCTATTTTGTCTAGTTATTGTTTCCGCCCCTCGCGGGCATCATGTTATCCCTTCCAACAATCTTTTTCTTTCTACCTTAATACTCACTACCTACTGATTCTCTCATTTTTTTACTAACAATCTTTCTCTTTACCTTAATCATTTACTAATACCTCTATAGTATTCTCCTCATTTTTCTGTTTTTTACAATGCAAAGATATAACTGTTTTCGCACACAGCAATGGATTATACCACATTTTTAACGAAAAGTGCCAGTTTTCTTGACTTAAATCAAGAGAAAAATCACCAATCGTCGCTAAAAAAAGCCTCCTTAGCCTTCCATTCGGGCACCAGCGTCCCCGGATGATAGAAGGCAGCGAGGGTAATATCGAAAATGAGGGTACTATAGGCAGGAATGCCCGAACGTTCGGTGGTGCCATAACCCAGCTGATAAGGCATATACACTTCCCACCGGTCGCCTACATGCATATTGGTGATGGCGGTGGTGACACCATCGACAAACCCGGCAGCTGCAGCCTTGTAAGGAATGCTGGAGTCGTAAGAGCCGGTCAAGGATGTGTCGAACTGATAGCCCTGCGGGTAGCTGGCCGACGGAATCAGCCGCCCCGTGTAATGAATGCGCACAGAGTCGGTGTAGAATGGTGTTTCGGTTCCGCTGCCCTCGCTGATTACTTTCACCACAATGTAGTCGGTGTTCTTGAGCGATGCCGTTTCGTTTTTCGACCATGTGTGAATAATTCGCCAGCTGTGGTCACCCGCCGAAACACGCTGCTGAGCATTACTGTAGAGCGTGTTCCAGTAGGTTTCGTTTTTCGGTTGCCAGTCGGCATACTCGTTGTTCTGACCCGTTTCGTCGGTCTCGCTACATGCTACAACAAGCATCGCCACGAGCAACAACAGAGCTGCAAGAGTTTGATTCTTCATCATGGGGCTATTTCGGGTTCTTACAGTTTTTTCAGCAGGCTTGCAATGCTCACCTTGTCCTCGATGATGCTGGCCAGGTCGCTGATGTTGACGCGCTCCTGCTCCATGGTGTCGCGGAAACGTAGTGTCACCTTACCGTCGCTGAGCGAGTCGTGGTCAACGGTTACGCAGTAAGGCGTACCGATGGCGTCCTGACGGCGATAGCGCTTGCCGATAGAGTCTTTCTCGTCGTACTGACAGTTGAAGTGGAATCGCAGGTCGTTGATGATTTCGCGGGCTTTCTCGGGCAGGCCGTCTTTTCTGACCAGCGGCATGACAGCCAGTTTGACTGGTGCCAGGGCTGCAGGCAACTTCAGCACCACGCGGGTCTCACCACCTTCGAGCTGCTCCTCGGTATAGCTGTGGCAGATGACGCTGAGGAACATACGGTCAACACCAATGGATGTCTCAATGACGTAAGGCGTATAGTTGACGTTCTCCTGCGGATCGAAGTATTTGATGTTCTTTCCAGAATATTTCTCGTGCTGCGACAAGTCGAAGTTGGTGCGGCTGTGGATTCCCTCCACCTCCTTGAAACCGAAGGGCATACGGAACTCGATATCAGTGGCGGCGTTGGCATAGTGGGCCAGCTTGTCGTGGTCGTGGAAACGGTAGTTCTCTGCGCCGAATCCCAGTGCCTGGTGCCACCTCATGCGCGTTTCCTTCCACTTGGGGAACCAATCAAGCTCAGTGCCAGGCTTCACGAAGAACTGCATCTCCATCTGCTCAAACTCGCGCATGCGGAAAATGAACTGACGGGCCACAATCTCGTTGCGGAAGGCCTTACCAATCTGCGCAATGCCAAAAGGAATCTTCATGCGGCCGGTCTTCTGCACGTTCAGGTAGTTCACGAAGATACCCTGAGCCGTTTCCGGGCGCAGATAAATCTTCATCGAACCGTCGGCAGTCGAGCCCATCTCGGTGGAGAACATCAGGTTGAACTGGCGCACGTCGGTCCAGTTGCGGGTGCCGCTGATGGGGCAGACAATCTCCTCGTCGAGGATAATCTGCTTCAGCTCGTCAAGGTCGGGACCCTGCATAGCGGCAGCATAGCGGGTGTGAAGCGCGTCGCGTTTCTCGCGCAATTCCAACACACGCGGGCTGGTGGCCAGATACTGCTCCTCGTTGAAAGCCTCCTTGAAGCGTTTGCGAGCTTTATCTACCTCTTTCTGAATCTTGTCGTCGTATTTGGCTATCTGCTCCTCGATAAGCACGTCGGCGCGATAGCGTTTTTTCGAGTCGCGGTTGTCGATGAGCGGGTCATTAAACGCATCCACGTGGCCGCTGGCCTTCCAGATGGTGGGATGCATGAAGATGGCCGAGTCAATACCCACGATGTTCTCGTGGAGCAGCACCATCGACTTCCACCAATACTCTTTAATATTGTTTTTCAGCTCCACGCCGTTCTGACCGTAGTCATACACTGCGCCGAGACCGTCGTAAATCTCACTACTTGGAAACACAAAGCCATACTCCTTGCAATGGCTCACAATCTTTTTGAAAACGTCTTCTTGTGCCATGATTATAATTCCTAATTTGCAAATTTGGTTGCAAAGGTACGATTAAGTGAGGAAAAAACCAAAAGAATTTTGAGTTTTTTCGAACTGATGGAGCAGTGAGAGCCATCAAGCTTGCTTGAATGGCCGAGTCGAGAGGGAATATTCTCACACAGAAGAACAGAGGGAGCAGAGGAACCTACCCCAGTCCTCCCAAGGGAGGAATTGTCTCACGCAGAGGCGCGGAGGTGTTTAAGAGGGTTTAGAGTTTTTTTGAGCCAATGAGTTCTTTTGAGTTGTAGAAGTCTTTTAGAGTTTAGGGAGTCAGCGACCATAGGTCGCTCTCTGTTTCCTCCGTTTCCCTCTTTGTGGCCAAGGGCCGCTCCCTCTGTTCCCTCCGTTCCTCTGTGTGAGATTATCTCTCTGCGTGCATTCTCCCTCCCTTCGGGGAGGGCCGGGGTAGGTTTCCTCTGCGCCTCTGCGTGAGATAAGTTACAGACCCCACCCCGGCCTACGGCCACCCCTCCCCTACTTTAACTTTGCAGTCTGAAAAGAGTGTCCTTACGAACTCTTAAATAATTTAACGTTCAAAAAATTGAGAAAAGATGAAGAGAAATACCAGTTCTTCCT
>OMZS01000001.1 GCA_900315565.1 uncultured Prevotellaceae bacterium | reverse complement strand
GGAAGAACTGGTATTTCTCTTCATCTTTTCTCAATTTTTTGAACGTTAAATTATTTAAGAGTTCGTAAGGACACTCTTTTCAGACTGCAAAGTTAAAGAGGGGAGGGGAGCTGCTTCCGCCTTGTGGCACTATGAATAATTCAAGCTAGAGAATTTTGTCTTAACGCTGTGAGATGGTTTCGCTATCGTGAGAAATGTGTGGAAAACTCGCGGGAATAGCGTTTTTGACCTACATCAAAAAAAGCGGCTGCTCGGACAGAAACCGCTCGCAAGGCTAGGCTGTTGCCCCAAAAACCACTACCTTTGCACCAGAAATAAGGAACAACTGCACAGCGCTCGTGCACAATATGTTCACAAAACCGCCAACTGGCGACATCCGTGCACAATATGTTCACAAAACCGCCAACGGGTGACATCCGTGCACAATATGTTCACAAAAGCTTAGAAGCTATACACGGCGTTCGTGAGAACGCTTCAAGATATAGGAAAGTTTTCATAGGTTAGTAGTTTTGATAGTTTTTTAAGGTAAAAGATGATGTTATTAGATTCAGAAACGTCCGCAATATTGGCCATAGCGATGGTGATGACCGTTCTGAGTGTCATCACTCTTGTGAAATCCAATGTGCGTTAACATTTTAGCAGATGCCGGCATGAGCGATTCATGCTGGCATTTTATTTTAATAGAACTTAAAAAACGGGCGTTTTCCACCATAATTTCATAATAAAATGTGTAAAAGCGCGTGTATTTGCGGAATTCTGATTACTTTTGCAGTCAAAAATCATATAATCAAAGGAATGAAAAGGATATTATTGCCTTTTGCCCTCATGGTGGCTGCCCTGTGTATGTACACATCGTGTCTGAAGTCGGACAGCGACAGCGATGTGAAATACTACGACGACACGGCCATCACCTCGTTTTCGCTTGGCACGGTGAACCGCTATTTGCACACCAAATCGAAGTCGGGCGAGGACAGCGTGTATAAGACCACTTTTGCGGGCAGTGCCTATAAGTTTTACATCGACCAAAAGAAATTCGAGATCTACAATCCCGACTCGCTGCCTTACGGCTCCGACGCGGCTCACCTGCTATGCACAATTACATCGAAAAACAGCGGTGTGGTGGTGCTCAAGAATATCGACAACGATACGCTGAAATTCTTCAACACCAGCGACTCGCTCGACTTCAGTCAGCCTCGCGTGCTGCGGGTGGTTTCTAACGACGGCACAGCCACGCGCGACTACACGGTGCGCGTGAATGTGCATCAGGAGAGTGCCGAAAAGGTGCTTTGGACCGAAAAACTCATGCCAACCGCCCTGGCCGCCCAGCTGCGGAGTTTCGTCTCCATGCGTCTGCTGGCCGCCGGCAAACGGCTGGTGTTGCTGGGTTCCGACGGAAACACCACTCAGCTGATGACGAGCACCGATGGTGGTGACTGGTCGTTGTCGAATGCGATGCTCGGTGCCGAGGTGGCCGACAATGCGGTGGCCCTGGGCGACGATGTGCTGATGGTTGACGGCGCACAGCTGAAGTGTCTGAAGGCCGACGGAAGCCTTACCCCCGTCGAAGGGGCTATGGTGCCCCTGCGGCTACTGGCCGCTTCAGACAGCCGGCTCTACGGCCTGGCTGCCGACGGTGCTATGGCTGTTTCGGACGACAAAGGCCTGACATGGGCTGCCGAGACGCTCGACGCTGACCTTGCGCTGCTGCCCACACAAGATGTGAGCAGTGCTTGTTGGGCCTTGCGCACCAATACCGACGTCCGGCAGTTGCTGCTGGTGGGCAACCGCAGCCTGGAGGACGATGCCATAGGTGCAACGGCCCAAGTGTGGTGCAAAATCATCGACGAGGGGCAGGCTACCGACTGGAACTACATCGCTCCCGCGAGTGGCGTCTATCTGTTGCCGCGTTTGCAGGGACTGAAGGTGGTGCGCTACGCCGATGCCGTGCTGGCTCTCGGTGGCAAAGGCTTTGGCGGATGCAAAGAAACAGGGTTCACGCAGTTCTATGCCAGCCGCGACGGTGGCATCAACTGGCTGCAAGACAGCCGTTTCAGTCTGCCTGCCAATTTCAGTTGCGCAGGTGTGTTTGGCATGACTGTTGATGCCGACAACCACCTGTGGATTGTCAGCGGTTCTACGGGAATGGTGTATTGTGGCCGTCTGGGCAGTCTGAAGAAGTAGCACCAGACGAAGCATGAGTGACGAAGGATGAAGGTAGTGATAACCGACGCACACAAGCCTGCAGGCATCGCATGGATGATGAGAGTCGTTGCGGCTCTTGTCGTGGTGAGCATGTGGCCTGTTGACAGCCGAGCCCAAGACGATGTGGAGTATCGTATGGAGTTTGGTGCGGGTGCGGGTGCCGTCAGCTACGTGGGCGACCTCAACGGCAGCATCACGGGCAGCCTTCAGCCCATGGGCTCGCTGCTGTTGCGCCGCGTCATCAGTCCGTGGATGGCCCTGCGCGCCAATCTCACCTATGGCATCCTGAAAGGCAAGTCGTCGGCTGTGAAAACCTACTATCCCGACATGGCCAACGACCCTTACTCGTTTAGCAACCATCTGGGTGAGCTGGGCATCACCTACGAATACAACTTTCTGCCCTACGGCACCGGCCACGACTATCGTGGAGCCAAGCGCGTGGTGCCTTTCGTGTTTTTGGGCGTAGGCGGCACCCTCGTCACTGGCGATACCAAAAGCATGGTGGCGGCCAACTTCCCCATAGGCGTGGGCGTGAAGGCAAAAATTGGCGACCGGCTGAACCTTGGCCTCGAGTGGGCGGCACACTTTACGCTGAGCGACAAGCTCGACGGCGTGGTTGACCCTTACCTCATTCCGAGTTCGGGAGCCTTTAAGAACAAAGACGGCTACACAGCCTTGCAACTGACGCTCACCTACAGCTTTTCGCCCAAGTGCGTCACCTGTCACAATCAGGACGAGTGAGGAGCTTGGAGTTAAGAGTTAGGAGTTAGGAGTGGGAGGCACAATTCTAAGAAATAAAGAAACCAAGATATGACAGAACTGGATAAGCAACGAATGCCCGAGCACATTGCCATTATCATGGACGGTAACGGCAGATGGGCCATGGAGCGCAACGAGAAACGCACCGTTGGCCATAAGGCCGGTGTGGAAACGGTGCGCCGCATCACCACCGAGTGTGTGAAACTGGGTGTGAAATACCTGACGCTCTACACGTTCTCCACCGAAAACTGGAATCGTCCGGCCGACGAGGTGTCGGCTCTGATGGGGCTGGTGCTCAGCTCGCTGGAAGAGGAGATTTTTGTCAAGAACAATGTCCGGTTCTGTGTTATTGGCGACATGGACCGTCTGCCGGCCGATGTCAGAGCAGCCGTGCAGCAACTGGTTGACCACACGGCCTCGTTCACACGCATGACGGTGGTGGTGGCACTGAGCTACTCCAGCCGCTGGGAGATAACCGAGGCTGTGAAAGGCATCGTGGCTGAAATGCGCGCCGACGGCAATGCCGACGTGGAGAGCATCACCGAGGACACCATCAGCCAGCACCTGCAGACACGTTTCATGCCCGACCCCGACCTGCTCATCCGCACGGGAGGCGAGCTGCGCGTGAGCAACTATCTGCTTTGGCAGATAGCCTACAGTGAGCTTTACTTCTGCGACACCTACTGGCCCGACTTCGGCGAGGCCGACCTTCACAAGGCCATTGCCAGCTATCAGAGCCGCCAGCGCCGCTTCGGAAAAACCGAGCAGCAAGTGAGCGGTGAGGAAACGGAGTAGGAGAGGAGCAAACTCGCGAGGAAGAGGCGACGAAGGGAGAAGAAAGTAGTGAAAATACTGTTTGAACGATGAATATAATATATAATAAGGTGAAAACGACGTTGCGCGTCTGCCTGCTCATGGCAGTGCTGGCGGCGCACTGCTCGTTGTTCACAACACAAGCGCAGGCACAGGAGAAAATCGTCAACCCCGAAATATCCTATGCCGGAACACCTATCTCAGGAACGCTCGCCGGCATTGCCGTGTCGGGAGTGGAAGGTTACGAGGACTACATGCTCACCGGCATATCGAAACTCAGCGTGGGCGACCCCATCGAAATTCCGGGCACTGCCGTCACCGATGCCGTAAAGCGGTATTGGAAACACGGTTTGTTCTCCAAAGTGTCGGTGGCCGTCGATTCGCTCGTGGGTGACAAAGTCTATCTGCACATCTACTTGGCCACGCGTCCCAAGGTGTCGGCCATCAACTATATTGGCCTGAAGAAGTCGGAACGCGAGGACATGGAAGAGAAGCTGGGCATGGTGAAAGGCATGAGCCTGCACCCCAACATCATCGACCGTGCCAAGATACTGGCCAAGAAATATTTCGATGACAAAGGCTTTAAGAACGCCGACATCGACATTGTGCAGCGCGACGACGTGACGGGCAAGAACCAGGTGATTCTCGACGTGATTGTCGATAAGAAAGAGAAGATGAAGGTGCGCTACATCTGGATTTACGGCAACGAGGCCCTTTCGGCCTCGAAAATCAAGGGTGGCCTGTTCAAGAAGGGTGCCTTTGCCAAGACCCACGAGGCCGGCAAGTTTGCCAACTTCCTGAAGTCGAAGAAATTCACCCCCGAGCGCTGGAAGAAAGACAAGCAAAGCCTCATTGAGAAGTACAACGAGTATGGCTATCGCGATGCCACCATTGTTGAGGACAGCGTGTGGAACTTCGACGATAAGCACGTCAACATTGCCGTCAGGGTAGATGAGGGCAAGCGCTACTACCTGCGCAACATCACCTGGGTGGGCAACACGGTTTATCCCACCGACTATCTCAACCAGGTGCTCGGCATGAAGAAAGGCGAGGTTTACAACCAGAAGCAAATCAACAAGCGCGTGCGCTCGGATGGCGACGAGGATGCCGTGGGTAACATCTATTACAACAACGGATACGTGTTCTCGAGCGTTGAGCCTACCGAGGTGAACATTGTGGGCGACTCCATCGACCTGGAAATGCGAATTGTTGAAAACCAGCAGGCTTACCTGAGCCATGTGCGCATCAACGGTAACGACCGCCTGTACGAAAACGTGGTGCGCCGCGAGCTGCGCACCAAGCCGGGCGACCTCTTCTCTAAAGAAGCCATTACGCGTACAGCCCGCGACCTGGCATCCATGGGTCACTTCGACCCCGAGAAAATTGCTCCCGACGTTAAGCCCAACTACGACGACGGAACCGTGAATGTTGACTGGAACCTGGAACAAAAGTCGAACGACCAGATTGAGTTCTCGCTGGGTTGGGGACAAACGGGCGTCATTGGCCGCATCGGACTCAAGCTGAACAACTTCTCCATGGCCAACCTGCTGGGCAAGAACAAGCTCCACCGTGGCATTATGCCACAGGGCGACGGCGAGGTGCTCAACATTGGCTACCAGACCAACGGACGATACTACAACAACACCAGCATATCTTACTCCACCGGCTGGTTTGGAGGCAAGCGCCCCATTCAGTTCAGCATCGGTGCTTACTACAGCAAGCAGAGCGACGTGTCGAGCACTTATTACAACAGTGCCTGGCAGAACAATTACTATAATTATATGTATGGTATGGGCTCTTATGGCTACTATGGTTACAACAACTACGAGAGCTACTACGACCCCGACAAGTTTGTGAAGCTCATCGGTGTGTCGCTGGGATGGGGCAAACGTCTGCGCTGGCCCGATGACTATTTCCAGCTCTCGCTGCAGTTGGCCTACCAGCGTTATGTGCTGAAAAACTGGCGATACTTCCTCATTACCAACGGTGCGAGCAACAACCTCAACCTGAGTCTGACGCTTTCGCGACAGTCAACCGACAACCCGCTGTTCCCCCGAAAGGGTTCCGAGTTCATGGCTTCGGTGACGGTCACGCCGCCTTGGTCGAAGTGGGACGGAAAAGACTATTCGGGGCTGGCCCTCAACTATCAGTCGCCCACTTATGTTGACGAGCTGCAAGAGAAATACCGCTGGATTGAGTATCACAAGTGGAAGTTCAAGGCCCGCACCTTCACTGCCCTTAGCGGCGGCCAGAAGTGCTTCGTGCTGATGACCCGCGTGGAGCTGGGTCTGCTCGGTTCGTTCAACAAGCATAAGAAGTCGCCTTTCGAAACATTCTATGTGGGTGGCGACGGCATGAGTGGCTATTCTACGGGCTATGCCGAAGAAACCATCGGACTGCGAGGCTACGAAAACGGCTCGCTCACGCCTTATGGCTCGTCGGGCTACGCTTACGACCGATTCACGCTGGAGCTGCGCTACCCGTTCATGCTGGGCAACACCACCATCTTCGGACTCGGATTTGTTGAGGCTGGTAACGCGTGGACCGAAACCAAGAACTTCAACCCGTTCGACATGAAGCGTTCGGCCGGTGTGGGTGTGCGTATTTTCCTGCCTATGGTGGGTCTTATGGGTATCGACTGGGCCTACGGTTTCGACAAGGTGTTTGGCAAGAAAGGTGGCAGTCAGTTCCACTTCGTCCTTGGTCAGGAGTTCTAAAAGCCACCAGCCTTACTTGACAATTCGGCATTAAGTGGACAAAAATGTAAAAAAAATCATTAAAATGGCGATGCGAGATTAACATTTACGTGCTCTTGTTCGTCATATATAACGTTAAACCAAAGTTCTTTTACAAAGCCTATGAAAAAATTGATGATGGTGGCTATCCTTGCCGTTACGGCACTCACGGCCCACGCACAGAAATTTGCACTCATCGACATGGAGTACATCCTGAAGAATATTCCCGCCTACGAGCGTGCTAACGAGCAGCTCAACCAGGTGTCGAAAAAATGGCAAGCCGAGGTGGAGGCTCTCAACACCGAGGCACAGACACTCTACAAAAACTACCAGAACGAGGTAGTGTTCCTCTCGCAGGAGCAGAAAAAGGCTAAGCAAGAGGCTATTATGCAGAAAGAAAAAGAGGCCAGCGACCTGAAGAAAAAGTATTTCGGTCCCGAAGGCGAGCTGTTCAAGAAGCGCGAGAGTCTGATGACCCCCATTCAGGACGAAATCTATAACACGGTGAAGGACATCAGCGACCTGCGCGGCTACAGCCTGGTTCTCGACCGTGCCAGCGATGCCGGCATCATTTTCGGCTCGCCCAAGATTGACATCAGCAACGAGGTGCTCTCGAAGATGGGATACTCTAACTGAGAACGCCCCGAAAGAATAATCATAACAAATAATCAATTCATAAAATCGAAGAAAAGAAAATGAAAAAACTGTTTTTAATGTTAATGCTGTTTGCGCCCCTTTCGTTGTTCGCACAGCAGAAGTTCGGCCATCTCGACACACAGTCTGTCATGCAGGCCATGCCCGAGTTTATCAAAGCTAAAGGCGAAGTGGATGCCAAGCAGAAAGAGAAAGAAGACGAGCTGAAGGTGATGCAGGACGAGTTCCAGCGCAAGGTGGAAGAGTATCAGAAGACTCAGAGCACCATGAACGCTACCAAGCAAAAGGAAACCGAGGAGAGCCTCGCTCAGATGCAGCAGAAACTGCAGCAGACCTTCAACGACAGCCAGCAGGAATTGGCTAAACTTTCGCAAGAGAAGATGCAGCCCATCACCACCAAGCTGGTTAATGCCATCAAGGCTGTGGGTAAGGCAGGCAACTATGTCTATATTATGGACATTTCGGCTGGTATCCCCTACATCAGCGACACTCTGAGCAAGGACGTTACTGCCGAGGTGAAGGCACAACTCAACAAGATGAAGTAAATTTCCCCAACAATCAGGAGATAGAAGTAGGAGTCAGGAGTATCAGACAGCTGAACCCTGACTCCTACTTGCTAACTCCCGGTAGTTGTTTTTTTCTTCTGTCAATCATCACACCCAATCTCAACTCCCAACAACTGTCCCCACATGAAAAAAGAAAGACGAACACTTGCACAACGACTGACGACGCTGGCACTACTGCTGGTTCTTCAGGCTACTTTTTTTGTTCTCCAGTCTTCTGCCCAGGTGCGTTTTGGATATTTCAGCTACGATGCGGCACTCAAGGCCCTGCCTGAGTATAGCATCGCCCAGAAAAAACTCTCTGACCTGAAAAAACAGTACGACGCAGAGACTCAACGAGCCGAGGACGAATTTAACAAGAAGTACGAGGAGTTTCTTGACGGGCAGCGCGAGTTTGCACCTGTCATCCTGCAGAAGCGCCAGGCCGAGCTGCAAGAGCTGCTGAGCCGCAATTTGGCTTTCAAGCAAGAGGCTACACGTCTGCTGGCCAATGCCGAGGCCGACATCATGGCCCCGCTTCACAAACTGCTGGCCGACAAGCTGAACGCCATAGGCCGAGAGCGAGGATATGCCTTTATTCTCAACACCGACAACAATGCCTGTCCGTTCGTTGACCCTGCGCAGGGAGAAGATATTACGAGGTTGTTGTCAATTGACAATTGATAATGGTCATTTACCATTTATCATTTATTATTTATCATTTATCATTTATCATTTAGCGAAGCGTTAACGTTATCACCATGCTGTCACAGTCACCAGGCCCCATAGGAGTTTTCGACAGCGGATACGGCGGTCTCACCATTCTGCATGGCATCCGCCAGCTGTTGCCCCAGTACGACTATTTGTATTTGGGCGACAATGCACGTGCGCCCTACGGCAGCCGTTCGTTTGAGGTGGTCTATCAGTTCACGCGTCAGGCAGTGCTCCGTTTGTTTGAGCGCGGCTGTCAGTTGGTGATTCTCGGTTGCAACACCGCCTCGGCCAAAGCCCTGCGCACCATTCAGGAGCGCGTGTTGCCCGAGCTCGACCCGCGCCGCCGTGTGCTGGGCATCATCCGGCCTACGGTGGAGGCCATCGGCAACCTGACTCAGACGCGCCACGTGGGCATCCTGGCCACCGAGGGCACCATTCGCAGCCAGAGTTATAGTCTGGAGATAGCTAAGTTTCATCCCGACATCATTGTCAGTGGCGTGGCCTGTCCTCTTTGGGCAGCCATCGTCGAGGCCAACGAGGCCGACAGCCCCGGTGCCGACTATTTTGTGCAGAAACGCATCGACCAGCTCATGCGCATCGATCCTCAGATTGATGCCGTTATTCTTGGCTGCACTCATTATCCGCTGCTCATGCCGTCTATTGTACGCCACATGCCTCCGGGTGTCCGCATTGTGCCGCAGGGCCAGTATGTGGCCGACAGTCTGCAAGACTATCTGCACCGCCATCCCGAATTAGAATCGCTCATTACTCGCCAAGGCACCTGCCGCTATCTGACCACCGAGAGCGAAGAGCGATTCAGCGAGTGCGCACAAATATTCCTTCACGAAAAAATCAGAGTGGAACATATCACGCTGGGGTGATGTGAGTTAGGAGTTAGAAGTTAAGAGTTAGGAGTTTTTCTTAACTCCCTTATTTTTTGCTCTTAACTCCTAACTTCAAACTCCTAACTCCTAACTCCTAACTCCTAACTTCTAACTCTTAACTCCTAACTCCTAACTCTTAACTCCTATCAGTCTTTTGGCAAAATAGCGGACGGGATACCAAACGGCGAGCCATCCCACGGCGATGACGGTGACAAACACCAGCACCACGTCCCACGGATGAACGCTCACGGGATAGGCATTCACCACAAACTGACCGCTCGACTCGCCCAAAGCCACCAGCCCGTAGCGCTGTTGCAGCCAGCACAAAAGCAGTCCGAGGGCGATGCCGATGATGGCTCCAATAACGGCAATCATGCGGCCTTCGAACAGAAACACACGGGTGATTTGCTGGTCGCTGGCACCGAGGTTGCGCAGCGTCTGTACATCGTTCTTCTTGTCGATGATGAGCATCGAGAGACTGCCGATGATGTTGAACGAGGCCACCATCAGTATGAATGTGAGAAAGATGTAGGCTATGAGTTTCTCTATCTGCATGATTTTGAAGGTATCTTCTTGTTGCTCAAAACGGTCGAGCACCTTGAATTTTCCTTCGCAAAGTTTCTGAGCCTGTTTTTTCACTGCGTCGAGGTCGCTGCCCGCTTTCACGCGCAGTTCGAGTGACGAAATATTTCCCTCTTGACCGAACAAATTGCGGGTAAAGGCGATGGGCGCAATGATGAAGTTGTTGTCGTATTTCGACTGATGAGCCGAAAACACCACGCCCGGCGATATGAGCGAGTCCTCAACGAAACTCTCCGTAGGGTTGCTCATGTCGAGTTGGCCTTCGCGCCGTGGCGCGTAAATGTGCATGTATCCGTCCCATCGTGCGCCCGTTCCTAGGTCTTCGGCCAGTCGGATGCCGATGGTGCCGTACTGCAAGTTAGCGGCTTCGAGGCTGAATTTGCCGTCGCCGTAGAGGATATCGGTGATATGGGTCAGTTCGGCAAAATTGCTACCTACGCCCTTCACCGTCACCATGGCCTGACGGCCGTTGTAAATGGCTAGTGCCTGGTCTTCCACACACTCGGTGGCCACATCAATCTGCGGCAGCTGGCGTATTTTTGCCAGTACGGGGTCGTCGGCCTTGGCCGTCTTTCCCGTCACGGGCACCACCTTGAGCTGCGGGTCGAGGGCCGTGAAAAAGGTGGCCACCATGTCGTGGAACCCGTTGAACACGCTGAGTGTCACCACCAGCGCCATGGTAGCTACGGCCACGCCAATCACCGACACAGCCGAAATCACATTGATGGCGTTGGTACTCTTCTTGGCAAACAGATACCTCTTGGCAATGTAAAAAGGAAAACTTCTCATGAGTTACTCCTAACTCCTTAACAGTTCATCGATGTGCTCGATGTAGTCGAGTGAGTCGTCAACAAAGAAGCGCAGTTCGGGAATGATACGCAGTTGGTTTCTTACGCGCGTGCCCAGCTCGTAGCGAATGGTCTTGTTGTTCTTGTTGACGTTCTCAAGGATTTCTTCCGCTTTTTCAGACGGGAACACGCTTAGGTAAGCAGTACAGATGCTCAGGTCGGGTGAAATGCGCACACGCGTCACACTCACCATCACCCCCCGCATCATGCGTGTCTGACTCTGGAAAATCTCCGCCAGCTCCTTCTGCAGCAGGCGGGCTATTCGGTTTTGTCTTGTCTCTTGCATAATTGTATTTGTTTTTATGGTGCAAAGATACGTTTTTAAATGAAGAATGAAGAATGAAGAACGAAGAATCTTTTGCTTGTTGCGCTTTTTTGCCCTCTTTGCCTCGTGGTTTGTTTCCCTTTATCAGGAACCGCAGTTCCGTCTATCTTTAAGTTCAAATCGCAAGTCGTAAAGACGCTTAAACAAGAATTGGTTATTCGCTGTTTTTACGAATCAGCGTCAGGCCGTCGCGCAAGGGGAGGATGACGCGGGAGACGCGAGGGTCGGTGGCAACGAAGTCGTTGAAACGCTCGATGGCGGCGGTTTGGTGGTCGTGGTCGTAGGTATGGTCGATGACGTGGCCGTCCCATAGGGTGTTGTCAGCCAGAATGTATCCACAGGGACGGAGTACGGAGAGTGCCATCTCGTAGGTTTCGAGATAGGTGCGCTTATCACCGTCGATGAAAACCAAGTCGAAAGTGAGACCCAGGCGCGGCGCCTCGCTGATGGCATCACCGATGATGAAGGTGATGCGGTCGGCCACGGGTGAGTTTTCTATCCATGGACGAGTAAAATCCTCCATTTCATCGTTGATTTCGAAGGTCCAAAGGTGCCCGTCGCCTGCGAGCCCTTCGGCCATGCTGATGGCCGAGTAGCCGCTGAAGGTGCCCACCTCAAGGATGTGCTGGGGCTGAATCATCAGCACGAGCATTTTGAGCAGACGGCCTTGCAGGTGGCCGCTCACCATACGTCCGTGAATGGTGTGCAGATGGGTGGCGCGCCAGAGCCTGTAGAGATAGTCGGGCTCGGGGTCAATGTGGGCAAGGATATAGTCTTCGAGGTTCAATGGCGCTTCGCTAAATGAAGGATGATGCTTCGCTAAATGATAAATGATAAATGAAGAATGAAGAATTTGGGAAATTTAGGAAAGAAATTAGAATAATTAGAATAATTTCACCATGAATTTAAAAATTGATTCTTGGATAATTATATTAATATCTTTCTTAACTCGTAACTCCTAATTCCTAACTCGTAACTCCTAACTCTTAACTCCTAACTCAAAAAGCGCTTCGATGGCCAGGCGGTAGCTGTCGAGCCCGAAACCGCAGATGACGCCCTCGCAGGCGCTTGAGATGAGGCTATTGTGGCGGAACTCTTCACGCTTGTGGACATTAGAGATATGCACCTCGATGACAGGGCATCGGAGTGAGCGGATGCAGTCGTGCAGCGCCACGCTGGTATGGGTGTAGGCGCCGGCGTTGAGCACGATGCCGTCGAAGCCACCGAAGAAGCCAGCCTCTTGCATCTTGTTGATGAGTTCGCCCTCGATGTTGCTTTGGAAAAAGTCTATCTGCATGTCGGGGTAACGGTTGCGCAACTGCGGCAGGTAGCTGTCGAACGACTCCGAGCCGTAGATGCCCGGCTCGCGCTGGCCCAGCAGGTTGAGGTTGGGGCCATTGATAATCAGTATTTTCATATCGGTATATTGTTTTTATAATTCTTTCCTTCTTATGTACAAACAAATCTCATTTCCCATTTCTCATTTCTCATTTATTATTTGTACTTTTGCTGGCAAAATTAGTGTTTTTCATGGAAACAGCCAAGACAAACCTCGTGAAATCGTACAGGCGTTACCTGAGATTGCAGAAAAATGTGACCGACAACACCCTCGATGCCTATCTGCGCGATGTGGAGAAGCTGCTCACATGGCTCCACTCTGCTGACATTCGGCCCGAGGAGGCCACCTTGGAGCATTTGCAGCAGTTTGCCGCCTCGTTGCACGATATAGGCATCGGCCCGCGCTCACAATGCCGCATTCTGAGCGGTGTACGCTCGTTCTACCGCTTTATGCTGCTCGACGGCTTCCGCGACGACGACCCCACCGAGCTGCTGGAGTCGCCACAGCTGGGCGAGCACCTGCCCGAGGTGCTCAGCACAGCCGAGGTGGATCAGCTCGAGGCGGCCATCGACCTCAGCAAGTGGGAGGGCCACCGCAACCGCGCCATCATCGAAGTGCTGTTCTCTTGCGGGCTGCGTGTTAGTGAGTTGGTCAATCTGCGACTGTCCCATCTTTTTATCGACGAGCGCTTTGTGCGTGTCATGGGCAAGGGGCGCAAGGAGCGGCTGGTGCCCATTTCACCTCGCGCTATCAGCGAATTGGGCTTTTGGTTCGACGACCGTTGCCACATGAATATCAAGGCGGGCGAGGAGGACTATGTATTCCTGAACCGGCGCGGTGCCCATCTGACGCGCACCATGATTCTGATTATGGTGAAACGCACGGCTGAGGCAGCGGGCATCGAGAAAACCATTTCGCCCCACACCCTGCGCCACTCTTTTGCTACAGCCCTGCTCGAGGGCGGTGCCGACCTGCGTGCCATTCAGGCCATGCTCGGGCACGAGAGCATCGGAACCACCGAAATCTATACCCACATAGACACCACCCGCCTGCGTGAGGAAATTCTGCAGCACCATCCGAGAAACTTGAAGGAGTTAAGAGTTAAGAGTTAGGAGTTAAGAGTTAGGTGATGGGTGATGGGTGTTGGGGAGCTGAAAAGAGGGATTGAAAGAGGGGTAATACGAAATATTTATTGTTTTTCGATAAATTTTTATTGATTTTATTTGTTTATTCCAATTTGTTTTGTATCTTTGCACCCAGAAAGAAGAAAAATCTATTCACTAACATCAGACTCGTAAAGAATATGAAACTATTAGGAATTGATTGTCATAAGGTCTGGCAGCAAAGGCACAACGCCTTGGGGCGGGCCATGATAGTGATGCTCGTCTATAGCGTGTTCACCATCGTCTTTGCCGTAGGCAGTTTGGCGTGGAAGCTGGGCGCCGGTTTCGCTCCAGGCACTACGGCATTGGCCGGCGCGCAGAACGGATGGGCCTATATGGCGCTGCTGATATGGGGATTCGTAGGATTTCTGCTGGTAAGGAGTTTCTTTCGCAATGGAGTTTTTACAGAGACCAGTGCCTTGCTGCTCATGGTACTGGGCATATCGATGGTTCCGCTGCCTATTGTCTATGGCATTTTTTCCGATGGCAGCGGTTCGGTTGAGTATTGCACAGTAATAGGCTATGGATTTGTGGGCGTACTCATTCTACTCATCTCTGAAGTGATGCGTACGGCCATCAAAATGCGTGAAGAAAACGAACTGACCATCTGACAAAAGAGCCTATGGGGCAAATAATAGTCAATTTGGATGTAGAAATGGCCAAGCGCAAAATTTCTTTAGGCGAACTGGCCGAGCGGGTGGGGCTTACACAGGCCAACTTGTCTATCCTGAAGACGGGCAAGGCACGGGCCGTGCGCTTCAGCACACTCGAGGCCATCTGCCGCGAGCTGGGTTGCCAGCCAGGCGACCTGCTGGAGTATAGGGAAGAAGGACAACAGCCCTAAAAAATCCACGATGAGACAGTAATATATGTTAATGAGAATTAAAAAATGACTGCAGTTGTAGTTTTTCGCTACTTTTGCCGTCTGATATAAGCAGTTTGGTTGCAACAAAGCAACTCGTAACGGCCAGAAGCTGACACTACATACACAAGAATCAAAGTTATTATCAACAATACCTAATTATTTATTATTATGATGAAATTCAGAAAATCGCTCTTTGTAGCAATGTTGCTCATGGTGGCCAGTGCTGCCATGGCACAGATGATGCCTCCCCTGCCCGTTGATAAGGACGTGACCATGGGGAAGCTCGACAACGGACTGACTTACTACATCCGTTACAACAACTGGCCGGAGAACCGTGCCGAATTCTACATTGCCCAGCGTGTGGGCTCAATCCAGGAGAACGACGACCAGCGCGGACTGGCGCACTTCCTGGAACACATGTGCTTCAACGGCACCCAAAACTTTGAAGGCAATGAGGTGATTCGCTGGTGTGAGAGCATCGGTGTGAAATTCGGAGAAGACCTCAATGCCTACACAAGCATCGACCGTACGGTGTATAACATTTCTAACGTGCCCACCGACCGCAAGAGCGCACTCGACTCTTGTCTGCTCATTCTGCACGACTGGGCCGACGGACTGACCCTCGACCCTGCCGAAATCGACAAGGAGCGCGGCGTGATTCACGAGGAATGGCGACTTCGCACCAGCCCGCAGATGCGAATGCTCGAGCGTTGCCTGCCCAATCTCTATCCCGGTTCGAAGTACGGTCAGCGCATGCCCATCGGAAAGATGGAGATTGTGGACAACTTCAAGCCGCAGACCCTGCGCGACTACTACGAGAAATGGTATCGCCCCGACAATCAGGCCATCATCGTTGTGGGTAACGTCGATGTGGCTTACATCGAAAAGAAAATCAAGGAGCTTTTCTGTGGCATTAAAATGCCACAGAACCCTGCGCCCGTGGTCGATGAGGTGGTGCCCGACAATGCCGAGCCCATCTATATCATTGAGAAAGACAAGGAGCAGCAGCGCAACATGGCCAGCCTGATGTTTAAGCACGAGGTGTTCCCCGACTCGTTGAAAAACACCATGGCTTATCTCATGCAAAACTATCTGAAGAGTGTTTCAATGAGCATGCTCAACGCCCGTCTCAGCGAGATGGCTCAGAAACCCGACTGCCCCTTTGTGAGCGCCAGTGCCAGCGACGGCACCTATATCTTCTCGAAGACGATGGACGCACTGAGCCTCGATCCCGACCCGAAGGACGGACAGCTGGAGGCATCGCTCGGAGCTGTGATGCGCGAGGCACGCCGTGCGGCTGAGTTTGGTTTCACCGCCACCGAGTTCCAGCGCGCCAAGGCCAAATTCGAAAGCTCGCTCGACAAGATTTACAGCAACAAGGACAAGCGCTACAACTCGCAGTTCGTCAGCGAGTACGTGCAGAACTATCTCGACAACGACCCCATTCCGTCGATCGACGACGAGTATGCCATGATGAAACAGATTATCCCCGCACTGCCTCTCGAATATATTAATATGTATATGAAGGAGCTGGTGCCGCAGAACGACTCTAACATGGTGGTACTGCTTATGCTTAACGAGAAAGAGGGCAATGTATATCCTACAGAGGCTAGTGTGAAGAAAGCCATCGATGATGCCCGCGCTGAGAAACTTGAGGCCTATGTAGATAATGTGAAGGACGAGCCGCTGATGACCGTCTTACCCAAGAAGGGAAGCATCAAGAAAGAGGAAGTCAGCCAAAAGTTCGACTACAAGACCATCACGCTGTCAAACGGTGTGCAGGTGATTCTCAAGCCCACCGACTTCAAGAAAGACCAGGTGATTCTCTCGGGTGAAGGCTTTGGCGGCAGCAACCTTTATGGCGAAAAGGACTTTGTCAACGCCAAACTTTTCGACGACGTGGTTGAGGCCAGCGGACTGGGCAATTTCACCCACAACGAGCTTGAGAAGGCCATGGCAGGAAAGATTGCATCGGCCAGTCTCTCGCTGAGCGAGACACGCACCATGATTAGTGGTAGCTCTACACCCAAGGACCTGGAGACACTCTTCCAGCTGGTGTACCTCTACTTCACCAACATCAAGAAAGACCAAGAGTCGGTCAACACACTCATGAACACGCTCGAACTGCAGCTGAAGAACAAGGCCCTCTCGCCCGAGCAGTCGTTCAGCGACTCGCTCACCGTTACTCTTTACAACCACAACCCGCGCACCAACCCGCTGTATGTGGACCACCTGAAGCAGATGGACTACGACCGTATTCTGCAAATGGCCAAGGAGCGCACGGCCAATGCCGGTGCCTTTACCTTCACCATTCTGGGCAACTTCGACGAGGCCACCATACGTCCGCTTCTTGAGCAGTACATTGCCTCGCTGCCCGCAAACAAGAATGTGGTGAAGAACAACCGTGTTACTGACATCGTGAACGGCAAGGTGGTCAACAGCTACAAGCGCAAGATGGAAACGCCCAAGGCTCTCTCGGTGATGGTGTGGAGCAACAAGAGCATGCCTTACACACTCGAAAATGCCGTGAAGGCCGACATGGCCGGACAGGTGCTCAACATGGTCTATCTGAAGAAAATCCGCGAGGAAGCCAGCGCAGCCTATTCGTGCGGTGCCAGTGGTGCAGCCCAGCGCCAGGACGACTTCAAGGTTATTCTGTTGCAGGCCTACTGCCCCATGAAACCCGAAAAGGGTGCCGAGGCTCTGAAAATCATGAACGAGGAAGTGCCCGCCCTGGCCAAGAGCTGCGATGCCGACATGCTCACCAAGGTGAAGGAGTATATGCTCAAGAACATCGACGACCAGGCCAAGACCAACGGTTACTGGAGCGGCGTCATCAGTACTTGGCGCAAGTATGGCCTTGACTTCCACACCGACTACAAACGCACCGTGGAGGCACAGACCACTCAGAGCATCTGCCAGTTTATGCAGGAGTTCCTCAAAGACGGCAACAAGATTGAAGTAACCATGATGCCCGAAGAGTAAACTCAGATATTAAGAGTTAGGAGTTAAGAATTAGGAGTTACGAATTAGGAGTTAGGAGTTAAAAGTTTGGAGTTCGCGTCCAGCTTATTCCTAACTCCTTTTTTAAAATTATAACTCTCAACTCCTAACTCCTAATTCGTAACTCCTAATTCTTAACTCCTAACTCCTAACTCTTTCCTCCTCTTATGCGTAAAACGCTCAAAAAGTACTACAAGAAAACCCAGGAATACGTGTGGAAGGTTGGCTTCGTCCAAAATTCGCTCGACGAAATCCTTGATGGCGCTCCGCTCAACGTAAAATGGGTCAGCGGCGAGCCGCTAGGGGTGTGGTGGGCCGACCCGTTTATTCTTGATGCCAACGAGCACGAACTGGTTCTACTGGTGGAGGAGTTTCCTTTTGCTACGCGCCGCGGCACAATTGTCCGCCTCACCATCGACCGCGCCACCCTGCGGGTGGTTCACCGTGCCGTGGTGCTCAGCCTCGACACCCATCTCAGTTTTCCCGCCATCTACCGTAGCCTCGACGGCAATATATATGTCTATCCCGAAAACTGGAAAAGTGGCAGTCTGAAGGTCTGGCGCTACGATGCGGCTGCACAGAAGCTTACAGAGCCGCATGTGGTGTGTACGTTGCCACTCACCGATGCCATTTTCACCTCGTTGCTGGGCTTCCCCATGCTTGCCTCAACCCGTAAGCCCTCCGCCAGCAGTCCCCGTCTCGATTTTTATCGTCCGTCCTTTGCTGACGACGGCTTGCAGTGGGTAGAATCCGAGATGGTTTTCTGCGGTTCCCACTTGTTCGACCGTCGCGTAGCCCGCTCAGCGGGCGACTGGTTTGAGCATCGCGGCAAAATCTACCGTCCTGCCATGGAGTCGGAGATAGAATACGGCCACGCCGTCGTGTTGCAAGAGGTGAGCGTTGAGCAAGTCTCAGCTCCTGCCAGTGCCAATGCCTTTCCCCGTTTGCTTTTCAAGGATGTTCGCACGTTGTTCTCCCCCGACAGCGAGTATGAGCGCGGCCTTCACACGTTCAATGTTTATAAGGACACCATTGTTATCGATGTGAAAGGTTACCGCTATCCTGTTATCGGGCGGCTGATGAGAAAAATCCGAAATCTGATGGGCTGAAGGTGGTTTATTTAAAACTCAGATAGCATCTCCTTGTCGTACTGACAGTGTGGAGATGCTATCATTTTTAGGGGGGAATTATCTTTTATTTATTCCGATATTTTTCGAGTCCTTCGTTGAGGAAGTCCATGTATTCTCCCACATTTTCCTTGTAAACGAACGAGCGTGTTAGCGGGTGGCCTTCGTTATCGAGCAACACGTAGAACGGCTGTGCGTTGAAACCGAACTTATAGCGTTGCAGATAGCTCCATTTGTCGCCAATGGTGCGCAAGGTGCGTTGTGTTCCGTCGGCCTCGGTCACTTGAATGTGCTCGGGCAGTGGAGTCTTGTCGTCAACAAAAAGCGAGATGAGCACGTAGTCTTTTGTTAGTCGGTCTGCAACGCTCGGGTCGGTCCAGACGGCAGCTTCCATCTTGCGGCAGTTCACGCAGCCAAATCCCGTGAAATCTACCATGACGGGTTTTCCGGCTGCGCGCGCGGCAGCCATTCCTTCTTCGTAATTGGTGTAGGCGGCGCGCACTTCCTTCGTGTTCAAGTTGAAGTCTTGGGTGTACATAGGTGGTGCAAAGGCACTGACAGCCTTGCAAGGAGCGCCCCACAAGCCGGGCACCATGTAGAGGGCAAAGGCTAGCGAGACCAGTCCGAGCATAATGCAGACCACGGGCATGGGCTTCTCCATTTCGCCTCCTTCCCAGTCGCTTTGGAACTTCAGTTTGCCGATGAGGTAGAGTCCGAGCGCGCCGAAGATGACAATCCAAAGGCAGAGGAACACCTCGCGGTCGAGCAGTCGCCAGCCGTAAGCCAGGTCGGCCACGGAGAAGAATTTCAGTGCGAAGGCCAGCTCAATGAATCCCAGCGTCACCTTGATGATGTTCATCCAGCCTCCCGATTTGGGCGCTGATTTGAGCCAGGTGGGGAAGAGGGCAAACAGCGTGAAGGGCAAGGCCAGCGCGATGGCAAAGCCCAACATGCCGATGGCGGGTCCCCAGAAGTTGCCGCTGGTGGCGAAATCGACGAGCAGGAAACCGATGATTGGACCTGTGCACGAGAAACTGACCAGTGCAAGTGTGAATGCCATGAGGAAGATGCTGAGCAGGCCGCTCGTGGTGCTGGCTTTTGAGTCAACCTTGTTGCTCCACGAGGAGGGCAGCGTCAGTTCGAACCATCCGAAGAACGACAGCGCGAACACGACGAGCAGCAGGCAGAAGAAGAGGTTGAAGACGGCATTGGTGGACAGTGCGTTCAGCGCACTGGCACCAAAGATGCCCGTAATGGCGAGTCCGAGCGTCAGATAGATGACAACGATGGAGATGCCGTAGGTGATGGCATCGCGAATGCCTTTCTGCCGGTTGTCCTTGGCCCGTTTGAGAAAGAAACTGACCGTCATGGGGATGATGGGCCACACGCAGGGAGTGAACAATGCCACGAGTCCGCCCAGCAGTCCCATCAAGAAGATGTAGAACAACGAGCGGTTGTGGGTGCCTTCGTCGCCATTCAGGGCCGAGAGCTCTTTCACTACGGGCTGCCAAAGCGAAGCCCCGTCACCTTTCTCAACATCGGCAAGGTTGGTGGCTACGGAATCGGTTTTCAGCAAGGAATCGGTTTTCAGTGAGTCGCCCGTCACCACAGGTTTTTCCTCGGCCGCGGGCTCTTCTTTGGTTTCTTTTTTTTCGGTGGCGGCCTTGTCGGCAGTCTCTTTCTTGGCTTCTTTCGGTCCGTTGCCTTTAAAGTCGAATTCCACTTGTGTCGGAGGCAGGCAGTTTTGGTCGTTGCATGCACCATACTCCAGAAATCCCTTGATGTTATAATTCTCACCCGTGATTTTGTATTTCTGAACGAAAGTGACATTGTTCTCGAAGAAGCGCAACTTCATGCCAAACAACTCATCGAACTGGCTGATTTCCTTTCCTTTCGGCGTGAGTTTGCCTGCAGGTTGTGCCCCTTCGGCCTTCTCGGTGGTCAGCGTTGCCGATATGGGACCGTCGTTGGGGAGTCCTGTTGAATAAACGTGCCAGCCGGGAGCAATCTTTGCCGTAAAGACAACGTCAACTTCCGTTGGTGAAACCTGCTTCTGTTGTACTGTGAAGCTTACCGGTTCCTGTGCCATAGCCACCCAAGTGGTGAGCAAAGCAAATAACAATAATAGTTTTCTCATTTTTGTGTTGTATTTCGTTTCTTCCATTTTGTTTCAAACTGTTGTCTTATGGGTCATAATGTCAAGCACGTAGCGGTCGGTCTCGTCCATGCCCCTGCTGCCAATTGCCGTCAGGTTGCGAATGCTTTGGTCCACGTCTTCGTCGATGATGCCTTCCACCGGAGTGACGTATTTGTGCTGTATGGCGAGCATGGCGCTCAGTACGGCAGTACTTACGCCCGAGGTCAGTTTCAGGGCACAGCTGGGCTTTGCCCCGTCGCAAATCATGCCCGTCAGGTTGGCTATCATGTTCTTCACCGAGTAGGATATCTGCTCGTAGTTGCCGCCCATCAGATAGGTGATGCCGCACGATGAGCCCGTACTTGCCACCACGCATCCGCAGAGCGCCGAGAGCGAGCCGAGGTTCTGTTTCATGTAGATGGCCGTCAGGTTGCTCAGTATCAGTGCCCGCACCAGTTCCTCGTCGGTGTTATGGTTTTCTTCGGCAAACACCACCACGGGCATGGTGGCGCAAATGCCCTGATTGCCGCTGCCACTGTTGCTCATCACTGGCACCATGGCGCCAGCCATACGGGCGTCGCAGGCACAACTCGTCACCGACAGCACCTTAGAGAAGATGCTATCGCCCATGATGCCACGTCCCAACGGGCTGCAGAGCGTCTTTCCCAGTTGGTGGCCGTAGTTTTCGTGCATGCCGCTGTGTGCTGCTGCCTCATTGAGTCGCTTGGCCTCCAGAATGAAGTCAATCTCTTCCAGCTCAGTGGTTGTGGCAAAGTCATAGACCGTTCGGAGTGTCAGTTGCACGTCGTCGTTGCCCACCGCTTCTGCTGTACATGCCTTTCTGTCGAGCACCACCTTGTTGTCGATTCGCTTATAGACAAGGTTCGTGTGTTCGCCTCTGATGACAGTTTGGGCCTCGTGCCCGTCCGCTGAGCACACCACGCTGATATAGAGCTTGTCGGGCTCCTTGTCTTCGAGCGCTATGTGGATGCGGTTTTCGGCAATAAACTGCTTACCTTCCTCCACCGCCTGCCGGTTGCAGTCGCGCAGCACTTCCAGCCGCAGTTCTGGCCGGCCAATGAGCGCTCCCAGAGCTACTGCAATGGGCAGTCCTATCATTCCTGTGCCCGGTATGCCTACGCCCATGGCATTCTTCAGAATGTTTCCGCTAAGGCGCAGTTCTATATGTTCGGGTTTGCATCCCAGCAACTTCGCGGCTTCAGCCACGCCGTAAGCCACGGCAATAGGTTCAGTGCAGCCAATGGCAGGTACCACTTGCCGGCGAATGAGATTCAGTATGGCTGCTTTCTTCTCTTTTGTAAGCACGTCTATTTACTTATAACAGGTTAAGTTTGTCATTGCAAAGTTACGATTAAGCGAGCGAAAAACCAAATTTATTTGGGTTTTTCCGAGCATAAGTAACTTAGGCGGTAGCCAAAGTACCGATTAAGCGAGCGAAAAACCATATTTATTTGAGTTTTTCTGAGCGTAAGAGCTAAGGGCAGTCGTCCGTGCTTAAATTCTCTAGTTTGAATTATTCACAAAGAATGAAGATTTACGCTACGCGCCTTTCAAAAACCAATAAAAACAAAAGCAAACAAGGAAAAACAGGTTTTTATTAGTACCCATCCGGTTTTTATTAATTTTTCTTGGTTTTTCTTGGTTTTTGAAAGGCGCGTAGCGTAAAAATTCGAAACTCATGAATAATCCAGGCTAGCAATTATATCATATCTAACGACGTTATTATTCTAAATCACGGTAACAGGAAAATATCTCACGACGATACATTCAAATTCTCTAGAAAATTTTATCTTATCTCCCGACATTGCGTTCAAATTCTCTAGAAAATTTTAGCTTATTCCTTTATGTTATTTTCATTTGCTTAAGAATGGCCCCAACAACTCCCGACGTGAAGGATACAATTCGCTATTATTCTCAGCGTGTTCAGACTGTTTCAGCGCCTTCGTGTGAAACAAAATCCTCTGCAATTTGGAAAAAAATATAATAAATAAGGTTTATGTACGAGGATATGGAAAAAATAGTGTACTTTTGCACTCACGTAAAACCAACGTCAACGATAACGATAAAAATAACAAAAACGATTATATTATGGACGCATCAAAGAAAGCATTCGCTCAGAAACTTCTGAAAATCAAAGCCATCAAGTTGCAACCAAACAACCCGTTCACATGGGCCAGCGGCTGGAAGTCGCCCTTCTACTGCGACAACCGCAAAACACTCTCGTATGCCGACCTGCGCAGCTACGTCAAGCTGGAGCTGGTGCATGCCGTGCTGGAGCATTTCCCGCAGGCTGAGGCTGTGGCCGGTGTGGCTACAGGAGCCATTGCCCAGGGAGCACTGGTGGCCGACGAACTCAACCTGCCGTTTGTGTATGTGCGCTCGAAACCCAAAGATCACGGTATGGAAAACCTCATTGAGGGTGAGCTGAAACAGGGCACAAAGGTGGTGGTAATAGAAGACCTCATCTCGACGGGTGGCAGCTCACTGAAGGCTGTAGAGGCTGTGCGCCGTTACGGTTGCGAGGTGGTAGGCATGGTGGCCAGCTACACTTACGGCTTCCCCGTGGCTCAGAAGGCTTTCGAGGAGGCAGGCGTAGAACTGGTGACGCTGACCGACTATGAGCACGTGGTGGCCGAGGCCCTGGAAACGGGTTATATTTCGGAGGACGACGTAGAGCTGCTCAATGAATGGCGCAAAGATCCTTCGCGCTACGCTAAATGATAAATGACAAATGATAAATGAGAAATGAGGAATGCATCATGCATCATCAAATTGTGGAATTGTGAAATTGTAAAATTGTGAAATAGGTAAAATTGTGAAATAGCTATGAGTTTATCAACATTTGAGAGCAGCGTAAAGCTGATAGAGGCTCCGCAGCAGAAAGTTTATGACATGCTGAGCGACCTCAACAACCTGGAGAAGGCAAAGGACCAGATGCCCAGCGACAAACTGAAAGACCTGCGGTTCGACCGCGACTCGGTGAGCGTAAGTGTTGCTCCATTGGGCAGTCTGACACTGCGCGTGGTGGAGCGCGAGGAGCCAAAAACCATAAAGTTTGAAACGGCCAACAGCCCCATACCCTTTAACATGTGGATACAACTGCTGCCCGCAAGCGAAGAGAGCACCAAAATGAAACTGACGGTGAAGGCTGAGTTGAACCCGTTTATCAGGGGTATGGTTTCGGGTCCCATTGAGCAGGGACTGGAGAAAATTGCCGAGGCACTCACCATGGTGCAGTATTAAAATGATAAATGACAAATGATAAATGAGAAATTAAGAATTTGAAATGAAGCTTTGGGAAAAAGATTTTGAGATAAACAAAGAGATTGAGCGGTTCACCGTGGGCCGCGACCGAGAGATGGACCTCTATCTGGCCAAGTACGATGTGCTAGGCTCCATGGCTCACATTACTATGCTCGAGAGCATCGGACTGCTGGAGGCCGACGAGCTGACGCAACTGCTCTCAGAGCTGCGCCGCATTTATGATGTGTGCGAGCGGGGCGAGTTTGTGATTGAGGATGGCATAGAAGATGTTCACTCGCAAGTGGAACTGATGCTTACCCGCAGTCTGGGCGATATGGGCAAGAAAATCCACTCGGGCCGCTCGCGCAACGACCAGGTGCTGGTAGATTTGAAACTCTTCACCCGCCACGAGCTGAAGGAGATTGTTGAGGGCGTGAAGCGCTTGTTCGACGAGCTGCTGCAGAAGAGCAATCAGTACAAGGACGTGCTCATGCCGGGCTATACCCATCTGCAGGTGGCCATGCCCAGTTCGTTTGGACTATGGTTTGGCGCCTACGCCGAGAGTCTGGCCGACGATATGCTGTTTCTGCAGGCTGCCTACCGCATGACCAACCGCAACCCGCTGGGTTCGGCGGCAGGCTATGGCTCCAGTTTCCCGCTCGATCGCAGCATGACTACCCGCCTGCTGGGCTTCGACTCGATGGACTACAACGTGGTGTATGCCCAGATGGGGCGTGGCAAGATGGAACGCAATGTGGCTTTTGCCATGGCTTCAGTGGCTGGCACAATGGCTAAGATGGCGTTCGACGCATGCCTGTTCAACTCGCAGAATTTCTCGTTTGTCAAGCTGCCTAAGGAGTGTACTACGGGCAGCAGCATCATGCCGCACAAGAAGAATCCCGACGTGTTTGAGCTGATTCGTGCCAAGTCGAACAAATTGCAGAGTCTGCCGCAGCAGGTGATGCTTATCATGAACAACCTGCCCGTGGGCTACTTCCGCGACCTGCAGATTATCAAGGAGGTGTTTCTGCCTGCCTTCGGCGAACTGAAGGACTGCCTCGATATGTGCGCCTACATCATCAACCGCATGGAGGTGAACGAGCATATTCTGGACAACCCGATGTACGACCCCATGTTCTCGGTGGAGGAGGTCAACCGGCTGGCCGCCAACGGAATGCCTTTCCGCGATGCCTACAAGAAAGTGGGCCTCGATATTGAGGCGGGCCGTTTTACCCCCGACAAGAACATCCACCATACGCACGAGGGCAGCATAGGCAACCTGTGCAACGACCAGATTGCCAAACTCATGGAGCAGACGCTGAAAGAATTCCACTTCGAGCGCATGACCGACGCAGAGGCCGCCCTGTTGGCAGTGTAACAAAGGCTGAACAGTTGCTATGTTGAAGATAGTTCTTTTTTTGAAAGCTGTTATCCTGTCGGCCGCAGTGACCCTGTTGCTGTCAGGTTGCGAAGCCGACAACGAGTACAACATCAGCTACCAGTGTCGCTTCACGTTCGACACACAGCTGCATAACACCACGTTGCTGCGCAATGCGCTCAACCCCATGGCCCCCGGCATCTATGCCTTGGTGAGCTGTGCGCCCGTAGGCGGGGTGCGGACGGTTCATGTAGAACTGAATGACGGCAAGAACGCCGAGGACATAGCCATCACCACCGCCCGCGAAAACTACACCACCTGGGTACTGGGCACCAACAATGCCATCATCGTGGGCTACAGCAGTCTGGGCAACGGCTTGTACGCCTTCGACCGCCAGTGCCCCAACTGCATTGCCGACTACAATCTCTATAAGTATCCCCTCGTTTGGGCCAACAACGGGCAGTGGCTGCAGTGCGGCAAGTGCCACCGCAAATACGACCTGAACAACAACGGATACATCGTGGAGGGCGACAAGGGCTCGAAGCTCATCCGCTATCGTGCCAACTACGACGGTGCCATGCTCAGCGTCTTTAATTAACAACAATGAAAATGACAAGAAACAACTCTTCGACGTTTATCGCCTTATTCTTCAGCATTTTTCTCCTTGCGGCCTGCGGGAAAGAAGAAAACACAGAACCGCCATTCATCGAAAATATCAGTCTGGGTGCAGAAAGCGTGGAACTGAGCACTGAGGCTGGCTCGGGAATCATTGAAATCACCGCCAACTGCTCATGGAAAGCCACCTGCCATGCCGACTGGATAACGCTGCGCTCCCCTCAAGGAAAGGGTGACTCGCAACTGATGTTCTTTTGGCAGGAAAACACCAAGAACACCTCGCGCGATGCCGTCATCATCGTGGAGTCGAGCCAGACAAAGGCTTCGGTTTCCATCAATCAAGCGGGCACGGGCTTTGGCACCGAACCCAAAGTGGTGAGTTGCCGCGGAGTGGTGGGCAACAAAATAAAAAATGAGGAAAGCTACTTCGAAATGACCTTCGACCAACCCGTGACCGTTGAGTATTGGGAAACGGAACGCTACTTCATTGACACCGACCCTGTCTATAGCGACGGCGGCAAGACCGTCAGACAAAAGTTTCTTCCGGGAGCGTTGGGACTCGACATGGCCTGCCGCGTCCACCTCAAGAATGCACAAGACACCCCTGCAACCATCGACGTGAACATTCCTTTCTATGAAAAGAAATACACACCTGGCGGCGAGGTGAGATTCGCACTGCCCTCGGCAGACGAAAAGAGTGTTTGGGTTTCTTTGACACGCCCCAACAAACTGGTGGAACTGTCGATGGATGACGGGCATGTGCTGCACGACATTGAAATGCCATTCGCGCCAGGGCACATCTGCTACAACCCCTACAACAAACAACTGTATGTGCTCCCGCTCAATGCCATTGCCGACCTCGGATTTGACAACCGGCTTAGCATCATCGACCCTCTGACGGGCAGTTTCACGGGCGAAATAGCATTCGACCCGTCGCCCAAAGCACATCCGCAGTGGCCCGCCATCTATCCCTACGAACTGGAGTTCACCGACGACGGGCTGGGCATTGTCGTTTTGTGTGAAAACGGTGCTACTGGCCTGGAGTGGCGCTACATAGATAGTGCCAACGGCAACGCCCAAACGCTGAGCGGCTACGACTGGGCTGAGAAGCAGTTTGAGCATGTCTATCGCGGCTACAATGGCCAGAAAATATGGTCGAGCCCCTATCCAAGCTTGTTCAGCCCGCTGAACAGCATCAGCCGGCAGCAACCCACTCCCGAAGAATACATCTTGGACGGCAAATTCAGGTCGGAAAAGTTCTACGCAGGCGGCTCGATGGTCGATATGCAGTTCAGCCGACTGGCCAACAAGGTGTTCGTCTGCACCGCTCCGGGCAGCCAGTGCGTCATCGACCTTGAAACCGACACCTACTCGGAAGTGACCGAAGCCGAAGCCCGCAGCTCAAGGGCCGCCTGGGACTATTCGAGTGCCAGCCGTTCGTGGGTGTATCAGGTATGTGCACTTGACCAACACTTCCTTCTGTTAGACATGGACAAGGCTGACTGCATCTTTTTTTCCAACCACATTTGGAATGACACGCCCAAGAATGTCTGTCACCTGGTTTTCACCGACCAAGTGATGGTTGCCGCCGACAATAGCATTTGGCTCCTGAACGCCGACGTCATGAAAACTGGATGGAAATAAAGAAACGCCCCCCGAAAAAGCCACACTGTGCAGGCTTTCCACCTGCAAATGGCGTTTTTCGGCGGCTTTGTTATTAAAATAGTGTAATTTTTTTGGCAGTTCGGAGAAATAGCCTTATCTTTGCACTACGTTTTGCGGAAATAGCTCAGTTGGTAGAGCACAACCTTGCCAAGGTTGGGGTCGCGGGTCCGAGTCCCGTTTTCCGCTCACACGCGGCAGTTTTTGTCCGCAATTTTTTTGTTTTTTTACTTCATGTAAATTTAGCCGAGCCGCAATGGTGGAATTGGTAGACACGAGGGACTTAAAATCCCTTGGCCAGTAATGGCTGTGCGGGTTCGAGTCCCGCTCGCGGCACTTTCCAAAAATCCTTACATTAACATGCGTAAAAATCTAATCTTATCTATTTCCGCACTCGCTATTTTGGCTTTGACTTCGTGCTCAAAGCTGGGTGCACTGTCAGCAGACAAATTTAATGTTACTCCCAATCCGTTGGAAACGCTGGGCGGCGAAGTGCCCGCTACCATCAACGGCATGTTCCTGGAAAAATACATGAAGAAGAAGGCTGTGGTGACCGTCACTCCTGAACTGCGCTATGGCAATGGGCAGGTGGCAAAAGGAACCAGCGCTACCTTCCAGGGCGAAAAAGTGCAGGGCAACGACCAAACCATTTCTTACCTTGTGGGTGGCCACTACACCATGAAGACAGCTTTCGCCTACGAGCCCGCCATGCAGAAGAGCGACATGTATCTCACCTTCCAGGCACGCATTGGCAACCGCAAGATGAACGTGCCCGACGTGAAAGTGGCCGAGGGTGTCATTGCCACATCCGAGCTTTACAAGCGCGCACTGATGAATGCTGGTGCCTGCATTGCTCCCGACTCGTTCCAGCGCGTTCGTGCCCAGAAGCAAGAAGCCAACGTGAAGTTCCTCATCAACCAGGCCAACCTGCGCCAGAGTGAGCTGAAGAACAACTCGGTGCAAGAGTTTGTCAGCCTGCTGAAGCGCATCAATGCCGACAAGGAAGGACTCAACATTCGCAACGTTGAAGTGCAGGCTTACGCTTCGCCCGAAGGAGGATTTGCCTACAACGACCGTCTGGCCAACAAACGTCAGGACGTGTCGGAAGACTATGTGAAGAAGACTCTGCAGCAGACCAAGGTCAACACCGACATCGATGCCAAATACACGGCTCAGGACTGGGACGGTTTCCAGAAACTCGTTCAGGCCAGCAACATTCAGGACAAGGACGTCATTCTGCGCGTTCTTTCTATGTATAAAGATCCGCAGGAGCGCGAGCAGCAAATACGCAACATGAGTGCTGGCTTCCGCGAGCTGGCCGACGGCATTCTGCCTGAGTTGCGCCGCAGCCGACTCATCATCAACTATGAGACCATTGGCCGCAGCGACGAGCAAATCAAACAGCAGTATGAGGCTGATGCCAGCAAGCTGAGTGCCGACGAGATTCTCTATGCTGCCACACTCGTAGAGAATCCTGCCGACAAGGAAGCCATCTACAAGCGTGCCGCTGAAATCTATCCTGCCGACTACCGTGCCTTCAACAATATCGCCGTGATGGAGTTCAACAAAGGCAATATGAACGAGGCCCAGAACTATCTGCAGAGTGCTTTCCGCGCCTACAACCGCGCTCCCGAGGCTAATGCCAACCTGGCTCTTATGGCTCTGCGCGACGGCAACATTCAGCAGGCTACCGACTATATTTCGAAAGCCGATGGTGCCAACGACCTCAACCAGGTGCTGGGCAACCTGGAGATTGCACGTGGCAACTATGCTCAGGCCGAACAGTATTTCAAGGATTCTAACAACAACAGCGCGGCTTTGGCCAACATCCTGAACAAAAACTATGCGCAGGCATCGGTGGCACTGAAGTACGCCAACAAAGACGCGCTCACCGACTATCTGCAGGCCATTCTCAACGCACGCACTGGCAAGTACGCTGCTGCCAGCGACTTCCTCAGAGAGGCCATTCAGAAAGACCCGTCGTTGGCCGACTATGCAGCTAAAGACCTCGAGCTGGTTAATGTTAGCAAGTAAATGAAGAAAATCTCTTATTTTCTGCTGCTCACCCTGGTTTTGGTTTCGTGCGGAACAGACAGCAATCACTTTAAGATTGCCGGACGTTTCCTCAACCTGAACCAGGGTGAGTTTTATGTCTATAGCATCGACGGCGGAAGTGCTGCCATCGATACCATCAAAGTGCAGGGTGGCCGTTTCTCCCGTGAGATAGAGTGCCGCACTCCGCAAACCTTCATGCTGGTGTTTCCTAATTTCTCCGAGCAGCCCGTTTTTGCTGACCCGGGCAAGTCGGTTGATATCAAGGCCAATGCCTCGCATCTGAAGGAGATGGAGGTGACGGGAACGAAAGATAACGAGAGCATGACTGCCTTTCGCCAGCGCATAGCCAACGTGTCGCCCCCAGAGGCCAAGCAGTTGGCAGCCCAGTTTATCAAAGACAATCCTGCCTCGCGAGTGAGCAACTTTCTGCTGCGCCGCTATTTCGTGGCTGCCCCACAGCCCGACTATCAGCAGGCCAAACGCTTGATTGAGCCACTGCTGAAGGAGCAAAAAGACAACATTATGCTCTCCCGTCTGAGCAAACAACTCAACGAACTGTGTGCGGCCGACCTCAACGGTTCGCTGCCCGACTTCAGCACCGTTGATGCCAAAGGGCGCAGTGTTTCGAAAGCTGATTTCAACGGCAAGGTAGGGCTCGTCTATGTCTGGTCCACTTGGAATTACGAGAGTATGGGCGTGCTGCGTCAGCTCAAAACCGTTTATCGTCAGAATCCTGGAAAGCTGCAAATTATGGGTATTTGCATCGATGCTGCCAAACGCGATTGCAATTCTTCCACCGACCGCGACTCCATTGCGTGGCCCAACGTCTGCGACGGACAGTTGTTCGAAGGACCGCTCATCGGGAAATTGGGCATACGGGGCATCAATGACAATATTGTCGTCAGCAAGACCGGACGCGTCGTAGCCCACGGGCTTGGGAGCAAGGAGATGATTGAAGAACTGAAACGCCAACTGGCGAAATAGCCTCCACGGGCATACCTGTTTTCTCTTTTTAAGCATTCTCTTAATCAGAATTGCCATCGATTTCGGCTTTTAACTGTCTTCTCAATACCATGTTAGTAAAAACATTCTGCGCAGCCGTCAACGGCCTTGACGTAACCACCGTTACCGTCGAAGTACACATCACCAGGGGCGTTCTCTATCACCTTACGGGCCTGGGCGACACTGCTGTGCGCGAGAGCAAGGACCGTATTGTGGCAGCCATGCAAAACTCGGGTTTCAAATTCCCCTCTGCCGACATCACCATCAATCTGGCACCCGCCGACATCAAAAAAGAGGGCAGCAGCTACGACCTGCCCGTGGCCATTGGCATTATCGCCAGCAACGAGGAAATGCAAACCGACCAGTTGGCCAACTACATGCTGGTGGGCGAACTTGGACTCGACGGCCACTTGCAGCCCATTCGCGGCGCGCTGCCCATTGCCATCCGTGCCCGTAAAGAGAAGTTCAAAGGGCTGATAGTGCCACGGCAGAATGTTCACGAGGCGGCCGTTGTCAACAATCTGGAAGTTTATGGCATGGATACGCTGCTCGATGTGGTGCAGTTTCTCAATGGTAGCCAACATTTCGAGCCGACCGTTGTAGATACCCGTCGCGAATTCTACGAGCAACAAGCTAAGTTCGACCTCGACTTTGCCGACGTGCGTGGACAGGAAAACGTAAAGCGCGCTCTCGAAGTGGCAGCTGCAGGAGGCCACAACCTCATCATGATTGGTCCGCCAGGCTCGGGCAAATCGATGATGGCCAAGCGCCTGCCAAGTATCTTGCCACCGCTCTCGCTGGCCGAAAGCCTCGAAACAACTCAGATACACAGTATAGCCGGAAAACTCTCGCGCGACACGGGCCTTATTTCCCAACGGCCTTTCCGTTCGCCCCACCACACCATCTCACAAGTAGCGCTGGTGGGTGGCGGTGCTACTCCTCAGCCAGGCGAAATCAGTTTGGCTCACAACGGCGTGCTCTTTGCCGACGAGCTGCCTGAGTTCAACAAACAGACGCTCGAGGTGCTCCGACAGCCGTTGGAAGACCGCAAAATTACCATCAGTCGCGCTAAATACACTCTCGAATACCCATGCTCTTTTATGTTCGTGGCTTCCATGAATCCCTGTCCTTGTGGCTACTACGGCGACCCCACGCACCATTGCGTCTGTACGCCCGGCCAAATTCAACGCTACATGAACAAAATCAGTGGGCCGTTGCTCGACCGTATCGATATCCACTGCGAAATTCAGGCTGTTCCCTTTGCCCAGCTCTCGCAGATGCAGCCCGGCGAACCGTCGGCAGTCATTCGCGAGCGGGTGATTCGTGCCCGGAAGATTCAGGAAGAGCGTTTCAATTCGCTTTCTGATGGTAAAAATCTGGTGGCTGGTCGCCGCGTACATTGCAATGCTCAGATGTCTGAGCGTATGCTTCATCAGTTTGCCGAACCCGATGCTGACAGTCTCGACATGCTCCGCATGGCCATGGAGCGCCTGAAACTCTCTGCCCGTGCCTATAGCCGCATCCTAAAGGTAGCCCGCACCATCGCCGACCTCGAAGGTTCGGAAAAAGTTCAGTCTGTACATATCGCCGAAGCCATTGGTTATCGCAACCTTGACCGAGGTGATTGGGCTGAGAGAGGGATATAATGTTCGACAATATGAGAAGAGTTGGAGGGGATATAAAAATCTAGAAATAATTTGGCTGTTTGCGGGATATTCATTATTTTTGCCCCGACTACGAAAAAAGTCGTAACGAAAAAAGTCGTAACATGGAAAATCCTTTTAAATTCGGTACAATCGTCGAGGCAGAGTTTTTTACTGACAGGCGTGAGGAAGTACGCTATATTTGCCAGTTTCTTAATAGCGCCAATCATCTTATCTTGATTAGTCCCCGACGCTTTGGCAAGAGTAGCCTTGTGGCAAAAGCCATTGGGCTGAGTGGGCGGAAAAGTATTACTGTTAATCTGCAGCAGATAACTTCTGTAGCTGATTTGGCAGCAAAATTGTTGCGCGAATTTTTCAAACAACACCCTCTTGAACGTATTCGGCATCTGCTAACTCATTTCCGAATCATTCCTACCATATCTACTAATGCTTTGACAGGTACGATGGACGTATCTTTTCAGCCAGGAGTGGATGGTTCCATGTTGCTCGAGGACGTGATGGAGTTGATAGAGAAAGTTCATTCGGAAGACGACAGAATCATTGTAGTGTTTGATGAGTTTCAGGAAATTCTTGATCTTGACTCACACCTTGATAAAAAGCTGCGAGCCATCATGCAAACGCAGCATCACATCAACTACATCTTGTTAGGCTCTCAAGAGAGCATGATGACAGACATCTTTGAACGAAAAAAGTCGCCATTCTACCACTTTGGTCAGCTGATGAGACTAGGCAAACTGCCACGTGAGGACTTCTACCAGTATCTGACTGATCGCTTAGAATCGTGTTTTGCAGAAAAGAGTTCTACTTTGGCAAACAAGATACTTGATTACACGAATTGCCATCCCTATTACACACAGCAGTTAGCCTCTAATGTTTGGCAGATAGGAATTCTACAGCCAGAAAAGTCCGATGTCATCATTTCGGCAATCAGCCAGATCGTTACTACCCACGGATTGGACTATGAACGCCTGTGGATGAATTTTAACCGTACGAATAAATGGATTCTCCAACGGCTTGCCTCTGATGGTCATTTACAAACAGGTGAACATCGCACAAGCACCATTTACAGTGCCTTAAAACGTCTCCAAAAGGAAGGATATGTCATTTATTCAGATCATTATGAGTTAGAAGATCCATTTTTCAAGGAATGGATTATTAAGTCAAGTTAGCTACATCGCCAACCGTATGCAGAACCACCACTTTGATGAGGTGGAGAGGTCTTTAGTTTTATTTTCGAGACAAGCAATGAATGAAAAAGTGAGAACATCATTGAAGCAACTGTTGCTAAGCCCACGGCGGTTTCCTGTTGAAATGGCCTTGGGAGTAGCATTTTTTGTAATTGCCGTTTTGGATAGCGAGTCCTCGTCCTGGAATGAGTCGAAGGCGCAGATGATGAGCGCGGTCAATGACGACATTCTGTGGCTCTTCGTACCATTGATGGCACTCACCTTCTGGCTCCATCGTGTCAACCGATGGGCCTACGTTGCCTCGTTTTTCCTCTTCGTGCCGCTGATGGCGATGAACCTGAAACCTTTTCTCTGGACTTACGGTTTCGCATTCACTTATGTCCTTGCTGCCATCCTGCTCATTGTCGGCCACAGACGGATGGACAATCGTCCGTTTGCCGCGCATGCCCTTCATGTGGTTACACAACTGTTTTTTGCTTTACTCATAACCGTTATTCTCAATTTGGCGGTGGTGGCCATTGTAGCCTCTTTCTTCTACATCTTCGGCATCGAGCAGCCCCAGCATCTCTACGAGCACATTCTCCAGTTCATCTGGTTTGTGCTGGCTCCGCAAGTCTGCTGTACCCTTGTTCGGCAGAACGAAGACGAGTTGAGCGAGCCAGCCAAGGTGCTTAGGCTCATTCTCAATTTTATTCTCTCGCCCGCCGTTATCATCTACACCGTCATCCTTTATACCTATTTCATAAAGATTGTCTTAGAGTGGGATTTGCCCAAGGGTGGTGTAGCGTGGATGGTCATGGGATTCGTCACCGCGGCACTCGTCGGGCACATGGCACAGTCGATACTCAATCAGCGCTATTACGATTGGTTCTATCGCCACTTTACGCTGATAGCCGTTCCGCCGCTTATCATGTACTGGATTGGCTCCATCTATCGCATCCGTCTTTACAGTTTCACCGAGAGCCGTTTCTACCTGATGGTGGCAGGAGTGCTGATGACGCTTTTCGTGCTGATGCTGCTGTCCGGGCGCACCCGCCGTTACCAGCTCATGGCGCTCATCTTTGGTGCTGCCATCATTCTTTTTACCTACATTCCTGGCATCTCAGCCAAGAGCATCGGGCTGCGGTGCCAGAAACAACGGCTCACCGCCATTATCGGTGCATTAGGGCTAACGGATGCCAAAACAGGGAAGTTGAACGACGATGTTGACCTGCGAAGCATTCGTCAGGACAGTTTGTTGTGCGAGCGATACAAAGATGCCTGCAGCGTTATCAGCTATGTTCGCAAAGAGATAGGAACCAACAATTTTGAGCAGCAATACGGCAAATGGACGCATACAGACTACAGCTTCAACTACGAGGGTAATGACAGTTCCCAATCCAGCCGCAACTGGTATAACAGAAAGAAGCCTGTGCAGCTGGGCGATTACACCACGATGTTGCCGGGCGACAGCTACAAATGCCAGTTTGAACGACAGAATATCGTCGTCAGCCAAGATGACCATGTCGTTCTTGAATATCCCATCGGTTCTGTCATCCGTCGCGACACCATGCTTCTGCACTATCCCGAGCAGCTGCTCACCTACCGCAACGACTCGCTGTTGCTGGTGCTCAACAGCATCTGCATCGACGACACCACGGTTACGGATGTCATGAACCACGATTTCCTGTTGTTCAGGAAGCCCGGCAAGTAAGCATAATGCTCCCCCGCACAGGACTTTTCATTATTTGCAATCCTGATTACACATTTTGTGAAATAACTAAGTTATTCTATATAAGATTATGAAAAGAGATAAAATATTCATTGTTGCAGGCATGTTCTCCGTTTTCATCCTGCTGTTTGTGGCAACCTTGTTTGCGGGTTGCGACAACAAAAACAAAAGCGGAAGCGGCCAAGAAAACGTTAGTGTGGATAAGAGCATTAGTGAAAAGGTTGACGTGGAAAAACTGGGCAGCGATACGGCGAAAGTTTCAAAAGCCGTTGAGAGCGTCAACGAAGACGTCAAAGTCAGCGAGAACGCTAATGAAAAGGACAAGGAAAATCAGGAAGCCAAAGAAGCATCTTCTGCGGGGGAAGGCTCTAAAGAGGGTGTGCATCCCGTCTATATGGGTGTATGGGGAGGCGTTGGCGGCACGGGCTTCATGTTAGACATGAACGGCACCACGGGCAGTTACATTCCCTACGACATGGCCGAGGCAAAGGAGTATGGTGAGCGGCGACAGCTGAAATTGGTGTCCTACGACCCGAAGAGCGGCCTCTGCATCATCAATGCCTACTTGAAAGGCAAGTACATCGGACAGTTCAAAGGCACTTTCGAGGAGGAAGAAGTGAAAATGGATGAGGGCGGCTCCTACAGCTATCAGGCGTACAGCGGCGTGTTCACAAGCGAAAAGGGGGCAAAGCTGAACTTCAACTTCCATTTCGACTGATAGATAATTGACAATTGATAATTGATAATTCAGCAAATAGAGAGGAGATAAAAATGAAAAAGAATTGTTTCAAAGTTTTGTTTCTGGCATTCGGATTGATGGTGATGACAACCACTGCATGGGGATGCAAGGACAATAAGTCTGGTAATAACGTCAACGAGAACGTCAACGTCAATGAGGACGAAAGCGCCAACGAGACGCTGAAAGCAAAGGATTTCCCTGTTGTTGCAGAGAATCAAGAAGTTCAAGATGCTCCGGACGCTCCTGAAGAGCAAAAAGCGCAACAAAGCCGGAAGCCAGCCAAACCGAAGGTATATAGCACGGCCGACGATGGCTTCTTGAACATCCGCGAGATGCCCGTTCCTGGATCGAAAATCGTAGGCAAACTGATGACTGGCGGCGAAGGTGCAGAGTATCTTGGCTCCACCAGCACTTGGCACAATGTAAAATACCACGGGGTAGAAGGCTACGTGAACGGCAAATACGCCGAGTTGAGTGGTCTTGAGGAATTTTCAACGAACGTGCCCGAGGCCAAGGGTCGCAAGGTGTATTACGTGGTGCTCGGCAGCTACACCGACCTGGCCAAGGCCAAGAAATCCACCGAGGTGCTGCCCGACGCCCTCGACGGCTCGTGCATCTACCGTGCCACTGAAAAAGGCAAGACCGTCTATCGCCTTTGTCTCGACTGCTTTTACAGCCGCGAGGAGGCGCAGAAGTTGACCAAATCCATCAACGATTTCTTCGGGCGCGGTTGCTGGGTGTGGGAGTCGCAGGGTCTCGCCCCCTGCGTTTACCAGGGCATCAGTCCTAATGGAGAGCCAGCACGCATGACTCCAGAGAAATAGCCTGTTAGTTCCTTTGCTTTCAAAAGAGAACGGAACATAATAAGGATAGCTGAAGAGAAAAAACAGGAAAGAAATTAGCATCATTAGAATAATTATCCAAGAATTGTTTTTTAATTCTTAATGGCGAAATTATTCTAATGATGCTAATTTCTTTCCTATAACATTATTCCCTTAGTGTAATTCATCTGATAGTTGGTGTTGCTATGCGAGAGGGTGACTATTTCTTTTTGTGCACACATTGTGCACGGTTTTCGATAGGGTTTGTTGGTTTTGTTGGGTGATAGGTGTTGGGTGTAGGGTGCTGGGTGATGGAAATAGGCGAAAAGACGGAAAAGCATGGAAATAAAGAAGTATTGTCGTGATTTATGTTTTTATTTCTATGCTTTACGAGAATAACTCATGGCTTTACGGAAATAATTCACGACTTTATGGAAATAACTCACGACGTTACGGAAATAACTCACGATGTTATGAGAATAACTCACGACATTACAGAAAAATTCTCTAGAGAATTTGGGGGCAATGCTGTGAAATAAAATGCGGGTCACGGGGGTTGCGGTAAAAATGGACGGTATTATTTGGTTTTTTCGCGCAAAAAGGGTAATTTTGCAGACCAATAACAATCTATCACAATCATTTCATCATGCAACAGAACAAAATCTATAAGCGCACCACCGTTACCTCGGCACTGCCCTACGCCAACGGCGGTGTGCATATCGGTCACCTGGCTGGCGTGTATGTGCCGGCTGACATCTATGTACGCTATCTGAGGCTGAAGAAGCAGCCGGTGATGTTCATCGGCGGCAGCGACGAGCACGGTGTGCCCATCACCATCCGCGCCCGCAAGGAGGGGGTGACGCCGCAGGACGTGGTGGACCGTTTCCACACGATGATCAAGAAGTCGTTCGAGGAATTCGGCATCTCGTTTGACGTGTATAGCCGCACCACCTCGAAAATTCATCATGAGTTTGCAGCCAAGTGGTTCCGCAAGTTGTACGACGAGGGCAAACTGGTGGAAGAGACCACCACACAGCTGTACGACGAGGAGGCCAAGCAGTTTCTGGCCGACCGCTATGTGACGGGCGAGTGCCCCCACTGCCACAACGAGGGCGCTTACGGCGACCAGTGTGAGAAATGTGGGCGCGACCTGAGCCCCACCGAGCTGATTAATCCCAAGAGCACCATCAGCGGCTCCACGCCCGTGCTGCGCGAGACGAAGAACTGGTATCTGCCGCTGAACGAATATCAGGAGTGGCTCAGAAAGTGGATTCTGGAGGACCACAAAGAGTGGCGCAGCAATGTGTACGGGCAGTGCAAGAGCTGGCTCGACATGGACCTGCAGCCGCGCGCCATGACGCGCGACCTGGACTGGGGCATTCCGGTGCCCATCGAGGGAGCCGACGGCAAAGTGCTCTACGTTTGGTTCGACGCGCCCATTGGCTACGTGAGCAACACCAAGGAACTGTGCGAAAAAGAACCCGAAAAATGGGGCCCGTGGGAGAAATGGTGGCAGGACGAGGACACGCGCCTGGTTCACTTCATCGGTAAGGACAACATTGTGTTCCACTGCATTATCTTCCCCGTAATGATGAAGGCCCACGGCAAGTATATCATGCCCGACAACGTGCCCGCCAACGAATTTTTAAACCTCGAGAACGATAAGATAAGCACCTCAAGAAACTGGGCCGTTTGGCTGCATGAGTATTTGGAGGACATGCCCGGCAAGCAGGACGTGCTGCGCTATGTGCTCACAGCTAATGCGCCCGAAACCAAGGACAACAACTTCACATGGAAAGACTTCCAGGAGCGCAACAACAACGAGCTCGTGGCCGTTTATGGCAACTTCGTCAATCGCGCCCTGCAGCTAACCAAGAAATACTGGAACGGTGTGGTGCCGGCTTGCGGCGAGTTGCAGGACGTTGACCGCCAGGCACTTGACGAGTTCAAGGACGTGAAGGAGAAGGTGGAAACGCTGCTCGACCAGTTTAAGTTCCGCGACGCGCAGAAAGAGGCCATGAACCTGGCCCGCATCGGCAACCGATACATCACCGAATGCGAGCCCTGGAAAGTGTGGAAAACCGACCCCAAGCGCGTGGAAACCATTCTCTACATCTGCCTGCAGCTGACGGCCAACCTGGCCATTGCCTTCGAACCCTTCCTGCCGTTCTCGTCGCAGAAGCTGCGCCAGATGCTCAACATCGACAGCTTTGAGTGGAACCAGCTGGGCGACACCAATATCCTGAAGCCCGGCCACCAACTGGGCCAGCCCGAGCTGCTGTTCGAGAAGATTGAAGACGAGGTGATACAGCGACAGCTGGACAAGCTGGAGGCTACCAAAAAGGCCAACGAGGCCGCCGCATGGAAGGCCGCGCCCGTGAAGGAGAATGTTGATTTCGAGACTTTTGAGAAGCTCGACATCCGTGTGGGACTAGTCACCGACTGCCAGCGGGTGAAGAAATCGAAGAAACTGCTGCAGTTCACCCTCGACGACGGCAGCGGCCAGCCGCGCACCATCTGTTCGGGCATCGCCGCCTTCTACGAGCAGCCCGAAGAACTGATAGGCCGCCGCGTGCTGTTTGTGGCCAACTTCGCTCCGCGCAAAATGATGGGCATCGAAAGCCAGGGAATGATTCTCTCAGCTGTCGATGCCGACGAAAGCCTCAGCGTGGTGACCACCACCAAGGACGTGAAGCCCGGAAGCCAGGTGGGATAGTGTTTATTTCACCAGAAACTTTTTGTGGTTCATGATATAAATGCCAGGTTGCAAACCGTTGCAGTCTGGCATTTTTCTGCCTGCCAGGTCGCTGACAACGGGCGACGAGGCAGGCTTTACTGTAGTTTGACGGATGGCCGACAGGTCGGGACGCGGCCAAATCTCGTTGATGCCTTCCATGGCGTAGGTACCGTAGATGGTGAGATGTTCTCGGTCGATGATGGTCATGGTGCCCTTCGAGCCGTCCTGTTTGGTGTAGTTGGTGTCCCACGTCATGGGCACCATGCCGCCCATCTCCTTGCACAGGCGGTGCAGTTCGCGGTAGTGAGCCTTGATAGAGGCGTTGTGCTTCTGCTGGTTTTCACCCGCAAGGCCGCTGAGGTCGCGCCAGTTGGCACCAAACTCGCCGATAACCACGGGATAGCCCTTGTCCACGAAGTTGGTTTTCATCATTTGCAGCTGCTTTTTCATCTCGGCCTCGCCATTGTTCACATTGCGCTCAGAACCGCTCACCAGATTGCCCTCGCCCCAGTAGAATTGCATTTTTCCCCACGACTCATCCTTTTCCATGCCCCAGAACTGCCAGGGATTGTAGTAGTGAACCTCCACGGCCAGCTTGTCGGCCACCGCATCGGTGGGCATGCGGCCTTTCATGTAGTTGCAGGTGTGGTCGATGTTGGTCGAAGGTCCTTGTACCACCAGCACGCGGCGCGCATTGTTGCCGCCGGTGGCCCGCACGGCATCCACAAACGTCTGGTTGTACTGAATCAGATTGTTGGTGGCACTCTGGGTGTCGGCATTGGGCTCGTTCAGTCCGGCGAAGAGTAGGTGCTCGTCATAGTCCTTAAAGGCATTGGCAATCTGAGTCCACAGCGTGGTCAGAATGTATTTGTTCCGGGCAATGGTGGTGGGGTCGCTGTCGGCAATGTGGTTTTCCAGCCAGCCTCCGTCCCAGTGGTCGTTGAGCACCACGTAGAGTCCGTCGTTGATGCAGTAGTCCACCACCTCTTTCACACGGGCCATCCACGCGGCGTCGATGGTATAGGTGCTGGCGTCGCTGATGTGGCCGAAAGCCCACGCGCAGGGGATACGCACCGAGCGGAAGCCCAGCGAGCGCATGTAGTCGATGATGGCCTGGGTGGTTTTAGTGCCCTGCCATCCTGTCTCGGCTCCCAGTCCGGCTTTGTTATTCCAAAAATCTGCGCCAGTCCAGGGGGTGGTGGCTTCGAAGGTGTTGCCCAGGTTGATGCCGGGCGACATTTCGTCGATGATTTGCATGGCCGTTTTGTCAAGCCCGTTTTGTGCCGTCATGCTGAGAGCCAGCATGAGCGATGTGATGAAGGTAAAAAAGCGTTTCATTTTCTTTATGGAGTGATGTGTGGTTAGTTTCTTCTGATTTGTTTGCCGCTCAACGTGCAGTATAGGTGCAAAGATACGATTAAGAGCGCGAAAAAGCAAAAATAAATGTCATTTTCTTTCTTATTCGCTCACTTTTTCGTATCTTTGACTTTGTCGAAGATACTTTCGTTCGGAAAAGAAAAGAAAAACAAGTTTTCCTTTTGCTTTTCGCTCACTTATTCGTATCTTTGACTTTGCCGAAGATACTTTCGTTCGGAAAAGAAAAGAAAAACAAGTTTTCCTTTTGCTTTTCGCTCACTTATTCGTATCTTTGCACTCAGTTTAGGGGTCCCATAGTTCAATGGATAGAACAAGTCTCTCCTAAAGATTAGATCCGAGTTCGATTCTCGGTGGGACTACCTCGGCGAGTTAGGAGTTAAGAGTTAGGAGTTAGGAGTTAAAGAAAGGAGTTGATACCATGTTAGGCGCTATTATAGGTGACATTGTTGGCTCGAGGTTCGAGTTCGGTCCCGCCCCTGAGAAAGGGTTCAAATTGTTTACCCCCGAATGCAGCTATACCGACGATACCATTTGTACCATCGCTATAGCTGATGCCATTATGAACCACAAAAGCTACAAGGAGGCACTGCTGGAGTGGTGCCGTCGTTATCCCGAGCCGATGGGTAGCTACGGGCACCGTTTCTATCGCTGGATAAACTCCGACGACCCGCAGCCCATGAACAGTTATGGCAACGGAGCCGCCATGCGCGTTAGTCCTGTGGGATGGCTTTTCAACGACTACGACGAGGTGAAACAGCAGGCACAGCTTTCGGCTGAGGTGAGCCACAACCATCCTGAAGGCATTAAGGGCGCTCAGTGTGTGGCCACGCTCATCTACTGGCTGCGCACTGTTCGTGTGACCAAGGACAAGGTGGAACGCTCGGTGTTGCGCGGCTTTGGTTACCAGATTCCGCCCATGGCCGATATTCTTCGCATCAGTGCCAACGGCTATTTCGACGGCACCTGTCAGGAAACTGTCCCTATGGCCATACGCTGTTTTCTCGATGCCGACAATTTTGAGGATGTCATACGCAAGGCTGTGCTCTGCGACGGCGACACCGACACCAAGGCTGCCATTGCTGGCTCTATTGCCGAAGCCTACTATCCCATTCCCGAGGACATTCTCGTTGAGACCATGGGCTATTTGCCCGAAGATATGCTCGCCGTGCTCAGCCAGTACTACGACCACATGAAAGACGCCTACGAGCTGTAGTAGCACTCTAGAATAGTAATTGCAGTTATAGCAACACAGAGCCGCGCTTCCTGCATTAGGAAGCGCGGCTCTGTGTTGTTATCAGCGGTGGGGCTCTTGCCGATATGCCGCCACCGCTATTAATATAATAAGGTGTGTCCTTCGCTTAAAGAAGGCTTTACCTTACTTTTTCTTTCCTTTCTTTTCAACGGCAGTTTCAGTCTCTTCGCCTTCGTCCTTGATTTTGCGGCCCAGAGTGAGGTAAGCAATAGGAGCAGCGATGAAGATAGACGACATGGTACCGAAGATGACACCCAGAATCATGGCGAACGAGAACGAACGGATGGTGCTACCGCCGAGGATGAAGATACAGAGCAACACAATCAGCGTAGAAACAGATGTGTTCAGCGTACGTGCCAAGGTCTGGTTGAGTGAGTCGTTGAAAATGGTCTGATAGTCGCGTTTCTTGTAGAGACCGAGATTCTCGCGGATACGGTCGAACACCACCACCTTATCGTTGATAGAGTAACCAATCACGGTCAGCACAGCACCAATGAATGTCTGGTCAACCTCGAGCGACCAGGGCACGATGCCCCACAACAGCGAGTAGAAGCCAATCACCACAAGTGCGTCGAAAGCCAGGGCTACGATGGAACCCACCGAGAAGGCCACGTTGCGGAAGCGCAACAGGATGTAGAGGAAGATGGCCACCAGGGCGATGAGCACACTGATGATGGCACCGTAGGTGATGTCCTTAGCCACCGACGGACCTACCTTTGCCGAACTGATGATGGAGCCACCCTGACGGATGTCGGGGTTCTTGAACGACTCTACATCGGCCTGCGAAACCAGGTTGGCCTTCTTCAGGGCATTGTAGAGCAGGGTCTCAGCCTTGTCGTCCTCAGTGGGACTGTTCGACTCGATGTTCCAGTTGGTAGATACACGCACGGTCTTGCCGTCGGTACCCAGGGCAATGACGCTGGTGTTGGCATCCTTGCCGTTGTTCTCGCCCATGGTGTTGACGAAGGCTCCGGCCAGAGCGGTGCGCACCTGCTCAACGGGCACGGCCTTGTCGAGTGTTACCACGTAGTTGCGGCCACCAGTGAAGTCGATGCTTTGGCTGAGGCCACGCAGGAAGAAGCTGACGAGGAACACCACGGCTGCCACGGCTGCAAAGGTGAAGGTCTTCCTGTAGATGCCCATGAAATTGAAATGGGTGTTCTGCATGAAGTTCTTCGAGAAATTGGTGGTGAAGGTGAGTCCGAGCCACTTGTCTTTCTTCATGCGGTTTTCGTAAACCAGGCGTGTGAGGAACACAGCCGAGAAGAACGAAACGGCAATACCGATGATCCAGGTGGTAGCGAAGCCACGGATAGGACCAGTACCGAACACATAGAGAATGACACCCGTGATGAGCGAAGTGAGGTTAGAGTCGAAGATGGCCGAGAAAGCGTTGCTATAACCGGCGGCCAGAGCCTGACGCACGTTGAGTCCCTTGCGCAATTCCTCTTTGGTACGCTCGTAAATCAGCACGTTGGCATCGACTGCAGTACCCAGCGAGAGCACCATACCGGCTATACCAGGCATGGTGAGTGCGGCCTGGAACGAGGTGAGAATACCCAGTGTGAAGAAGATGTTCACCAGCAGGGCGCAGTTGGCCACCATGCCGGGAATGAAGCCGTACATGAGAATCATGTAGAGCATGAGCAGCACGAAGGCTACGATGAATGAGATGAGACCCTGCTGGATGGACTGAGCACCGAGCGACGGACCTACCACCTCTTCCTGCACGATGCGGGCGGGGGCGGGCATACGTCCCGACTTCAGTGTGTTGGCCAGGTCCTTGGTATCCTCAATGGTGAAGTTACCTGTAATCTGCGAGTTACCGCCAGTGATTTCGCCGTTCACGCGAGGTGCGCTATAAACAACACCGTCGAGCACAATGGCAATGGCCTTGCCAACATTAGCCTTGGTGAGGGCTGCCCAGCGGCGGGCACCGTCGGAGTTCATCGACATGCTGACGCTCGGACGACCCGTAACCTGCTCAAACTCGTCTTTGGCATCGGTAATCACGTCGCCCTCGAGCGGAGCGCGGCCGTTGGCCTGTGTCACCTTCAGCGCATAAAGCTCGAACACTTTCTTGCTGTCCTTCACCATATCGGTGGGCTTGGCACCCCATGCCAGACGAAGGTCGGAGGGAAGCACCTGCTTAGCTATGTCAGAGTAGATAATCTTGTTGATTTCGGCTGTGTCGCGCAGGTTGGCCATAGCCACCAGACCGATGTTCTGGCTCATAGGCTGCAGCAGCGAGAGCAGCGGATTGCGCTTCTTGGCGGCTGCCAGCTCGGCATCGGCCTCGCCGGCCTTGTCGGCTTTCTTGTCTTTGCCAAGGTTGAGCTTGCCCTTGTCGGCAGCGGCAGTCTGCTTGGTTGAATCGACGGCAGCAGTATCGGCAGCGGCAGTGTCTTCACCACCGTTGGCCCAGCGCTGGTCGAGCTGCGACAGATAGGGAATGATTTCATCGCTGTTGTAAGTCTCCCAGAACTCCAGGTTGGCAGAGCCTTGGAGCAACTTACGAATACGCTCTGGCTCGCGGATACCTGGCATTTCTACCATGATGCGGCCGTCCTGACCCTCAAGTTTCTGAATGTTGGGCTGTACCACACCAAACTTGTCGATACGGTTGCGAACCACGTTGAACGAGTTGTCGATGGCTGCCTGCACCTCAGTGCGCAGTGCATCTTCCACTTCGCTGTCGGTGCTCTGCGTGCTCACTTTGCCTTTCAGCTGCTGTGTGGCGAAGATTTCGGCCAGACGGTGTCCGGGAGCATTCTTCTTGTACGCATTGATGAACAACGAGATAAAATCACTCTGACTGGTCTCCTCTTGTTTCTTGGCTTCTGTCATCGACTTCACGAAAGCGGGGTCGGTCTTATGATCGGCCAGCACTTCCACTACGTCGGGCACGCTGATTTCGAGGATGACGTTCATACCGCCTTTCAGGTCGAGTCCGAGACCGATCTGCGTTTCCAAGCACTTCTGATAGGGATAGATACCCAGGTACTTTACAGAATCTTTATAATCCTGTTGTGCGATAGGGTCGGCAATCTTGGCTGCCTGACTGTCGTAGTAGCGGGTGGCCGCCGAGAACGACAAATAGAAGATACTTGCAAGCGTCAGTAAGACGGCAGTACAAATTACAATTCCTTTGTTTTGCATTTTAATTTAAAATTATTTTTTGATTATTTGTTTGTTGCAAATTCATCAATGCGCCCTTTGCCGTAACACTGTTTTTACCACCGAGTGCCAAAGTTCTGGCCTTTGTTTTGTGCCAGGGTTATCAGGCTTTTGGGCACGGCTGAAAGCAAGAAAAGAGCCTTCCTTGCAAATTCAGGTTGCAAAGATAGTTATTTTTTTACTTTCAGGAAAATTTCGCGTACATTATTTAATGTTTTGGGCGCTTTTTTAGCCAACAATACACGGGATAATGGTCAGAAAGGGTCATTTCATTGTCAACTTTGCAGTTATAAGGCTCCCAGTCGGGGCTGCAGAAGATGTTGTCGATGCGCACGTATATGTTGCTGGCATGGAAGGTCCAGCCCGGTCCGTTGGCAGTCGAAACGTAGCAGTCGGTGAGTCCTTGGCTTACGGTGCGCCGCACATACGATAGCGGGTTGTCGTTGAGGTCGCCGCACACAATCATGCTCTTGCCTTTGTGCTCTTTGATGTATTGTGCCACAGCCTCGGCCTGCGGCACACGCTTCACCGCTGCCACAGCCAGTTTGTCGATGAGTTTGAGCGAGGTGGCACGCATGGTGTCTTCGGCCATTTTGCCTTTTATCATGTGCTTGAACTCTTTTTTCTCAGCATAAGAGAGACTGTTGGTTTCCAGGTGGCAGTTGAGCACAATCACCGTGTCGCCGTCGATGAGCACTTTGAATGCGCCTGTAACCGATGACCATTTCAGCGGATAAGCATGCTCCTTGCCCACAATGGGGTATTTGCTGAAAATGCCATTGATGTTGGTAGAGTGTTTGGCATGCACGGTGTCGATATAGGGATAGACCGAGTGGAGCAGTGAGTCGATTTTCATTTTTTTCACCGCCCGTGAGTAATATTCTTGCATGCAGACGATGTCGGCTCCGCTGTTGAGAATGTACTCCATGATGGGGTTGGGCTTGTCTTTTGGGGCTTTGTGGGTAGCAAAGTTCCAGATGTTGAAAGAAAGCACTTTAATGGAGCCTTCGGGAGCCTCGCGGGGTATGTTCAGCGGCAAGTATGTGCGTATGGGCCACCATGCCAGCAGAAATCCCGCCAGCGGAATGAGCACATAGCGCCTGTAGAAAATAATCCAGAACAGCAGAAATGCCACATTCACCCATGCTACGGCCGGAAACAACAGGCTGAGCACACATGCCTTCGGGTGCTCCATGGGGTTGATGAGTCCGCTGTAGCCCAGCAAAAGCATCACGGCGATGGTGGCAATGTTGGCACCGGCAATCAGCCGGCGCGTCAGAATCTTAAGTTCTCTAAGCATGGCAGATGCTGACTACGAGCGGTTGCTGTTGTCAAATAATTTACGTTTTTCTTCGGCAGTCAGACTGTCGTAGCCGCTGCGGCGGATTTTGTCAAGAATACGGTCGATTTCTTCTTGCTCGGCTTTTTTGCGCGCGTTGTACTCCCAGTCGGTTTCGTGGCTGGTCTGGTTGTTACGCTGGCTGTTCAGATCGTCGGCTTTCTTGTGGGAGTGCTTCTCCCAGAACGAGCGAAACTTGTCGATGGGCGATTCGGAGCCGCCGCGCAGATAGCTGTTGCCGTCGGGGTGGCGCCGCCAATAGCGTATGAGCAGAAAACCGAAAAACATACCGCCCAGATGGGCAAAGTGAGCCACGCCGTCGCCCGACGACTGCAGGGCCATGAACAACTCGAGGCCTGCGTAAATCAACACAAACCACTTGGCCTTAATGGGCACGGGCAGCGGAAAAATGAACAGCCGCTGTTCGGGAAACAGCATGCCGAAGGCGAGCAGGATGCCATAAATGGCTCCCGAGGCTCCCACGGTGGTCAGCGCGTTGAACATAGCCGGATTGACCATCGAGAACGAAAGACCATTGGCTGAGAGATCCATGTAGATGGCTATGTACTGCACCAATTCCTGCATCAGACCTGCGCCAATTCCGCAAGAAATGTAATAAAAAAGGAATTTCTTGGGACCCCACACGTTTTCTATTACGCAGCCAAACATCCACAACGCAAACATGTTGAAAAAGATGTGCGTCAGGTTGGCGTGCATAAACATGTAGGTGAACAACTGGTAAATGCGGAAGTCGGAGGCCATGAAGAAGTGGAGACCCAGCAGATTGTTCAGGTCAACACCGGTGCGGCTCATCACGTAGTAGGCCAAGAAAGCCAACACGTTGATGATGAGCAAATTTTTGGTTATGGTGGGTATGCTGCGCATGTCGATTTGGATTGATTGATAAAAACAGCGGCAAAATTACTAAAAATATCTATTAAACGGCATAAAATTAGCCCTTTACCTAATTTTTTTCATTAAATTCTTCACTTTTTTTTATTTTTTGTTTGTTTTATGAAATGATTAACCTATATTTGCCGAGAAAATAGAAAAGAAACGTTTAATATTCACTAATTAATAAATCAGAATTATGAACAAGACAGAATTAATCGACAAAATCGCAGCTGGTTCAGGTTTGACCAAAGCTGATGCCAAGAAGGCTCTCGACGCTACTGTAGCTGCCATCAAGGATGCCCTCATCGCTGGTGACAAGGTAGCTCTCATTGGTTTCGGAACATTCGCCGTTAGCGAGCGCCCCGCTCGTGAAGGTATCAATCCTGCTACTAAGGAGAAGATTCAGATTGCTGCCAAGAAAGTTGCTAAGTTCAAGGCAGGTGCTGAACTGGCTGACGCGCTGAACTAATTTTGTAAATAAAATTGACAACAAAAGCGGCAGACCCATTTGGGTTTGCCGCTTTTGTTGTTTCCTTTTCACGTTAACATTTCCTTCTTTCCGTTATGCTTAACGTTATCGTTAAGGTTAACGTTATCGTTAAGGTTCACATTATCCTTAGGGTTATCGTTAGCGTTATCGTTGCCGTTTATTACGGCTGTTTGCCGATGTAGGCCAAAATACCGCCATCTACATACAGAATGTGGCCGTTGACAGCATCCGACGCATGCGAGGCCAGAAACACAGCCGGTCCTCCCAGCTCATCGGGCTCTAGCCAGCGTCCGGCCGGAGTCTTGGCGCAGATAAACGAGTCGAAGGGGTGGCGCGAGCCGTCGGGCTGCCGTTCGCGGAGCGGTGCCGTCTGTGGTGTGGCAATGTAGCCCGGGCCGATGGCGTTGCACTGGATGTTGTAGCCGCCGTACTCCGAACAGATGTTGCGGGTGAGCATTTTCAGACCACCCTTGGCAGCTGCATAGGCACTCACCGTTTCGCGGCCCAGCTCGCTCATCATCGAGCAGATGTTGATAATTTTGCCTTCGCGGCGCTCCATCATCTCGGGAATCACGGCCTTTGTCATGATAAAGGGGCCCACAAGGTCGATGTCGATGACCTGCTGAAACTCTTCGCGCTTCATTTCGTGCATGGGTATGCGCTTAATGATGCCCGCATTGTTCACCAGAATATCAATGTGACCCAGTTCGCGGCGGATGTCGGCTACCATGCGCTGCACGTCGGCTTCGTTGGTCACGTCGCACAGATAGCCGTGGGCTTCAATGCCTTTGGCGCGATAGTCGGCCAGTGCCTTGTCCATGTGCTCTTGTCCACGACAGTTGAAAGCTATCTGCGCACCGGCATTTGCCAGTGCCTCGGCAATGGAGAAGCCAATGCCATAGGCGGCTCCCGTTACGAGGGCCACCTTTCCTTCTAATGAAAACATATTCTGCATGTTGTCGTTCCTCCTCTGCTTCTATTTAAGGTCTGTTATCAGCGAGAAGTCCTGGTCGCCGTAGTCGAGGTTCTCACCGCCCATGCCCCAGATGAAAGTGTAGTTGTGGGTGGCAGCAGCACTGTGGATGCTCCATTCGGGCGAAAGCACGGCCTGGTCGCCGCGCATCCAGATGTGGCGCGTCTCGTTGACCTCGCCCATGAAGTGGCAGACGGCCTGGTCCTCGGGCACCTCGAAGTAGAAATAAGCCTCCATGCGGCGCGAGTGGACGTGGGCAGGCATGGTGTTCCAAACTGAGCCTGTGGCCAGCTCGGTCATGCCCATCTGCAGCTGGCATGTGGGCAGCACCTGGTTGACAATCATTTTGTTGATGTTGCGCTCGTTCGACATCTCGAGGCTTCCCATGTGAGCCACCACGGCGTCCTGCTTTGTAATCTTGCGCGAGGGATACTCCTTGTGGGCTGTGGTGGAGTTGAAGTAAAACTTAGCGGGTTTCTGCGCGTCTTTCGAGCAGAACACCACGTCGCGGTCGCCACGGCCAATGTAGAGTGCCTCCTTGAAGTCGAGCTCAAACACCTCGTCGCCTACCTTTACGCAGCCGGCACCACCTACGTTGAACACGCCCACCTCGCGGCGAGTGGTAAAGAACGGAGCCTTCAGCGGGTCGATGGCTTCTAGTTTCAGACACTCGCCGACGGGCATCGCACCGCCCACCACCATGCGGTCGTACATTGAATAGACCATGTTCACCTCGTCTTGGGCAAACACCTTCTCAATCAGGAAGTCGCGGCGGATGCGCTTTGTGTCGTAACTCTTTGCGTCCTCGGGATGGGCCGCATAACGAATTTCATAATTTGTCTTCATAATTATTTTGATTTGTTTGTCTTAAAATGTCTTCTCGATTAGTGCGTCTGCAAAAATACGAAATAAAAAACGCACAAGCAAATATGAACACTTAAAAATCGCAAAACTCTCCGAAACCGTTTGCGCTCTTTGCCCCAAAACAAAAAAACGAGGGGCCATCTCTCCAACAAGAGAAAAGGCCCCTTCGCATCGCATTTAACTTTTGGTTGGGTGACTCGGATTCGAACCGGGAATGACAGAACCAAAACCTGTAGTGTTACCGTTACACCATCACCCAATCAGAAAAATTCGGCTGCAAAGTTACGAAAAAAAAGTGATTCGCCACCGATTCAAGCAAAAAATTTCTCTCTGGGGGTGCGAAAAACAGCATTTTCCGCTGTTTTTCCTGTTTGTGTGGCCTCGAACGGAGCCTTTTATTTCACCAGTCCCGTTTCCTTCAGCAGAGGCAAAACGTTGGCTGCCGATTCGCGTTCTTTCTGCGATTCCTTTTCATTGTAGCGGGCAAGCATCTTCTCGTCGATGGCCAGCAACGTCCTCATGAACTCGTCGCCAAGCAAGAGAATGTCGGTTGTTTTACCGTTGCCGTTGTTGTCGATGAGGTAGCAAACACGGTCTTTCTGCACACCCGTCTCGCTGATGGCCGCTCCGATGGCTCCAAACATGAAGGCCGAGAAGACACGCTTGCTCGTGACGTCTTTTCCGATGCGGTGGGTGACAAACATTATTTTGTTTCCGTCGTAGGGAAGTCCCTGTGCATAGCCGTTGCCAAAACGGTTGCCCTGATAGCGCAAAGTGCGCAGGTTCACATACAGCGTATCCATGTATTCCACCACCAGGGCTTCTTTCTTCAGCACTTTGTCGGTGGCCTTGTCGCCGGATTCAAATTTGAAGTCGTTGCCTCCCACCCATACTTTGTGCGAGGCAGAGTGCGCGATTGGCTTCAGCTGTGCCACTTCAGTCCACTTGCCGGCCACAAAATCGTCGTAGCTCCTGCAGTAGCGTCCCTGCGCCGAGGCATACATGGCCACAGCAAGCAGCAGCAGGGTTGTCAGTTTTCTCATCATGATGGTTTGTCCTTTCTTTCGTTTTTACAGATATACTCTCAGGCCCAGCGTCAGTCCTATGCGCGCCACGCCGTTTCGCTCGTTAGAGTTGTCGGGGGTGATTTCTGGCTGCTTGCCCAGATACGACGAAACGCTGATCATCTCCAGCCCAACGCCAACATTCCGACTGGGCAAGTACTCAATGCTGAGCCCAGACTTCAGGCCCACGCCACCCTCGCTCGAAAAGTCGTCGGAACGGTTGGCATAGCCGATGCCTACATCCACCTTGGCATGCCAGCGCGACCCCACCATGCCGGCATAAACCAGCGATGGCCCCACGTAGTATTGCTTCATGCTGCCAACCTTCGGATAGGATGTGCTGTTGTGAGAGTAGGTGACGCCAAAACCTATGCCGCGCGAAAACACGCAGTTGTATTCGCCCGTCAGTTCCATTCCCGTACGCCAGGAGTACCATTCATGAGACGTATAGACCTTCGAAGTAATCCAAGCCGGGCCCGCACTCAAGGCCAGGGTATGCGTGATTTTTTTCTGGCTGCCGGCAGGGCCGTCAATCAATCCGGCACGGATGCCTGTAGCCGATGCCAACAAAATAAGCAACAAAACAGTTTTTTTCATCATCCAATGCATTTTCGTTTGCAATTTAAATCAAGTATGGTTCAAAACGAGTGCAAAAGTAATGTTTTTCACCATACAAGCCAAATATTCCAACGTTTTTTTCTTTCCGCGCCATGAATTAGCGTCTTCGTTCCGAGTGCCCCGGATTTATCTCCCGACGATACGATAAAATTCTCTAGAAAATTTGGGCGTAAAGCACGATGTTATTTTTTTGAATCACGAAATGGTAAAATTATCTCCCGACGATACGATTAAATTCTCTAGCCTATATTATTCATAGTGCCACAAGGCGGAAGCAGCTCCCCTCCCCTCGAGGGGAGGGGTTAGGGGTGGGGTCTGTAATAATGCTATTTTGCGAAATAATACTGACCCCGCCCCGGCCTACGGCCACCCCGCCCCTACAAGGGCGGGGAGCGGCTGGCGCATCGGAAAGTATGAAGAGTGCCTTGAACGAAGTGAAAAATTCAAGCTAGAAAATTTGGGCGTAAAGCACGGTGTTATTCTCCTGAATCGCGAAATGGCATAAATAACTCGCGGCGAGGTGCTGGAAATGCTTAGTCAAGCGGTAAAGGAAAATAGTAAAGCCATTTGTTCCTCGATGATTTGTTGGCTTTTCTTTGTTTTTGAGACCTATACGCCGTTTTTGAAGAGTGAGGAGCGTAACTCTGGCTCAAACTGTGAACAAATATTGCACAAAAAAGGCGAAACCCGCATGTGGGTTTCGCCTTGTGGATGTTTAAGAATGAAATGTATGTTACTTCACCGTCAGGAGGAAATAGTTTTTCTTGCCCTTCTGTGCCAGCAGGTACTTGCCGTCGATGAGGTCGTCGGAGGTGATGGGACGGTTTTGGTCGGTGAGTTTCTCTTTGTTGAGCGACACACCGCCGCCTTGCACCATTTTGCGCATCTCGCCCTTCGAGGGGAACACGGGTGCAGCCTGTGTGAGCAGCTCAATGGCGGGCTGGCCCAGCTGGTCGGCGCTGATGTCGAAGTGGGGCACGCCGTCGAACACGTCGAGCAGGGTTTGCTCGTCGAGCCGTTCGAGGGCTTCCTTGGTGGCTTTGCCGAAGAGAATGTTGGAGGCTTCGATGGCCATGTCGAGTGCTTCCTTAGAATGCACCATGACGGTGACTTCCTCGGCCAGTCGGCGCTGCAGCACGCGGCGGCCGGGGTCTTGCTGGTGCTCTTCGACGAGTGCATCGATGACGTCTTTCTCCAGCGAGGTGAAAATCTTGATGTAGCGTTCGGCATCCTCGTCGCTCACGTTGAGCCAGAACTGATAGAACTTGTAGGGCGTGGTGCGCTTGGGGTCGAGCCAGATGTTGCCGCTCTCGGTCTTGCCGAATTTCTTGCCGTCGCTCTTGGTGATGAGCGGGCAGGTGAGGGCGAAGGTTTCCACCTCGTTGCCCAGTGTGCGGCGGATGAGCTCCGTGCCGGTGGTCATGTTGCCCCACTGGTCGTTGCCGCCGAGCTGCAACTTGACGCCCTTGTGCTGATAGAGGTAGAGGAAGTCGTAGCCCTGCAACAGCTGGTAGGTGAACTCTGTGAACGAGAGTCCGTCGCGTGCGGTACCGTTGAGTCGCTGCTGCACGCTGTCTTTGGCCATCATATAGTTGACGGTGATGTGCTTGCCCACCTCGCGGGCAAAGTCGAGGAAGGTGAAGTCTTTCATCCAGTCGTAGTTGTTCACCATTTCGGCGGCGTTGGGTTCTTTCGATTCGAAGTCGAGGAATTTGGCCACCTGTCGCTTGATGCACTCCTGGTTGTGGCGGAGAGTCTCGTCGTTGAGCAGGTTGCGTTCCTGGCTTTTGCCCGAGGGGTCGCCAATCATGCCCGTGGCACCTCCCACCAGGATGATGGGTTTGTGGCCGCAGCGCTGCAGGTGGCGCAGCATCATAATGCCGCACAAGTGTCCGATGTGCAGCGAGTCGGCTGTCGGGTCGGTGCCCAGATAGGCTGTTACCATTTCTTTTTGGAGCAGTTCTTCTGTTCCGGGCATCATTTGCGCGAGCATGCCGCGCCATTTCAGTTCTTCTACAAAATTCTTTCTCATCTATCTATTTGTTTTAATCTTTAATCTTTCATTTTTCATCTTTCATTTCCCTTTACGGCACCGGGTCGTAGCCTGAACCGCCCCAGGGGTGGCATCGAAGGATGCGGCGAATGGCCAGCCAGAGTCCTTTCACGGGACCGTGCTTCAGCAGGGCCTGACGAGCATATTCTGAGCAGGTGGGCGTAAACCGGCACGAAGGCGGGGTGTAGGGAGAGATGGCTTTCTGATAAAACCAGATGGGCAGCAGCAGCACCGCCACCACGGCCATCGAAACCCAGTGTAGGGCTGTTTGCAGCCAGTGAAGGAATGGGTTGGGCGAGGGGTTGTCTTGGGGCATGCTCATAGCTTTTCGCTCAGGCGTGTGAGCAGGTTTCTCATTTTTCGCCCGACCTCGGCCGAGCTGTGCAGCTGGTTGTCGGTCCAGATGAAGGCGATCAGCAAACGTTGCCCAGGTTTGTCGGCCAGGCGCTGCCACAGCAGCTGCTTGTTGTGCCGGTAGGCTTCGCGTAGCTGCCGTTTGACGCGGTTGCGGGCGACGGCCCTCTTGAAACAGCGCTTGGGCACGCTCACCATGATGCTCACCGGCGGCTCGTGCTCGCCTCTTTCGGTCTCCATATAAACTAAACGTACGGGGAAAGCAGCCATTGAGCGGCTTCCTCCCCCACTAAAGAGCTTCTCAATGAGCAGTCGGCTACTGATGCGCTCTTCTTTTGTCAGGCGTGCGCCTGTGGTTCCTCCTTCGGTGTTCATCAGCTCACTGCCGGCGCAGTTCTTAATCCTCGTTCAGCCGGCGCAGATAGTCGCGCAGGGCTCCCGTCATGGAAGGGAACTCTTTGGAAGGGGCTTCCAGGTCGAGGCGCAGGCCTGCATCGACGGCTGTTTTGGCCGTGGTGGGACCAAAGGTGGCTACCACCACCTTGTCGAGCACGTCCTTAGAGAAATTGGTGGTATAAGCATTGATGCCCGAGGGACTGAAAAACACGGCCATGTCGTAGTCGAACGAGCTGATTTCGTCGGGGGTAAAATCGTTGCTCACCGTGCGGTACATCACGCACTCGGTGTGCTGAAGTTTCTTGGCATCGAGCATGTTCTTCACGCTGTCGTCGTGAACATCGCTCATGGGAATGAGATATTTCTCGGTTTTGTGCTTTACCATGTGCGGAACAAGGTCGGCAATTTTGCCCGTTGTTCCAAAGAACACCTTACGCTTGCGGTACTGAACGTATTTCTGTATGTAGAGCGCAATCTGCTCGGTGACGCAGAAATACTTCATGTCCTCAGGAATGGTAATGCGCATCTCCTTGGCCAGTTTGAAAAAGTTGTCAATGGCATGTCTCGAGGTGAAAACAATAGCAGTGTGATTAAGAATGCTTATTTTTTGCTGGCGGAATTCTTTTGCCGACAATCCCTCAACTTTGATGAAAGGACGGAAAACCAACTCTACGCCAAACTCTTTTGCGATATCGAAATAGGGTGACTTCTCACTTGCCGGTTTAGGCTGCGATACCAAAATTTTTTTTACCATCGGTGTCCTAATAATTTATTTTCAAATAATTACCAATCAGAGCTAAAATACCCCCCAAAGAAAGCAGAGGAATGATTTCGAGCGCACAAAAGTACAAAAATATTTGCAAAACGACACTAATTCCTTTAAAAAAGATAAGATAGCACTTGTAAAATGATAAAATTTTCACTAAAATTATGACAATTAAGGCATAAATCATGGCACTTTGCATGGACAAATTGAAATAAACCTGCAGCAGGACCAAGGGGAATAGTGCCAGGCCTTCCATGGCAAAAATGAACAGTTGAGACTTCATCCATTGTTCATTTTTTTTCCTGTCGAAAAATATCCAGTTCACACTCCAGTAGAGCAAACCCTTCAGTAGGAAATACACCACCATGATGGCAAAGCAGATGGCAATGAGCTGATGTTGCGACGAGAGAATGAGCGTCTCGGCAATGTATTCGCGCGAAAAGAAAAAGCACAAAATGGAGAACAGCAGGCAGGTAAGCCCCACTAAGAAAAACTGCAGACGAATTTCGGAGGTGGTTTCGGTGACGCTCTTCGGCCCACTCTTCGACACATAGAAAAAATTTTTGGCCTGACGAAACAGAAAGCCACGGGCATGGGCGAGCGAGAACAGCGCCACGATGAAACAACCCAGCAACAACCCGGTGATGACGTTGTCGTTGCGCATGGTGTAGGGCACAGGGTCGCCTGCCACGCCGTATCGTCCGCCGTTCAGTTCGGGATGGAACAGTGAGTCTTTGGCAAAAAAGCTTTCGCGGTAGTACTGGGGCAAGTTAATCTCCTTGAAACTTTTGCCGGGCGTATGGCCAGGCAAATGGAGCGTGTCGGGTTGGGTGCTGCGCTCAATCACCTCGGGCTGAAACACGGCCTGGATGGCCGAGTCCTGCTGTGCGGGCGTGGCATCGGGCGGCAGCGAGCGGAGCACCTCGTAAGGGTGGCGGGGCTTTACTGGCCGCACCTCGCGGCGCATGGGGCTGGGTATAGTGTTCTCCTGCACACCATCCTCAGTGTTTCCGGTGGCTGTAGTGGCAGCGGCATGCGATGCCTCTGTCGCCGGAGTGGGCGAAGCCGGGTGAGTGGTCGGTATGGTGTCGTTCAGGAGGTGAAACATATTGTTGATTTTCAGTGAATGGATGTAGAATATGCTGACAAACAATTATCTCACACTGAGGTGCGGAGTAAGAAGAGAGGTTACATATAGCTACTCTTACTCAGCACCTCAGTGTGAGATAATCTTGTCGTCTTTCATCTTTTGTCTTTATCCGTTAAGGCCAAACTCTTGTTTGATTTCTTCCACGCGGTCGAGTTTCTCCCAGGTGAAAAGTTCCACCTCAATGGTGCGCGTGGGGTGATAATGGCTGGTGAAAGTCTTGGTAACCACCTTGCACTGGCGCCCCATGTGGCCGTAGGCAGCCGTCTCGCTGAAAATGGGCTGGCGCAGTTTCAGGGTGCGCTCGATGGCCTTGGGGCGCAGGTCGAACATGCTGGCAATCTTGCTGGCAATCTCACCGTCGGTCATGCTGACATGGCTGCGGCCGTAGGTGTTCACGTAGATGTTCACCGGCTCGGCCACACCAATGGCATAGCTCACCTGCACCAGCATTTCGTCGGCCACACCGGCAGCCACCATGTTCTTGGCAATATAGCGGGCAGCATAGGCCGCACTGCGGTCCACCTTACTCGAGTCTTTGCCTGAGAATGCTCCACCGCCGTGGGCACCTTTGCCGCCATAGGTATCGACAATGATTTTGCGGCCCGTCAGACCTGTGTCGCCATGAGGTCCGCCAATGACGAACTTGCCCGTGGGATTGACAAAGTATTTGATGTCATCGCCAAACAATGCCAGCACTTTCTGACTGTGAATCTGAGCTTTGACACGCGGAATGAGTATGTTGACCACGTCGCTCTTGATGCGTTCCAGCATGCGCTCGTCGTCAGTGTCGAACTCGTCGTGCTGAGTGCTCACCACAATGGTGTCGATGCGCTGCGGAATGCCCTCGTCGCTGTATTCCACCGTCACCTGGCTCTTGGCGTCGGGACGAAGGTAGGTCATTTCGCGGCCTTCCTTGCGGATGTCGGCCAGTGTACGCATCAGCAGGTGGGCAAGGTCGAGCGAAACGGGCATCAGGTTCTCTGTCTCGTTGGTGGCATAGCCAAACATCATGCCCTGGTCGCCGGCACCCTGATTGTCGTCGTCCTCGCGGTCAACGCCACGGTTGATGTCGGCACTCTGCTCATGAATGGCCGTCAGTATGCCGCACGAGTCGCCATCGAACTGATATTCGCTCTTGGTGTAGCCAATGCGCTTGATGGTGTTGCGTGCAATGGTCTGCAGGTCGATGTAAGCCTCGCTGCGCACCTCGCCCATGATTACTACTTGTCCTGTAGTGACAAATGTCTCGATGGCACAACGTGCCTTGGGGTCGTAGGCCAGGAACTGGTCGAGCAGCGCGTCGCTGATTTGGTCGGCCACTTTGTCGGGATGGCCTTCCGAAACTGATTCTGAAGAAAAAAGATATGCCATGGTTTCTGCTGTTTTGCTTCGATTTTGGACTGCAAAGGTACTGCAAAAACCTCATATTCGCAAAAAAACGTACGTAAAACTGCAAAAACAGCCTTTTTCTTTCTTGTCGAAGCCGAAGTTATTCTTTGCTGAATCCCAGACTGAGGATGCTGACGCGTACGCCGTTGGCCTTTGCCAGCTGAACGGCACAGGCTGTCGCGGTGGCACCGGTGGTCACCACATCATCGACAATAAGCAGGTGTTTGCCACTCACACGGCTGCCGTCGCGAAGCACAAAAGCGTCGGCAACATTCTCCTGGCGTTCCCACCGCCGTTTTTGTGTTTGGCTGCCCTTAAACGACTTGCGCCGCACAGCTCGGGTTTCTATGGGGATGCCCGTGGCCCGCCTTACACCACGGGCAATCATCAGGCTCTGGTTGTAACCGCGCTCACGCTCGCGCTTCGGGGCAAGGGGCACGGGAACAATGAGGTCGATGCCCTCGAAAAAATGGTCGGCCTCCATCTCGCGGGCGGCGATCCACCCCATCTGTTCGCCTATCTCGGGGTGGTTGGCGTATTTCATGCGGTGAATAAAATGGGTTGATTCGGCCTTGGGCGAATAGTATATGAGGGCAGCAGCTCGCTCGATGGGCAGCTGAATCCAGAACAGTCGCGCCATCTCGTTGTCGTATGGGTCACGGCTGAAAAAGGTGCGCGGCAAATGGAGGTTGCAAGGAGCGCAGATAACTTCTTCCTGCACTTGCAGCCGTCCGCCGCAAACCGGACAGCGGCGTGGTGCTATAAAGTCGGCCAAGCGGGCGAAAATGCTGATAGACATGGGAGGCTAGTCGGTTTCTGGCGTGTCGATGCACTGCCGGATGATGTCGTAAGTGAAACCGCGCGAGAGGGCAAACTTCATGAGTTTCTGGTTGAGTTCATAGTCGCTGTCGGCGCGGGTGGTGCGGCGTTTTTGTTGAAGCAATGGGCGGAGAATTTCCACGTAGAGGCTGTCGTCTATGTCGTCGAGGACGCGCTGTTGCAAGCTGGGGTCGATATGTTTCTGCCAGAGTCCTTGCTCCACCTTGCGGCGGCCCCAATGGTTGTATTTTATCTTGTCGTTAACATAGGCACGGGCATAGCGCTCGTCATCTACGTAATGATTTTCGGTGAGGTAGGCCATGACACTGGCCTGAATAGCCTCGTCAACGCCCCAGCGCGACATTTTCTCCAGCATGTCGTGCTGGCAGTGCTCGCCACGGGCACAGAGAGCCGTTAGTTTCAGGAGGACTTCTTTTTCTGACATCGGTGGTGGGTGATGAATGGTGGTTGCTTTGTGTTTACTGGTGATTGTCTGTATGCAGGACAGCTCTGACGAACCGCATTTTTCCGAACTGGTCGTGGCGCGAGTCTATGTCGCTGAATCCAATGGCGGTGAGCAGGCTGAGCAGATGGGGGTGGTAGTTGGGGTTGATTTCAAAATACAGCCGGCCGCCAGGTTTCAGTGCGTGAAAGGCATAACGGGCAATGGCGCGATAGAACAGCAGCGGGTCGTCGTCGGGCACAAACAGGGCCATGTGGGGCTCATAGCCGATGACATGGGGTTCCATGCCGATGGCCTCGCTGCGGCAGATGTAAGGGGGATTGCTCACGATGATGTCCCATAGGTCATTGAAAGCAGCACCATCAGCGTTGAGCGCATCGCGCTTCTCGAAATTCACGCTGACATTGGCAGCTTTAGCATTCTGTGCTGCAATACGCAGGGCTTCATCGCTGATGTCCCAGGCACTGACGCTGAGTGAGGGACTTGCGCTTTTCAGTGCAATGGCAATACACCCGCTGCCTGTGCCGATGTCGAGGAGACTGTCGGATTCTGCTTTCTCACTGTCAACCCACTGGCAGAGTTCGTAAGTTTCGGGCCGCGGAATGAGCACACCCGGCTCCACGTGCAGCCGCAGAGGCCCAAATTCGGCAATGCCTGTGACGTATTGCACCGGCTCGCCCGCCAGCAGCCGTTGGCAGAGATTATCGAGGCGCGCCTGGCTGGCCGTGTCGAGCAGCGCGTCTTTGCCACAAAGAATGTCGGCAAGGGTGAGCCCAAAGCCATGCTCAAAAACATAACGGGCGATAGCTTTCGCTTCGCCCGTTTCGTAAATCTTGGTCAGCTGTTGCCAAAAATTGTGGTAAGTCATCATTGTCTTCTCCCTTTTCGGTACAGGCAGCTATGAATAGCAGCTATCTAGTTGAAAAAGAAGAAGAAACAAGCGGCTGCCTGACGGCGGTTCACACCTTCGGCCTTGCCGATGTTGCTGCCGTTGCCGTTGCGTACCGTTCCGTCGCTCTCCACCTTTCCAATGCGGCTGCCGTTGCCGTCGCGCACGGTTCCGTCGCTCTCAATCTTTCCGATGCGGCTGCCGTTGCCATTGCGCACGGTGCCGTCGCTCTCAATCTTTCCGATACGGCTACCACTGCCGTTGCGCACAGTGCCGTCGCTCTCAAACTTGCCGATAGACGAGCCGTTGCGGTTGCGCACGGTGCCGTTGCTTTCTACTTTTCCTACCGTCGAACCGCTGCCGTTGCGCAGTGTCTGTGCCTCAGAAGGCGTGGCAAACATCAGCAGTCCGATGATGAATGCCAGTGTAAATGTCCAATGTCTCATTTGTTTAGAGGTTTTAATGAATTGTTTTGTAGTTGAAGGTTTATAATTGTATGGTTTACTCTGCAAATATAGAGCAATTTATCCAATCTGCCATGATTCGTTTTATTTTTTTATAGATTTTTTTTGGTAGAAACACATTTTTCTGTATTTTTGTGCGTAAGAATTTTTAAAGCGTTTACGAATGAACCGACAAGAAACCGATCAAATGATGATGCGCCGTTGTCTGCAACTGGCTCGCAATGGTCTGATGGGGGCACGACCGAATCCTATGGTGGGATGCGTGATTGTGGCTCAGGAAGAGCGTGGTGATGACAGCGTGGGGCGAATCATTGGCGAGGGCTATCATGTGCGTTGTGGCGAGGGTCATGCCGAAGTGAATGCCTTTGCTTCGGTACGGCCCGTCGATGAGCCGCTGCTTCGCGAGGCAACGGTCTATGTCAGTCTGGAGCCTTGTGCGCATTTTGGAAAGACACCGCCCTGTGCCGACCTCATTGTGAGCAAGGGCGTACGCCGTGTGGTGGTGGGCACCATCGACCCCTTTGCCAAGGTGCAGGGGCGCGGCATAGAAAAGCTGCGACGGGCGGGCATTGAGGTAACGGTGGGTGTGCTGGAGGCTGAGTGCCGCGAACTGAACCGTCGGTTCTTCACTTTTCATCAGCATCAACGGCCCTATATTATTCTGAAATGGGCACAGACACAGAATGGCTACTTGGACGACAACCATCGGCCACTGGCCATTTCCACTCCCTTCACACAGATGCTTTCTCATAGGTTGCGTACCGAGGAAGATGCCATTGTGGTGGGACGAGTCACCGACGAGCGCGAACATCCACAGCTCACCGTCCGCCACTGGCGCACGGCTGCGAGCAGCCTAGGGAGCGAGCGCAACCCCGTACGCTTCGTGCTGAGCAAAGACTACTCTTTGGAACAGCTCATCGGCGACTGCCGTGAGCGCAACTTACAGTCGCTCATTGTGGAAGGTGGTGCCAAAACCCACCAGTCGTTCCTTAGCAAAGGTTTATGGGACGAAATACGTGTGGAGACTGCGCCTATAACTGTCAGCGGTGGAACCCGTGCCTGCCCGCTGCCGTCAGAGGCTAAAATTGTGAGCCGCGAAACTTACGACCATAACACCATCATTACCTACCGTCGGGCTAGCATTTAGTGAAACGCCACAGGGCTATTTCCTGCCGAAGTCGGCAGGCACTTCGCCCCATTTGCTGGTTTCCCATTTGATGATAGGGTTGTGGTAGTCGTGGGTTTGCAGCCATCGTTCGGCGCGCTCGATAATTTGATAAAGTTGTTCGGTGTCGGGTGTCCGTTCGAGTTTGGTTTTGCATTTACGCTTTTTCACCCACAGAATGGCGTTATAAGAATCCGAATAAATGGTTTTATCGGGCAATCGTTGTTGCCACGCTAAAGCCAGTGCATGAACAATGGCCAGAAACTCCCCAATATTGTTGGTTCCCCGAACGGGACCGAAATGGAACACGCGGTAGCCCGTCTGCAAGTCGATGGCCTGATACTCCATGGGGCCAGGATTTCCAGAGCATGCCGCGTCAACTGCCCACGCGTCTGCCTTTACCTCTGGGGGCAAAGGCAGAACCGTGTCGTTGCGGTAGGAGGGAGGATTCTGTAGTTTACTATTTGACAATTTACAATTTCGATTAATTTCAGAATGAACAATTGTCAATTCTCAATGAACATTACATGCGTTCGGGCACTTCTATTCCGAGCAGGCTCATGGCGTTTTTAATGGTTTTAGCCACGTTCTTGGCCAGCGCCAGGCGCATGAGTTTTTTCTGTTCGTCGGTTTCGTTGAGAATGCTATAGTCGTGGTAAAACTGGTTGAATACCTTGGTCAGCTCGTAGCAGTAGTTGGCAATGCCGCTGGGCGAATAGTCTTTGCCGGCCTGCTCGACGGCGGCTCCAAACTCGCTCAGTTTCTGAATGAGCTCAACCTCCTTTTCGTTAAGGTCGCCGGCGGTGATCTGGGCACAGGTGTTGAGGCCAGCAGCCTCGGCCTTGCGCAGAATAGAGCGGATACGTGCGTAGGTGTATTGAATGAAGGGACCTGTGTTGCCGTTGAAATCGATGCTTTCTTCGGGGTTGAAGAGCATGTTTTTGCGGGCGTCCACCTTCAAAATGAAATATTTCAGTGCGCCCATGCCTACGATGCGGGCTATTTCGCGGCGCTCCTCTTCGGTCATGTCATCGAACTTGCCCAGTTCCATGGAAGTGCGGTAAGCATCGTCAACCATCAGGCTCATCAGGTCGTCGGCATCGACCACGGTGCCTTCGCGGCTCTTCATCTTTCCGTTGGGAAGCTCCACCATGCCGTAGGAGAAGTGTACCAACTCCTTGCCCCATTTGAATCCGAGCCGGTCGAGCAGAATGCTGAGCACCTGGAAATGGTAGTTTTGCTCGTTGCCCACCACGTAAATCATCTTGTCGATGGGGTAGTCCTCGTAGCGCATTTCGGCAGTGCCGATGTCCTGGGTCATATAAACGCTGGTGCCGTCGCTGCGCAGTAGCAGCTTGTGGTCGAGCCCTTCGTTGGTGAGGTCGGCCCAGACGGAGTTGTCGTCTTTGCGGTAGAAGAGTCCTTTTTGCAGGCCTTCTTCCACCTTGGCCTTGCCTTTGAGATAGGTTTGGCTCTCGTAATAAATCTTGTCGAACGAAACACCCATGCGCTGGTAAGTCTCGTCGAATCCGGCGTACACCCAGTCGTTCATTTTCTTCCAGAGCGCGCGCACTTCGGGGTCGTTCTGCTCCCATTTCACCAGCATCTCGTGCGCCTCCTTGATGAGCGGAGCCTCGTCCTTGGCACGTTTCTCGGCACTCTCGTCGTCCATGCCCTCGGCCACGAACTTTTCTTTGAGCTGCTTCACCTCCTCGCGATAGTGCTTGTCGAAGGCCACGTAGTAGTCGCCAATCAGGTGGTCGCCTTTCTTTCCGCTGGTTTCGGGTGTCTCGCCATTGCCCCATTTCTGCCAGGCGAGCATCGATTTGCAGATGTGTATGCCGCGGTCGTTCACAATGTTGGTTTTCACCACACGGTTGCCGTTGGCCTGCATGATTTGCGCCAGCGACCATCCGAGCAGGTTGTTGCGCACGTGACCCAGATGCAGGGGTTTGTTGGTGTTGGGGCTCGAATATTCTATCATGACAAGCGGGGCAGTTTCGTTTCCATCGTCAGTGGTGGCCGGGCGCTTGAAGCCGTAATGCTCGTCAGCGTCGATGTCGGCAAGCAGACGAAGCCAGGCGGCGGGTGCAACAACCAGATTGAGGAATCCTTTCACGACGTTGAAGCGCTCCACGGCCTCGCAGTTTTCTGCCAGATATTGTCCTATCTCCTGTGCGGTGAGCTCAGGACTCTTGCGGGCCATCTTTACGAAGGGAAACACCACGAGTGTGAGATTTCCTTCGAATTCGCTTCTTGTTTTCTGAACCTGTACCATTTTGTCGGGTACATCCTGTCCGTAAAGCGTCTTCACAGCTTGCTTTACGGCTTCGCTTATCATGTTTTCTATCTTCATAACCTATGGATGTTTCTGATTTTCGGGTGCAAAGGTAATTAAATTAATGAAGAATGAAGAATGAAGAATAAAGAATTTTGTGAAATGAAGAATGTGAAATGAAGAATCCCGCAAACACAGCGCGTCTGCGGGATTCTTCATTTCATCATTTCTTATTTATATTAATATTTTTAATTTTTCATCTTTCATTTTTCATCTTTCATCTACTTATGGTGCTCTTTCATGTAGTCGCGAGGCGACATGCCGTAAACGTTCTTGAACATGGTTGAGAACGAGGCCGCGTTAGAGAATCCGCAGGCATACACCACCTCTGTGATGTTCATGTTCTGGTTGGCAAGCAGGTTGGCAGCCTGTTTCAGACGTATGTTGCGTATGAAGTCGTGAGGTGTCTGTCCGGTAAGTTCTTTCATTTTGCGGTGCAGGTGAACTCGGCTGATGCCCACCTCGTTGGCAATCATATCAACGCTGAGGTCGGAGTTGTTCATGTGCTTGTTGACGGTGTTCATGACCCTTTCGAGCAGTTTTTCGTCGGGCGACTTCATCTTCACTTCCTCCACGCTGCTCTCCAGCTTAGTGGTTTGTCCGTATTTCAGCTTGAGCAGGCGGTGCGAGTTGATGAGATTGATGATGGTGCGGCGCAAAATGTCCATATTGAAAGGCTTGACGATGTAGGCGTCGGCACCCGTCTCAAGGCCTTCGAGCCTGTCTTCGTCGCGGTTTTTGGCCGTGAGCAGAATGATGGGGATGTGATTGGTGCTCTGGTTCGACTTGAGTTGCGAGCAAAGGGTGTTGCCGTCCATTTCGGGCATCATGATGTCGCTCACGACGATGTCGGGCATCGAGCGATAGACCTCGGCCAGAGCGTCGCGTCCGTTGATGCAGGTCTTCACATTGTATTCGTTGCTCAGCTCGCTGGCCACATAGTTGCGGATTTCGTCGTCGTCTTCGGCAACAACCACGGTTAGCCGCTCGTTGGGACGCTTTTCAGGCACTACGAGGGGCTGCTCCAGCTCTTCGAGCTCTTCGCTCACCAGCGTCTGGGGTGCAGGCTCTGCCTCGGTCATCATTTCCTCGGGTTTGAGATGGGCGTTTCCTAGCGGGATGGTGACCAAGAACTCGCACCCCTGCTTCAGGTTGTGTGCCTTGATGGCTCCGTAGTGCAGCTCAACGAGCGAGCGGGTGAGGTCGAGGCCGATGCCAGTGCCCACGTTGCGGTCGTTGATGGAGGATGTGGTCTGATAGAAGCGTTCGAAAATCTTGTCGAGCTTGTCTTCGGGTATTTTCTCGCCGTTGTCGCTGATGGCGATGGTTGCGTCGGTGTCGTTGTGGGTGACGTTGATGTCGATTTTTCCTCCCGGGGGAGTGAATTTGAAGGCGTTGGAGAGGATGTTCACCACCACCTTGTCGAAGTTTCCGCGGTCAATCCATACGGGCAGCGATTCGGTGTCGTGCTCGTAGGTAAGGCTGATTTGCTTGGCGTTGGCCTGATGCTTGAAGAGCGAGTGTATTTCTTCGACAAACGAAATGAGGTCGGTTTCCTGCATGTGCATCTGCATCATGCCCTTGTCGATTTTCCGGAGGTCCATCATCTGGTTGATGAGGTTGAGTATTCGCTCAGCATTGCGCTTGATGGTTTCGTAGATGCCGCGCCGATGCGGGTCGTTGTCTTGTTTCATGAGCGAGAGCAGCGGCGTGATGATGAGCGTCATAGGCGTTCGGATTTCGTGGCTGATGTTCATAAAGAACTGCAGTTTGGCTTCGCCCATCTGCTCGGCGTGAATATGCTCTTGCAGTTGCAGACGGTTTTGCTGTTTTCTGCGTGTCTGCTTGAGGTATTGCCAAATGGCGAACGCCAGGAGCAGCAAATAGAAGATGTAGGCCACGTTGGAGCGATACCACGGGGCGTGAACCACAAGCGTGAACTTCCGTTCGGGCGTCTCGATGTTGTTGCGCTCGGCTTTCACCCTGAAGTGATAGGTGCCAGGAGCCAGGTGCGAGAAAGTGATTTCGTTGACACCGGGCTGCAGGCGCACAAACTTTTCGCCGTTGATGCTATAAAGATAGGTGATGTGCTCGGGGTTGTCGTAGGTGAGCGTTGAGAGCTGCAGGGCAAACGAGTTGTCGTGGTAGCCCAGTTCGAAGTGGTCGCTGGCAATGACGGTGGTGTCGGTAACGTGGAAACGTCCCGACTCGGTGAGCGGTGTCACGGGTTCGCCATTGATGGTGAGTGCGGTGAGCTGCACCGACGCCTCCCACTTGGCTTGCTGTATGTCCATGGGGTTGAACCATGTCACGCCGCCCACGCCGCCGAAGACCATGATACCCGACGGAGTGGTCCACGATGCACCGTCGCTGAACTCGTTCGACTGCAGTCCGTTGTCGATGAAGTAGTTTTGTGTGAGTCCGGTTTTTGGGTCGTGGCAGCACAATCCGTGGTCGGTTGAAATCCACAGGCGGCCTTTCTTGTCTTGTTCGATAGAGGCGATGCCGTTGTCCGAGAGTCCGCGCTCGGTGGTGTATTGCTGCAGTTTTTTGTTCAGCAGGTCGAAACAGTAGAGACCGTCGTTGGTGCCTATCCAAAGGCAGTTGGAGTACTCGCGCGCAATGCGCACGGGCGTACCATAATTCAAACAGTTCTTGCCGAACAGGCTGATCCAGCTGTTTTTCTCAATATCGAGACAGCACACGCCCATGGTGGTAGCCACATAAACGCGTTTTTGGTCGGGCGAGACCGACAGCTGCGATATGTAGTCGTTGGTGATGCTGTTGATGCTGGGCGTTTCGGCCGCACCCTTTCTCATGACGTAGGCGGTGAGCTGGTTGGTTTGCTGGTCGAGCATGAGCAGTCCGTTGCCCATGGTGGCCATCCAGAGGCGGTTGCTGCTGTCAACGTCAATGTCGAAAATGCTGATGTTGGGAGGCGAGAAGGGGTAGCGGTGATACGTTTTGCTGACCGCGTCAATCCATCCGCCGCCCTCGTTGTACGAGCCTGTCCAGATGCGCCCCGTGCGGTCTTCGGCAATGGTCAGTATGGTGGCGGGGAAATTCTCCTTGTAGTGTTTGATGAGCTGCATCTGCTGGTCGAAACAGTAGAGTCCGTCCTTGTCGGTGCCAATCCAGGCGCGTTTCTGGCTGTCGATGAGGGTGCTGACGATGCAGGCCGAGCCTATTTTGTTTTGTTCGCCGAGCTTGTAGCCCATGTAATTGAACATGGGAGGCGATGCTGGCTGCATGTAGAGGCCTTTCTGCAGGAGTCCGAGCCACACGTTGCCGCTGCGGTCTTCGGTGATTGACTGCACTTTGCATTTGGCCAAATCCACCTCACGGCTGAAGTAAGGATTGTTGGTGATGGTGCCCGTCTGTGGGTCGTAGATGCCCAGTCCCTCGCCGTCGTAGCCTAGCATGAGCTTGCCTTGACGGTTGAAATAGAGCGAGGAGATGGGTTTGTCGCCTGTGCCATCTACAGGTTTGAACTCTTTGCCCTCCAGGCGCAGCAGTCCGGCCCGTGATGTACCCACGTAGATGTTGCCCTTGTTGTCCTTGCTCATTTTGCGCAGGTAGCTGGCCATGGGTTGGGTGGTGAGGTGGTGTTGGGCGCGCTTGCCGTCGTACTGAATGAGGCCATGGCCGCGCGAGAGCACCCACAGCTGGCCCTTGTTGTCTTCCATGATGTCGAGCACGGTGTGGATGTCCTTAAAGGCTCCGCCCACCTGATGGGCGTTTCCGGCATTGTCGAATTTCAGAACGCCCAGTCCCGATGTGCCGGCCCATATCTCACCGTTCTTGCGTTCCACGAAGCAGGTGACGTAAGGGGTCACTCCGCGGCCGTTGAGGTCTTTCACCTTCACATCGTGAAAGCGGGTACCGTCGAAGGTCTGCAGGGCAGCCCACATGCCGAGGTAGAACAGCCCCTTGCGGTCCTGAATAATGCAGTTCACGTAGTTGCTGGCCATGCCCTTGTCGTGGTCTTTCTCTTTTTTGAAGATACGGAACTGGTAGCCGTCGTACTTGTTCAGTCCGTTGCGGGTGGCCGACCAGATGAAGCCGTCGTTGTCGAGATACACTTGGCTGGTGAAACTGCTCGACAGCTGCTGGTTGGCATCAAATAGCTTTCCCGTCTGCGCATGAAGCACTGCGTGCCCTACGAAAAAGATTACTGAAAGAAGAACGAGTCTTTTCGTGTTCATGGCAAGATGGTAAGAAATTTTACATTGTTTTCTCATGTTTTCCAACGTTCGCTTTTTCGCTCATGTATCAAATATGCTGCAAAGATAGTGCATTTTGGCAAAAATGCCAAATTTGTGAACAAAAAATAAAGTATATGTTACAAAAAATGTAATCATTTTTCGTTCTCCTTATTAATTTTGCAGCGTGAAAATGAGGCAGAAACCGTTTCGTGCGCTTTTCTTTCGTCATTTTCTTTGGACAGACATCAAAATACCTTAACGTATAAATTAGCAGTTTTTAGGTTAGTAGCATAATAAATAGTTTAGTAGTAAGTAGTTTTTTATTAAATTTAGTTTCAACAGCGGGGCCGGCGTGATGTCGGCCCCGTTGCTTTATATATGTGCATGGTTGCAGTGTTTGCGCGTTCAGTTGTTGTATATGTGCGTGCGGGTAACGTTGGTAGATTGCCCAGTGGCAATGGCTGTGCGCTGGCTTTGTGGGGCTATGATGGCGAGAAAACGCAAAAAAACTTAATTTGGCTGAAATATTTCTCGGCGCTAAGATGAAATTTTCTAGAAAATTTTATAATTTTGTCGCGAGTTAAAATTGTAAAGTCACGTTTTGGAAAAATAACGCCCGACACGAGGATGAAATTTTCTAGAGAATTTTGAGTTATTGTCGTGAGATAATTATCGGGTGTTTAAGAATGGTTGCGCAGAACATGGCGATGTTTTTGTAATCTAGTGGAAATTTAACACGAAGTAGCAGTTTTTGCCGATAAACAGGCGTTTTTTAACAGCTGTTACACTTCATAAAGTGCGTGTAACAATTAGTAAAGTCTATTATATAAAAAGATGTTAACTTTGCAACCGAATTTGTGCATGAATGTGCCAGCAGAACTAACCCTTGGGCGAACGATATGCCTGTAGCAGTAAAAAAATAACCTAAATAAAAGTTTCAAAACAATGTATCTTATCAGCTGTAGTGGCCTGGTTTTTTTGAGTCGCCGGGTCTTATGCAAGAGCCAACTTCCCCCTTGACGGGGCTGCCATGCGGGCAGAACAGCCGAAAGGCCTGAAAAATGTAAAGTGAATAATCACATGAAAGAAATAACCCCTAAAAAATCTATTGAATTAAAATCAGTCAAGATGAAAGAACGAAAACAATTGCTCAAAGCATTGACGTTGTCTGTTCTGATGCTGATAGCCTTCTGTGGCACCGCCATGGCGCAGGGAGGCATCACCATCAAGGGAACAGTGGTCGATGCTAACAACGAGGCGCTCATCGGTGCTTCGATTGTTGTCAAGGGAAATTCGTCGATGGGTACCATTACCGACTTCGACGGAAATTTCTCCTTGCAGGTTCCTTCTGAGTCAACGACGATTGTCGTTTCTTACGTAGGAATGGACACCAAGGAGTTCAGGGTTGGCAAGCAGCGCACGTTCAACGTGACGCTCACCGAGAACACCCAGCTCTCTGAGGTGGTTGTGGTAGGTTTCGGCCAGCAGAAGAAAGCTTCTGTGGTGGGTGCCATCACCCAGACCACGGGCGAGGTGCTGACCCGCGCCGCTGGTATCACCGACATTGGTGCTGCCCTGACGGGTAACCTGCCTGGTGTCGTGACAATGGCATCTTCTGGTATGCCGGGCGACGAAGAGCCCCAGATCATCATTCGTGGTGCTTCGTCGTGGAACAACTCCGCACCGCTGGTGCTGGTTGATGGTATCGAGCGCCCCATGTCGAGCGTCGATATTCAGTCGGTTGCCACCATTTCTGTGCTGAAGGACGCTTCGGCCACCGCCGTTTATGGTGTGAAAGGTGCTAACGGCGTTATCCTGATTACCACCAAGCGTGGTCAGGAGGGCAAGGCGCAAATCAACGTCTCGGCCAACGCCATTATGAAGGTGCCTTCGAAGCTTCCCGATAAGTACGACTCTTATCAAGCCCTCATGGCCCGCAACACCGTGGTGGAGCACGAACTCAATCTCTATCCCGAGAGTTTCGCCTACATCCGCCCCGTGAGCTTTATCGAGAATTATCGCAATCAGGACCCCAATGCCACCGACGAGTTTGGCAACCTCATCACCGAGCGTTACCCCAATGTTGACTGGCAGCGCGCTTTGTTCGAGGACTACGCCATGTCGTACAACGCCAACCTGAACGTGGCCGGTGGTACACGCTTCGTGAAATACTTTGCAGGCGTCGATTTCGTGAACGAGGGTGACCTTTACACCGACTTCGGCAACGGACGCAGCTATCCCACAGGTTATGGTTATAACCGCGTGAACGTGCGCTCGAACCTCGACTTTAACATTACCAAATCTACCGTGCTGAAAATCAACATCGCCGGTTCGAACGGTAAGCAGAAGACACCGTGGGTGAACTCTGTGAACAATGAGTGGCAGATTGCTCAGCAGTGGAATGGTATTTATAACATTTCGCCCGACGTGTTCCTGCCCAAGTACAGCGACGGCTCGTGGGGTTTCCTCCCCGGTTCAACCAACGTGGATAACGGTGCACAGGGCATTGCCCTCGGTGGTACTCAGTACATCACCACCACCCGCATCAACACCGACTTCGTGTTGGAGCAGAACCTCGACTTCATTACCAAGGGCCTGAACTTCCGTGGTATGATTGCATGGGACAACACCTTCCAGGAAAGCGGACGTGGTATCAACGACCTTTACAACGACCCGCAGAACAAGTGGATCAATCCTGAGACGGGTGTAGCCGTGTACAAGCAGCCTTACGAAGGATACGACCGTTTCGACTACACACAGGGTAACAAGTGGAGCACAAAGGGTGGTTCGGTGAACAATGGCGCCACCACGCGCAACCTGAACTATCAGCTGCAGCTCAACTGGGCCCGCACTTTTGGCAAGCACGATATCACCGCCATGGGCGTGTTCGCCCGCCAGGAAACAGCCTGGGGCTCCATGATTCCTAACTATCGTGAGGACTGGGTGTTCCGTGTGACCTATGCTTTTGCCAACAGATACTTCTTCGAGTACAACGGTGCTTACAACGGCTCTGAGAAATTCTCGAAGGACAATCGCTTCGCCTTCTTCAATTCGGGTGCTATCGGCTGGATGATCAGCGAAGAGCCCTTCATGAAGTATCTCCGCGAGAAGAAAATCATCGACATGCTGAAACTCCGTGCCAGCTATGGTGAAATTGGTGACGACAACATTCCCAATGCCCGTTTCCTCTACATGGACCAGTGGTCGTACGGCGGAACAACGGCTATGGACGTCAACCAGGGCCAGTCGCCTTACACATGGTACCGCGAATCTACCGTGGGTAACCCCAGCGTACACTGGGAAACCGTGAAGAAGACCAACATCGGTATTGACTACGGCATCCTTGGCGGACTCTTCGCAGGTGCCATCGAGTTCTTCCACGACAAGCGTACCGACATCCTCGTGCCGGGCGGACAGCGTGCTGTTCCCTCTTACTTCGGACAGTCGCCCGCTACAGCCAACCTCGGTAAGGTGGAAACTCACGGATTCGAGGTGGAAGTGCGTTTCAACAAGATGCTCAACAACGGCATGCACCTCTGGGCCAACATGAGCATGACTCATGCAGAGAACGAAATTAAGATAAAGGACGACCAGCCCCTGCTGCCCGCTTACCGTAAGGACGCAGGCTACGCCATCGGCCAGACCCACGCCTTCATTGACAAAGGCATGATGCAGACCTTCGACGATATCTATGGCTCGCCCAAGACCGATGCCAACGACGGCCAGAAACTTCCTGGCGACTATTACATCGTTGACTTCAACGGCGATGGTAAGGTGGATAACGTCAACGACTTCGTTCCCTACGGACACCCGACAACTCCGCAGAACACTTACAACGCCACCCTCGGATTCGAGTGGAAAGGATTTAACTTCATGGCCCAGTTCTATGGCGTAACCAATGTCACCCGCGATGTTACCATGATTAGCTTCGCCGACGTGATGGTGGCCAACGTCTATGACCAGGGAACATGGTGGAGCACTGACCACTACGGCGCCGATATCGTGACACCGCGTTTCAACACCACTCCCTATCAAAGCTATTACGGCACACAGTATCTTTGCGACGGTTCGTACATCCGTCTCAAGAACGTAGAGCTGGGTTATACCTTCACTCAGCCTTGGTTGCAGAAGATTGGCATGAAGAGCCTGAAACTCTTTGTCAGTGGTAACAACCTCTGGGTGTGGACTCGTATGCCTGATGACCGTGAGTCTAACTTTGCTGCCAATGGTAATGCCGGCAACGGTGCTTATCCTACCATGAGACGTATTAACTTCGGTATCAGATTCAACCTTTAAAATGGAGAATGCAATGAAAAAGTTTAGTAATATATATATAATAGGTGTAGCAGCTTTGTTGTTCTCTCTGGGAATGACATCCTGTACGGACTATCTCGACAAGACACCCGACTCTGACGTGAACCCGGAAACGGCATTTAAGAATTTCACCAACTTCCAGGGCTTCATCGAGGAAATTTACAACTGCATACCCAACAAAGAGTCGTGCTACTGGTGTACCACCTTCAACTGGGGTGAGGACGAAATCATGAACACCGGTGGTGGCGACACCCACGTGACGGCTCACTTCGACCTGGGCGACTATCGTCACTGGTACGACGAGCAGGACAAAGGCGGTCAGCAGAGCTGGCTGAACCGACCCAACTCTAATCCTACTTCTACCAACAAGTTCGACCACTCGCTGTCCGGACATGCCTGGTACTGCATCCGTAAGGCCAATCTCGGTCTTGAGAATCTCGACAAGATGACCGACGCTACCAAGGAAGAGAAAAACTTCATCAAGGGCCAGCTGCTCTTCTTCCGCGCCTGGTGGCACCACCAGCAGATGGAGTGGTGGGGCGGACTGCCTTACATCGACCATTCGCTGCCTGCCGACTCTACCTTCACGCTGCCGCGCCTTTCGTTCAGAGAGTGTGCTGAGCGTTGCGCCGCCGACTATCGCGCCGCTGCCGACCTGCTGCCCAACAACTGGGACAACTCTACCATCGGTAAGAAAACCCTTGGTAAGAACGATCTGCGTATCACCAAGGTCTGCGCCCTCGGTTACTTAGGCAAGGTGCTCTTGTGGGCTGCTTCGCCGCTGAACACGGTAGGTGCCAAGATGGGTGCGCTGAAAGACGGAAGCACTTATTCTTACGATGCCTCTCTGGCCGCTCAGGCTGCCGACGCTCTGGGTGAGGCTATTGCCTACGTAGAGAACGGCGAGACTCCTTACAAACTGGCCGATTTCCAGTTTGCCGCCGACGATGCCACCCAGCGTCCCAACTATGGCGTTTACGACCACGTGGCTGCCAAGGGCTCAACCAACAACTACTCTGATATCTTCCGCACAACGGGTCAGAGCTGGAAAATGCCAGGCGTTTCGGAAGCCATCATGCGTGGACCCTCAACCGAGATGAACGGTTCTAACTGGAACTTTGTGAAGCTGTGGGGACCCAAGGTGAACAACCTCGTTGAGCACGATGCTATCATCCACATGCCTACGGCCAACTATATCAACTATGCTTACGGCATGGAGAACGGTGAGCCCATCGTTTTGGCCGACGGCTCGCTCAACCCCGAGTCGGGCTTCGACCCCAAGCACCCGTTTGCCAACCGCGACCCGCGCTTCTATCACGACATCATGTTCGACGGCTTCAAGTTCCTCTTGACTGTCACCGGCGACGACAAGGAATTCCAGTATCTGCAGATGTTCACGGGCGGTAACATGGTTCCCACGGGCAACCCCGCACGCAATGCCGATGGTAGCCGCACAGGTTACTTCTGCCAGAAGCTGGTGCCCCACCAGTGTAACAAATACGACGGCATGTATAACTGGGGTGGATCTCTGATGACCTATCTGCCTTACATGCGCTTGGCCGACATTTATCTGCTCTACGCCGAGGCTGGTGCAGCCGCTCAGGGCGCAGGCTTCAAGAGCAGCAAGTGCAGCCGCACCGCCGAAGATGCCATCAACGTGCTCCGCGACCGTGTGGGTGCCGGGCATGTGGCTGCCCGCTTCATCAGCGACAAGAGAAAGTTTATTGACGAGGTGCGCCGTGAGCGTGCTTGCGAGCTGGCTTTCGAAGGCTTCCGTTGGCAGGATTTGCAGCGCTGGCTGTTGCTCACCGAGTATCCTTATAACATCAAGACCCGTCAGGAGTTCAAGCGTGTAGGCAATTACGACTACGAGAATGAAGATCCTCGTTTTGCAGAGGTGACAGGTTGGAGCGAAACCACCATCGTGGAGCGTAAGCTGGCCACAAAGCACTATCTGCTGCCGCTGAAGGAAAAAGAGGTGTATCTCTATTCAGAATATCCTCAGAACCCGGGATGGTAATTCTTTAAATGTTACATTAAAGATTAAAAACTTAAAATTGTATGAAACATAATAAATATATCATGCTGTCAGCTCTCTTGGCTCTGTCGGTTGCAACGCCCGTTGAAGCCCAGATAGATGCTGCTGATACCGCCCAGGTCAACGTGCTGTTCAAAAAGGTTGCCAAAGAAGACATCATGGGTGGCGTCTCCAGCCTGAACTACAGAGAACTGATGGACAAGAACTATAATACCTATAGTCTTGACAACATGCAGGGCTACGTAGCCGGCTTCAACGGCGCTGGTATGTGGGGTTTCACCGACCACTTGGTGCTCATCGACGGTGTGCCTCGCGATGCCAACAACGTGCTGCCCTCTGAAATCGAAGAAGTGACCTTCCTCAAAGGCGCTCAGGCTGTGGTGCTCTATGGCAGCCGCGCCGCCAAGGGAGCCATACTCATCACCACCAAGCGTGGCCGTGTGAACGACGGTCTGAGCGTGGATGTACGCGCTAACACCGGATGGAACATAGCAAAGGCTTATCCTGAGTATCTCAGCTCGGCCGAATACATGACCCTCTACAACGAGGCTCGTGCCAACGACGGACTGGGTGCCCTCTATACGCCTGAGCAAATCTACAACTTTGCCAGCAGAGAGAATCCTTATCGTTATCCCGATGTGGATTTCTATTCGAAGGACTACATCAAGAAGGCCTACAACCGCACCGATGCCTCTATCGAGATTGAGGGCGGCAACGAGCGTGCCAAGTTCTACTCGAATGTCAGCTACTATCGTCAGGGCGACTTCCTGAACTTTGGTGAGGCAAAGAACAACTACATCGACCGTTTCAACGTTCGTGGTAACGTGGATGTCCGCATTAACAACTTCATTACTGCTTTTGTCAATGCCAACGCTACCTACTACAATTCAAAGTCGGCCATCTCTAACCAGAAGGATGGTGACAACACGTTGAACTACTGGGAGGTGGCTGCCCGCTGGCGTCCCAATCGTGTCAGCCCGCTGATTCCTATCTCTTATCTGGATCCCAATGCCACACAGCCCCATAACGCACTTTCATCGTCAATGAACATCATCGACGGACAGTATTTCCTCGGTGGCTCGCTGACCGACCTCACCAACATCTTTGCCGACTACTATGCAGCCGGTAAGAGCACTTGGACAAGTCGTCAGTTCCAGTTCGACGCAGGTGTCAAAGCCGACCTCGGCTCTTTGCTGAAGGGCTTGAGCTTCAGCGCTATGGTTGCCGTTGACTATGCCACCACCTATACGACATCGTACAACAACAGCTATGCCACGTTCGACCCCGCATGGAGCAACTATAATGGTCCCGACCTGATTCTCTCGCTCGACAGCCATGAGAAAGTTGACAAGAAGTCGGGTGTGCAGAACATGAGCGGCTCTACCGACAATCAGACGATTGCCTTCAACGCTCATTTCGATTACAACCGCACATTCGGTGGCGTTCACAACGTCAGCGCCATGCTGCTGGCCAACGGCTATCAGCGCTCTGTATCGGGTGAATACCACAAGACGAGCAATGCTAACCTCGGTTTCAACCTGTCGTACAACTACGCTAAGAAGTACTATGCTGAGTTCTCGCTGGCAGCACCTTGGTCTGCCCGCCTGCCCGAAGGCAAGCGTAAGGCATTCTCTCCCTCGGCTACTTTGGGATGGAACATCGCCCGCGAGGCTCTGCTTGAGAACAGCGGCTTCGATGCGCTCACTCTGAGTGTCAGTGCCAGCAGTCTCAACACCGACATGGATATTGAGAACTACTACATGTATCTTGGTACATACCAAAGCGGCGGTTGGTTCGACTGGAACGGTCTTACAGGTTTCTCGCTCTATCAGTCAAAGCGAGGTGGAAACTCCGACTTCGCCTTCATCAAGCGTAAGGAGCTCTCTGCCAGCCTGCATGCCGAAATGCTGCAGCGCGCCCTGTCGCTCGACGCTTCGTTCTTCATGAGCCAGATGGACGGTGGCATCATCACTGCTACCAACCAGCTGCCGAGCTACTTCAAAGTGTATTATCCTGAGTCTTCGTTCCTCTCTTACCTGAACTACAACAAGGACAACCGCACTGGTTTCGAGGTGGCTCTGAAGTACAAGAAGGATTTCGGCGACTTCGGTTTCGAAGGTGGTGCCAACCTGACTTACTACAAGACAAAGGCAGCCAAGCGCGACGACACCAACTATGCTGACGAGTATCAGTATCGTGAGGGCAAACCGCTCGATGCTATCTGGGGTTACCAGTGCCTTGGCTTCTTCAAGGATCAGGACGACATCGACAACTCTCCTCAGCAGACCCTCGGTGGTAATGTGAAGCCCGGTGACCTGAAGTATAAGGACCAGAACGGCGACGGTGTTATCGACACCAAAGACCAGGTGAACCTCGCTACAGGCGGATGGTACGGTGCTCCCACCACATTGGGTGTCAACCTTACCTTCAAGTGGAAAGGCCTCTCACTGTTCGTGCTCGGTATTGGCGGCTTTGGCGGCCATGCTGTCAAGAACAACAGCTACTGGTGGATTGACCAGGAGGACAAGTACTCTGCAGCCGTTCGCGGCCGCTGGACTCCCGAGACTGCCGCTACAGCCACCTATCCTCGTCTGACCACTCAGAGCGGTGCCAACAACAACACCACTTCAGACTTCTGGATGTACTCTACTACACGTTTCGACCTGGCCAAGGTGCAGCTCACCTACGACTTCCCCAAGACAATTCTGGGCAATGGCATCGTGAAGGGTCTCTCACTTTATGTAAGCGGCAACAGTCTGCTCACACTCGCCAAGGAGCGCGAGTTGTTAGAGATGAATGTCGGCAGTGCACCGGCAGCCCGTTTCTACAATATTGGTGCTAAAGTATCTTTCTAACATTTAAATAGAATACAAGATATGAAACTTAAGAATATAATTCTTTTTGGTATAGCCACAGTAGCGCTGACTGCCTGCGATGACCTTTTCGAGCCTGCACTGGAAAACAACCAGGACATCTCGAATGCTTACAACGACCCGCAGTTTGCCCGTGGTATCATGGACAATGCCAACCTGGTGTTGCCCTATGAAGAGAACCCCACGAACATGACCGACGTGGCTACCGACGACGCTGTCATCAACGATAATGACAACAATTACAAGAAAATGGCTTCCCAGGGTATCTGGACATCACAGAACAACCCCATCAACCAGTGGGAAACCCGCTATCATGCCATTCAGTATCTGAACCTGTTCCTCGAGATTGCCGACGACGTGCTCTGGGACTACTCTTCAGAGACGCTGAGCGAGATGCACAGAGACAACTACAAGGGTAATGCTTACGCTCTTCGCGGCCTGCATTTCTTCTATCTGCTCCGTGCTCACTGCGGTCTGGTGAACGGCGAACTGATGGGTGTGCCCATCCACCTCACTTCTGAGGATGCCGCCTCTGACTTCAATCTGCCTCGTAACACCTTCAAAGAGTGCATCGACCAGATTATGTCTGACTTCGACGAGGCCATGAAGTATCTGCCCGAGCAGTATGGCGACGTCAGCGAGGGCGCTGTTCCTGCCAAGTACGCCCAGAAGGGTGGAACTGCCGAGGAGTACAACCGTGCCTTCGGTAAGCTGCAGCGTGGTAAGATTGACGGCCGCATGATTGCCGCCATCCGAGCTCAGGTGGCACTCTTCGCCGCTTCTCCTGCCTACGCTTCTGCCGGTGCCATGACCTACGAGCAGGCTGCCCAGTATGCTGTTGCCAGTCTCCGTAATATTGGTGGCCTGGCTGGTATGGATCCCGATGGCTGGCGCTGGTACAACAATGTCAGCATGATTGAGGCTTTCGGTTACGACGATCCCGACCCCGAGGAAATCTGTTGGCGTGGTGTGGTTGGCGACAGCCACAACCTGGAAGAGTCCAACTATCCTCCTTCGCTGCTGGGTAGCGGCCGTGTCAACCCGACACAGAACCTCGTGGATGCTTTCCCCATGGCCAACGGACTTCCCATCAGTGCCTCTGGCTCTGGCTACGATCCCAGCAATCCCTACGAGAACCGCGACCCGCGTCTGAAGGCTTATATCCTGGTCAACGGCGAGAAGATTGGTGCTAACAATACGCCGATCAACACCGCTGCCGATAATACCGACCTCGACGGTATCAACCGTGAAGGTGGTAAGTCAACCGTTACTGGTTACTATCTGCGCAAGCTGCTTCGCGACGACGTGAACCTGAATCCCGCAGCCGACAAGCGCCACTTTGGTGCCCGCATCCGCTACACCGAGATTTTCCTCGACTATGCTGAGGCTGCCAACGAGGCCCAGGGCCCGCGTGGTACGGTGGGCGGTGCCAGCTATTCTGCTTACGATGTCATCAAGGCCATCCGCCGTCGTGCCGGTGTAGGTGGAACCACCGACCCCTATTTGGAGTCGTGCGCCAGCTCGAAGGAAAAGATGCGTGAGCTCATTCGTAACGAGCGCCGCTTGGAGCTCTGCTTTGAGAACCACCGTTTCTGGGATCTCCGTCGCTGGAACGCCAACCTCAACGAGCCTGCTAGGGGTGTGAGAATCACAGCCAGCGGAAGCGGTTTCTCATACCAATATTTCAATGTCGAAGACCGTACTTATCAGGACTACATGAAATATGGTCCTATTCCTTATTCTGAGATTAGGAAATTTAGTAACCTGCAGCAGAATGACGGCTGGAAGTAAGAAACAATGTAAAACAAATAATGAACGATGATTATGAAAAGTAATATATTGAAATTCATCTGCGGAATCAGTATTGTCTGCGCTTTCTGGTCATGCAAGAACGGCGACATTGATTTCCCTGACTATGAGGGTGGCACAACGGTTTATTTCCCCTATCAGTATCCCGTTCGCACCATCGTGCTGGGTGATAATGAAGAATATGATCAGACATTAGATAATGCTCACCAGTGCAAGATTATGGCTACGTTTGGCGGCTCTTACAACGGCTCCAACGGCACCGTGCAGGTGGCAGTCGATGAGTCGCTCTGCAACAACCTCTTTTTCGAGGATGGTGTGACTCCCGTCAAGCCTATGCCGAGCAGCTACTATCAGCTCTCTACCACCAATCTGGCCTTCAACGGCACGATGAATGGCGAGACTGTGGTGACGCTCACCGAGGCTTTCTTCAACGACCCCGCTGCCGTGAACACTACCTACGTGATTCCTCTGGTCATGACCGCTCAGTCGGGCTTCGGCAGAATTCTCACTGGCACCATGCTCGAGGGCTTCAGCGGCACGCGCACCGATGCCGACGTATGGGACGTGAAGCCTCAAGACTACATTCTCTACTGTGTGAAGTTCATGAACAAGTACTCAGGCTGGTGGCTCACTAACGGCACCACCTCTACTGCTAACATAGAGAAGGCCAACACCGTAGAGATTAAGTCGGTGGGAATGAACACCTGCTCTTACAAGGTTTCTTATCAAGACGGCGATCAGCTTTACAATGCCGACCTGCTGCTGACCTTCAGTGGCGACAACTGCACCATCAGCTCGCGCACCGATGGCGTGAAAGCTACTGGTAGTGGCACTTGGGGCGACAACTCCGAGAAGAAAGCCTGGGGCGACAAGGACCGCGACGGCATGGAGCTGAACTACACTGTTGACTTTGGTAATGGTCACACCTGGTCCACCCACGAGAAGATGGTGTATCAGCGTAGTGGCGTAACCATTCAGGAATTTACACCTGTTTATATCAAATAACGCTAATAATTGGAAGCAATGAAAAAGCAGTATATTCTTTTAGCACTTGGAGCCATGCTGATGGTTTCGTGTGCCGACGAGTTTGACAGAAACTTCCAGGTGGGCCGTCCCGACAAGACCGAGAAATACGCCTATCTGTCTGAATACAAGGCTCTGAAAGAGTATGTCGATTTGTCGAAATACCCCAATTTCAAGCTGGGTGTGGGCACCGATGCGGCCGATTACGCCAATCAGGGAGCCACTTATGTTGTTACCAATGTCAACTTCACCGAGACCGTGGCTGGCAACGCCATGAAGATGGGCTCGTGTATCGATGATAAAGGAAACATGAATTTTGGCACCGTCGAAGCCTACGTCAAGGCTGCCACCGATGCCGGAATGAACGTCTATGGCCACACGCTGGCATGGCATGCCCAGCAGCCGGTGAAGTGGCTCAACTCTCTGCTGGCCGACAAGGTTGACCCCAACTACACCGCCGAGCCCGAGCTGACCGAGATTCGCGAGAATCGTCGCTGTATCAAGGTTGTCTCCGACGACCTGGCCGACGCCGCTTGGGATACTCAGTTCTGGCTTGTCTTCCAGGACCATCCTATTCACACGGGCGACTCTTACGAGTTCTCCATCGACCTGATGGCCAACAAGAAGGCAACAGCCGGTTCGCAGACTCACAAGGATCCCGGTAGCTATATCCACTGGGCTGCTGTGGGCACACTGCCTTTCGAAGAGGAGTGGACTACCTTCAAGTCGTCGGGCACCTTTAACGATGCCGCTCAGGAGGGAGGCTACTCTGTGGCCTTCAACCTCAACGACTTTGCCGAAGCCAACATCTATTATTTCGACAACATCAGTCTGAAGATCAACGGACAGGAGGTGATCAAAAACGGCGACTGCGAAGGCACAGAGACCACCAGCTTCGTCACAAAGGAGAAGCGCGGTGCCACCGTACCCTCCACCATTGTCGATGAGACGGTTGTCTATCGCCTGGCCACACCGCCCTCTACGGTCGAAGTCGATGTTCCGCGCACCTGTATCCAGGTTGTTTCCGACGATTTGGTTGATGCTGCTTGGGATACGCAGTTCTGGCTCGTATTCGAAGACCATCCCATCCATGTGGGCGACACCTACGAGGTGAGCATGAGCGTGCGTGCCGACAAGGAGGCCTCCGCTGGCACTCAGACCCACACCTCTCCTGGTGCCTACATCCACTGGGAAGGTCTCGGAACCGTAACCTTTACTCCCGAATGGACCGAATACAAAGCCAGCGGCACCTTCGGCAACTCTGCACAGGAGGGTGGTTATTCTATCGCCTTCAACCTGAACGACTTTGCCGCTGCCAACACCTACTACTTCGACGATATCAGCCTGAAGATCAACGGACAGGAGGTAATCAGCAACGGTTCGTGCGACGACCCGAATGGTACGAAGAACTTTGTCACCAAGGAGAAACGCGGTGCTACTGTTCCTTCGCGCATTGTTGACCACTACACCGAAATCCGTGAGAGCAAGGGCTTTATTCCTCTTACCGACGAGGAGAAGAAAGACACCCTCACATGGGCTATGGACAAGTGGATTAGCAACATGATGGAAGCTTGTAAGAACGAGGAAGGCACCGAAGTGCTTGTCAAGGCTTGGGATGTTGTCAACGAGGCCATCTCTGGTGGCAATCCCGACGGCGAGGGTGTTTATGCCCTGCAGCATGCCACTGGCGACGATGCCAACAGCTTCTTCTGGCAGGACTATATGGGCGACCTCGACTATGTGCGCACAGCCGTGGCTCTTGCTCGTAAGCATGGCGGCAACGACCTGAAACTCTTCGTCAACGACTACAACCTGGAGAGCGACTGGGATCAGAACCGCAAACTGAAGAGTCTCATCAAGTGGATTGAGCGCTGGGAAGCCGACGGCAAGACCAAGATCGACGGTATCGGCACTCAGATGCATATTTCTTACTATATGAACCCGCAGACGCTCGAGAGCAAGAAGAAAGCCATCACCGAGTCGTTCAAACTCATGGCTGCCACGGGCAAACTCGTGCGCATCTCTGAGCTCGACATGGGTCTTATAGATGAAAACGGCAACGACGTGATTACTCCCGATGTCACCGAGGAGCAGCACCACGCCATGGCCGACTACTACAAGTGGATCATCCAGCAGTATCTCACCATCATTCCTGCCAACCAGCAGTGGGGTATTACCCAGTGGTGTGCTACTGACAGTCCGGCAGGCAGCGGATGGCGCGCCAACAGCCCCGTTGGTCTGTGGGATATCGACTACTACCGCAAGCATACCTATGCCGGCTTTGCCGACGGTCTGAGCGGGAAGTAATCCCAAATGACCCAAGGGTCATTTTATGACTTTACATTGTTTTGGAGTCCGGGCTTGTGAAAGTCTGGGCTCTTTTTTTATTGTTTGTATTTATCTCCTGGCGACAGGGTTTCCTTCCTTGAGAATTTGAAAATACCGTCGTGAGATAGGGCTGAATTCTCTAGAAAATTTGTTTTTATTTCCCGACGTTATTTTCGTAGTGTTATGAATTACATCAACAACTCGTGGTGCACAGGCAGTAGAGGGCCATAAAAAAGGTGCTATCCCAGCGAGGAATAGCACCATGCTGCCTACTTGGAGACTGCTATACATATACTTCCACCTCAATGCTGTAGAACCCCTCTTTCAGCACAGGAGGATATAACTCATATTTAGTCTGATGCTCATCCTCGGTCCAGGGAATCTCTATGTGAACATGCTTGTTTTTTTCATCCAGGCGAAACCAGTAAGGAGAATCCTTCAGTTCAATCTTTTCGTGCTTAGCCGCCCTTTCCATGAAGTCCTCGGCATCGTCTTTGTCGCTGAAGTTCAAGCTGGCCTGGGTAGAGGTGTCCCAGCTCATATTGAAAAAGCAGGCGTGGCCCGTAGTGGCTTTCAGCTGGTAGCCCAGTTCTTTCTTCGTGGTCTTTTCGATGTCGCGGCCATATACAACTTCAGAACACGTCACGTCCAATTCACTTCCTTCTAACCCTTCTTCCTCCTCACCTTCAGCCGAGTCACTGTATATCAGCGCCAGTCCCGTCTGCTGGGTGTCTTTGTCTTCCTCTGTCATGTTGAGCAGCACCAGCAAATCCTTTACGGAGAACTGCCTGCAAAACGCTTTCGACGCTTCTTCGCGTTGCTGCTGTTCTGCATCCGAGCTGTTTTTTGCCTGTGCGGTTGCTGCCTTGGCTATGGAGTCTGTGGCAGCAGTTTCGGGCGACTCAGTCCCTTTCTTCTCTTTCTGCGCGCAGGCCGTACCCAGACCGATGAGCGCACAAAGGGTTACCATTGCAAGATAATTGAATTTGAATGCCGACTTTTTCATAGTTGTTTGTTTTTAATGATGAATCCGCCACAAAAGTAACAAAATAAATTCAATTTCTATTTCTTTCGGGCGTTTTTTTGATGCCCCTCTTATTCCCCTTAGGGGGAAAGAGTCAAAACGCGGAAGAATCAAAACGCGGAAGAATCAAAACGCGGAAGTTCTCTCCCTCAAGGAAGCTGGCTGGATAAGTTACATTTTGAAACGAAGTTGAAACATCAACGAAAAAGAGTTCATACGATTTTCCGTAATTTTGCAGTCAGATTTATTATAACCTAACAAACCCTTTTATTATCGATTTTTTTATGAAACATTGCACGAAAACTGTGCTGGCACTTGCACTGTTGCTTCTGCCACTGTCGAAATTGTCGGCAGCCGTTGATCCCAATTTCTACATTTTCCTTTGCTTCGGCCAGTCGAACATGGAGGGTGCAGCGCGCCCTGAGGCTCAAGACCTGAAGAGTCCCGGCCCTCGCTTTCTGCTGATGCCCGCTGTTGACGACCCTCAGCGCGGCCGTAAGATGGGTGAGTGGTGCGAGGCTGTTCCCCCGCTTTGCCGTCCTAACACAGGCCTGACGCCTGCCGACTGGTTTGGCCGTACGCTCGTTACTTCGTTGCCCGAAAACATCCGCATTGGTGTCATTCACGTGGCCATTGGCGGTATCGACATCAAAGGATTCCTCCCCGACAGCATTGCGGCCTACGTCAAGAAGGCCCCGGGTTGGATGAAGGGTATGCTCGAAGCCTACAACAACAACCCCTACGAACGTCTGGTAACACTGGCCAAGAAAGCCCAGAAGGACGGTGTCATCAAGGGCATCCTGATGCACCAGGGCGAAACGAACACTGGCGACCCGAAGTGGGCTGGCATGGTGAAGCAGGTGTATGACAACCTGTGCAGCGACCTGAAGCTGAAGCCCGAGGAGGTAAACCTCTACGCTGGCAACATTGTTCAGGCTGGCGGCAAGGGCGTGTGCATCGGATGTAAGAAACAGATTGACGAGCTTCCCCAGACGCTCCACACCGCACAAGTGATTTCGTCCGACGACTGTACCAACGGCCCCGACCGTCTGCACTTCGATGCTGCCGGATACCGTGAGCTGGGTTGCCGCTATGGCGAGGCTGTTGCCCGCTTCCTGGGCTATGAGCCCAAGCGCCCGCATATCGAAATGCCCAAGATGATTGAGGTGCCGGCCGATGCCGTGCTTGCCGAGACCACTGTTCCGGGCAACGAGTTCCCGAAGGTTGACAAGGAAGGCCGTGCCTATTTCCGCATCGCAGCCCCCGAGGCCCGCAAGGTGATTGTGGATATCTGCAACAAGAAGTACGACATGCAGCCCGACGGCAAAGGCAACTTCATGGCCGTCACCGACCCGCTGGTACAAGGTTTCCACTACTACTTCATGAACATCAACGGCGTGAACTTCATCGACCCCGCCACAGAGACCTTCTTCGGATGCAACCGCGAGGCCGGAGGCATTGAGATTCCCGAGGGCAGCGAGGGCGACTACTATCGTCCGCAGCAGGGTGTGCCCGCTGGTCAGGTACGCAGCATCTACTACTACTCCAGCGCCAAGAGCGAGTGGCGTCATGCCATGGTTTATACGCCTGCTGAATATGAGAAAGGCAAGAAACGCTATCCCGTGCTCTACCTGCAGCATGGCATGGGCGAGGACGAGACAGGCTGGAGCAAGCAGGGACGCATGCAGCACATCATGGACAACCTCATCCATCAGGGCGAGGCCGTGCCGATGATTGTGGTGATGGAGAGCGGCGACATCAAGGCTCCCTTCCAGGGCGGCGACAACCGTCAGGGCATGAGCACCTACGGCAACAGCTTCTATGACGTGCTCCTGAAGGACCTCATTCCCTATATCGACGCAAACTTCCGCACCCTTACCGACCGCGACCATCGTGCCATGGCCGGATTGTCGTGGGGCGGCCATCAGACATTCGACGTGGTGCTGGCCAATATGGACAAATTCGCCTGGATGGGTACCTTCAGCGGTGCTATCTTCGGTCTCGACCTGAAGACCGCCTACGACGGCGTGTTCACCCGTCCCGATGAGTTCAACAAGAAGATTCATTGCCTCTTCATGATGAGTGGCACTGAGGGAATGGACAAGATGTTCGGCACCAAAAAGATGGTTGACGACCTGAATGCCATGGGTATCAAGGCCGAATACTACGAGTCAACGGGCACCGACCACGAGTGGCTCACCTGGCGCCGTGGACTCCGCCAGTTCGTCCCGAAGATTTTCAAGAAGTAATCCTCCAGTAGAGATTCTTATCATTAACATAAAACCAAAAACGGCCTGAAAAACTTCAGGCCGTTTTTGGTGATTCCTTATTTTTCTTCCTCATCGAAAGGAATTGTTTCGTACAAATGTTCGATAAAGAAATCGATAGCCCTCTGGCGAAGTGAGGAAATCGTCGGCATCTGTAAGATGCTCATTCCACATTTCGAGGTTGCAAATGGATTGGCGTATTTGCCGAAGCAAATCGTCGGCCACTCTAAGCTGCTGTAAAGACATTGATGCCATCTTGTTCTATCTGGTTTCTAAAAAAAGGTCTCAGATTCTTGTGGTCTCTTATCAGGTCAACTTCGCATCCGAGCAGTTCCTCAAGATACTGGGATGCAAGGATGTAGTCGTAGAAATTGGGAGGCATGGTAACAAATAAATCCACGTCGCTTCCCTCATGGTGCTCGTTTCGTGCTACCGAACCGAACAGATATAACGATGTAATGCCAAACTTCTCGTGCAGTTCGGTGGCATGTTCCCGCAGGATGGAGATATACTCAAGGGCTGTCTTCATTACGTTATACTTTTTCTCTCGCTGCAAAGATAAAATTTATTTCCCATTCGGCAAAGCATTTTGTGAATTTTTGTTCTCATGTTACAAACCGAATGATTTGTGATACATTTCAACACGGTGAAGAGAATATATTTTTTGTAATTTTGCATCTTGAAAAAAGTAACGTGTATGAAAACCCAAATTTTGTTACACAAAACATAAACAGATTTTATTTACGATGAAAAGATTTTTCAGATTTGCCCTGGTATTGATGCTCGTTGCCTTGAGCATCGATTGTGCCCAAGCACAAGGGTTCAGAAGGCCACAGCGTAAAGCCGGCAATCCGGCTCTGAAGGAAACCTACAAGGACTACTTCAAAATTGGTGTGGCAGTAAACAAATTCAACGTCAGTGTTCCTGAGCAGGCTGCGCTGGTGAGTCAGGAATTCAATAGTGTCACAGCTGAGAACGACATGAAACCCGGTCAGCTTCAGCCCAAAGAGGGCCAGTGGAACTGGGGACCCGCCGACAGCATTGCCAACTACTGCCGTCAGAACGGTATCAAGATGCGTGGCCACTGCCTTTGCTGGCACTCGCAGTTTGCCGACTGGATGTTTGTTGATAAGAAAGGCAAGGAAGTGAAGAAGGAAGTGTTCTACAAGCGTCTGCGCGAGCACATCCATGCCGTGGTCAACCGCTATAAGGACGTGGTGTATTGCTGGGACGTGGTCAACGAGGCCATTGCCGACCAGGCTTTCGGATGGCCCGGCCGTCCTGCCAATCCCTATCGCGAGAGCCGTCACTTCAAGCTCTGTGGCGACGAGTTCATCGCCAAGGCTTTTGAATTTGCCCACGAGGCCGACCCCGATGCCCTGTTGTTCTACAACGACTACAACGAGTGCGACCCCGGCAAGCGCGACCGCATCTACAACATGGTGAAAAAGATGCAGGATGCCGGTGTGCCCATTCACGGCATCGGGATGCAGGGCCACTATAACATCTACGGCCCCAGCGAGGAAGACATCGACGCAGCCATCACCAAGTACTCTCAGCTGGTGAAGCACATCCACGTAACCGAGCTCGACCTGCGCACCAATACCGAGATGGGCGGACAGCTGCGATTCTCGCGTGGCGAGGCCAAGCCGCAGGCTCCCTATCTCCAGACACTGCAGAGCGACCAGTACAACCGCATCTTCAAGATTTTCCGCAAGCACAAGGATGTCATCGACTGCGTCACCTTCTGGAACCTCGGCGACAAGGACTCTTGGCTCGGACTGAACAACCACCCGCTGCCGTTCGACGAGAACTACAACCCGAAGAACTCCTACTTCGTTATCCGCGACTTCAATACCGAACTCGATAACGCCACCGTTAAGGAAGACTTCCGCCCCAACGTGATGAACCAGCCAGGGCAGGAGTATCCGCAGGTCAACTCGCAGGGTTACGCCCGCTTCCGTGTAGATGCTCCCGATGCCAAGTCGGTCATCGTCAGTCTCGGACTGGGCGGCCGTGGCGGCACCGTGCTGCGCAAGGATAAGGACGGCGTGTGGACAGGCACCACCGAAGGCCCGATGGATCCCGGCTTCCACTATTATCACCTGACTATCGACGGCGGTGTGGTCAACGACCCCGGCACCCACAATTATTTTGGCTCGTGCCGTTGGGAGAGTGGTATTGAGATTCCCGCTCCCGACCAGGACTTCTACGCCTGCCGTCAGGACATTCCTCACGGAAACATTCAGCAGGTGCTCTTCCGCTCGCCCAGCACTGGCGGCATGCAGACAGCCATGGTTTATCTGCCTCCCACCTACGGCAAACTTGTCAAGGGCAAACAGGAGCGCTTCCCGGTGCTCTATCTGCAGCACGGTTGGGGTGAGAACGAAACCAGCTGGGGCAAGCAGGGCCACGCCGGACTCATTATGGACAACCTCATTGCCGACGGCAAAATCAAGCCCTTCATCATTGTGATGGCCTATGGTCTGACCAACGACATCAAGTTTGGCACCATTCAGAAGTTCGAGGCCAAGGAGTTTGAGAAGGTGCTCTGCGACGAGCTCATTCCTTTTATCGACAAAAACTTCCTCACCAAGACCGACAAGTGGAACCGCGCCATGGCTGGCCTGTCGATGGGTGGCATGGAGACCAAGCTCATCACCCTGCGCCGTCCCGAGCTGTTCGGCTACTGGGGCCTGCTGAGCGGCGGCACCTATATGCCCGACGACATTAAGGACAAGAAGCAGGTGCGCGTCATCTTCGAGAGCTGCGGAAGCAAGGAGAACCCCGACGGCATCAACAAGTCGGTGGAGGCTCTGAAAGCTGCCGGATACAATGCTCACGGTTTCATCTCCGAAGGCACTGCCCACGAGTTCCTCACCTGGCGTCGCAGTCTCTACCACATGGCCCAGCTGCTGTTTAAGTAGAAACAAATGAAACGAAAAGAGAATCATCAATAGGTATCCTAATCATACAAATCACACAAAAAACTGAAAAAAATCCCCCTGAAAGAGTTACTTCCGAAAGGGGGATTTTTCACCAAAATGCTATTTATGAAAAAAATCATCCTTTTTTCTGTTTTCATGCTTTTTTCAATGAACATATTGGCACAGAAACCCTGGACTAAGGGCGCCTTCGAAACACGCCAGTACCGCAACCTGTTTGTAGAGATGGGCTATCAGCCCGAAGCTGTCGAGGCCAAACTGAAGGAAGTGTTCAACGATGTGTTTCGCGGCCCCAACAAAGTCTATTTCGAGGTGGGCGACACCATGGGCTACGTGTCTGACGTGAAAAACCACGATGCCCGTACCGAAGGCATGTCCTACGGCATGATGATTGCCGTGCAGATGGGCGAGAAAGACATTTTCGACCGCCTCTGGCGATGGAGCAAACGCTACATGCAGCATCAGTCGGGTTCGCGCGAAGGCTATTTTGCCTGGAGTTGCAAAACCGACGGCACCCGCAATGCCCAGGGAGCTGCCTCCGACGGTGAGCTTTATTATATTACCGCCCTCCTTTTTGCTTCCAACAAGTGGGGCAACAACACTGGCATCAACTACAAGGCCGAGGCCCAGCATATTCTTAACAGCATTCAGCCGCGCGAATACGAGCCAGAGCAGCGACAAGGGTTCGGCGGATTCGGCGGTTTTGGCGGACAGCAGCAGAGCGGCCCGCAGAAAATGTATCTCATCGACCCCGAAACCCACCTTATCACCTTCACCCCCGACGGCTTCGGCAACCGTTTCACCGACCCCTCGTATCATATTCCTGCTTTCTACGAGGTGTGGGCGCGTTGGGCCGACGACGGGCGTGCCGACCTGTGGAACGACTGCGCAGCCCGCTCGCGTGAGTTCCTCCACAAAGCCACTCATCCTGAGACGGGCCTAAATCCCGACATGTGCAACTTCGACGGTTCGCTGATGCAAGGGTGGGGAGGCCGCCGCAATCCCAGTGCCAATTTCCGCTACGACTCTTGGCGTGTGCCCATGAACATCACCCTCGACTACGAGTGGAGCTGTGCCGACCGCGAGTGGCAGCAGCAGTACGGCGAGCGCATACAGAATTTCTTCTACAGTCAGGGTGTCAACACCTTTGTTGACCAGTATCGCGTTGACGGCTCGCTGCCCGAGGACGGCGAAATCCTTCAGGCAGGCGGATTCAAGAAACTGCGTCACAGCATCGGCCTGGTTGCCACCACGGCAGCCGCCTCCATGATGTGCAGTCACGACAAGAGCCGTGAGTTTGTGGATGCTTTGTGGAATGCCAAGCACGAACCCTTCGACGACGGCTACTTCGATGCCTACTACGACGGTTTGTTGCGGCTCTTTGCCTTTATGCATCTCAGCGGCCACTATCGCATCATTTTCCCGCAGGCACAGTAAGGCCTAAAGCTGTTTTTTATCTTCCCGTTAACTTCCATTTTCCACCTTAAAAAATATCGTCACACCCTATGATTTACAATTTTATTGGCAAAACTGGCATGCGCGTGTCTAATCTGGGCTTCGGTGCCTCTTCGCTCGGAGCCGTTTTCCACTCCATCAACGAGGAGGAGGCCATCCGCGCCGTGCATACTGCCATCGACCATGGCATCAATTTCATCGATGTGTCGCCCTACTATGGCCACTTGAAGGCCGAAACCGTGCTGGGCAAGGCCCTCAAGGATATTCCGCGCGACAAGTATTATCTCTCTACCAAGGTGGGGCGCTATGGCAAGGATGGTGTCAACACCTGGGACTACTCTGCCCAGCGTGCCACCGACAGTGTTTATGAGAGCATGAAGCGGCTGAATGTTGACTACATCGACCTCATTAATGTTCACGACATCGAGTTTCAGGCTGCCATGGATGGCGGTCTGCAGAAGGTGGTCGATGAGACGTTGCCCGCCTTGGTAGCCCTGCGCCAGAAGGGTGTAGTGGGCCATGTGGGCATCACCGACCTTCAGCCCGAAAACCTGCAATGGGTGGTGGAGCACACTGACGAAGGAACGGTGGAGAGCATCCTCAACTTCTGCCACTACTCGCTCAACGACACGCTGCTCACCCGTTACATCGACTTCTTCGAGCAGCACGGCGTGGGTATCATCAATGCCTCGCCTTTCTCCATGGGACTCCTCTCGCAACGCGGCGCCCCCGGCTGGCATCCCGCGTCAGAAGCTTTAAAACAGGCGTGTGCCCGTGCAGCGGCCTATTGCCAGGAGCAGGACTATCCCATTGAGAAACTGGCCATTCAGTTCTCCACCAGCCTGAATCCTCACATTGCCACCACGCTCTTTAGCAGTGCCAATCCGCAAAACGTGCTGAAAAACATCGACTACGTCAACCAGCCAATGGATGAGCAGTTGGTAAAACAGGTGCAGCAAATCATAGGCGACCAAATGTTTGTGAGATGGAAAAACAGTTAGATTGGACAATTTGACGATTTACAATTTTACTGTTGATTTTGACGATTTACAATTTTACAATTTTATTTTTCGATTTACAATTAAATTTACGCGATAAGCAATGCTGATAATAGATGCTCATAGCCATCTGTGGCTCCGCCAGGACACCACTTGGAATGGTCTCGCCATCCGGACCACCCAAAACGGGCGCTCGCTCTTTTTGGGCGAGGAGGTGCAGATGCTTCCGCCTTTCATGACCGACGGGCGAAATACTGCCGAGGTGTTTCTCTCGAATATGGACTATGCGCAGGTGGCGGCAGCCGTGGTAGTGCAGGAGTTCATCGATGGGCTGCAGAACGACTATCTGAAAAAAGTTGGCAGCCAGTATCCCGAGCGGTTCTTCGTGTTCGGCATGGCCGACTATCTGTGCGACGATTTCTTTGAGCAGGCGCAGCGTTTGCTCACCGTCGAAGGTTTCTCTGGTTTGGCCATTCCCGGCCACCGGCTGTTGGGTCGTCCGCTCAACAGTCCTGAAATGATGCGCATGTTCCGTTTGATGGAGCAGCAGGGCGCCCTGCTCTCCATCACGCTGGCCGACGGCGACCGTCAGGTGGGCGAACTGAGCGAGGTAATCGGCGAGTGTCCTCGTCTGAAAATCGCCATTGGCCATCTAGGAATGGCCAATCCGCCGCAGTCGCCTTGTTGGGAAAACAACAGCTGGCGTGAGCAAATCAAGTTGGCGCGCAACGAGAACGTCATGATAGAGTCGGGAGGCATCACGTGGCTCTACAATTCAGAGTTTTATCCCTTCCCCTCAGCTGTCAGGGCCATTCGCGAAGCCGCCGGTCTCGTGGGTATGCACAAGCTGATGTGGGGCAGCGACTATCCGCGCACCATCACAGCCATCACCTATCGTATGTCTTACGACTTCATTCTGAAAACCCCTGAGCTCAGCGACGACGACAAGCGTCTCTTCCTGGGCGAGAATGCCCACCGTTTCTATGGTTTTGGCAACCTTCCCGACCTGCCATACATCAAAAACATGAGTGAATAATTGACAATTGATTCTACAGGTAAAGTAAACAGGGAGTACAAGGAGTTACAAGGAGTTCAAGACAATAGTCTTCGCTCCGAGACACCTTTATAAAAATTAAAAATTAAAAATAAATTATGCATTATGAATTATGCATGAATAATTGCTGTTGTCTTGAACTCCTTGTAACTACTTGAACTCCTTGAACTAAAAAACAAGTTGAGCACCCAGCGAAACATAAATAATTGATATTTAACGATACGATAAACCAAAAATGCGAGCAATTCAAATTAAAACAGAACGCCAGATGGCGGTTGTTGACATCGACGAACAATCGATGAAATCCGATGAGGTGCTGTTGCGCCTCCAGTATGTTGGCTTTTGTGGTTCCGACCTCAGCACCTATCTGGGCAAGAATCCCATGGTGCGCATGCCAGTGATTCCTGGCCACGAGGTGGGAGCCGTCATCGAGCGCGTGGGCGCCGATGTGCCCGAGGGGCTGCGCCCAGGCATGACCGTCACTGTCAATCCTTATACTAATTGCGGTAAGTGCGCCTCGTGTCGCAACGGGCGCGTCAATGCCTGTCAGCACAACGAGACACTGGGCGTGCAGCGCAACGGAGCCATGCGCGAGCTGATAGCCTTGCCTTGGGAGAAAGTCATACCCGCCGGGCTACTCACACCCCGCACGTGCGCCCTGATAGAGCCGATGAGTGTGGGCTTCCATGCGGTGAGCCGCGCGCAGGTCACCGATATCGACGTGGTACTGGTCATTGGCTGTGGCATGGTGGGCATGGGTGCCGTGGTACGCTCCGTTCAGCGCGGGGCTACGGTGGTGGCTGCCGATATCGACGACGAAAAGCTTGCCCTGGCCCGACAGATGGGAGCCAGCTACACCATCAACACCCGCACCGACGACGTGCATGCACGGCTGCTAGAAATGACTTCGGGTTTTGGTCCCGATGTGGTCATCGAGGCTGTAGGCAGCACGGCTACCTATCAGATGGCCGTCGATGAGGTGGCTTTCACGGGCCGTGTCATCTGCATTGGCTACGCCAAGGCCGAAGTGTCGTTTCAGACCAAGTTCTTCGTTCAGAAAGAGCTCGACATCCGCGGCTCGCGCAACGCACAGCCGTCCGACTTCCGTGCCGTTATCCACTATTTGGAGCGGGGTACCTGCCCCGTTGACCGCCTCATTAGCAACGAGGTGACTCCCGACGAGGCTCCCGCTGCCATGCAACAGTGGGCAGAAAACCCCGGTAAGGTGTTCCGAATACTTGTAAAGTGGTCGTAAAGTTCAAAGTTCAAAGCTCAAAGTTCAAAGTTCAAAAAGATGAAAAAAAGTATCATTTCTTTTGTGTTGCTGCTCATGGCAACCATTGTTATGGCGCAGCCTCAAGGCTTTGGCGGATTCAAGATGCCAGAGACCAATGCAACGTACAAAAACATTAATTATGCTGGCGACAGCCTCGAGGCTCACACCATGGACATCTATCTGCCCGAAACCGGACAGCAGAGCTACAAGGTGATTGTGGCCATCTATGGCAGTGCGTGGTTCTCCAACAATATGAAGGCCATGACATACCTCTCTATTGGCAAGCCCCTGGTCGATGCCGGCTTTGCCGTAGTATGTATCAACCACCGTTCGAGCGCCGATGCTAAGTTTCCGGCCCAAATTCACGATGTAAAGGCCGCCCTCCGCTTCCTTCGCGCCCATTATCAGGAGTACAAGCTCGATCCCACCTTCTTTGGCATTACGGGTTTCTCTAGCGGCGGCCACCTGGCCTCGCTCGCCGGAGTCACCAACAACATGGAACGGCGTACCGAAGGCTCTACCACCATCGACATCGAAGGCACAGTGGGCAACTGCACCGGCTACAGCAGCCGTGTGGATGCCGTCGTCGATTGGTTCGGTCCCGTAGATATGGCTCACATGAACAAATGCGAGACGTGCAACGACGAGAAATCCCCCGAGGCAGCACTCATTGGAGGCGCGCCCGCCGACATGCCCGACATGGTGAGTCTCATCAGTCCTATCACCTACGTCACCACCATGGGCCCGCGCTTCCTTGTCATCCACGGCGAGGCCGACAATGTGGTGCCCCACTGCCAGAGCGTCAACTTCTCTAACGAGCTGAAGGCCTGCGGACGGCTCGACGACTTCATTAGCGTTCCCAACGGCCAGCACGGCCCCGTTACCTTCAACGAAAACACTTTCAGCAAAATGGTGGAATTCTTTAAAAAGGAGGCTGGAGTTAATTGATAATGCATAATGAATAATGCATAATGCATAATATAATTGTGAAATTGTGAAATGAAAACAAACAAAACAAACTGTCTGAAGGGATTATTCATCCCCTTACTGCTAACCTTTTCACTTGCTGTCGGCATCACCTCGTGCGGTGGCGACGAGTGGCATCCGGCCGAAGAGCAGATACCTAAGCCCACGCCTACGCCTGAACCCACTCCCGAGCCTACGCCCGACCCGACAACACCCAAGCCCTCGTTCACCAAACTGCACGTCGAGGGTCGCTGGATAGTTGATGAAAACGGAGTGCGCCGCAATCTGCATGGCTTTGCCCAAACCTACAGCCCCTGGTTCAACGAGCAGGGCACCAAATGGAGCAACTACGACGTGGATGCCTGTCTGAGTTACAACAAGGCACTCATCGACAAAATCATGGCGCGCGGATGGAAAATGGACTTCGTCCGCCTGCACATGGACCCCTACTGGAGCAATAAGCCCGGTGTGCAGACCACTGGCGAGAACGACATTTCGGCTTTCGACTTCGATCGCTTTATGAAATATCTTGACGAGGTGTTTATCCCCATGGCCGAATATGCCATTTCGAAAGGTCTCTATGTTGTCATGCGTCCGCCCGGCGTTTGCCCCGAGCAGATTTCCATCGACGGTGTCTATCACAAGTACCTCAAGCAGGTGTGGACCTACGTGGCACAGCACCCCAAGCTGCGCAACAATGGTTACATCATGTTCGAGCTGGCCAACGAGCCCATACAAATCTGCAATAGCAGCGGCAAGGCCGTTGACAACTGGAACGGAGCCACCTTCGACGAGCGCGGCCGTCTTATCACCGAGTTCATGCAGCAAATCGTCGATGCCATGCGCCCCTACTGCAGCAACATCATCCTCATTCCTGGTCTCCACTACCAGATGCTCTACAGCACCTTTGAGAAATATCCCGTCAAGGGCGAGAACATCGGATACGCCGTTCACTGTTACCCAGGATGGTACAACAGCGGCTACGACAAGGAGGTGGATGTGGTGTATGACAAGTTCAAGAGCGGATGGGACAACGAAATCATGTCCATCGGGCGCAAGGCCCCTATCGTCGTCACCGAGATGGACTGGGCTCCCGAGAAATACGGCAAGTCGTGGGGTAAGGCCATCACCGGCAAGGCAGGTGCCAACGGTTTCGGTGCCAACTTCATGCGCGTGTGCGACGAGAGCTGCAACATCAGCTGGCTGCTCTTCACCAGTCCCGATCTGCTGGCGCAGTACGACGACGCGCTACCCGACGGCAACACCTTCCTCACCGACCCCGAGGCATGTCCCCGTCCCGTCTATCGCAAATACAAGTATTACGCCTCGTCTGAGTACAACGCCCTCATCAATCAGGCTGACTACGGAAAATAGCCCAAAACCCCTGTCCCAATGGGCTGGGAACTTTTTTCCCAGAAAATTCCCGTCGGCTGGGACAAAAGTCCCACCGCGTGGGACAAAAGTCCCAGGCGGTGGGATTTTTTTGGGAAAAAGTCTCACAGATCTCACAGATTACACTGATTCAACTTTTACATGTTAGGAGATTACAGAACTTACGGAAAATACAGAAACAACAGAATATTCTTTATTTCAGACTGACGAAAACTATTTCTGTTGTTTCTGTATTTTCCCTCCTTTCTGCCGACTCTCTCTTTCTTTAATCCCAGTGTTTCTGTAAACTCTTTCTTTCTTTAATTCCAGTGTTTTTCCTCCTTTCTGTTTTTGTAAATCTGTGTTATTTGTGAAATCTGTGTGACGAAAAACACCGATGTAACCATTTTTTTTCGCTGTGTAACATGTTACAATATGAAAAAATATCAAAAAGACCTTGTTACATGTCACAAATACACTTATTATTTTTGTTCATTATCTTTGCAGCCGAAAATATTGCCTTTTGTGCCAAATAAACCAAAAAGATTAGCAAAACCAATTTTTTAGATTCTTTCTCACGAGAAAGTAATAAACCAAAAATATCAAAAATCTATTTATTAATATTATCAAAATCAAAAGTAAAATGAAAAAATTATTTACATTGTTCTTTTTAGTCACTGCGTTTATAGGGAACGTAATGGCACAGTGGAATCAGGATCCTACTATTAGGGAGACTCACTGGTTCGGGCAGTATGAGTACGTTGACATCCAGCCGGGTTTTGTTCAAAGGAAAATCAACTGGAGCGATAATTACATTGAATCCACTGAAATCTGGAGAGGTTCCACAGGAGGTGGACAGCTTGCACACCAACCTAAGACCTCGTATTATTCGTGGTTGGAACATGAACTGCGCTTCAGCGTGGCTAATACCTCGGCTTGGGCAATACGCGGTACAAACAACACCGCCTATAATCCTAAGCAGTTTAATCCAGACAATGGTGGTGGCCAAGGCCTCAGGAACACTTCCGGCAGCACCCAAAATTTCTACATTCACAACCTGAAAGCAGGTGACAGTTATGATGTTAGATACTATTTAGATGGCGGAAGTTCAGAATCTCATATTACGGGTTCTGCTACTGGAACAGCAACAGTCAGCATCCCTGCTAATGCTGTCATCCGTAACGTGGTCATCACGCTGGCTGAATACCAAGCAAGTGATTTTAAAGTAGAAGAAGTAAATAACGTGTCAGACATAACGAGTTCTTATGCTGGTTATGCGAATTTGCAAACAAGTAATTTTGGAGACCTAGGTTATCGTTACTCCTTTAAACACCCTGGTGTGTTGGAGGATAAGCACGGTGCTGTGCCTTATATGACGATGAGTTTTGGTAACGATAATGATATGACTTTCGTAAGAGCAATAGCAGATGTTACTTACTCATACGGATCTTCTACACAAGTAGAACCGAAGATGTATTGTAAGAACTATACAGGTGTGAACTACGATCCCGATCCTAATTCTCCGTCTCAACCAAATGATAATGGCGTATATACGGTAAGTTCTGGAAATAATGCGCAAGAATCTTGGTTCACTCAGTTCTTTATTGCTGCACCATATACTCTTCCTGCGGGGAAGACTGTTCATATTCATTTTGAATATCGTTCTGATGCAGAAGCAAGCGTTTCTACACAGACGCATGGAACCCAACCAGGTTCTTATATTTCGAACAATAGTATCGGTACTTTCAGTTTTAATAGTACTTGGAATTCTTTTGACCAAGATTATACAATTCAAGATGACGGTTGGGGGTCTATAGTATTTAATTTGAATGATAATCATAATTTAGCAACTAGTTTTTATTTCAGAAACATTACCTTGTCCATCCCTGAGCGTATTGAGAACATCGGTGATGATGGACTTGGTGCTGCCTCGATTATCAACGAGCACAATGACCTGGATCCCACAGATAAGCATCTTCAGTATCCGTGGACATATAAGAATAATAGTAATTATCAAGATCCTTTCAGTGAGGAGGAAATAAAAGATCGTTTTGTAGGAAAAGAGTGGTCAACCTTCACGGCAGAGGAAGATCCTACCCATACTGTTAGGCCAGAAAAAGGCTCTGATTCGTATAATGGTGAGGAATATGTCTATGGAGACAAATTCAACTCCATTTGGCCGTTGTGCGGTAACTTCTTCTACTTCTTCCCCGAGGTGGACGGCTTGTTGGAAGTTGAGTATTATTGCGAAGGCAGTAATGAAGTAGTTGCATTCTGGTATAAGCAAAAAGAAAACGGTGACTACGTTGGCATCGATGGTCAACCTAAGACTCAATTTATTAACACAAACTCACCGGGTGATTCAAACACCAACGGCAGCAACAATTACAAACTGAGGGTAAATGTTGAAAAGGGTGGTGTCTATTATCTCTGTTCACTGCCGACAAACTTGCATGCGCAACCTATCATCCGACTGAAGTCCTACACCTTCGTTCCACGTTTCCGCGTAGCTCCGCTTTATAAAGTGGTAAGTAACACGGAAGTGGCAAACGGAAATGCAGCCATACAAAAAGTGGCAGAGATTACTGGTGGCCCCTACACAAATTTGGATGGAACTGAGCGTAACTATGGTACAAACTCATATGATCTCGCTAATAACACCTTTGAGCGCAACGCAGAACAAGAACCAAGAATAAAATGCCTTGGAAACGTAGTGAGCGCTAAGGCCAAGATAGATTATGAAGGAGGCAAGCAGTATCTGAGCTTCTATGACATCAAATTCAGGGAAGCCACCAATGCTGCTGGAGAAAAATACAATCCTGGCGGTGCAGTTGTGGTTCATATTAACAATAGTGTAGGACAGGCTAGCTTCGTACTTACCATTGCCTACGATGCTGCAGATGCCAAATGGAACGACGATAAGACGCAGCGTGTAGCAGCTACGAATGGAGGAACTGAGGTGAAGCGCTGGGACTTCTACTCTGGTAAGGGTGATTATATTACCAAAAGAGATGGAGCTATAAGTTATAATGGTGGAGATACATATACAACAGAAGTGAATAGCGGCTGGGACCTTGGCAAATATGGCAAGGATGACGGTACGAGATACGCTACGGCTCCATCAGTCTGGGTAGGCAAATCCAAACTTTTCAAGGAGGTTCACAAGGCCGACGGTCTGACTACAGACTGGGAGCATGACTATGTGGACGTTCCCAATAAGAAAGAACCTATCTTCAAGAGCATCTACGACATGGAGGCCGACAACGCCGACATGATTCATGAGACCGCTGGTCTGGTGTTCTTTACAGAGCCTAACGAGTTGGGTATCTACAACGAGAAAGAAGCTCCCACATCTTCATTCCAGGACCGCTTCATCGGTCTGATGGGTGGTGGTAAACTCATCATCCCGAGACTGAAGAAGGACGACCGCGTGGTTATCAAGATGGGTGCATTTGGCAACGTTGACGGTGTCGGCGAATCAGAGTTTGAGCAGAAAGCCGTGCTGTGGCTCAAGAATGCGAAAGACGCTAAGGGTAATACAATATCCGAAGAGACGGATTATATCATTGGTGGTTCAATGCCTTATGATGGCGAGACCCAGCCCCACGGCGAGTACCACTTCGTAGTGGCCAATACAAGTACCAGCGATGATACAGACTTTGCCATCGAGGTGAAGGATGCTGCTCTGCTGAAGATCTACTCTATTGACATTTATCGCAATGCAGCTAACAACAATGCTGATATTCTGACCGAGAACAGTGTAACAATGAAGGATGGACCTGAGGTTGTCTACACCGAGGATGATACCTTCCCGAAGGATATGGAATTCTTCATGCGCTATAGCGGATACAAGGAAAAGAAGACGTTAGAAAGTGGCAACGTCGACCAATTGCGCGGTAATCTCTTCGCTAGCTTAGTTGACGAGGATGGAATCATTCCGGAAAGTAACTTCAAATCTGTCGGATCTGATGATTTTCCATATAATTCAGTGAAGATTGAAGGTGCTGTAAAGAAGGGCGATTTTGGTTCATTCCGTGCTGACATGACGGTAAAGACAAAGGATGATGACAATACCTACGTCACCGACTATACACCAGGCAACCTCGCCGTGGGTTACCTTGAGACGATGCCTTATCCTTACACTTGGGACTTCACGGATATGTTAGAGATACAAGATGCAACCATGGACGATCAATTGTATATAGAACATGCTATTCAAAATGAAATGAATGCATCGAATCTCGTTGAAGACTATAAAGGCTGGGTAGAAGACGAAGGTGTTCATAGTCTGCGTAATGCTCCAATGAATGAGCCAGGCATCCTATTTGCCAATGGTGGACAACTTTATGGTGCAAATAAGATGTTTGCAGAAATTGCCGGTATCGGTTTCAAGCGCTCTGTTGACACTCCAGAAGAAGCTAAGTTGATGAACAGAAGTGTGGCTATAAACACTGGAAGTCTTGAACTGAATGCTGATGAAGGTTTGTTCCATAAGTTAGTACTCCCTAAGGTTCCTGCTAACGGTGTTGTATATGTGAGAGCAACACCCATCAAGAATGCATCTCTCGTAACCAAATGCTCTGTTGATGGAGTTACTGAAAAACCCTTTGACATGACCATTGAGATTCCGATGGGTGATAATAAGAAAGATTATGTTTACATTATGAAAAATAATGCTGAAAAAGATGTGGAACTTTGGCTGAACGGTTTGTCTGTTCAAAAGATAGCAGTATCTACTGACTTTAAGAAGATTGGCTTAACAGGATATGCTACCGAAAGTCGCGACCATATCATTGACCATAGGCTGACAGAGTTCTTCACAGGCCAGCCAATCAAGGCTTACTATGGTAAGTTGTCCGATGACAAGAAGAGCATCTCGCTCGAGAAAGTGGAATTCCTGGAGGCCGCAGAGGATGAAGGCGATGCTACGGGTTGCATATTGCATAATGAGACTACAGGCAGCGATAAGAGTGTGAATGTGATTGACAATGGTTTCCACCTCTTTGTTCCCGACATGCACGATAAGGGTACTAGCAATATCGACGGCAATGTGCTGCTGGCTCACTTAACAAGTGATAAGGTAACGAATGACGAAGGTATTACCCGCTATGTGCTTACAAACAAATGGTATAGTACGGGCGATGATGAGAAGCAGAATGTTAATACTGATCAGATGAAAGTACGTTTCGTAAAGGTTGATCATAGCACGGGCGCAAGATTGTCTGCCAACTCTGCTTATATGGAGCTTAGTAAAGATGCAGGTGCCAAGATTGCTAACATTGTGTTGTTCTACGATGAGAAAGAAGAGCCCAGTGGTGAGACTACAGGTATTGTGACTCTTGAATCAGATAACAATGAAAATGCTGTCTGGTACACACTCAGCGGCATGCGCATCGAGGCGCCCGCGAAAGCCGGTATGTATATCCGTAACGGAAAGAAAGTAGTAGTCAGAATGAAGTAAACAAAAATGGAGATTAAGACAATGAAGAAAGACTATATGCAACCCTTAACGGAAACAGTACAAGTAAGACTGATAGGTTCTGTACTACAAAAAATTGATGTTGAACAAGGAAGTTTTGAGACAGGCAGTGGTTTCGGAAAAGAGAATAACTTTGAGTGGGACGAGGAGGCAACTCCCAGCCTCCCCCACAACATCAATCTGTGGGATGAATGATGCCCCTTATGGGGCGGCATGATTCCCTACTGTCGGAAGACATGTAAAGTTAAAAATAATAGTAAGACACCAATGCCCGACGAGAGTCGGGCCTGGTGAACGCTTTTAGATTTTTATTTGGTAAATAGTATTTTTCATTTTATTGAGTTAGTACGGTCAGGGCTCGCCGCGAGGGCAGGCTCTGACCGCCTTTTTTGAGTGCCCGAGGAACCTACCCCCAACCCCTCCCCAAGGGAGGGGCTTTTTATACTTTTGCCGTCCGAGTTGGTGATTGAGCTCCCCTCCCTTGGGGAGGGGTTGGGGGTAGGTTCACACGGCGGCGCAAAGGGTCTGGAGTTGTTCTGTTTTTTCTATATTTTCTGTATTTTCTATGAAACCTTTGTGTTCTTCGGTAAGTCTCATCACGCCAAAAGAGCAATGAGGTGTTTTTTTCTGTTTTTTTTCGTGTTTTCTGTACGCTTTTTGCAATAGATTTTGAAAAGAAAATTGTATCTTTGCACGAAAATAAAGTATTGATAATCTTGGAAATGAGAAACGTATTTTTTTCAGCTTTGCTATTGATGGCATGCAGCCTCAGTGTGAAGGCTGCAGAGAAAAGAGTGAGCAGTCCTGACGGACGGCTCATGGTGGTGGTGAGTGACGACGGTGGACAGGCCGCCTACCGAGTGCTGTTGGACGGCAGCGAGGTGATAGGGCGATCGCCGCTGGGTGTGGTGACCAATGTGGCCGACCTGACAAAGGACGTGGTGTTGGAGGCGTTTGACACACGCGAGGTGACCGACAATTACGAGTTGCGCACCATCAAACAGCGCCGAGTGGCGTATGTGGCCAACGAGGCTGTGTGTGGTTTCGTGCAGGGCGGCAAGCGACTGATGGATATCATCTTCCGCGTGAGCAACCGCGATGTGGCCCTGCGCTACCGACTGTTGCCCAAGGGCGAGACACGCGTATGTGTGGTGGAGCGCGAGGCGACAGGCTTCTGCGTGCCAGAAGGCACAACCACATTCATGGCTCCGCAGTCGAAGCCAATGGGCGGCTTTGCCCGTACATCACCCAGCTATGAGACCCCTTATGGCACCGATGAGGCTGTGGGTCGCAACGGTTGGGGCGAAGGATACACGTTTCCGTGTCTGATGAAAGTAGCCCCCCATTCTGCCCCCGAGGGGGCTACCATACCCAGGAAATCAGCAACTCATGCTCACAAATCAAATGAAGCCCCCTCGGGGGCAGTAGGGGGGGCTTGGCTTCTCATCAGTGAGACGGGAGTGGATGGCAGTTATTGCGGCAGCCGTCTGCTGAACGACGAGGGTAGCCGCTACAAGATAGGGTTTCCGCAGGCGGGCGAGATGAACGGAGTGGGTTCGGTGACACCGATGGTGGCTCTGCCCGGCGTTACCCCGTGGCGCACGCTGACCATTGGTACAAGCTTGGCAAACATTGTAGAGACGACAGTGGCTTTCGACCTGGTGGCTCCGAAATATGAGGCGAAAAAAGACTATACCTACGGCAAGGGCTCGTGGAGCTGGATTATAGGTATGGACCCCAGCTGCAATTTCGACGAGCAGAAACGCTATATCGACTTTTCGGCCGACATGGGCTATCAGAGTGTGCTGATAGATGCTTTCTGGGACCGCCAGATAGGCTATGAGCGCATAGAGAAACTGGCCCGCTACGGGCGCGAGAAGGGCGTGGGACTGTTTTTGTGGTACAACAGCAACGGTGCATGGAACGATGCTCCGCAAACACCTATCGGCAAAATGAACAATGCCATTGAGCGAAGGAAGGAGATGGCCTGGATGGAGCGCACGGGCATTCGTGGCATTAAGGTGGATTTCTTTGGTGGCGACAAGCAGCCCATGATGCAACTTTACGAGGATATTCTGGCCGATGCCAACGAGCACGGGCTGATGGTGATTTTCCACGGTTGTACCCTGCCGCGCGGCTGGGAGCGCATGTATCCTAACTATGTGGCCTCTGAGGCGGTGCTGGCCTCGGAGAACCTGCATTTCTCGCAGGACTTCTGCAATGTGGAGGCGCGCAATGCCACCATCCATCCCTTTGTGCGCAATGCCGTGGGTGCGATGGACTTTGGCGGCTCGGCACTCAACAAGCACTACGGTGCTGACAACCAACACGGCACGCGCCGCATGACGAGCGATGTGTTTGCTCTCGCCACGGCGGTGCTTTTCCAAAGCAGTGTGCAGCACTTCGCCTTGGCTCCCAACAACCTGACTGATGCTCCTGCGTGGGCAATTGATTTCATGAAGACCGTGCCCACCACATGGGACGAGGTGCGCTACATCGACGGCTATCCGGGGCGTTACGTTGTTCTGGCCCGTCGCAGCGGCGACCAGTGGTATGTGGCGGGCGTGAATGCCGATCAGAAACCGCTGAAGGTCGTGCTCACCCTGCCTATGTTCGATAAGGGCGCGCAGCTCAGTATGTATAGTGATGACGCACAGCTGAACGGCAGCGTCAAGACTGTGAAACTGAACAAAAAGCAGCAGCTGACGGTGACGATACCCTGCAACGGCGGAGTGGTGCTAAAATAATGCATAATGTAATGCATAATGAATAATGCATAATGCATAATGCATAATAAAATTGTGAAATTGTAAAATAGTGAAATTGTGAAATTGTAAAATAGTGAAATCGTAAAATAGTGAAATAGACTATGAATTACAAATCAGGTTTAATAGCAGTTCTGCTGTCGGTGTTGGTAATGCCAGTGCTGGCGCAGAACCCGTTTGTGCAGACATGGTGTACAAGCGACCCGGCGCCGATGGTTCACAATGGAACCATGTATGTATATACCGGTCACGACGAGGACGGTGCCGATTTTTTCTGGATGCAGGAATGGCGTGTTTATAGCACTCAGGACATGGTGAACTGGACCGACCACGGTTCGCCGTTGGCGCTGGAGAGTTTCTCCTGGGCCGACGACCGTGCCTGGGCATCGCAGTGTGTGGAGCGCGACGGCAAGTTCTTCTGGTATATCTGTGCCCACTCGAGGTTGTCGAAAGGCATGGCCATCGGCGTGGCCGTGAGCGATTCGCCTACAGGTCCTTTCCGCGACGCTTTGGGAAAGCCGCTTTTTGAGAATGGTTCGTGGGACCATATCGACCCCACCGTGCTGATTGACGACGATGGGCAGGCCTGGCTCATGTGGGGCAATCCGCAGTGCTATTATCTGAAACTGAATCGCGACATGGTGAGCTACGAGGGCGAGGTAGGACGGCTCCCCATGACCGAGGCTGCTTTCGGCGGTCCTATGATGAGCGAGCGCAAGGAGGGCGTGAAATATAAGGATGCTTATGTTGAAGGCCCGTGGCTGATGAAGATTAAAAATGAAAAATTAAAGATTAAAACAGACCAGCCGTATCGGTTGCTGTATGCCGCAGGTGGTGTCCCTGAGCATATCAGCTATAGCACGGCTCCCTCGCCGACAGGCCCCTGGACCTATGCCGGAGAGATTATGCCACTCTGCGAGACCAACTCGTTTACCAACCATTGTGGTGTGGCCGACTACAAAGGACATTCGTATTTCTTCTATCACACTGGCAAACTGCCGCAGGGCGGAGGTTTTGGCCGCAGTGTGGCTGTAGAGGAGTTTAAATACAATGCCGACGGTTCGTTTCCTACCATCATGCCCACCGACAATGGTGTGAAGCCCGTGGCAACGTTCAATCCCTACTGTCGTGTGGAGGCCGAGACCATGGCGTTCTCGCAAGGAGTGAAGACCGAGCAAAACGAGCAGGTGGGAGTCTATGTTACCGATATACACAATGGCGACTACATCAAGTTGCAGAACGTGGCCTTTGGAAGCCGTGTGCCCCGCACGTTCACGGCCCGTGTGGCCAGCGGTCTGCGTGGCGGTCAGATAGAAGTGCGAATAGACAGCCTGGGCGGCAAGCTGCTGTGCCGGCTCGAAGTGCCTGCTACGGGTGGCTGGGAGCAGTGGCAGACGCTCACGGCCGACGTGACATCACTTTCACCCCTGATTTCATCTGTCGAGAACACACACGACCTTTACCTGAAATTCACCGGCCGCAAGGGTCCGAAACTGTTTAACTTCGACTGGTGGGAAATGCGCGGTCTGGAGCAGGTGAACATGCCGCTGATGCAGACCAAATATACCGCCGACCCGTCGCCTATGGTGGTGGGCGACACGCTGTTCCTCTACACTTCGCACGATTCATCGCCCGAAGACATTGCCGATGAGAACGAGAAAAGCTCAGCCGGATTCTTTATGTACGACTGGCTGCTGTGGAGCACCACCGACATGGTGAACTGGACGGAACACGGTGCGGTGGCATCGCTGAAAGACTTCTCCTGGCGTTCGCGTGAAAATGGCGCATGGGCCATTCAGACCGTTGAGCGCAACGGGAAATACTATCTTTACGCCCCGTTGCATGGTCATGGCATTGGCGTACTGGTGGCCGATTCGCCCTACGGACCCTTCCGCGACCCACTGGGCAAACCCCTTGTTTGGCAGCAGGAGCACTGGGACGACATCGACCCCACCGTGTTCATCGATGACGACGGGCAGGCCTATATGTACTGGGGCAATCCTAACACCTATTATGCCCTGCTCAACGAAGATATGATTTCGCTGAAAGGCGACATTCACAAACTGGACTACCACATTGACCACTATCAGGAGGGGCCTTGGTTCTACAAGCGTGGCGGACATTATTATTTGGCCTACGCCACCACCTGCTGTCCCGAAGCACTGGGCTACGCCATGAGCGACTCGCCCACTGGTCCCTGGCAGTCGAAAGGCTACATCATGCGACCTACCGAGCGCGACCGTGGCAATCATCCCGGCATCTGCGACTTCAAAGGCCGCTCCTACATTTTCGGTCAGGACTACGACCTGATGCATCTCGACACCTACATCCACCACGAGCGGCGCAGCGTGTCGGCCACCGAAATCACCTATAATGCCGACGGCACCATTCCCGAAGTGCCCTACTGGCTCGACCAGAAGCCCATCGCGCAGGTGCAGTGGCTGAATCCTTATCAGCGGGTGGAAGCCGAAACCATGGCATGGGGCTACGGTCTGAAGTCTGCTAAAATGGGCATCGAGAACACTGGCATAGTGGCCAAGATGCCCGAATCTACGGGTCGCCGAAACATGTATATCTATGACCTCAACGACGGTGAGTACATCCGGCTGCGTGGCGTAGATTTCGGCAGTAAGGGTGCCAAGAGCTTTACCATCAATGCCGCTGCCGACGGGCGCGCCGTGGTTGAGTTGCGCCTCGACAGCAAGGACGGTCCTGTAGTGGGCACACTGAGCATTTCGTCAACGGGCTCGGCAGACAAATACCGCAGCTTTACCACAAAGGTGAAGGGTGCGGCAGACGTTCACGACCTCTACATCTGTTTTAGCCAGACTAGCGGCAATGTGAGACTCGACTGGTGGCGCTTCGCTAAATGATAAATGATAAATGATAAATGAAGAATTCATAATTCATAATGCATAATAAAGAATGTGCCAAATTGTAAAATAGTGAAATTGTAAAATAGTAAAATTGACTATGTTCAAAGTTTTTTGTTTATCATTTATCATTTCTCATTTGTCATTTAGCCCCGCAGGGGCGCAAGCTACTTCACCTAACGGCCTGTTGACGTTAGAAACAACTAATGAAGGAAGCGGAATGACCCTCTGCTACCAGCAGAAGCCTTTGCTCTGCATTCCTCAAGTGGGCATAGAGAGAGGAGAGAGGAGAGTGGAGCGAGGAGAGAGACAATTGAAATTTGTTCGCACCCTGAAAACCGACTACCAGATGCTGGCGGGTAAACGGCTTCACTGCACCAACGAGGCCAACGAATATGTGATGGAGCTGAGTGAGCAGGTGAAAATGGTGGTGCGACTCTACAACGATGGCCTGGCATTTCGTTATGAGCTGTCTGGACTGGCGGGTGAGCGGGTGCCCCGTGAGCTGACCACCTACCGAATAGCCGAGGGCACGCGCCGCTGGATGCAGCAGTGGGCCGACTCTTACGAGGGCTTCTTCCCTTTAGACACTACCGCCCGGGTAAAGCCAGTGCCTTCGTACGGACCATTGTCGGTTTCGGCCGACGGCTACAATTGTCGTTGGGGCTATCCGGTGCTGGTGGAGGCACCTTCCAACAATAACCTTAACGCTAACGCTAACAATTATCAATTATCAATTATCAATTATCAATTATCAAAGCCCTACGCCCTTATCACCGAGGCCAACATAGAGCGTCGTCAGAGTGCTTCGTGTCTTTACAACGATGAGTCGTTGGAGCTGTTTCGTGTTGTACCCGACCAGAACGAACAGCTTCTTACAGGCAATTGGCACACGCCTTGGCGCGTAGTGATAGCTGGCACACTGGAGACCATCGTCGAATCGACCCTTGTCACCGATGTGGCAGAGCCCTGTGCTGTGGCTGACACCAGTTGGATTCAGCCAGGTGTGGTTTCGTGGATTTATTGGGCCTATAACCACGGTTCCAACGATATGAGCATCATTCGGAAATATGTAGATATGGCTGCCCGCCTGCAGTTGCCCTACGTGCTGATTGATGCCGAATGGGACGAGATGCGCGACGGCTACACCATCGATGATGCCATCGCCTATGCCCATGCCAAAAAGGTGAAACCGCTCATTTGGTATAATTCGTCAGTAGGGTGGGTCGATGGTGCTCCCACACCCAAATTCAGGCTCAATAAACCCGACGACCGTGAGCGCGAGTTTGCATGGTGCGAGCAAAAAGGAGTGGCAGGGGTAAAAATAGACTTTTTCTCCGGCGACAACCAGATGAATATGGACTACTGCCTCGACCTGCTCGAGTGCGCCGCCCGTCATCATTTGCTTGTCAACTTCCACGGAGCAACCATCCCGCGCGGATGGCAGCGCACATGGCCCAACCTGCTCAGTACCGAGGGCGTATATGGCGCAGAGTGGTATAACAATGTGCCCACCTTCACGCGCCGCGCCGCCGCCCACAATTCCACGCTGCCTTTCACACGCAACGTAGTAGGTCCTATGGATTACACTCCTTGTGCCTTTAGCGACTCGCAACACCCTCACATCACTACCCATGCCCACGAGCTGGCACTCACCGTGCTTTTCGAAAGTGGTCTGCAACACCTGGCCGACCGTCCTGAGAGCTACTACGCGCAGCCCGCCGAAGTGCAGCAGTTTCTCTCCCATTTGCCCGCCACTTGGGACGACACCCGCCTGCTGGGCGGCTATCCTGGGCAGTATGCGGTAGTGGCTCGTCGCAAGGGTGACACTTGGTATGTGGCTGGCATCAATGGCACCGACGAACCCATGACCATTGCCCCCGACTGGAAACGGTTGAATAACCCTAACCTTAACGCTAACGACAATGACAACGAAAATAATTATCAATTATCAATTGTCAATTGTCAATTATCAAAGCTTTTTGCCGACAGCGGCAACGATGTTAAGCCTTGGGCAATCAGTAACGCCGTGCAGGAAAGTCAAATCAAAGAAATTCGCTGCCAGCCTCGCGGTGGCTTCGTGCTCGTCATCCAAAAATGACTGTAAACCGTAAACTATAAACAATTACCCATTTCTCCTATTCCCATGAAAATTAAAATTTTAACATCAGTCCTTTTGCTCACCATCGCTGTTGGTCTGCATGCTGCAGACAAAGTGACCGTTGAGTTTTTTACCCCAGGCATTGTTCACGTAGTGAAATTGCCAGAGTCATCTGCTGCACAGTTGAGTCGGCAGACAAGTCTGGTGGTGATAGCCAAGCCCCAGCAAGTTTTTACCCAAAAGAAGGGCAATGCTGTTTCAAGCAGTGAACTGACGGTTCGGCTTGACGAACGCACCGGTTGCCTTACTTTCCTGACCCCGAAAGGAAAGGTGCTGTTGCGCGAGAAAGCCCATCGTTTTGAACAGCGTGCTACAGGAGCAGATGCAGGTAAATATACAGTAACTCAGCGGTTTTTGCTCGACAAAGACGAGTCTGTTTATGGTCTTGGTACGCTGCAAAACGGGCAGATAAACCGCCGTAACACCCACGTCAGAATGGAACAGTCGAACTTGGAAGACTTTCAAAGTGTTGTACAGAGCATCAAGGGATGGGGCGTGTTTTGGGACAATTATTCGCCTACTCATTTTGACGATGACTTGAAACAAGGAATGTCGTTTACATCGGAAGTGGGTGAGTGCATCGACTATTTTTTTATGTATGGTGGCTCTGCCGACGGAGTGATAGCCCAGATGCGCCACTTGACGGGCGATGTGCCCATGTTTCCCCTTTGGACCTACGGATTCTGGCAGTCGAAAGAGCGTTATAAGAGCAGTAAGGAGTTGCTAGGTGTGGTGGATAAATATCGTGAGTTGCAGGTACCGCTCGACGGCATCATCCAGGACTGGCAGTACTGGGGCAGCAACTACCTCTGGAATGCCATGGACTTCTTGGCTGAGGACTTCGCCGACGGCAAGCAGATGGTGCAGAAGGCGCACGAGAAAAACACCCACCTGATGATTTCCATTTGGGCGAGCTTTGGCCCTATGACCAAGGCCTATCGGCAGCTGGCCGAGAAAAATCTGCTATTCGACTTCGATACATGGCCGCAGAGTGGACTCACCTTTTGGCCTCCACGCAAGGACTATCCGTCGGGTGTGCGTGTCTATGATGCCTTTAGTGCAGAGGCACGAAAAATATATTGGGACAACCTGAAAACGCTTTATGACTACGATATTGACGCCTGGTGGATGGACTCCACCGACCCGGATTTTTTTGATCCTCGCGAATCGGATTACGAGCATGCTGCCGGCTCGGGTGGTGGCACATGGCGCTCGCTGCGCAACGCTTTTCCGTTGATGACGGTAAAAGGCGTTTATGAGAGTCAGCGCAACATGCCACACGCAACGCCCAGTGATGAGAAGCGCGTATTTATCATGACACGTTCGGCATTTGCCGGACAGCAGCATTACGGTTCAAACATGTGGAGCGGCGATGTGGCTTCGTCGTGGGACATGCTGCGTAAACAAGTACCCGCCGGACTGAGTTTTTCGCTGACAGGCAATCCCAACTTCAATACCGACATCGGTGGTTTCTTCTGTGGCTCTTACAACACCAAAGGCCCAGGTTCGGCACCACAGAATCCGCAGTTCCAGGAGCTTTACGTCCGATGGATGCAGTACGGGTTGTTCTGTCCGGTGTTTAGGAGTCATGGTGCTGATGCACCGCGTGAAATATGGCAATTTGGTAAGAAAGGCGAACCCATTTACGATGCCATCGAGCGCACCATCCGTCTGCGCTACCGTCTGATTCCCTATCTGTATAGCACTGCCTGGCAGGTAACGAGCAACAACGGCAGCTATTTGCGTCCGCTGTTCAGCGATTTTGCTGCCGACAAACAAGTGTGGAACATGACCGACGAGTTTTTGTTTGGGCAGAGCATCTTGGCTGCTCCTATTTTGACTGCACAATATACTCAGGAACAAATCATCAAAGAAGACGCGATGACGGGCTGGGACAAAAAAGAGTCTGTCAAGGCCAATGCTTCACCAGAAATAGTGCAATGGACAGAAAAACGTAGTGTAAGCAAATATTTGCCCAAAGGAGCCGACTGGTATGATTTCTGGAATGGTCAGCGCTACCGTGGCGGGCAAAATGTTTCGTTACAAACCTCTATCGACCGTGTGCCCATGTTTGTGCGTGCTGGCAGTATTCTTCCGCTGGCACCCGAAATGCAATATGTGGGACAGAAAGACTGGGGCAGTCTCGAACTGCGTGTCTATCCCGGAGCCGACGGCTCGTTCACACTCTATGAAGACGAAGGCGACAACTACAACTATGAGCGCGGCCAACACTCGCAGATATTGATGCGATGGAACGACGCGCGTCGTACTCTTACGATTGAAGACCGTCAAGGATCCTATCCAGGCATGATAGGTCAGCGCAAGTTCACTGTTGTGTTGCCCGACGGCCAAAGCCGCACCATTGAATATAACGGAAAGAAACAAGAAATAGCATTTTGAATAATGAATAATGCTTAATGTTTAATGTATAACGTATCATACATAATGAATAAGACCTCTGTCAACCATCAATTCTCAATTGTCAATACTCAATTGTCAGTTCTCACAGTGACTTTGTTGCTGCTTTGCAGCCTTTGTGTTCATGCCTCTACCATTCCTTTTGGTAAAGGAAAGCTCACAGTGCGGACGGTGGCCCGGAACGCCGTCAGAATTCAATATGCTCAAAACGAGGGGACTGCCACCCTCCCGTCGTTGCCCGACTGGCTCTATGAGCACCGTGACAGCCAGGAGGTGAGCACCGACGAAATCAGCGTGGTGACCGACACCGAAAACCAACGAATCAGTGTGAAGAACAAAGCGGGCGAAACGGTGTTTGTTGCTACCTCTCACCAGCTTGAAAATGGTGTGGCCACATTGGTGGTGGAGTCGCCTGTGGATGAGAGCCTTTTCGGATTGGGACAGTTTCAGGACGGATGCAGCAACGTTCGCGGTCTGTCGCGGCGGCTGACTCAGGTGAACACGCAAATATCTGTTCCCATGATGCTCTCGAGCCGCGGGTACGGGTTGCTTTGGAACAATTACGGCATGACGGAGTTCAACCCGCTTGCCAGCAGTGTCCGGCTGGTCGAACAAGCACAAGACGGTGAACAGGAAGTGGTGAATGTAACCTCTACCGAGGGCGGACGACAGGAGGTGCGCAGGCACCACACGTTCTGTGCCACACTGCAAGTGGCCGAAAGTGGCGACTATGCCCTGCTGCTCGATGTGGGGCAGAAAATGGCGCGCCGCCATCATCTGACCATCGACGGCACAGAGGTCATTGACATGAAAAACCTGTGGCTCCCGCCAACGGCCTCTGCCATTGTGCATCTTGAGGCCGGACAGCACCAGCTTGCTGCCGAGTTGTCGGATGGCGACCAGCCCGTGGTTTTTTATGGGCGTGTGAAAGATGAAACCGTTTTCCGTTCACCGGTGGCCGATGCAGTTGATTACACGGTTTTTGTAGGTTCGCCCGATGAAATCATTGCCTCTTACAGGCAGCTGACAGGACAGTCGCCCCTCATGCCCCAGTGGGCCTTGGGATATATTCATTGCCGCGAGCGGTTCCACTCTCAAGAAGAGATTCTTCAGACAGCCAATCGCTTTGTTCGTGAGCAGATGCCCGTCAGTGTGCTGGTACAGGATTGGCAGTACTGGGGGAAACATGGTTGGAATGCCATGCAGTTTGACGAGGAGTTTTATCCCAACCCGCGTCTGCTTACCGACAGTCTGCACCACATGGGCATGCGGCTGATGGTGAGCGTTTGGTCGAAGATAGACAAAAACTCGCAAGTGGGCAAGCAAATGCTCAGCGACGGCTACTATATTCCTGAAACCGACTGGATAGACTTTTTCCGTCCCGAGGCTGCTGCTGCCTATTGGAGAAATTTCAGCCAGCGGCTGGTGCCTTTAGGCATTGATGCCTGGTGGCAAGATGCCACAGAGCCTGAGAACGACGACTTGGTGGGCCGCAAAGTAAACAACGGCCAATGGCAGGGCGAGCAAGTGCGCAATGTTTATCCGCTGCTGGTGAACAAGACGGTGTTTGAAGGTTTGCAGAGCCAGCTGTCGGCACGTCCTATGATCCTCACGCGTTGCGGTTTTCCCGGTATTCAGCGTTATGGCTCGGCATTGTGGAGTGGCGACGTTGGCAACGACTGGGAGACGCTGCGTCGCCAGCTGACAGCCGGACTGGGACTGCAAGCTGCGGGCATTCCCTGGTGGACCTACGATGCAGGAGGCTTCTTCCGTCCAGCCGACCAGTACAATAATGCTGATTACATTCAGCGCATGCTGCGATGGATAGAGACCAGTGTTTATCTGCCCCTGATGCGCGTGCATGGCTACATGAGCAACACCGAACCTTGGAACTATGGTGCCAAGGCACAATCGGTCATTTCCGACTGCCTGTACGAGCGCTATAGGCTCATTCCCTACATCTATAGCGTGGCGGCAGCCGTGAGTTTTGAGGGCAGCACCCTGATGCGTCCTCTCATTTTTGATTTTCAGGCCGACGAGGAGGCTCTCAAGCAGAAATATGAATATATGTTTGGCCCGTCGCTGTTGGTTAGTCCGATTACCGAGCCCGATGCCAAGACGTGGAAAAGCTATCTGCCCCAGAATGCCGGTGGTTGGTACGACTGTCGCCATGAAAACCGACACTATGGTGGCGGACAGTATGTTGAGACAGCGGTTGACGAGCGCACGATTCCTCTTTTTGCCCGTGGAGGTTCGATTGTATGTAAACAAGGAGTTCAAGAAGTTCAAGGAGGCAGCAAAGTCGATTCGCTGCAAGTGTGTGTATATCCTGGTGCTGATGCCGTTTTTACGCTTTACGAGGACGACGGCTGTAGTCGCAACTATGAGCGGGGTGAATACTCGCAAATACGGATGCAGTGGGACGACGCGCGCCGCACACTGACCATTGGCAAGCGGAAGGGACGTTACGAGCAAATGCCTGAGAGTCGCATTGTGAAAGTGGTTTGGCCAAATGGCTCCACCAAAACAGTCAAATATAAAGGAAAAGAAATCAGAATCGGGCAGCGACAGACGCTTCGCTAAATGATAAATGAGAAATGAAAAATGAAGAATTTGGGAAATTTAGGAAAGAAATTAGAATAATTAGAATAATTTCGCCATGAAATTAAAATATAATTCTTGGATAAAAAAATTTATTTATTTCTTTCCTAACACCCAATACCCAACACCTAACACCCAACACCTAACATGAAGAAGAAACTATTTCTGACAGCAGCCCTTGTGTGTCTGGTGACCACCGCAGCATGGGCGCAACAACATTCGCTATGGTACAGTCAGCCCGCCACACATTGGCTGGAGGCTTTACCTGTTGGTAACAGCCATTTGGGCGCCATGATTTACGGCGGCACCGGCACGGAAGAGATACAGCTTAACGAGGAGACCTTCTGGAGCGGCTCGCCCCACAACAACAACAGCACAGAGTCGAAGGCTCACCTGAATGAGGTTCGCCAGTTGATTTTCGACGGAAAGGAGCAAGAAGCTCATGCGCTGATTGACCAGTATTTCATCAAAGGTCCCCATGGCATGCGCTTCTTGCCGTTGGGCAGCGTCAAGCTGGCGTTCGACTACCCGTCGACGGCCGAGCCCGTAAACTACCGCCGCGAACTGAATCTTGCCAATGCGCTCTGCACCACTAGCTATGAGGTGGGTGGCGTGAAGTATGAGCGTACGGTGTTTGCCTCGCAGGCCGACAATGTGATAGTGGTGAACATGAAGGCCAGCAAGAAAGGCGCGCTCAGTTTCGGCATTGCATACGAGAGTAGGCTGAAGCCCCAGCGCTCTGTGAACAACCATCAGCTTACGTGCACCGTATCTAATGTTGAGCAGGAGGGCATACCCGGCAAGTTGACCGCTGAGGCGCGTGTGAAGGTGCAGACCGACGGGGTGACCCAGGATGCTGACGGAACCATCACGGTGAAAAATGCCACCACGGCCACACTCTACATTGTTGCTGCCACCAACTATATCAACTATCACGACATCAGCGGCAACCCCACGCAAAAGAACAACCAGACGCTGGCCTCACTGAGCGGAAAGAGTTACAAACAGTTGCTCAACAGCCACATCAGGGAGTATCAGCAGCAGTACAACCGCGTTTCGCTGACACTTGCCAAGTCAGAAAACTCTGGTCTGCAAACCGACAAGCGATTGGCTGCTTTCGCTGGTGGCAAGGACATGGACATGGTGTCGCTCATGATGCAATACGGGCGCTACCTGCTCATCAGCTCGTCGCAGCCCGGCGGACAGCCAGCCAACCTGCAGGGCGTCTGGAACGACAAGATGGAAGCGCCGTGGGACTCGAAATACACCATCAACATCAATGCTGAGATGAACTACTGGCCTGCTCTGGTGGGCAACCTGGCCGAAACGCAACAACCTTTGTTCAGCATGATTCGCGACCTGAGCGAGACAGGTGCCGTGACTGCCCGGCAGATGTACGGATGCCGTGGCTGGGTGGCTCATCACAACACCGACCTGTGGCGCATAGCCGGGCCGGTGGATGGTACCACCTGGGGCATGTTCCCCACGGGCGGAGCCTGGCTCACTACGCATCTGTGGCAGCATTATCTTTACACGGGCGACAAAGAGTTTCTGAAAAAATACTATCCCGTGATGCGTGGCGCGGCCGATTTCCTTTTAGACTATATGCAGCCCTATCCCGCTACGGGCGAGGTGAAACAGGCCGCTGGCTGGTTGGTCACAGTGCCCACGGTGTCGCCCGAGCATGGTCCGTTGGGAAAAACCACTACTGTCACCGCCGGCTCGACTATGGACAACCAGATTGCCTTCGACGTGCTTAGCAATGTGATTGCCGCCGGCCGGGTGTTGGGAACCGACAATGCCCAGCTTTCCGCTTATAGTGCTGCGCTCGACAAGCTGCCTCCCATGCAGATAGGTCGCTACGGACAATTGCAAGAGTGGCTCATCGACGGCGACGACCCCAAAGACGAGCACCGTCACGTGTCGCATCTTTACGGACTCTATCCCTCCAATCAGATTTCACCCTACAGTCATCCCGAACTGTTTCAGGCCGCAGCCACTACGCTCCGTCAGCGTGGCGACATGGCCACGGGCTGGAGCCTCGGTTGGAAAATCAACTTCTGGGCACGGCTGCTCGATGGCAACCATGCATTTCAGATTATCAAGAATATGCTCCATCTGTTGCCCGACGACCGTAAGATGCGCGAATATCCCGACGGGCGCACCTATCCCAATCTGTTCGATGCCCATCCTCCGTTCCAGATTGATGGCAATTTCGGCATGGCCGCTGGTGTCTGCGAGATGCTCTTGCAGAGCCACGACGGTGCAGTCCACCTGCTGCCCGCCCTGCCCGACGAGTGGAGCGAAGGCGCAGTGCGGGGATTGTGTGCCCGCGGCGGTTTCGAAGTCGGCATGAAGTGGAGTGGGGGACAGCTAGTCGAGGCGAAAGTCACCTCGCGGCTAGGCGGCGTTCTGCGCCTGCGTTCTTATGTTCCCTTGAAAGGCAAAGGCTTGCGTCCTGCCAAAGGTACTTGCCCTAATCAGCTGCTGCAGCCCGCTGTCATCAAAGCGCCACGCAGTAAGCAAGGAGTTCAAGAAGTTCAAGGAGTTCAAAGTTCAAAGTTCAAAGTCTATGAATATGACATCGACACTCAACCTGGAAAATCATATCAAATAACCACCTTATGAAAAATCATCTTTTTCTCCTCATCCTAGTGGCAGCCTTCCTGTGTGGGTTGCCCATTCATGCACAGAAGCCCGAAAACTCTGCTCCAAAGGTGGCAGAAGCTTCTACGTCCAATCCTATGATTTGGGCAGATGTGCCCGACCCCGACATCATCCGCGTGGGCGATGATTTCTATCTTATTTCTACCACCATGCACCTGATGCCTGGTGCCCCTATTATGCGTTCGCGCGACTTGGCTCATTGGGAGACCGTCGGCTACGTGTTCCCTCGTCTTACCGACTCACCTAAGTACGATCTGAAGGAAGGCACCGTGTATGGGCGCGGTCAGTGGGCCACCTCGTTGAAATACCACAACGGGCGTTTCTACGTGCTCTTTGCCCCCAACGAGGCAGGCAGCATGGGCGACACTTACATCTATTCGGCCACCGACCCCGCCGGCCAGTGGACACTCGTCTCGCGCATGCGCCATTTTCATGATGCCTCGCTCTTCTTCGACGATGACAACCGCGTTTATGTGGTCTATGGTACCGGCGAGATGTGCGAACTGAAGTCCGACCTCTCGGGAGTCATCGAGGGCTCAGAGCGTCGCATCTTCACTCGCGAGGCCGACGAAAAGGGGCTGCTCGAAGGCTCGCGCATGGTGAAGCACAACGGACGCTACTATCTGCTCATGATTTCGCATGTGTGGGCACCGGGGCGCCATCGTCGCGAGGTGTGCTACCGTGCCGACAACATTCAGGGTCCCTACGAGAAACGTACCATTCTGGAAACCGATTTCGGCGGATTTGGCTATATCGGTCAGGGCACCATTGTCGATTCGAAAGACGGTGACTGGTATGGTGTCATTTTCCAGGACCGTGGTGGAGTGGGGCGTGTGCCCTTGCTCATGCCCTGCCGCTGGATTGACGGCTGGCCCGTGCTTGGTGACGAGCAAGGCCATGTGCCCGAAAAAATGCGACCGCTCACCAGTAGTGCGGCCTCTCCCCTCTCCAATCTCCCCGGCATTGTGGGCAGCGACAGTTTCGACGGTTCTAGTCTGAGCTACCTTTGGCAGTGGAATCACAATCCTGTCGATGAGGCGTGGTCGCTCTGGCGAGGACAATTGCAGCTCAAAACCAGCCGTGTGGTGAAAAATCTTTATGAAGCTCCCAACACCCTCACTCAACGCATGTGCGGACCCACATGTGCCGCCACAGTGAAACTCGATGTGAGCCATCTTGCCGACGGCGACTGTGCCGGACTGGCGGCTTTCAATGGCCATTCGGGTGTTCTCACTGTCTGTCGGACTGGCAGCAAATACGAATTGGCTATGTCTGAGCAGGAAGTAAAACTCACAGAGAAGGAAAAGGCCATAGAGGATGTGCAGGCGAAGACCGCAGAGACCATTAGTCTGGGCAAACAGCAGAAAACCCTCTGGCTGCGCATCGACGGCAACTTCCGCTCGGGGCGCGATATCGCCACTTTCTATTATAGCACCGACGGAAAAGAGTGGAACCGCATAGGCAGCGACTACCACATGCGTTTCGACTATCGCCGGCTTTTCATGGGAACCAAGTACGCGCTCTTCTGCTATGCCACCAAACGCACGGGCGGTTATGCGCTGTTCGACGATTTTACTTATACTGACGCCATCGCTTCCACCCGTCCGCTTGTCTATGATCAGGAAAACACGGGCAACCACTTCGCCCCGCCCGCTATGCCAGGCTACGACCGCCTGCCCGAATCGCGGCAGTTGCCCGATGTCATGGCATGGAGCAACGGCAAGGGTCGTGTGCAGAACTTCGCCGACTGGGAGCACCGCCGCAACGAGATTGCCGCCGAGATTCAGCACTATGGCATCGGCGAGAAGCCTGCTGTGCCCGCTGAGGCCGTGAAAGCCCGCATGCAAGGTGATACGCTCGTCGTCGATGTTACCGTCAACGGACAGACGCTCACGCTGCGCTCCGAAATCCAGTATCCCAAGAACCAGCAGCCGCCTTACGCCCTGATGCTTGGCACCAGTGGCATTTCGCTGCCGCGACAGCTGTTTGCCGACCGCCCCATCGCCACGATGACGTTCCACGAAAAACAGGTGAACGACTACGGTCAGTGGGGCCGCCATCACGAGCGTGGCGAGCACGACTTCGACCGCCTCTACCCCCAACTCTCCGAGAACGGTGCTTATAGCATGTGGGCGTGGGGTGTGAGCCGACTCATCGACGGACTGCAGCAGTTAGGACCCGAAGTCACCAAGATTGACACCCGTCACATTGGTGTTACGGGCTGTTCGTATGCCGGCAAGATGGCACTCTACACTGGCGCTTTCGATGAGCGTATTGCCCTCACCATTGCTCAGGAACCTGGTGGTGGCGGTGCAGCTGCCTGGCGTGTGTCGCACACGCTGGAGGGCGTAGAAGACCTCGACCACACCGACTATCACTGGTTCAAGGAGAGCATGCGCACCACGTTCGCTGGCGACAGCGTTTATCGCATGCCCTACGACCAGCATGAGCTCTGTGCCATGGTTTGTCCGCGGGCCCTGCTCATTCTTGGCAATCCCGACTATAAGTGGCTGGCCGATGTGTCGGCCCTGGAGTCGGCCAAGGCCGCTCGCGAGGTGTGGCGGCGCTTCGGTATCGACGACCGCATGGGGTGGTCCATCGTTGGTGGCCATCCGCACTGCCAGCTGCCCGAGGTGCAGTTCCCTGAGGTGCAGGCCTTCATCGACAAGTTCCTGCTCGGACGAGAAGCCGACACGCAGGGCATTATGATTTACAAGCCATGAGGAGTTCAAGGAGTTCAAGGAGTTACAACTCCTAGACTGAAAAAAGCCTGCTAACGCGTGGATGCGTTGGCAGGCTTTTTTCGTGTGTCAGAGGTTGGCTTCTAGCTGCAGTGGCAGCGAGGCCGACGAGCCGCCCACTAAGACGCTGATTTTTCCTGGTTCGAGCATCCATGTTCCGGCAGCCTCGTCCCAATGGCAGAGGTCGGCACGCCTCAGGGTGATGGTGACGGTGGTTTGCTCGCCCCCCTTCAGGGCGACGCGCTTAAAGCCTTTGAGTTCTTTCACTGGACGTTCGATGTGCGACTGTGGACGCGACACATACACCTGTGCCACCTCTTCGGCATCGGTATCCGATAGGTTGGCCAGATGGAAGCTCACATCGATGCCCTCGGCTGTGGGTTTGGCCTGTAGGTCGGTGTAAGCGAACTGGGTATACGACAGACCGTGGCCAAAGGGGTAAGCCGTGGCCACCTGCTTGCCGTCGTACCACCGGTAGCCCACCAGACTCTCCTCGGCATAGTTGGCCGTGAGCTGTTGGGTGCGAACATTGCTTTGGTTGTTCACCAGTCCTACGAAGATGTCGCCCTGTGAGTTGTTTTCCATGGTTTGCGGATAGGAGTGGGTGGCGTAGGCTGGAACGTCGTCGAGGCTTTTGGGCCACGTCATGGGCAGCTTGCCCGATGGCGATACCCGTCCTGTGAGTACTTCGGCCAGTGCCTGTCCGCCCATAGAGCCGTTGAACCACGACACGAGCAGGGCTGGCGACACCTCGCTCACGGTGCTCACATCCACCGGACCACCGGCTACAATCACAGTAACGAGGCGCGGGTTGGCCTTGGCAAGTGCGCGGGCCAGTTCGTCCTGCCCCGAGGGCAGCGCAATGGAGGTGCGGTCGGAACCTTCGGTTTCCACCTCACGGTTGTCGCCGGCAACGAATATCACCAGGTCGGCGCGCTTGGCAGCTTTCACGGCTTCGGCCATCAGCTGCGGGTCAGCTGCTGGGTAGCCGTGAGCGTTTTGCGATTTGGCAAAACCTTTCGACTGCGACCGGTAAGCGCCTCTCATCTTCTCGCGCTCCTCGCGGCTCAGTCCCTTGTAGCCCCGCACGTAAGTCAGCTTCACGTTGTTGCCAAGCAACTGTTGCAATCCTTCTAGTGGGGTGATTTCGCATCGGGTTTTTACGCCTGCGCCCACACCGCCTTGGGCCATGGGGGTGACGGCATTCTCGCCAACAACCACAATGTTGCGCACACGGTGAAGGTCGATGGGGAGCAGCGGCTTGGGCTGTTTTCCGGCAAGGGGCTCGTTTTTGAGTAGCACGATGGAGCGTCGTGCCACTTGCAAGGCCACCTCCATCTCCTCGGCACGGCCTACGGGCTGACTGTTGGCCACGTCCTTGGCCACGGGAGCGACGGTGAAACGTACACGGAGAATCTCACGCACACGCTGGTTGATAATGTCCTCGCTCACACGTCCGGCCCTGACTGAGTCGAGCAGTGCGCTGCCCATGTAGCGCTGGCCAGGCATTTCGACGTTCATGCCTGCCACCACGGCATCGACGGTAGAGTGAACGCCGCCCCAGTCACTGATTACCATGCCGGGGAATCCCCACTGGCGGCGCAGAATGGTGGTGAGCAGCTGCTCGTTTTCCGAGCACCAGCGACCGTTCACCTTATTGTAAGCGGCCATCACACCCCATGCATCGGCTTCGCGCACGGCCATTTCAAACGGGCGCAGATAGATTTCGTGCATGGCCCGCGGTGACACGTGCACATCTACAAATCCACGGTAGTTCTCCTGGTTGTTCAGGGCGTAGTGTTTCAGGCAGACGGCTGTTCCCTGTTCTTGCATGCCGCGCGTATAGGCCACGGCCAGCATGCCGCTGAGCAGCGGGTCTTCGCTCAGATATTCGTAGGTGCGCCCGCCCGTAGGAATGCGCTGAATGTTGATGGCAGGGCCGAGCATCATGTCTTTGCCGCGCAGTCGGGCCTCGCGGCTCATGCCGCGCCCGTAGGCGTAGGCCCACTCGGTGCTCCAGGTGGCAGCAAGTGCCGAGCCTGTGGGAAAGAACGTGGCCGAGTCGGTGGTAAGGTGGAGCGAGTTCCATGAGTGTGGCTCCATCTCCTCGCGTATGCCGAACGGTCCGTCGGCATACTCCATGTCGGCAATGCCCAGCCGTGGGATGCCAGCCGACGAGAACATGTTTTTGCCGTGGAGCATCTCTATTTTCTCCTCTAGCGTCATGCCCTTGATGATATCGTCAATCTGCTGCTCGTTTCTCAGCAGTTGGGTGTCATAGGTCTGTGCCTGTGTCGTGGCTGCCATCAAAAGTGCAGCCGCCATGGCTATTATTTTTTTCATGGTTTACTGTTTAACTTTGAACTTTATCCATAGAGTTGAGAGTGGAGAGTTAGGAAAGAAATTAGAATAATTAGAATAATTTCGCCATGAATTTTTTTAAATATATTCTTGGATAATTATACTAATTATTCTAATTTCTTTCCTAAATTTTCATTTCTCATTTCTCATTTATCATTTAGCGAAGCGTCATTTCCCATACCCCAGTCCAACGTAGCTATGCGCCGCAAGGGTGATGTCGAAGGCAGTGGCGCCCTCTGCATAGCCAAAGAAACGGTTGCGGCCGAAAAATCCCTGTGGAGCGGGCAGTTCGGCGGGCTTCAGCTGCTCGTCGGTGATGAGGTTGCGCAGGCTGCTCACCTTCGCATTGATCACCACGCGCACGGTGACGGGATTGTCGTTGAAGTTTTCCACCACCATGGTCTTGTTGTCGTAGGGGAACAGCGCTATCTTCGACGGCCCTTCGATGTAGGCGCCCACATCCTTGCTCATCGCCCGTCGGATGACGTTGAGCGCACGGTCGGGATAGTCGTAAAGGTTGCCGAAGTCATCGGGAATGGTGAGCACGAAGATCATGCCCTTTGAGTAGGTGTCACGCAACAGGATGGGGTAGCCCGATACACCGCCGGTAAGCGGACGGCCCGCACTGACCACCTCCCACGAATCGTTGGTGAAATACTTCACCTGCGGGATGATAAACTCGCGCGACGACTTTCCAAACCAGCCGAAGTCGTTGACAATGGCTTTCAGGTCGCCGCAGTAGAGCTCCACTACGTCGGCCAGCTGGTCCTTGATGGCTTTGAGCAGTCCGGTGGTGATAATCACGTCGCCGCCTTTGCGCAGTTGCTGTTTGATTTTCTCTACAATCTGCGGGTCCTTGGCGGCCTGCTGGGTGAGCAGAATCTGCTGGCAGCCGTCCTGCCACTGCGGGTGCATGTCCATGGGCAGGCCAATCATGCCGAGGTAGTTCTGCAGGAAGTCCTCGCCCGATGAGTGGTAAGGCTTATAAGAAACCAGTCCGATGGGCTTGCCCAGCAGTCCCACCAGCTGGTCGGTCTGGTGGAGCGTTACGTGGGCGAAGCGTGCCATGGTGGTCGGGGTGATGGTTTTGCCACCCTGTGTGTAGGGAGCCACCATCTCGTCGTAACGGAAGCTGTTGTCACCAGCGCTCTGCCAACGGGCGCGCATGCCCGGTGTGATTTTCACTTCTGCCAGCTGCATGTAGTTCCACAGAATGATTTCGGGAGTCTTGGCCAGCATGGTGAGGTGCAGCTGCTCGGCATAGCGGTCCATGCTCATCTGTATGCCGCCGGCATCCACCCATCCGCCGCCGTTGCGCCCCGGGGCAATGTTGTCGAAGAAACGGATGATGTTGTAGCTCAGGTAGTTTTGCAGGTGCTGTGCTGAGCCTGGGTCGCGCGTCTCGGTGCCGGTCCACAGTCCGTCGAAGTAGGTGGGCTCCTCCTCGAGGTTGAAACCAAGTCCGTGGAAATGGTCGTACCAGTTGGGGTACTTGATGATGACTTTCACCTTCGGGTTCACAGCCTTGGCGGGGTTCACCACCAGCTCGCGTCCGGCATCGGCCATCAGCCGCAGGCGATATTCCGTCCAGCTCTTGCCGCTGCGCTCCTTGGCTGCTATCTCGTCGTCGTTCTTCAGGTCGATGAAGAAGAAGTCGTCAAGGATGAAGTCGTCGAAGAGTTTTGCGGTAAATTCAGAAATCTGTTTCACCTGCTGGCGCTCGTCTTCGCGTGCGTAGCTGTAGGTCTCAAAGTCGGTAGGCTCTGAGCGGGTGAACGTAATGCCGCCGCCCACCTCGAGTCCTTTCGACAGGAAGAATTTCTTCACCTTCGTCATCACCTTCTCGGGCACGGTGAAGGCGTCGCGGTGAGTCTCAAGATAGATTTTGTCTAAATCCACCTGGCTGCTCACCGTTTCCCACGTCTGTTTCAGAAACTTGTCGTCCTCCATCCTTGCCACGTCCTGTGCGCGGATGTAGGTAGAGACCTTGAAGTTTTTGTACTTGCCTGCTTGCATTGAGAGTGAGGCTATCAATGCCAGAACCACAAATAAGGCTTTTCTCATTTTGTTTTCCATGCTGTTTTGCTGTTATTATTAGTCTTTGTGTTTTAGATTCTGCAAAGATAACGAAAATAATGAAGAAACACGAAATAGAAAGATGAAAAATAACTTGGTGCGGTATTTCTGGAAACGAATTAGAATAATAAACTCAACTTAGCAAGGTTAGCAAACAAGGAGTTCAAGGAGTTACATGGTGTTTAAGACGATAGCTCTGTTGGTTTTAGTGATCTGTTGTTCCCATTATGGCTTTGGAGTTCCGATTTGGGAATAATATACCCACTGACAATCAGCATTGATGCTGAGAATCAGTGGGTTTATCCGTTTCGTTGTCAATCTTGAAAAGATGATGAATTCAATTTATAACCAAGGTACATTATAATCATTGTCTGTCTCGTCCGCTACAAAGAAGTTGTCAGGAGGCAAGATGATTTTTGCTTTTGCTAATCTTTCAAGATAATCACCGCGAATATTTATATTCTCTATTTCTTCCCTTCTGGCTTTACTCATAGACAGGAACTCATTTTCTATTTCCAAGCCAAGATATTTTCTACCAAGCAAGTTGGCAGCAATACCTGTTGTCGCACTTCCATTGAAGGGGTCAAGAATCCATGCCCCTGGTTGAGTACTGGCTTGAATCAATCTTGCCAAAACTCCCAGTGGCTTTTGAGTAGGATGTTTACCACATGACTTTTCCCAACGACCAATGGCTGGCAATTGCCACACATCAGTCATTTGTTTGTCTCCATTAAGTTGTTTCATCAAATCATAATTGTAGTAGTGAGCAACTTTTTGCGACTTTCTTGCCCAAATGATGAACTCGGTTGAGTATGTGAAATAACGGCATGAAATGTTTGGTGGAGGATTAGTTTTTGCCCATGTTATCACATTGAGTATTTTAAAACCCAACTTCAACAGTTGTTGCTGCACACTAAAGATATTGTGGTGTGTTCCTGAAATCCAAATAGTTGCATTATCTTTCATGTGGTCTCTACAAGCAGACAGCCACTTCAGATTAAACGCATCCATCTCTTCTGGGGTGGTTGGCTTATCCCAGTTTCCTTTATTTACACAAACGACTTGACCGCTTTGACATGATATGCCACCTCCAGACAAAAAGTATGGAGGATCTGCAAATATCATGTCAAATTCAAATTTGAATTCTGACAATGTCTTGACACAATCGCCTTGAACTAGAGTGAAGTCGTGATTTGGTGATTTGTAATACGCTGTTATCATGTTTCTATGCCATTAAACCGCCACCACCTTCACCTTTTCTTGCATAGGCCGTAATCCATCCTGTTTGTCCTAAAATGCTGATGGATTTCGGCGGTTGCAGGTAACGATTCTCTTTACATATATCTTTGAATGGACATTCACTGATTTTCTGTTCATCTGGTAAAGACAGAACATATTGAGTCTCTTGAATAGCAACATATCCTTCCTCATTTGAGCAAGGCATCATTCTTGCTACAGGATTAGCTTTTACTCTCTTGATGCCATTCTTTAAGCAAACTTGACAAGTTTTGTTTCTACCAGAATGCCACATGAATGTATGCTCGTGAGTCTCACATTCAAATAAGTATAATGTCTCTTTGCAAAATTGCTTGCCAATGACACTATAAACGAAATAGTCAATCAGGCAAGGGCTCTCGATGCATTCTTCTGGATATTTCTCTTTCCATAACTCCCATACTCTACGCCAGGCAAGTGCATTCATCGTTTCGATATAACCATACTGGTGGCAGAATATATCAAGGAAACTGGAAACTAATGGAATCTCTGTCTTAATAATACCTGTTCTTAACGCAACTTTAATTGTGTTTACATCGCTGGCGACATCTATCTTTTCAAAACCAGACACATTATCCCATACACCCAAAACAACCATATCCCTGAGGAACATGTCTGTTTTCTTGTTACCATAGCCAGCACCATCACAAGCAATAATTGCTTCCCTGAGTTTGAAAATATCTCTCTCGTATTTGTCTATCAGTCCATAAGGGTCACAACCTTTATCAAGCAAAAATTGGGAAATAGTTTCTGCATATCCATTCCTCTTATCATTCTGTGATTTGTCTGCTATGCCAATTTTAGATATAAATGCAGGAGGGTTTTCGTGGATTATCTCTTCGTCAAAAATCGAGTTGTCTATTTTGAATATCTTAGCCAACTTAGCAAAGTTCAAAGATCCACGAAAATCTTGATTCGCTGTCAGAAACCTAACACGACAGACGTTTTGCTTGCTCAGCCCACATGTGTCATAAAGTTCGCTAAAGGCATCGCCATCCGTTTTTACATAGATAGAACGTAATGCATCTGCTACAAGTTCACATTTTTCATCATCAATTTTACAATCAAGAATCTCCTTGTGGTGCTTCTCCCAGAACTTATGGAAGTCAGAGAAATACTCTCTGTATTCTCCTAACTCCAACGTAGTGCCTATGCCAGGATAGTTTGTGTAAAGGAAGTCGTTGATGGTCTTTACAACCTTCCTTGCTTCTGAAATAGTCAAATTGTCTGTTTCGCCAATTGCCGCCTTTATTTCAAAACAAAAGTTTGATAATATATCCATAACGGTATCACTTTTTCTTTATCGTTAACAAATCAAGATTGGGTATTATTGCAGTATTAGTATAATTCTTCTTATAATAAAAGGCACGCCTACGAGCTCTTGTTTTTCCACCCTTTCCGTCAGGAGCATCCGTTTTATCTTGATTATTGGCACCTTTCGTTTTAGGCTCAAGATAAACGCCCATACTACAAGAAAGGTCGTCTGCACGACCTTCTTTGATGTAACTCTGTATTTCTTCCCAATCCTTTTTGAATACACCATTCTGTATATCTGTAGGATGATCCAAGAAATAGTCAACAATCACGTAGTCGTTTTGGTTGAGAGATTTTCCATCCACTTTAGCCAAATATACTACCCAGAATGTGAGGGCAATCTTACCTCTTAGTTTAGCAGTTTCCCATGTTTCTTTAGCAACCTCCATGTAATTAATCATTTGGATTGCTGTAGGTTCTTTGGCTTTGATGGAACCATCACGGTTCTTTTGTAATGGCAGAATCTTTATTTCGCAACCTATTTCTGGTATATCTGCCTCGTCACGATTATTGTTTTCTATCCCGAGAAGATTTTCAACAATCAGACCTGAAGCACCTTTTACCATTTTTGTTCGTTCTATATTAAGCTCATCTTTAATTTCACCTATCGTTTTGCCTTTCGAGTTACTAATGATGTCAAACAATGGACGCATATACTCGATAACTTTGCTACTAATCATAAAATCATTCTTAATTGGTTTACATTTATAATTGTGGCGAATTCGCCATTTTTAATTATATCGAATTCGGTATATTTAGTTTACGACAGAAGCACGTAAAGCTTCTGCAGCGTACATTGGTTCCGTTTCCATCTCAGGATAATGGGCATTTGCTTTTGTGGCTTCGTAATTGTGTACAAGAATCTCGGTCAGCTTTCCGCGTTTATTCGGATTTGAATTGATGCTTCTTGAAGCCCAAACACGTTCAATTTGATATGCTTGATACAGTACATCAAAGAAGTTATCATCCACATTCTTACCCTTGCAGTCAGAATTGCTTAGCATGAAATGAAAACCAGCCTCATTAACTCGGTCGCAATATTCTTTCAAACGAATTTGAGCATCGTCATTAAAGTCTTCTTTTGCATAATCATTGAAACTAGACGTGTCACTCAGAGGACGATATGGAGGATCAAAGTAGAAAAGAGTATTACCCTGAGCATGTTCAAATGTTGCTTCAAAGTCACTATTTAAAATCTCTACACGCTGTAATAACTCACTATCTTTCCTAATTGTCTCAGAATCACAAATTGTTGGATTTGTGTATTTTCCAAAAGGAACATTGAATAGTCCCTTTTTGTTTACACGATAAAGACCATTGAAACAAGTCCTATTCAAAAAGATGAACTTTGTTGTATTCTCTATAGTGTCAAGTTTCTTCTCATTGTATCGTTCACGTGCAGCCATGAAAAAGTTTTTTCTTTCTTCTTCTGTTACAAGAGCCAAATATGCATTTTCAATATCAGTCAAAGACTCTATTAACTGTTCAGGGTTATCTCTAACTGTACGATAGCATATAGCCAAATCTGGATTTATATCATTGATAATTGCGTGCTGGATATTAGGATAACGCTGCAACATATAGAAGAGCATTGCTCCACCACCCACAAAGGGTTCAATATAAGTCACATTGTCCCAATTATCAAAGTCAGCTGGCAGTTGTGCTTCCAGTTGTTCAATGAGTTGACTTTTTCCACCAACCCACTTAATAAAAGGTTTTGCTTTTACCATTTTATTCTATTTTGAAATTTTTTACAGTTTTGTTGAAAAATACTTATTATCAACGTTAAGAAGCTTGGCTATTTGATCAAGAGTGTTTGAATCAGGCTGAGTTGGATAGTTGCGCTATTTGCTGAAAGTAGAAGTTGACTTTCCTATCTGGTCTGGAAACCATTTTCCTCTCTTCTTTATTTGACGATCACAACCTTTAAGCGATTTGTCTTAACCAAGGCTCTTGGAGATAATATATTTAGACGCAAAGTTATATAATTTTGTTGGATTACGTGCAAAAATGCTGAGAAAACCGTTGTTATTTCAAAATCTTTATACTATGATATCTATAATTGTTACAATTATTGCAACTGAACTATATGATGATATAATCGACTGCACGACGAGCTCTTCAGCCGCCGCAGCTGCTACTACGAGTTGGTGAGGAATCAGTTAGAGCTGGGAAAGTGAGAAAGGAGGGTGACAGCAGTGGAATTGTGAACAAAAGTGAAAATTTGAAATTCTCTGACAGGGGTGTTGTTGTCGTGAAAATGAAATCTAGAAGGAAAAGTTGCACAAACGGCCGATTTTGTGCATGGTTTTGAGGGTTTTGTGAGCAGGAAATAGTGGCCGGAAATGAGAAAAGGACAGAAAAATGGCAAAAACGGTGCGTTTTTTGGCAGATGGAAGGAGTTTTTTTCGTGCCAGAAAAAAATTATCTCACGGTGGAATTTTTTATCGTCGTGAGATAATTTTTCAAACCAAGGCATGGTTTCCGTAAACTGCTGAAATGGTGCATTTTATGCTTTTTCTCATTTTTCGCATATTTGGTGGCAAAAGTTTCTTCGTGGCTCAGACGGTGCTCTATAATGTTAATTTTGCGTTAAATCTGATAAATATTTCGGACAAAACGCTGATTTTCGTTCTGCAAGAAAGAGATTACAGAAACCTCGGAAAAGACAGAAAGGACAGAAAACAGAGCCCACTTAAAAATGTCTTGTTTCTGTTCTTTCTGTTTTTTCTGTAGTTTCTGTAATTCTTAGTTCTAAGAAAAAAGGTGGCAAATTTGGTGTTTTCATTTTTTCGGATTATTTTTGCACGAGAAATGAACGATGAAATGAGAACACCCCAAGCTGGCACCATAGGCATTCTGTTTGTCTGTCTGGGTAACATTTGCCGCTCGCCGGCTGCCGAGACCATTCTTCAGGCAATGGCCGAGCAGCGCGGGGTGGGGCACAGGCTCCGCATCGACTCGGCGGGTATTGGCAACTGGCATGTGGGCGACTTGCCCGACAGCCGCATGCGCCGCCACGGAGCGCGCCACGGTTACAACATGACGAGCCGTGCGCGACAGTTCACGCCATCGGATTTCGGCCGGTTCGACCTTATCATTGGTATGGACCACGAGAATGTGGCTGCCCTGCGGCGCAAGGCGCGCAGCGACAGCGACCTGCAAAAGATTCGTTGCATGGCCGACTATCTTACCCTTCATCCGCATCAGTCCACCGTGCCCGACCCCTACTACGGCGGCGATGCCGATTTCGAGCTGGTGATAGAACTGTTAGAGGATGGTTGCGCCGAACTGCTCAAGAGAGAGATAGGAGTTAGGAGATAGGAGTTAGGAGTTAAGAGTTGGCGTTAGGGCTAACGTTACGTTAGCGTTAAAAAAGGGCTAAATGATAGATTTCGCAATAATCTTGCAACATTTTGTATGATTGGAGTGGAAATTAATGAGTAATTTTGCAGAATAAAAAAAACACAAGAGCTTATTTTAGTATGAAACGCATCCTTTTGACATTCTTTGTGTTCATGGCTTTTCTGGGCGTGAATGCCCAAAACCAGCCAACATGGGTGACCACCTGGGCCACCGCTCCTGAGTTTACGGGCAAGGGCGACATGCCCCAGACGTGCGAACTGACAGGCAACGCCCTGCGCGAGGTGATTCATGTGGGCTTCGGAGGCTCTCGGCTGCGTGTGCAGCTCTCCAACGAGTACAGCCGCGAACCAGTAGAAATCAAGTCTGTTTATATTGCCGACCTTGCTGCCGACGCCAACGGGCGCACCGATGGCGCGGGCACCGACTATACGGGTATTGTGAAAAAAACGGTGCGTTACCTCACCTTCGGCGGCAAGCGTAGCGTGACCATCGAGCCGGGCAAAGCCATCTTCTCCGACGAAGTGAAATATAACCTGCGGCCGTTGCAGCGACTCTCGTTCACCATCAATTACGGAAAGACCCCACAGAACGCCACGTCGCACCGCGGCTCGCGCACCACGTCGTACATCATGAAGGGCGAATGTAAGCCCGGGCAGCGTTTCGACACCTTTGAGAAACTGGACCACTGGTACAACATTGCCGCCATCGACGTGCTGGGTAGCGGCAACGAGTGTGTGGCTGCCCTCGGAAACTCCATCACCGACGGCCGTGGCACCACCACCAACCTGCAAAACCGTTGGACCGACGTGGCCAACGAGGCGCTCAACGCTCAGCCCGTAGCCCTTGTCAATCTGGGCATCGGTGGCAACTGCGTGCTGGCCGGTGGCCTGAGCGACCCCGCCGTGAAACGCTTCGACCGCGACGTGCTGGGGCAGCGCGGCCTGACGGCCATCATCATCTACGAGGGCATCAACGACATTGGTGGCAGCACCGGGCGCAGCGAGCAGGTGGCCAAAGACCTGATAGAGGCCTACAAAACGTTCGTTGCCAAAGCCCACGAGCGCGGACTGAAAGTGTATATGGGCACCATCATGCCTTTTGGCAAGAGCTTCTACGCCGACGGAAACTTCTTCAAGGAGGCTGCCCGCCAGACGGTGAACCAGTGGATACGCACCAACCAAGAGGCCGACGGCGTGATAGACTTCGACCAGCTGATGCGCGATCCCAACAACACCGCCCAGCTGCGTGAGGAACTGCAGGAAGACTGGCTGCACCCCAATGCCAAGGGATACAAGGTGATGGGCGAGTTTGCGGCAAAGGAAATACTAAGACTAAAGAATCAATAAATTAAAATATTATGGCAAATAACGTAGCAACTCAGGAATCCAAGGGATTCTACAAACTCAATTGGCTCCAGCGCATCGGCTTCGGCTCCGGCGACCTTGCGCAGAACTTAATCTTCCAGGTAATCTGCACTTACCTGTTGTTTTTCTACACCGACATCTACGGACTCACCCCGTCGGCAGTGGCTGTCATGTTCTTGGTGGGCAACGTGGCGAATGTCATTTGGGACCCCATCGTGGGCGCACTCATCGACAAGAGCAACCCGCGCTACGGAAAATACCGTTCGTACCTGCTCTATGTCGGCATTCCTCTTTCGGGATTTGCCATTCTGTGTTTCTACAACGGCTTCGCACCGTCGCTGATTTACGCTTACGTCACCTACATTTCCATGCAGCTGCTCTACACGTTCATCAACGTGCCCTACGGAGCACTGAACTCTTCGCTGACGCGCGACACCGAGGAAATCACCATCCTCACCTCGGTGCGTATGTTCATGGCCAATGTGGGCGGTCTGGCCGTCAATTCGGGCCTTCCCCTGTTCATTGCCCTGATAGCCGGTGCCCCGTCCGACAGTCTTCCTAAAGATCCCTCGGCATGGTTCACCACCATGACCATCTACGCCATCATAGGCTTCTGTCTGCTCATGTTCTGCTTCTCGCAGTGTAAGGAGCGTGTGGTGATGGATGCCAAGGCCACCGAAACCGTGAAGGTGAGCGACCTCTGGATGGAGTTCCTGCGCAACCGCCCCTTGCGTGTGCTGGCCTTCTTCTTTATCACCGCTTTCGCCATGATGTCGGTGGGCAACGCTGCCGGTGCCTATTTCATGAACAGCAACCTGCACGGCTCTGCTCAGGAGCTTTCGGTATTCATGGCCCTCGGTTCTATTCCGGCATTCATCTTCATGCCGCTTGTGCCTTGGTTCAAGCGTATGTTTGGCAAGAAGAACATGTTCTATATCTTCCTGGGTGCCGCCATCGTGGGTATGGCCATGCTCTATTTCATCTCTAAGATGGAGCAGCCGAGCATGATGATGATTTACGTGGCACAGTTTATCAAGAGCACTGGCGTGATTGTGGCTACGGGTTATATGTGGGCCTTGGTTCCCGAGGTCATCTCCTACGGTGAATACACCACAGGCCGCCGCATTTCGGGCATCGTGAACGCCCTGACGGGACTGTTCTTCAAGGCCGGTATGACCTTCGGAAGCATCGTTGGTCCTGCTGTGCTGGCATACGTTGGCTACAACAGCGATGTCATCGACCAGACCCCACTTGCCGAAGAGGGTATCCTGTGGCTTGTGTGCGTCATTCCCGCCATTCTGTTGCTGCTCGCCATCTTCATTATCTCGAAGTATGAACTCAGCGACGAAAAGATTGACGAAATCAACAAAGCCATCGAAGCACGCTCGAACTCAGACACAGAATAAAAGGTTTCTGAGACACTGATTTTACAGGTCGTACTGATTTAACTGATTCACAAAGAAGTGGAACTCTTTGCTGATAAAAATCAGTATAATCAGTAAGACCTGTCTGATCAGTGTCTAAAAAAACTCACCTCAGTGTCAAATAATCATCACCTCAGTGTCAAATAATCATCACCTCAGTGTCAAAAAACAACAATATGACCCGATTATTCAAAGCATTTGCATCCCTATTCTTAGCCTTATCATTTAGCCCCGCAGGGGCGCAGAACTCCTTGTGGGAGGCCTACCGCGACTACTGGTACACTGGCGTGAGCGTGAACCAGTGGCAGGTGGAGGCCGACCTGAGCGGAGTGAATGAGCACGACGTCACCGGTCAGGTGAGCAACGACCAGACAGCTGACTGGCCCGTCATTGCCAAGCACTTCAACTGGGTGGTGGCAGAGAACTGCATGAAATGCGAGGTTATCCATCCCAAGGAGGGCGTCTATGACTTCACCCTGGCCGACCAGTTTGTCAACAAGGCCAAGGCCGCTGGCATGAAGGTGCAGGGGCACTGCCTCATCTGGCACTCGCAGTGCGCCCCGTGGTTCCACTTCGACAAAGACGGCAAGCCCGTATCGCGCGAAGTATTAAAGAAGCGCATGCGCGAACATATTTATACCATCGTGAGTCATTTCCGTGGACGGGTTGATGCCTGGGACGTGGTGAACGAAGCCTTCGAGGACGACGGATCGCCCCGCAAGAGTCTCTTCTGGCAGATTCTCGGCACCGACTACATCCCCTTGGCTTTCCAGTATGCCCACGAGGCCGACCCCAACGCACTGCTCTTCTATAACGATTTCTCCATGAACAAGGCTACGAAGGTGGAGGGCGTTTGCCGTTTCTTCCGTCCGCTCATTGAGCAGGGACTGCCCGTCACCGCCATCGGCATGCAGGGCCACATGATTCTTGAGGACAACGTGGATAACAGCGTCATCCGTCAGTACGAGCACTCTGTTGAGACCATCGTCGCCACGGGCGTGCCCACGTTCTTCTCCGAGCTCGACCTCTCGGTGTTGCCCAATCCTTACGGATTCTCCGGAGCCAACGTTAGCGATAAGTTTGCTTATCGCCCCGAGATGGACCCCTACACCAAGGGGCTCACCAAGGAGCAGAACGCCAAGATGGAGCAGTTCTGGATTGACTTCTACAAGATGCTGATTCCTCATCACAAGGACATTCTGAGGCTTAACTTCTGGTGCCTGAACGATGCCAACTCCTGGCGCAACGACTTCCCCATAAAGGGGCGCACCGACTACGCCACCCTCTTCGACCGCCAGAGTCAGGCCAAGCCTGTCATCGAGAAGCTCATCCAGCTGGTGAAGCCCGCGCAAGCCCCGACCAAAAAGAAAAAGTAATCATTTGGTTATTAGTTGAATAATTGATAAATGAGTAATATAGGAAAGAAATTAGAATAATTAGAATAATTTCGCCATAAATTAAAATAGTAATTCTTGGATATTATAATAATTATTCTAATTTCTTTCCTAACTCCCGAAGTTCAAAGTTTAAAGTTTAAAGTTCAAAATGAAAGCAAGGTATCTTTTCCCGAAAGACTACATGGCTGACCCTTCAGCCAACGTGTTTAACGGCCGTCTGTATGTTTATCCCAGCCACGATTGGGACAGCGGCGAATGTTTCGACGACGACGGCGGACACTTCCAGATGCGCGACTATCACGTGCTCTCGATGGACGACGTGATGGAAGGCGAAGTCACCGACCATGGCGTGATTCTCGACGTGGAGCAAGTGCCCTGGGCCGAAAAGCAGATGTGGGATAACGACGTAGTAGAGAAGAACGGCAAGTACTACCTCATCTTCTCGGCCAAGGACTACACCGGCGTGTTCCATCTCGGCGTAGCCGTGAGCGACACCCCCGAAGGCCCGTTCGTTCCCCAGCCTGCACCCATCATCGGCTCGTATAGCATCGACCCCTGTGTGTTCCGCGATGACGACGGCGAGGTGTATTGCTACTTCGGTGGCATCTGGGGCGGTCAGCTGCAGTGGTATCGCGACAACCGCCTGAAGCCCGCCGCTTCGGTAGGCGAGGAGAACTTCCGTCCCACTTTGCTCCCCGAGGGCGACGAGGTGGCACTGCCCAGCCGTGTGGCCCGCATGACCGACGACGTGCTGCAGTTTGCTGAGGCTCCGCGCCCCGTGCTTGTGGTCGATGACAATGGAGAGCCCCTCAAGGCCAACGACCCGCACCGCTTCTTCGAGGCTTCGTGGATGCACAAGAAAGATGGCAAGTACTATTTCTCTTATTCCACTGGCGACACCCACTTCCTCTGCTATGCCGTGGGCGACAACCCCTACGGACCGTTCACCTATCAGGGCGTCATTCTCGAACCCGTTGTAGGATGGACCACCCACCACAGCATCGTTGAGTATAAAGGCCGCTGGTATCTGTTCCACCATGACTGCGTGCCCTCTAACGACACCACATGGCTGCGCAGCCTCAAGGTGAAGCCCATCGAGTTTGATGCCGACGGTAAGATCATTACCATGAAGTCGGAGTAAAACTTTGCTCACACTGATTTCACAGATAACACAGATAGTTTTTTTGCATGCTATTTACAAGCATCAGATAAAACCTTCTGTGTTATCTGTTTTTCTGTGTGTTTTCTTTTTATGGATAGAGGGCGTGTGTGTTAAATACTGCTGAAAATACTACTGAAAATTTGTGGGGTTCGGATAGATTTCTTATTTTTGTCACACAAATCAAACAAACACTTGATAAAAAGAATGAAACTAAAACTATGCGTGTGTGCCCTGCTGGTGGAAATATCGGCATTGGCACAGGTACGACAGGAAATCAATCTGAGTGAATGGCAATTCTCGCACGACGGCGCGTCGTGGCAACAGGTGACGGTGCCCCACGACTGGGCCATCAGCGGTCCGTTTGACAAGAAATGGGACTTGCAGACAGTGGCCATCGAGCAGAACGGTGAGACGGAAGCCACGGAGAAAAGTGGCCGTTCGGGCGCACTGCCGTGGATAGGTGAGGGCGTTTATCGCACCACATTCAGTGTGCCGTCGCAGTACGGTCATGCTGAGCTGCTGTTCGACGGAACCATGGCCGAGCCCGAGGTGTATGTCAACGGACAGCTGGCGGGCAGCTGGGCGTATGGCTACAACGCGTTTCGCGTGGATGTAACACCGTTCTTGAAAGTGCCAGCCAACGCACAGGCCAACAAAGGCAAAAAAGCGAAAAAGAATAAGCCCGGCAGCATGGCGGCCGGGCAGAAAGCAGGCGGCGATGGAGCCAACCTGCTGGAGGTGAGGCTGAAAAATGTGGAGGAGAGTTCGCGGTGGTATCCTGGCGCTGGCCTCTATCGTCCGGTGACGCTGGTGCTGACGCAGCCTACGCGCATCGACCCCTGGGGCACCTTCTTCCGCACGCTGAAGGCCGACGCAGCCCAGGCCGAGGTGGCCATCGACACGAAAATTGTCAGCACCGACGCTGCGCAGGGCCTGACCGTCAGGGTGGCTTTGCTCGACGCGCAGGGACAGGTGGTGGCAAAAGACATGCGTGACGTGCCACGCGACGGACAGTTGCACATGGTGGCGAAGGTAGAAAAACCACAGTTGTGGTCGCCTGAGTCGCCCTATCGCTACACCCTGCGCACGCAGCTCTATAAAGGCAACCGGTTGCTCGACGAGAAAAACATCAAAACGGGCATCCGCACCATCAGCGTGAGCCGAGAGCATGGTTTCCAGCTGAACGGCCAAACGCGGAAAATAAAAGGCGTTTGCCTGCACCACGACCTGGGGCCGCTGGGTGCGGCGGTCAACCGTGGAGCCATTGTCCGTCAGGCTGAAATCATGAAACGAATGGGTGCCGACGCTATTCGCACGAGCCATAATATGCCTTCGCAAATGCAGATGGAGGTGTACGACTCGCTGGGCATGATGGTCATGGCCGAATCGTTCGACATGTGGATTTACCCCAAGTGCAAGAATGGTTACGCACGCTTCTTCAAGGAGTGGAGCGACCGCGACATTACCAATCTGGTGCTGGCGAACCGCAATCATCCCAGCATCGTGATGTGGAGCATCGGCAACGAGATTCCCGAGCAGTGGAGCGAAGAGGGGCGCGACATCAGCCGTCACCTGCAAGACTTGTGTCACCAACTCGATCCCACGCGCCCTGTCACGCAGGGCATGGACCGTGCTGAAGATGCCTTGAAGAGCGGTTTCGCACAGGTGATGGACGTGCCGGGGTTCAACTATCGCGTTCACAAGTATGCCGACAACATACGTCAGCTGCCGCAGGGATTTCTTTTGGGCAGCGAGACGGCTTCGACGGTGAGCAGCCGGGGCGTGTATAAGTTTCCCGTGGTGGTTGACGATAATTCGCGTTTTGCCTCATATTCGCCCAACTACGACCCCAAGGCCCTGCTGACGGCCGACGGCCAGTGCTCGAGTTACGATGTGGAGTACTGTCCGTGGAGCAATCTGCCCGACGACGACTGGCGGTGGCAGGACGACTACCCGTGGGTTATCGGCGAGTTTGTTTGGACAGGCTTCGACTATCTGGGTGAGCCTACGCCCTACGATGAGTATTGGCCTTCGCGCAGCAGCTATTTTGGTATTTGCGACCTGACCGGACTGCCCAAGGACCGCTACTATCTGTACCGCAGCCACTGGAACAAGCGCGAACACACCATTCATCTGCTGCCCCACTGGACGTGGCCCGAACGCATTGGCCAGGTGACACCCGTTTACTGTTACACCGACTATCCCGAGGCCGAGCTGTTTGTGAATGGCAAGAGCCAGGGAAGGATTAGGAAAGACGATGGAGTGAAGAAAACAGAAGAGCAAGGTACCAACCTCGACCGCTATCGACTGAGGTGGAACGACGTGAAATATGAACCCGGCGAGTTGCGCGTGGTGGTCTATGACGCTCAGGGACAGGTGGCTGGCGAGCAAACGGTGCGCACGGCAGGTGCTGCGGCCCGGCTGAAACTGGAGGCCGAAACCTACGACAACCTGGTGTTCGTCACCGTGAGCATGGTGGACGGTAACGGTACGCTTTGCCCTGATGCTGCTGACGCGATCGATTTCAGTGTCGAGGGTGCAGGACGTTTCAAGGCCGTCTGCAATGGCGATGCCACCTCGCTCGAGTCGTTTGTTGAGCCACACATGAGCCTGTTCCACGGTCAGCTGGTGGTGATTGTCGAGCGACAAGGCGCGGGCGACATCCGCCTTACTGCAAAGAGCAAGAATCTGTCGGCGACGGCAAGTCTTTAGCCTCGGTCACAGCTTAGAGGGCGGGCAGGATGGCTTTCCAAACCCAGTTGAGCTCACCTTGCAGGTCTTGCACGTTCGAGGTGATGGCGATGACAGCGTCTTTATCGGGAATCACAATGATGTACTGTCCGTTGGCACCGTCGGCACGGAAACAGCCTGGGCGGCATCGCCACATCTGGTAGCCGTAGCCTTGCATCCAGTCGCTGGTTTCGGGTGTCATTCCACGGCTGGCGGCCTGTTCCATGCGTGTGCCGGGGTTCACGCTCTCCACTTGTTTCTTCGACATTTCGGCCACCCACTCAGCGGGAATAATCTGTTGGCCGTTCCACTCGCCGTTTTGCAGCAGCAGCTGTCCCATCTTAGCCAGGTCTTCGGTCTTCAGATAGAGTCCCCATCCGCCGGTGTTGATGCCCTGCGGACTTTCTTCCCAGCGCGGTTTGTCGATGTGCAGGGGCTCGAAGAGACGTGTGGTGAGATAGTCGAGCACTTTTTCGCCAGTCACCTGCTGTACGATGGCCGAGAGCACATAGGTGCCCAGGCTGTTGTAGCAGTAGAAAGTGCCCGGCTTGTGTTTCACGGGGTAGGCCAGGAAAGCCTTTACCCAGTCATCGCCAGCATTGCGGATGATGCCAGTGGGGTCGTCGTCGTGTCCGCAGGTCATGGTGAGCAGGTCGCGCACGGTCATGGCCTTGAGGTTTTCGCTGGCATTGGCCGGCACCTTGTCGGGGAAGAATTTGACGATGGAGTCGGTGAGTTGCATTTTACCCTCGTTGATGGCAAGCCCCACGGCTGTGGCGGTGAAGGTCTTGCTCACAGAGTGGAGCACATGGGGCAGTGTGTCTTTGCCCTCGCTCTGCCAGTGGCTGAAAATCACTTTGCCGTGTTGCACCACCATGACGCTGTGAACGTCGAGCGAGTCGGCGAGTGTGCCTTTCAGGAAATTATCCATGGCCTTGGCCACGCTGTCGGGAGTTTCTGCGCGGGGCAGGTCGATGATTTCTGCTGTCTCACTTTGGGCATTGTTCTTGCAGGCTGCCAAAGCCACGAGCAGCATGCATGCAAATAAAACTTTCTTCATTTTTTTGTTTGGTTAAGTTTAAGGTGTATGAATTGTGTCAGAAAGGATGCAAGAAAAATGTCAATGCGATGCAAAAATAACAAAATAACCTGATAAACAGTTACGGCTATTCATAAAAATGCTTAACTTTGCAGCATTATTGTCTGAAGGGTGATGGCAGGCATGCGCTTAGCCGCCAGCACAGCCCCAGGTTTCAGTAAACAAAGAGTAGGATTAACTAACTTAAACTAGTTTCATAAGATGAAAAAAATGATGTTTTTAGTTCTGTTGCTCATCGCTACAGCGGTGCAGGCACAGACAGCCAGAAAATTTACGCTCGACCTCACCGACGACGCCAAGGCGCAGATGGTTTGTTTCCTCCCTGCGAACCCCTCAGGCAGGGCCATTGTGGGAGTGCCGGGCGGCGGTTACTCCATGCTTTCGAACACGCACGAAGGCTATCTTGCCTCTGAGTGGCTCAACCAGCAGGGCATTGCCTACTTTGTGGTGAACTACCGGCTGCCCAACGGCGACCGCACAAAGCCTATGGGCGATGTGGAGAAGGGTATCCGCATTGTGCGCGACTCGGCAACGGTGTGGGGCATCAATCCGCACGACGTGGGCATCATGGGCTTTTCGGCTGGCGGACACCTGTCATCGGTCATTTCTACCCATGCCGATTTCGATGTGCGCCCCGATTTCTCCATTCTGTTCTATCCTGTCATTTCGATGGACGAGCGTGTGACTCATAAATGGTCGTGCCGCAACTTCCTGGGCGAAGAGGGACAGAAAAATCCCGACCTGGTGAACGATTTCTCTACCGACAAGGCCGTGCGCCGTCATCTCACGCCGCCCGCCCTCATCATTATGGCCAGCGACGACCGTCTGGTGCCACCAGTCACCAACGGTGTGGCCTACTATTCGGCCATGCGCAATGCCGGCAACGAGTGCGCCATGTATATCTATCCCACAGGCGACCACGGTTACGGCTTTGGCACATGGTTTAAGTATCACGACCAAATGCTCACCGACATTGGCAATTGGCTGAATGCTCACAAGGCTCCCAAGCCTGATGCCGTAAAAGTGGCGTGCATTGGCAATAGTATCACTGACGGCCACGGCATCGACATGGCCACGCAACATGGCTACCCGGCTCTGTTGCAACAGATGTTGGGCGACGGTTACTGGGTGAAAAATTTTGGTGTGAGTGCGCGTACCCTGCTCAACAAAGGCGACTTCCCCTATATGAACGAAATGGCTTGGAAAGACGCTGTGGCTTTCCAGCCCGACGTTGTGATTATCAAGCTGGGCACCAACGACTCGAAACCTCAGAACTGGCAGTATGGAGCTGAGTTTAAGGCCGACCTGAAGCAGATGATTACCACCTTGCGCCCCGATCTGGCACAGCCACAGAAGAAAAAGGGAAAGAAAGCCAAGGCCGCCGCGCCGAAGAAACCCGAAATCATTCTTTGTACGCCCATTCCTGCTTTCAAATCATCGTGGGACATCAATGAAGAAATCATCGCCAACAACATCATCCCCATCCAGCAAGAAGTGGCCCGCGAATACGGCCTGAAGGTCATCGACTTGCACACGCTCTTTGCTAACGGAGCCGACATGGTGCAGCCCGACGGCATTCATCCCAACGAGAAAGGTGTGAAACGCATGGCCGAAATCATTGCCGAAGCTCTGAAGAAGTAACAGTAGGCGGAAAAAAGCCGATGGCAGAGACACTGAAGGAGAAAACGGCGCGAGGACTGCTTTGGGGCGGTCTGAACAGTGGCTTGCAACAGCTGCTGGGACTGCTGTTTGGCATAGTTCTGGGGCGGCTGCTGTCGCCCGACGACTATGGCATGATAGCCATGATAGCCATTTTCTCGCTTGTGGCCAACGAACTGCAAAATAGCGGGTTCAAGGTGGCATTGGCCAACTTGCGCGAGCCGCGGGCAGAGGACTACAACTCGGTGTTCTGGACCAACATCGCCATCGGCGCGGTGCTCTATGTGGTGCTCTTTGCCGCAGCGCCCCTCATTGCCGCTTACTACCATGAGCCAAGGCTCACGCCGCTGGCGCGCTATGCCTTTCTGGGCTTTGTGTTTGCCAGTTTCGGCACGGCACAGTCAGCCTATCTCTTCAAGAACCTGCGCGCCAAACAGCAGGCCAAGGCAGCCATGACGGCCACGGTGCTCTCGAGTTCGGTGGGCGTGGCGATGGCTGCCTTGGGCTATAGCTACTGGTCGCTGGCCACGCAGACCAATCTCTATATTCTCCTCTGTACTTTGTTGTATTGGCACTACTCCGACTGGCGCCCCACGTTGAAAATCGATTTCGGTCCAGCCCGTCGCATGTTCCGCTTCAGTTGCAAACTGCTGGCATCGAGCATCGTCACCGATGTGAACAACAACATCCTGAACATTCTGTTGGGACGCTTCTATACGGCCCACGATGCGGGCAACTACAATCAGGCTTGGCAGTGGAACTACAAGGCTTCCTATCTGGTTCAAGGCATGATGGCACAGGTGGCGCAGCCGGTGTTGGTAGATGTGCAGGACGAGCGTGAGCGTCAGTTGCGCGTGCTGCGCAAGATGATGCGCTTTGCGGCATTTGTGGCCTTTCCGTTGCTTTTCGGTTTTGCCTTGGTGGCCCAGGAGTTCATTGTGGTGGCCATCGGTGCCAAGTGGCTCGAAAGTGCGCGGCTGTTGCAGGTGCTGTGCGTGGGCGGAGCGTTTGCGCCGCTGTCGGTGGTGCTCTATAATATGTTGCTCAGCCGTAGAAAGAGCAGCACCTATATGTGGGCCAACATCGCGCTGTGTGTTTGCCAGCTGGTGCTGATGACGCTGTTGCGCCCCTACGGCATCCGCGTCATGGTCATTGCCTTTACGGCAGTGGGCGTGGCGTGGTTTTTCGTATGGTGGGCGTGTGTGCGTCCGCTCGTGGGCTACCGTCTGTCCATGTTGCTGGCCGATGTGCTGCCTTTTGCCCTTGCCGCCGGCGGAGTGATGCTGTTTACTGGCTGGGCCACGGCCTCCATTCCGCAGTTGTGGCTGCTGTTGCTTGTCCGTGTGTCCTTGGCCGCCATGCTCTATATCGGCATCATGTGGCTGGCACGTGCGCAGATTCTGAAAGAATGCCTTCGTTTTTTGAACAAAAAACATTGAACTTTATGCATTATGCATTATGAATTATTCATTGATTAGCAAAGACGAACATCAGAAATTGCGCGAGCGGTTCAGCCCCGACGGGTCGCTGTTGCGCCGTCAGCAGTTGCGCATGCTGGAACTGCTCACCGAGGTTGACCGTATCTGCAAGCGCCACCATATACAGTATTGGTTGAGCAGTGGTACGCTCATCGGTGCGGCGCGCCACGGCGGTTTCATTCCCTGGGACGACGACCTCGATATAGAGATGCTGCTGCCCGACTACGAGCGGCTCATGCGCGTGCTTCCCGACGAGCTTCCCCCTACCATGGCCCTGCAAAGCACGCGCACGGACCGCAACTATTTCTTCTTTTATGCCAAGGTGCGCGACCGTCGCTCGTTCTTGGCCGAGGGCAACGGCTACGACCGCGTGTGGAAAGAGCGCGGCATTTACATCGACATTTTTCCTTTCTACCGTCAGCCGCTCTGGATTCACCGCCTGTCTGAACTGGCGCAGGGCCATGTGTATAAGGTCATGAGGCGGGGAGGTGCTCTTTGGAAAGTCCGTTTGATTACCCGTTTCAACGAGCGAATTTTCTTCCCCTTGTTGCGCTGCGCGTGTCGTTTTTCAAAGGCCCGCGAGACTTACGGACTGGGCATTCCCTACCACGACCCGCGCTACATGGAGGACATCCTGCCGCTCACCGAAATGGAGTTCGAAGGCCGCATGTTCCCCGTGCCAAACAACACTCATCGCGTGCTCACCCTGAAATACGGCGATTACATGCGGCTGCCCGACCTCGACACACTTCATCCGCACGTTGGTGAGCTGAGAATTGATAATGCATAATTGATAATGCATAATTGATAATGCATAATGCATAATTATCATTTATCATTTATCATTTATCATTTAGCGAAGCGTTATTCATTCCCTCGAAGAATTTCTCCTGCAGTTGCTTGGCAAGTTGGTTGTCGGGGTTCAGTTTCAGGGCTTTCTCATAGTTTTGCATGACGTCCATGTAGTAACGCTGGCCGTTTTGGGCGGGGTTCTGCACGATGCGTACCATGTACAGAAAGCCTCGAAGAGTGCAGATGTCTGATGGGTCAGCATTCTTCATTTGCTCCATTTTTGTAATGGTCTGTTCTGTTTCAGCCAGAAGATTCTCTGTCTGCGGGGCGTGAGGGTTCATCACGCTGTAGTAGAGACTTTGCAAGGCCGTCTGATACTTTGGTTGGATGCTGTCAGGAAACATTGCGTCGATGCGCTTCATTTCAGCAATGCAGTTGAGGAAAGCCTCGGGGGTGGGTTGCTGGAGTTTGGCGAGCGACTGTCCGATGAGTGCCTGCATAGAAAGGCTGCGGGCAGGTGCGTCAGCGGTAATGGACTGCTGGGCACGGATACTTACTGATGCCATCACGAAGAGGGCTACTGCTAAAACACTGTTTTTAAAAGTTTGAAATTTCATAAGCTTTATTATTTTTAAGTGAAACAAAAATACCGATGTATAAGAAACGGTCGCGGCTAGGCACAACAGCGCTACCGTTGGCATCGTAACGGAAAATGTTGGTGCGACCGAAAATGTTGTTCAGCGACGAATAGACAATGACCTTGGGGCTCAGCAGATAGGTGAGGTTCACGTCCACACTATTATAATGAGGTGTGGTGCCTTTGTGAAAGTGCCTCCCGCTGGCGTACGATTCTGCCAGACCGATTATGGCTTTGCCAATGGCGTATTTGGCAGTCAGGCGCAGATTATGACGCGAAGCATAGTCGGGTGTCTGCATTTCGGTGTAGTCGAGGTAAAGCCGCTTGGAGTCGTTGAAAGAATAGGAAAGCGTAGTCGTAAGGTTCTTGACAAGTGAATGGTTTTCTATAAAAACATCCACGCCCCGGCTTGTACCATAGCCATGAGGCTGATAAACACCATTCTCCAACAGCGGCAAACGGCGATATTTCTTCCAATAGGGTTCAATGCGCAGCAGGGTGGCTGCTGACTGAAGCTGCACGGACAGGACGGCGTGGTCGGCAACACCCTGACCGAGCGCGCCTCGGCTTTGTGCCAGATAATCGTCCTCAGCGGTCTGACTGTAGCGGCCTGCCACCAAAGAGAATTGCAACTGTTTGTTGGGAATATAGCTCAGTGTAGCTCTCGGCATCAACAGCCACGCTGGTTTTATGGTTATCCCCGAGCTTAGTTTGCTAAAGTGCAGTCTTTCTGCCCTAGCAGACATATTGAGAAACACCCGTGGAACCATGCGCCACTGGGCATCGGTATGAGCGGCGAGAATGTTATAGCCGAGTTGATACTGTTGAGCATCGTATTTCGTCGAGCTGTTGCGGACGTAATCTTCGATACCTGCAGCCAGTTTCAGCACGTCAGAAAAGCCTTTGCGGATTTCAGCCTTCAGGTGGACTTCGTTACGGAAATTGTGATAATGGTCGCCAGCTAAGCGCGCGTCGTCGATGTCGCAGAACACCGAAGAATTGGCGATGCCCGTAAAAAGCGTGTAGCCTTGGCCTATCGCAGCCTTATGCGTAATGTTTGCGTAGATGTTGTGTTCCTTTAGCGAGAGATTGCGCCCGTCGATGCGCTGTCCCACCGATGTAAGGTCATAGCCCACATACGACTTCAGCACACTCGAAGTGCTGAAGTCTTTTTTGTATTGTGCCTCGCACGACAGCTTACGATAAGGACGAGTGAAGTCTTGTCTTTGTGTGAACAGACGGTCGTAGAGCCCCGTGCTGGTAAGTGCGGCGTTGAACGACATGCTGCCGTTGCCGAAAACCTTCGTGCCGCCAACATTCCAGTCAACCAGCGATGCACTCACACCGTACTTGTCGCTTGTGGCCGTCTCTGTGGTTTCCATGGGGAGCACCGACGAAAGAGCCTGACCGTACTCGCCGCCATATCCCCCCAGCGAGAAGCTGATGCCTTTGAACAGGAACGGCGAGAAGCGTCCACGCACGGCAGTGTTTTCGGTGTTGGTGCTGTAGGGCACAAGAACATGCATTCCGTTGACGAATGTCTGGCACTCGCCGCTCTCGCCGCCACGGACATATAGTTTGCCGTTCTCACCAACCATCTGTGTGCCGGGCAGTGTTTGCAGTGCCGCCACAATGTCGCCGCACGAGTTGCCGGCCATCACCACGTCGAGCGCGTCCATGGTCTTGAAGTTGTCGCTCTTGCCAAAGCTGAAGGTGCTGGCTGTTACCACCACTTCGCTGATGGTTGTTGCCCGCTCACTCATTTTGATGGTAAGATGGGCTAACTGGCTGGCATCAGCAGTCAGCAAATAGTCCTCATAGCCAATGAAGGTTGCTTTCAGCGTTGCTTCACCCGCTATAAAGGTGGTGAACGAGAACCGTCCCAACGAGTCGGTCAGGCATCCGTCGATCGTACCTACTATAAATACATTGGCCCCGGCGAGCGGCTCACGCCCGTCGGTAACTGTGCCAGAAACGGTGGTCTGTGCTGTGAGGTTGCAGACCACTGCCAACAATAAAATGATATGTGCTACTCGATGTTTCATGCCGCAAATTTACGGCAAGAAATGATTCCCTCCAAATTTGGCTGACAGACAGCTAAAACCGCTGACCGAAAACTATGCCAGATGGCGAATGACTAAGATTTCGGACGAATGACTACGTGCAAAAAGGCCTTGTCAGGGATTTTGTTTAAGCAATAAACGACTTCAGCTGAGGCACATACGAGCGGGCAACAGGAATGCTGTTTGTGCAGGTTCCCAGCTTCAGCTGATACCCGTTAGAATTGCCTTTGGCCGAGGTGATGTTGTTCACATTCACCACAAACGAGCGGTGGCATCTGAAGATGTTTTCATAGTCTTTCAGTTCCTCCGTCACGGCGGTCAGGGTTGTGTGCATCTCCTTGAAGGTAGGCTTGTCGTCTTTCAGATAACAAACCGAGACATTGTTTTTTTGTGCCTCTATATACAGCAGATGGTTGATGGCGATGCAGAGGTCGTTTCCGCGTACATTCGTATCGTGAATGGTAATCGAGACATCCTTCTGCTCCTCGGTGGTGTTGCTAAGAAGGGCTTCCATTCTCTCTCTCAGGCTTCGGTTGTACTCAATGCCCACCGACAGCACTGTCATGATGCCGCCGATAATCAGCGTCCAATACAGAAACAAAAGGAATACTCCTGTAGTGACAGGAGAATGGAAAACCAGCGAGAACAGAAGAAAGTTGCAGATGGCGATGAAGAAGATCAGCCCGAGCACAGTGCACCCTTGGTGCCAAATGCGCCAAGGCCTGATGTGCGTGTGCAGCGGGCGGATTACAATTAAGCCGTAACTGGCGTAGCACACCATAGTAACAAGTCCGAACAGGACTGCTACCAGAAGTTTGTTTCCCTGATACATGCTGAATCCGAACGGCTGCATGATGTATAGCATCGCCCAAATCGCGACTCCATACATAATGCTGTCTTTCAGCCAGCGTTTGCTTTGCTTAAACGGATATGTCCGGGTAAGAATCTTCATAACTCTTTGTGATTTCTGTGTGTAAAGGTTCTCCTGCTGCCTACCAATACATGCGGTGAAGCATGTATCCGGCCACGAGCCAGCCGTTGTACGCCCACAGACCGGCGGTCATTGCCCACAGCAACGCGCGGAGCACCGGCTGCCTTTGTTTTTTGGTTTTCAGCAGGTAGGCCAGCGCAATGGGAATGATGAACAGCCAGTGGGCGCCCATGATATAGACTTCGGTGAGTCCGAAGGCCAGCACCACGTGCAGCAGCAGGTCGAATGCCAGCCACGAAAGGCATATTTGCATGAGACGCTCGCGCCGTCCGCACCACGCGCCCCAAGCGAACAGCACCACCAGCAACGCCACGAACACATATTGCGCCGCCCAGCGGTAGGGCACAACCACGGGCCTATCTACGTTCATGTCGCGCAGCAGATAGTCCTGATGGAGCATCACCGACTCGCCCAACAGATTCTCCACGCAACTCTGCCAGCGCGGCACCGTGGTGCTGGTCCATTCAAACAGCGGGTTGTCGATGAGCGGTTTGCCGTTTTGCCGTGCTTTCCAGGCGTTGTGCTTCTCTATTTTCTCGGCAAATTTCTTGTCCTTGTCTTTCCTCAGCTGCAGGTTGATGTCCTGAGCAATGCGTTCGGGCACCACAAACTCGTTGTACTGCCACGCGTAGGCACTGGCCAGAATCAGCAGCGGCAGTACGAAGGCCACCAGCATATAACGCCAGTGAAACACTTTCCGTCCGTTGGCAATCCATGCCGCCAATGCCACCTTCACGCCGTTGGTGGTGGTCACACCCGTGGTGAGGAGAAAGAGGAGACCCACCCCGACTCTCCCGAAGGGAGGAAGAAACCCACCCCTGCCCTCCCGAAGGGAGGGAGCCCCGTCCGGATGGCACTCCCTCCCTTCGGGAGGGCAGGGGTGGGTTCCCACATACAGCGTCAGCGTGAGCAGCAGCAGCGACAGACCGAAATGGTCGGGCACCATGCAGCTGAGCATGATGTAGGCAAACGAGAAGGTCAGCAGCGTAAGCATCAGCGCGTCGGAGCGGCCAAGACCAATTCTTTCGCGGAAGATGCGGTGCATGAACAGAAACGAATAGACGGCGCTCGCCAGCATCAGTGCCCCCACAATATACACGGCGAAGTTGAAACCGTAGGTGCCCATGAGCCAGTGGTTGAGCGCGTAGAGCGGATAGAGCAGCAGCGACAGCAGCGGGTGGCGGTAGAGCGAGTAATACACTTTCCAGCGCGATACGGTGAGATAGCCCAGCACATCGAACCCCGACACGCAGAAATGGTCGTGAAACAGCGTCCAATAGCCCAGGTTGCCGCCCCGCGTAAACAGACCGTAGTATTTGTAAATCATCAGTCCGTTCAGGGCCGCAAATAGCACCACTGCCAGCAAGGCAATGAGCCGTTCCTCTTTCCTTATGGCGAAAACATTTCTCATTTCAGTGTGCAAAGGTACGATTAAGCGAGCAAAAAAACAAAATTAATGTTGTTTTTTCGAGCGTGGGTACTTTGAATGAGTTGACAGTTTACGGTTTACTGTTTACAGGCATGTTCTATTAATTGCAAAGAATCGCAGGCGTACCCAGTGCGTTCTCCCCTCAAGGAAACATCCTGCTCGGCGTCTTTACGAGATAAATAGATCATGCCTACAGTAAAAAACTGCTTAATCCGTGTAATCTGTGGTCGTTTCTTTCTTCATTCTTCATTTATTTCGCTATCTTTGCAGCATGTTAGCTCCTTACAACACCGACGTGGCGGTGCTCATCCTTTTCTTCAACCGCCCCGAGTATTTGCGCCAGGTATTCCAGCAGGTGCGTCAGGCGCGCCCCTCACGGCTGTTCCTCTATCAGGATGGGCCGCGCGGCGAGCGCGACATGGCGGGCATCACGGCTTGCCGCGCTGTGGTGGCCGACGACCAGATAGACTGGCAGTGCGACGTGCAACGGCTCTACCAGGAGCGCAACTACGGCTGCGACCCCTCGGAGTATCTCTCGCAGAAGTGGGCTTTCTCGCACGTTGACAAGTGCATCGTGCTCGAGGACGACGATGTGCCCTCGCTCTCGTTCTTCCCTTTTTGCAAGGAGCTGCTCGACCGCTATGCCGACGACCCGCGCATCTGGATGATTAGCGGTTTCAACACCGACGAACAAACCACCGACACACCCTACGACTATTTCTTTACCCAGACTTTCAGCATCTGGGGGTGGGCATCGTGGCGACGTGTCATCGACCAGTGGCAGCCCGACTATGCCTTCCTCGACGACGAGCATGCCGTGCGCCGGCTCGAGTCGTTGGTCAAGGCGCGCCGTTACCGTTCCGACTTTCTCACCATGTGTCGCAATCACCGCGCCACGGGCAAGGAGTACTACGAGAGCATTTTCTGGGCTTCCATGCTGCTTAACAATGGACTGGCCATCATGCCCAGCCGCAACCTCATCACCAACCTCGGACTCACCTCCGACTCCACCCATTTCTCGGGCTCCATGCAAACCACCCCGCGCGCATACCGACGCATTTTCACCATGCAGCGCCATGAACTGCAGTTCCCCCTGCGCCATCCGCGCTACATCATCGAGAATACCGGCTACAAGGAACGCCTCTACCGCGTCAATGCCTGGGGCCACCCGTGGCTCAAGGTCGCTCGCTCGCTTGAAGAGCTGATGCTCAACCTGCGTTACGGCAATTTCTCCATTATTGCCAAGGCGCTTCGCCGCCGCATCCGCAAATGGATGGGTAAAGAACGACACGCCTGATTTATCTCACGACATTATTACCATATTTTCTAGAGAATTTGTTCGTAACGTCGAGAGTTATTTCCAAATTTTCTAGATTATTTCAGTGTGTCGTCGTGGAATATGATTGCCATTTGCCGAGATGCTTTTTTCTTTCACAGCACTGCTCTCATTTTTCTAGCCTTTATTCTTTCTCGGAATAGAAACTCATGGCTGGGGTTCATCAATAAAACAGAGAAAAACAAGGAAAACCGGATAAAACAAAAACTGTTTTTCCCGGTTTTACTTGTTTTTCCTTGTTATTTTGGAAGCTTAAAGTAATAAGTTGGAATTATTTATGAAACGAATGAGAACGAATGAGAATAATTATACCACGAATGAGAATAAAAATTATGATTTCTATTCGTGAATGAATTATTCCAATTATTCCAATTCGTTTCCATAAAAACCACCATAATGATTCTTTAATGGTTACTTATTATATGAATTCACCACTCAGATGACTGACTCAGATGACTGGTGACGAAATCTCTTACATATAGCCGAGCCAGCGGAGAATGTCGTTGAGGTTGGCCACTATCATGAGGAGCATGAGCAGGCCGATGCCTACGTACTCGGCCTTAATCATGAAGTTTTCGGAAGGCTTGCGGCGCGTAATCATCTCGTAGAGCAGAAACAGCACATGGCCGCCATCGAGAGCGGGGATGGGCAGAATGTTCATGAAGGCGAGGATGATGGAGAGGAATGCCGTCATCTTCCAGAACATATACCAGTCCCACGTGGCGGGGAAGAGGCTTCCGATGGCTCCGAAGCCGCCGAGCGACTTGGCTCCGTCGGCGCTGAACACGTACTTCATGTCGTCCACATAGCCGCGCAACACACCAACACCATACTTCACGCCGGCGGGGAAACTACCCAGGAAACTGTAGTCGTCGTGGCGAGGCTCGTAGAGCTGTGCCAGGGCTTTGGGCGCGAAACCGAACTTCACGTCCTCGGTGAGCACCGTTTTGACGGTGTCGAGATGAGATGCTTTATATTCTGCCAACTGCTTGTTGCGGGCGATGACGATGGTAGCCGTGCGTATGCGCAGGCTGTCGGCTTTGGTCTTGGCACCGGTCAGCATGTCCTCCAGACGGCCCAGCTCGAAGGTCAGTTCGTTTTGCGAATCCACGGCCTTGCCGTTCAGGGCCTTGATGGTGTCACCCTTGGCCAGTCCGTAGCGGGCAGCAGGCGTATTGGGCAGCACGGTATCTACTACGGCAGGAATAAACGGGCGTGCAAACGAAGGCTCGCTCTTAAGCATGCTGAGCAGACTGATTTCGCCGGGCAGTTTAATAGACATAGGCTTGCCGTTGCGGATGATGTCTGCACGATGGGCCTCGGAGAGGTCGCGATAGAGATCGACACTGAAGTCCTTGAACTCACGTTTGTCGGTACCTACCATGATGTCACCGTCGCGGAAGCCCAGTTGCTTGGCCTCGGTGTTGAACTTCATGCCGTAGGTCATGTCCTTGGGCGAGATGTAAGTGTCGCCCCAGTAGAACAGAATCATGGAGTAGATAAACAGGGCGAGCAGGAAATTGACTAGCACGCCGCCAATCATGATGAGCAGCCGCTGCCACGCCGGTTTGCAACGGAACTCCCAGGGCTCGGCGGGCTTTTTCATTTGTTCGGTGTCGAAACTCTCGTCAATCATGCCTGCAATCTTGCAGTAGCCGCCCAGCGGAAGCCAGCCCACACCATAGGTGGTGTCGCTGCGCTTGGGTTTCCATTTAAACAGGCTTCCGTCCCATTTCCAGATGCTTGGGTCGAAAAACAAATAGAACTTTTCTACGCGCACCCCGAAGAGTTTGCTGAAAAAGAAGTGCCCGCCCTCGTGGAGCAGCACCAGCAACGATATGGCCAGTATGAACTGGAGCAATCTGATCAGAAATATTTCCATGATTTTACTATTTCACTATTTCACAATTTTACTATTTCACAATTTTACTATTTCACAATTTTACAATCTCGCACATTCTTTATTATGCATTATGCATTATTCATTATGCATTATTCATTATTCATTATGCATTAATAAGTTCTTTCGCTATGCGGCGTGCCTCGGCATCGGTGTTGAAGTAAGTGTCGAGCGACGGGCTTTTGTCGAAGGTTGCGCGTTGCATGGTCTGTTCAATGACTGTGGCCATTTGCGGGAATGAGCAGCGGCCCTGACGGAACGCCTCGTTCACCACCTCGTTGGCGGCGTTGAGTATGCAAGGCATGTTGCCCCCTTGGCGGATGGCCTCGAATGCCAGGGCCAGACAGCGGAACTTCTGCGTGTCGGGCTCAAAGAACTCCAGCGGATGCGCAAACAGGTCGAGGCGCCCACCACTCAGGCTCAGGCGCTCGGGAAACGAGAACGCATACTGAATGGGCAGACGCATGTCGGGAAGTCCCAGCTGAGCCTTCACCGAGCCGTCGCGAAACTGCACGGCACTGTGCACAATGCTTTGCGGATGAATGAGCACCTGAATGCGGTCGGCCTCGATGCCGAACAGCCATTTTGCCTCTATCACCTCGAAACCCTTGTTCATGAGCGAGGCCGAGTCGATGGTGATTTTGGCTCCCATGTCCCAAGTGGGGTGACGCAGGGCGTCGGCGGCGGTCACTGTTTTGATTTGCTCGTCGCTCATCAGGCGAAACGGGCCGCCCGAACAGGTAAGGAGAATTTTCTCGATTTCGTTGTCGCCTTCGCCCACCAGACTCTGGAAAATGGCCGAGTGCTCGCTATCGACGGGCAGAATGGGCACATGATATTGCTGCGCCAGCTGACAAATCAGCTCGCCCGCCACAACGAGCGTCTCTTTGTTGGCCAGACATATTTTCTTGCGTGCCTTGATGGCATGAACCGTGGGCGAAAGGCCCGCAAAACCCACCATGGCTGTGAGCACCATGTCGATGGGGCCGGCCTCCACAATGTCGTCGAGCGCCTTGCTGCCGGCATACACCTTGATGTCGGGCCGGGAGGAGAGCAGGGCGCACAGTTGGTCATATTTTGCCTCGTTGGCGATGACCACGGCGGCGGGGTTGTATTTCAGAGCCTGCTGAGCCAGCAGCTCCACCTTGTTGTTGGCCGTCAGGCAGTACACCTCGTAGCGGTCGCTGTGCTCTTCTATCACTTCCAGAGCCTGTGTGCCTATGGAGCCGGTGCTGCCTAGAATGGCTATTTGTTGTTTTCTCATAATTCCAGTAAGCCTTGGGGCAATTCTATTTCGATTTCTCGTTGGTCGGTGTCAACGCGGGTGATGAAATCCTCTGATGCGGGTATCAGCCGTCCGTCTTCCAGACAGAACAGCACGTTGATGGTGGTGTCATCCACCGAGGCTATGCGTCCGATGCAGGCGTGCGTAGCCGCGTCAATCAGACTGTAGCCCACAATCTCGGCCCACGAGAGGTTGTCTTCGTCGCTGTCAGCCAGGCGGCGCAGGAAAAAAACGTCGCAGCCAGTGAGTTCACGCGCGCGGTCCTGACTGTCCACACCCTCGAACTTCATTATGGCGGTGCTGTCCGAGCGGAAACGGTATTCCTCAATGAAGAAAGGAACCAGTATTCCTTCGGTTTCGACAATCAGGAAGTCGGCATCCATGCGGTCGAACACGTCGTCGTCGAAGTGGAACGTCACTTCGCCTTTCACGCCGTGCGCCTTGCCCAGTTTTCCAATGCGATAGACTTCTTCCTGAGTAATCATATTCGTGTGATTTTCGCACCCAGCGCGTTGAGGCGCGCCTCGATGTTCTCGTAACCTCGGTCAATCTGCTCGATGTTGTCGATGCGGCTGGTGCCGTTGGCACTCATGGCGGCAATGAGCAGGGCGATGCCCGCGCGAATGTCGGGACTCGACATGCGACCGGCGCGCAGAGTGATTTTGCGGTCGTGACCCACCACCACCGCGCGATGAGGGTCGCACAGAATGATTTGTGCTCCCATGTCGATGAGCTTATCGACGAAAAACAGGCGGCTTTCGAACATTTTCTGGTGGAACAACACCGAGCCGCGGGCCTGTGTGGCCACCACAATGAGCACCGAAAGCAAGTCGGGCGTCAGTCCGGGCCAGGGTGCGTCGGCCAGCGTCATGATGGTGCCGTCGATGAACGACTGTACCTCGAAGTGGCGCTGGTGGGGAATGACGAGGTCGTCGCCTTCTGCCTTGATTTTCACGCCCAGCCGGCGGAAAGCATCGGGAATTATGCCCAGGTTGCGCAGCGAAACATCCTTGATGCGCACACCTTCGCCCACCATGGCGGCCATTCCGATGAACGAGCCCACCTCAATCATGTCGGGCAGAATGCGGTGGACGGCGCCATGCAGACGGTCGGTGCCCACAATGGTGAGCAAGTTGGATCCGATGCCGCTGATGCTGGCACCCATGCGGTTGAGCAGGTGGCAGAGCTGCTGCAAGTAAGGCTCGCAGGCGGCATTGTAGATGGTGGTGGTGCCCTTGGCAAAGACGGCGGCCATGATGATGTTAGCCGTGCCCGTCACCGACGCCTCATCGAGCAGCATGTAACAGCCTTTGAGCCGCTTGGCCGCAATCTCATAGACATTGCGCCCCTCTACATGCTCAAACCGCGCACCCAGGTACTTGAATCCCAGGAAGTGAGTGTCCAGCCGGCGGCGCCCAATCTTGTCGCCTCCGGGCTTGGTGATGACAGCCTTGCCAAAACGTGCAAGAAGTGGCCCAATCATGAGCACACTGCCGCGCAGGGCGGCGCACTTTCTCACAAATTCGTCGCTCTGCAAATAGTTTAAGTCAAGGTCCTGGGCTTTGAAACGGTACTCGTTGGGTGACAGTCGGGTCACACACACACCAATATCCTTGAGCAACTGTATCAGGTTGTTCACATCGCGTATGTCGGGAATATTGCTGATGGTGACTTCCTCGTCGGTGAGCAGCGTTGCGCAAATCACCTGCAACGCCTCGTTTTTGGCTCCCTGGGGAACAATGGTGCCCGTGAGCGGATGGCCACCTTCTATCATAAAAGATGCCATAAGCTCTTATTTTTTTCTTCGTCTGAGTTCTTTTTCCGATACTTTCTCAAAACGGAAAGTGTCGAGGTCGAGCTGAATCTTTCCGTCGGTGAAGCGGGCCATGTCCGACACCACCTTCTCGTCGTCTGACGAGCCGTGGCTCCACTGCAACAGGCTCTGTTTCATTTGGTTGGCCGTAACGCGGGCCAGCTCGTCGCGCTCGGGGCCGGCGGGCATGGTCTTGAGCTTTTCAAACACTTCGAAAATCAGGTTTCCGTAGTGGCGCACCGGTATCTTTGTCATGGGGTAGCCCAGCGGTTCGGGCTTCGTGGCAATCTGCCGTGCGCCCGAAACGTCGTAAGGCCAGTCGATGTCGAGCTGAAAATTGCTCATCAGTGCCAGATGGTCCCACAACTTTTGTTTGTATTCAGGATTCTCGCGGTTTTGCGCAAACATGCGCTCCATGATGCCGACAATGGTTTCGGCACACCGCTGGCGCTCGGCCTTGGTGGGCAGCTGCACGGCGTGGTCAACCATCTTCTGTATTTCGCGTCCGTACTCGGGCAGCACCAGCCGCTCGCGTTGGGTGTTATAATCTAAGCCTTGTATATCCATGTGACTATTTCACAATCTCTTGTTTTTCAATTATTATTCAATCTCTTGTATCTTACCTCTACTCTATAGGGATGAAAAAATAAAGATTAAAGGTGCTGGGGGCATCCTTCATTTTTCATCTTTCATTTTTCATCTTTCATTTTTAATATATCTTTCTCTCCCTTGGGGAGGGTAGGGGTGGGTTGCCACTACAGCAGTTTCTTGGGCTTGAGTGCCACAAAGTCTTTCAGATAGTTGGGCACGAAGTAGGCCACATCCTCAAACTCCTCGCGCAGAAAACGCTTTTCGGCCAGCGGGAACATGTTTTTGGCCAGCGGTTCAATGCCTTCTATCAGGTGGGCATTGGGATGGTCGATGGCGTCCATGCACTTGGCGGCACCATTGCCAAAGAAATAGACAGGGTGCTCGTCGAGAAACTCCTTGTACGTGGTCTGGTCCACCACGTCGGCCATGGTGGCCCTGACAGGCCTGAGCGCACGGTTGAAGACGGCGGCATACACCTCCATGCGGCGCGCGTCGATCATCGGGCAGAGCAGTGCGTCGTCGGGCAACTCGTGGCGCAGCAGCACGGGCACACACAGCACTTCGAGTGTAGGCACGGCCAGCAACTTCAGGTCGCGGGCATAGCAAACGCCCTTGGCCATCGAGGTGCCAATGCGCAGCCCCGTGTAAGAGCCGGGGCCGCTGCTCACAGCCACCGCGTCGAACGGAATGGCATGATTGTCGGTAAACGACAGTGCCTCATCTACAAAAACACCCAACTTCACGGCGTGGTTGGGGCCACTGTGGTCTTCCTCCTTAAAGATGCACGTGCCGTTTTCGCTGACGGCCACTGAGCACACGTCGGTGCTCGTTTCTATGTTCAATATGCACGCCATAGGGCAGGTTTCTTGAAATTCTTTGCAAAATTACGCAATTTCCCACAAAAAAGCAGTACTTTTGCAGAAATTTAACAAGAAAACGCTATGATACAGTCTATGACAGGCTACGGCAAATCGGTTGTAGCCTACAAAGAAAAGAAAATCAACGTAGAAATCAAGTCGCTCAACAGCAAGGCGCTTGACCTCTCAACACGCATTGCCCCGCTCTATCGCGAGAAAGAAATGGAAATCAGACAGCTCGTTGCCCAAAAACTTGTCCGCGGCAAGGTGGATTTTGCCATCTGGGTGGAAAAAGATGCCGGCACCGACGCGCTGCCTATTAATGGCGCACTGGTGGAGAACTATTACAAGCAAATGAGCACCATAGCCGCCGAGGCTCATATTCCCGCACCACAAGACCCGTTGGCTATCATCATGCGTCTGCCCGACGTGATGACGAAAACCGAAACCGAAGTTCTCACCGACGAAGAGTGGGCCTTGGCCCGCCAGACGGTTGTTGAGGCCATCGACCAGCTGGTGAGCTTCCGCCAGCAAGAAGGCGAGGCCCTGCAGCGCAAGTTTGCTGAGAAAATAGATAACATCGGCCGTCTGCTCGCCGAACTGGAGCCTTTCGAGAAGAGCCGCGTGGAAAAAATACGTGCCCGCATCATCGACGGGCTCAATGCCATTCCCGAGGCCGACTACGACAAGAACCGTCTGGAGCAAGAGCTTATTTACTACATTGAGAAACTGGACATCAGCGAAGAAAAGCAGCGACTGGCCAACCATCTGGCTTATTTCCGCCAAACCATGGACGAGCCTGCCGGACAGGGAAAAAAACTGGGATTCATCGCACAGGAAATGGGTCGCGAAATCAACACCACCGGCTCAAAGAGCAACCAGGCCGAGATGCAAAACATTGTCGTTAGAATGAAAGACGAGCTGGAACAAATCAAAGAACAAGTGCTTAACGCATTGTAAGGAAACCATAACAATTATCATACCATGCAGCAAGACAGACAACCAGACATGCCGCAGTCAAAAAGTGAGAGCATCTCCCCCAATCCGGCAGGCACTCCCTCCCTTCGGGAGGGTCGGGGTGGGTTAATCATCGTCTCCGCCCCCAGTGGCAGCGGAAAATCCACCATCATCAACTGGCTCATGACCGAGCATCCCGAGCTGAACCTGGCGTTCAGCATCTCGTGTACCAGTCGTGCGCCGCGCGGAACTGAGCAAAACGGTGTGGAATATTTCTTCCTCACGCCCGAGGAGTTTCGGCAGAAAATTGAGAACGACGAGTTCTTGGAATACGAAGAGGTGTACGAGGGCCGCTTCTACGGCACACTGAAATCGCAGGTGGCTTCGCAGACGGAGAAAGGCCAGAATGTGGTGTTCGACGTTGATGTGAAAGGCGGCTGCGCCATCAAACAGCATTACGGCGACAAGGCGCTGAGCCTTTTCATACAGCCTCCTTCCATCGAGGAGCTGCGTCGGCGCTTGGAAAACCGGGGCACCGACGCTCCCGAAGTCATCGACCAGCGCATAGCGCGCGCCCAGTACGAGCTCACCTTTGCTGAGCAGTTCGACCGCGTGGTGGTGAACGACGACCTGGCCACTGCTGAGGCCGAGGCGCTGGCCATTGTCAGCGAGTTTTTGGGAATTGGCAATTGATTGTCCCTCGGCCATTCGCATTTGTGCTGCCCCAGCCCTGTTCGATTAATTCGTTGTTTAAATCAGAACTCCCCGAAACTTCAGTCAATTTAATTTGCTTATGCTGGCAGAAAAAGTAATAAAGTCCCCTCCCTTGGGGAGGGTTAAGCCAGGTTTCCGCTCCCTTGGGGAGGGGTCGGGGGTAGGTCATAGGGAACGTACCCTCACGGGCATATACGGCGGCAGTTTCAACCCCATTCACAATGCGCACGTCAGGCTGGCCATGAACATTTTGCGAATGGCACAGCTCGACGAAGTGTGGTTTGTGGTGTCGCCGCAAAATCCGTTTAAGCAGAACCTGCAACTGCTCGACGACGACAAGCGGCTCAGGCTGGTGCGCCTCGCACTGCAACGCCATCCGCGGCTCACGGCCTGCGACTACGAGTTCCGGTTGCCGCGGCCCTCATACATGCACACTACGCTCACCCGCATGTCGGCTGACTATCCCGACCGCGAGTTTGTGCTCATCATCGGTGCTGACAACTGGGAACGTTTCGGCCAGTGGTATCGCGCCGACGACATTCTGCGCGACTATCGCCTGGTGGTGTATCCCCGGCAGGGCTCACCCGTTGACGCACAGTCGCTGCCGCCCAATGTTCAGCTTGTAGATACGCCGCTCATCAACATGAGCAGCACTGACATACGCCAGCGCATCCGCTTAGGGCGAAGCATCCGTCGCATGGTGCCCAAAGCTGTGGCTGAGGCCATTGAGCACGAGGGCCTTTATCTGTAGATGGCGTAAATATTTACGCTGATGCCACTCGTCATGGTAAAAGGTATTTGTAAGTAAAACAGGGAAAAACAGGTAAAACAGGAAAAAACCTTTTGTTTTTCTCTGTTTTTGTTTGTTTTTCTCTGTTTTCTTTATTGAAACTATTCATAAAACAGGTTGTTAAATATGCAATGAATAAAGCAAACTGGAGAACATTCAGTTATTACCGTGAGATTATTTTTTATTGTCGAGAGTTACGGAATTATCTTACGACGTTACGATGAAATTTTCTAGAGAATTTAATCGTAACGTCGTGAGATATTTTTTTATCGACGTAAGTTACGATATTATTGCCGTGAGTTGATTTTTTTATTGTCTTTTTCGCTGAAATAAGCTGAGCAATCCGTGGAATCAGTGAAATCTGTGGTTTGTTTTCATTCTTGCGGTTGCTTTCATTCAAGCGAAAGATATTGTTTTATCACCGTGAGTGATGAGAAAAGATTGGCGGACTCCGCTGCTGCCGTGTGATGGTCAGCATGAGAGTCCGTCTGTGCGTGTTCTTAGTAAGTATTCGATTTAGAGGTTACCAGGTTGCGTGTCTTTTAGTTTTGTGTTTTTTATTTTATCACCACCTTGCGGTTACCTGTAATGTAGATGCCCTTGGGTAATTCAGCACCTTGAGCTTTCAGCTGTGAACTTTCCATCCGTTGACCGTTGAGGTTGAAGACGGCTGTTTGACGGCTGTTGGCTGCAGGGCGATGGGTGTTTTCTAATGATGCGATGCCAAGTTGCTCTTCGGTGAGGAAGTTTTTCAGTTCGTAAAGAGCCTGCATGGCGCGGCCGGTCTCGTTGTCGAAGAGCGATGCGTTGTACCAGTTGTCTGTAACGCGCTGCGTGTTCCAGTTCAGTCCGCACTCGTTGGCCTCGGGGAACCACCAATAAAGTCCGTCAACATTCTCGTACTCGTTGAGAGTGGCGATGAGGTCCTTGGTGAACTGCAGCTGTCCGGCATCGGTGGCGGGCCAGTTGGGGAACGTGCTGATTTTATAGGTGGCATTGTCGGGATACCATTTGTGATAATAGCCCGTTTCCACGATTTGTATTTTCTTGTCGGGATAGTTGCTCGACAGCGTGTTGAGCACGTTTTTCAGTGTTGTGAGTGTGCCGTGATAGTAGGGATAATAAGAAATGCCTATCACGTCGTAGTCGTCGGTATATTGCTTCAGCGTTTTGTAGAAGTTGGTGACGTTCTGCGATTTGCTCATTTCGGTCTGGATGACGATTTGCGCTTCGGGGCAGGTCTCGCGGATGGCCCGGATGCCTGCCTGCAGGTATTTGGCAAAGTTGGCGAAGGTGCCTCCGCTGTGGCCGCCGCCGTCGGGATAGCAGTGGCCTGTGGGCCAGAGCATGCCGTAGGTGATTTCGTTGCCGGGCTGCACGAAGTCGGGCGTGGCTCCAGCCTCTATCAGTTCGTTCAGACAGTCGCAGGTGTATTGGTAGAGCGTCTGTGCCAGTTGGTCGGGGTCGGTGCTTGTCCATGCCGAGGGTGTGCTGTGCTTGCCCGGGTCGGTCCAGGTGTCGCTGTAGTGGAAGTCGAGCATGAAGGCCAGTCCGGCATCCTTGATTTGCTTGCCCAGCGCCTTCACAAACTCCAGGTCCTGGCAAACGCCCTCGCCCTTATGTTCGGCTGAGGCTTTCTCGGGGTTCACAAACAGGCGCACGCGCATGGCATTCCAACCCTGTTGCTTGAAATAGTCTATCATGGGACCTGAGATGGCCTTGCCGTTGTTATCGAGAAATTTTGCTCCGTGCTCTTCGTACTTTGGCAGCAGCGAGATGTCGCCGCCAACATACTTTTGGGCTTGCGCAGTGAGATTGCCTACTAACAAAATGATTGCGCAAACCGTTGCAATAATTGTTTTTCTCATACTCAGTGTGGGGGTGACAAGTAATGTCATTAAGAAATGATTTGGTTTTAGTTTTTGCAAAATTACGTTTTTTATTTGAGATGGCCAAGGAAAAGGTCAAAAAATTGAGGGCACGCCCCGTGGGCATGCCCTCAACTGATGATGGTGTAGTGGAAGATTTACTTCACCACCACCTTGCGGTTGCCAATAATGTAAACACCTTTGGCCAACTTTGAATTTTGAGATTTGAAGTTCGAAATATCCACTCGCTGTCCGTTGAGGTTGTAGATGGCGGCAGCAGGCCGCTCTGCGCGGTTCTGCACAATCTCAATGGCCGTAGGCACGGCCTCGTCGTCGAACAGAGTGCCGTTGAGTTTGGCACCTGATGCGGCGTCGGTGGCGAAGTAGGCACGATAGGGCAATATCTTCACACCGTTGGAGTCGCCAGCCTTCACAAACTGGTTATTGCTATAGCCGTAGTAGGTGGTCATGTTGTCGGAAATGAGCGTCATGGCCTCGGTAGTGCCGATGAACGAAATCTCATGGTTGGGACGAGCATCAACAGCATCGCCGTAACCCTCTTCAACGACCTTGGAGGAGAATGGTGCCAGAATCTTTCCGCTTTCGCGGGCCACGAGCAGGTAGGGTTTGAAGGCTTCCATGCTTTCCACCGAGGTGAAGCGCAGATAGCCGTCCTCGTAGTCGGTCAGCTTGTAGGCAGTGCCTTTCAGCTGCTGCATGTCAGCCGCACTGAGGCTGAAGGGCAGGCATACGGTGCTGCGCACGTCGGCTGTGAACTCGCGGTTGAACACCTCTGCCTTCTGTGCGTTGGCCTCGGCGGTGGTCAGCAGACCGTCAACGGTGTAATAGCCACCGTTGGTGAAGGGAAGGTCTGAGGTCTGGTTGGTTCCGTTGTTGCAATTGAAGACGATGGCTGTTGGCGTGGCATTGTCGTTGCCGCATACCCATTTCCAAATCTCGTTGCCATTGGTGGCGGTGCCCACGAGCGTAGCACTCTGGCCAGGCCAGTTGCCGTCGGTGAAGTTCTCTGTGTTGTTCCAAGCCCACACTTTGATGTCGCTGCCCCAGCCTGCGGGCCGCTCGAAGTAGGCATACACCTTACCTTCCTCCACGGTCATGTCAGACTGATACACATGGGCTGAGGTAACGTCTGTGGCTGTGGTTCCGCCACTGTACTCAAAGAAGTGATCGGCGGTGAGACTTGTGATGTCGCCCGTCTGAGTGCCATTGCCGTTGTTCAAAATGACGTTGAGTTTGCCAACATCATAAGTGCGGTAGTACCACTCTTGGCCGTCGATGGTTTTTGTGTAAAACGAGCTGACTGCCTCGCCAGGCAAGTTGCCAAAGTTGTTGCCGTCCTTGTCCCAAGCATAGAGGTGGGCATCGTTAACAGTGGTGCGCACGTAGATAGTGATGTTCTCAGGCAACACCTCGTCTGGCTCATCCACGGTAACATTGTCGCTCACATAATATGCGAAATTGGGATTCGTCTCATCGCCGCTCACCACGCATTTGTAGCCAGTCAAGTCAACATTCTGAGGAAAGCCGCTGGTGACGAGCACCTTTCCGTTGGTGCCCTGTACGATGGTCACATAGCCACCGTCTTGATAGTAATGGCTCTTCACCTCGCTCGTGTTGGTGATGCCGGCAGCCTTGCGCGCCAGTATCATTTTCTTGAGCTGCGGCTTGTAGTCATACCAGTGCCGCAGGAAGATGCAGGGAGTGCCGGGCATGGCCAGGATGAAAGCGTTGGCGGCCAGCACGTTGCTCGAGAGCTTGCTATTGTCGCGATAGGTGTCGTGGTTGTCAACAAAGGTCACTGACCAACGCTTGTAGTTGTCAGCAGCAGCCATGCCGGCATAGCCGAAATCAGTCCAGTTGTTGTTGTTGAACACATCGTTGAAGATGAACTTTAGCGGGAAGTCGAAGGCTGCCGACTGCCCCGCACCGTTGCTGTACTCTGTAGTGTTGCCTATCCATGCTGTAGTGGCATCGTAGTTGTCCCAATACTCACCGACCGAGAACTGAGGCTTGGCTGAAGTGTTGTACATGCCCACATAGTAGCCTGCGAAGCCTTTCACCATGTCGTAGCGGAAACCAACATAGCCCAAGTCTTTGATAAGGAAATCGAGGTAGGTCTTGATGTTGTTCTGCACACGTGCATCCACATGATCCAAGTCGCGGCAGCCGTCGAAGTTGTCGCGCTCGTCGTCGTGAGCATCACTGCCGTACCAGTACTGAGTGCCGTCGTGATAGCCCAGTGGACTGCCCGAGGTGAAAATCTCGTCGTTCTTGCAGATTCCCCACAGGTCGGTCATGTCCTGACTCCAGGTGATGGTGTATGTGCCTGTGCTGGTAGTCCTGGTCTCGTTGGGGAAGTCGGCCCAGTTGGTGAGACCGTTCTTGTGGTTCACCACCACGTCCTCAATGATTCCCACGCCTTTGTCCTTGTAGGTATTGATCATGGAGCGCAGCTCATATTCGGTACCGAAACAGGTGTTGTGTTTGAGCCAATACACGGGGCTGTAGCCCATGTTCTCGTAGCCCCAGTTGCCAGGGGCGTTCCATTGGTCTTCTTTGGTCTGCCCGGAGTTGGGAATCCAGATGAGGTCGAAATACTGTGAAAGTTCGTCGGCCTGTTCTTCAAGCACAGTCCATTTGGACTCCTGGAAAGAGTCCCACCAGAAGCCTTGCAGCATGACGCCGCCGTAGTTTGCGGGCCAGCACTGCGCTGCTGCCATCATGGGCAGCAGCAGTGCTATGATGAATGTTGACAGTTTTTTCATTCTTCTAAAATTCTCAATTGTCAATTATCAATTCTCAATTCTCAATTGTCAATTATCAATTCTCAATTGTCAATTATCAATTCTCAATTGTCAATTATCAATTAAAAAACTTACTCTTCCCACACACTGTAAGATGGCAGGGGCTTTGCGTCGAGCACTGTCTCGCCGTTGTCAACGACAGGCGGGTTATCCCTCATGCTTTGCTCAATGACGTCCATCAGTTTGTCGGCCATCAGGAGGATTTTTACAGCAGGGCGGTTGTATTCTTTCTTGTTCATTTCGCAATAGTTTTGTTTTGGGAAATCACTTGATGACAACCTTGCGTCCGTTGACAATGTAGATGCCCGGTTTCAGGTTGCTGTTTGTGACTCTGCGTCCGCTCAGGTCGTAGATGACACTTTGAGCATTGGCCGTAGAACTCTGAACATTAACAATGCCGCTGGTGCCAGCCTCCACCACGTCGAAGAAGCCGTCGATGGTGTAATAGCCGCCGTTGGTAAAGGTCAGGTCGGCGGTCTGGGGCTTTCCGTTGTTGCTGAAGATGATGAACGCGGGCTCTTTGACGGTGGTCTTGTTCTGTCGTGTGCCGTCCCAGGTCCATTTCCACACCTTGTTGCCATTGTCGGCTCTGCCAATCTGCTTGCAGTCGGCGCCAGGCCATGTGCCGCTGGCACTGGTAAAGTTCTCGGCGGGCGTGTTGTTCCAAGCCCAGCACTTCACGGTCTGTGTCCACGTAGCGGGAGCCTCGAAGAAAGCGCACACCTCGTCGGCTGTGCGGGTGCAGAAGTCGGGAATGGTGACTACCGGTTCTTCTGACTCTTTCACCACATACTCGCGGGTGATGACGTTATTCACGCTGCCCCCTGAGAGCAGACCCACCTTCAGTGTTATTTCTGTGCCCATGGGAAGGTCGATGGTGGTGCCGCTGGCAACCTGCTTGCTGCTGGCCGTGGGGTTGCTGCCGTCGGTGGTATAGACCACCTTGGCATTGGCATCGGTGCTCACGGCGGTGAGTGTCACCTTCTGTGCCGTCTGATATTCACCCGAGGCGAGGTCGGCCCACGCCGTGTTCATGTCCTTATGCAGATAGTAAACGAAGTGGTAGCCGCTGAGCACCTTGACGAAGTTGCTGTTGGTGGGTGTGTAAGAGCTGGCCTTGCTGCCCACTACGCAGAGCATCTGCCCGTTGGTGCCCTTTGAATTGACGGCATAGTAGTCCTTGTTGCTGGCGAAGTTAGCGTAAGTGCTCTCGTTGTGAATGCCTACGGCGCGGCGCACGTCGATCATGGCCTTGATGTCCTTCTTGCAGTCAATCCAGTGCTTGAGGAACACACAGGGTGTGCCTGGCATAGCCAACATATAAGCATTGGCAGCCAGTGTGTCTTTTCTTAGCGGGCCATTAGAACTTCCATCAGGTCTTACTTCCGTGTCATGGTTCTCCACAAAGGTGACAGCATAGCGGCGGTAAGCACCTTTGTCTGTATTACTGCTGATGAGCGGCCAGTTGTTATCGTTCTTATCGTTGAGATAGGTCCAGTTACCTCTGTCAGTTGCATTGCGTACAACATACTTGAACTGGAAATCGAAGGCTGCCGAGGTCTTGTCGGTGGCGTCAATCCAGTTCTTGATGGTGTTGGTGCCGTCCCAGCACTCGCCCACTGAGAACTGCGGCTTGGCGTAGTTGTTATACATGGCCGTGTAGCTGCCGCTGTAGCCCTTCACCATGTCATAGCGGAAGCCCACATAACCCATGTCGTCGATGAGCATCTTGGTGTAGGCTTTCACCGTGTTCTGCACGTTCTCGCTCTTGTGGTCCAGGTCGCGCATGCCGTCCCATCCCTCGCCAGTGTCGCTGTTGCCCAGCTTTACGCCCAGGCGGTCGGCTTCGGCTTTGGCCTTGCCGTTGTCGTCGTCAGAGCACACGTCGCTGGCCGACATGGTGTATTTTACGCCCTTGTAAGTTTCGGAGGGGAAGCCGAACCACCCGTTGTTGCTCTTGCGATGGTTTACCACCACATCGGCAATGGTGCCCACGCCCAGCTGACTGAAGGTGCTGATGAGCGAACGCAGCTCACTCTCGGTACCAAACGAGCTGTCGTAGTGGCCGGGGAACCAGTACATGTCGTCGTAGCCCATAGAGGTGCCGCCGCAATTGCCACTTTGGGGGAGCCACACCAGACTGAAATACTGCGATAGTTCGTCAGCCTGGCTTTCAAGGATGGTCCAGTTGGTCTGGTCATAGGAGTCCCAGTAGAACGCCTGCAGCATGACGCCCTTATATTCAGCGGGCCAGCCCTGAGCCATTCCCATCATGGGGAACAGCAGGGCGATGATGAATGTTGACAGTTTTTTCATTGGTTCTTGGTTCTTTATTAAAAGGAAAACAGGGAAAAACAGTAAAAACAAGTAAAAACCATTGTTGTTTTTCTATGTTTTATTTGTTTTTCTCTGTTTTCCTAAAAGTTACTATTCTGCTTAATACTCGATTTCCGAATGTTTACTTCACAACGACCTTCTTGCCGTTGACAATGAGGATGCCGCGTGTGGAAGCGTTGACACGCTGTCCGCGCAGGTTGTAAATGTTGCTTTGAGCATTGAACTTAGAACTTTGAACAGTTCCGATACCGGTGGTGTCTTTTTCCAAAGTGATGGTAATCTCTTCAGTTGCCGGGTCGAAGGTGATGGTAATGTCATAATCACCGTCTTCTTCTACGGTGAACTCAAAATTGCCACTCTCGGTGTCAGCACCAAAGCTAGGCTGCTCCCAGTCACCGTTGGTCACCACCTTGAACTGGTAATTCTCACCAGCGGTCAGCGTAGCACTGAAGCTCAGCTCGTAGGTGCCGTCTTCATTTTCCGTCATCTGATTGTCAGCATAAGAAGGATTCCAATCAACACCCATGAGAGCCTCCTGTCCGGCTACAAAGTAATCCTTTTCAATCACGGCTTCGCCAGCCTTCTCGAAAGATGCACTAACTTCCTTGGTTGAAGGGTCAAATGTGAAAGTGACGTTGTAATTGCCGTCCTCGGGAATAATGAGCAGTGCATTGCCGTCGGGATCTCCCGAACTGGGGTCACCATAGCTCTCTCCCCAATCGTAGTCAACGCAGACCTTGTATTTTACCGTTCCGGCTGCGAGATCTACGCCCTCAACACTAAAGACGAATGTGCCGTCGGCCTGTTTCTCCATTTCGTTGTCCTTGTTGCTGGGAGTCCATGCGGTGCCGAAAATAGCGGCTTCGCTTCCAGCCACAGTGTAATGTTTGTCTTCTGACGGTTGCTCGTAGGGACCCACCTTGGTAGCTACGGCAGTCCAATTATTGGCGGCCAAATCGAGCGTATAGGTAATGTCGTATTTGCCGTCCTCAGAAATAATCAGATGTTCATTGCCGTTCTGTGGATAGCTCTTTGCCCATGCGTGGTCCTCTGCAATTTTCCACTCGTAGCCAGTAGAATTTTTTTCCAGGTTTTTGCCTGAAACGGTCAGAGTGTAGAGGTTGCCATCTTCAGAACTCATGTCGTTCAGTTCAAGTGCGGGATTCCACGACTCGTCGCCATTGATTATAGCTTTAACACCAACAACGGTGTAGGTTGTTGCCATGCTGCTCATGGTTGCCAGCAGCATCATTGTGATAAGTGTAAAAATTTTCTTCATATCGTTTAAGTTTTTTGGTTAATGATTCAGGTTTTTTGTTTAACAGCGCAAAATGTTGGCGCATAATTATTTCACTGCAAAAATAGCAATTTTGCGCTTACGTTGTTCTCTTGTTAATATAATTTATTATTAATCAACAGTGCAAACGTTTGCATTGGCGGCCATGAACATGCTATTTATGGCTCCTTCCCATGTATTCGGGCTTGGCGGTTTCAATCCTGTTTTTCCCTGTTTTTTTTGTTTTTCCCTGTTTTCTTGATCAACCCCATCAGTTAGCTGGCCCGGCAGCCTATATTGGGAGGACGAAAAAAGGAGGATGCTGCTCCCGTTAAGGGATACGCATCCTCCTGGTTTGAGGGTAATGATTCTTGATGCTGTGTGGGCAAATAGTCTGCCCGCAACAATGTGGTTATTGAGCCAAGATGAGCATCGAGTTTGTGATGTCGTTCAGATAGACAGCGTAGGTGCCTGCGGGTACCCAGATGTTGCCACCGCCGTTGGTGCCAATCTTGTTGAAATTCTCTGACACGTCCCAGTCTCTGTCGTTGCCGTAGCCCCAGTTGGTGCCCCAGTCGTGGTTGGCGCGGAATTTCAGCTGTCCGTCGGTTTCTTGTGTGAACACACCGTACCAGTTGTGCGGAGTTACCTGTTCGAGTTCGAAGTCTCCGCTCCATCCGTTGAACTCGCCGATGAGCGAGATGTGCTCATACTCGGTGGGATTTTGGTTGGCGAGCTTAGTCCAGGTATAGGTCATGGTGTTCATGTCGATGGTGAAAGTGTAGAACTCAGCCGAGGGTGCCGAGATGGCCCCTGCACCGCTGTTGATGAGTGCGCCTGAGGGCGAGTTGTCGCCATCCACTACGCATCCCCATGCAGCGTCCCAGTTGCCAAAGCTGTTTGCATCCCAGACTTTGAGGTCCCATGCTCCAGTCCACTTGGTGGTGTATGAGAGCACATCCTTCTGCTCCTCTGGAGTAAACAGACAGGTCTTTTGGCTGTCGCTCCATCCCTGTACGCCACCTACCACATAATAAGCGTCAGCAACGATAATGGGATCAATCTTGTAAGTATATTCCATCATGTTGATGGTCATGCGGTAGGTACCAGCCTTCTCAATCTTTCCGGCCTGAGGGTTGTCGGTGGTGAGAGTGCCTTCCATACTGGTGTCGCCGTCAACAACGGTGCCAAGCACACCTTTGTTGCCGCCACCCCAGAAGTCGCCGTCGTAGTTGCCCTGCGGGATGATTTTCCAGTACTGGTTGTCGGCAGTGGTTTTGAAGACAATCTGGAACTCCGGGGCTTCATATACATCGCTGCTGCCCTTATGGGTAAATGGCTTTGCTCCGGCAGCATCCCAGCCGAGCATGTCGCCCACGAGCCAGTAGCCGCTGTCGATGAACGGTGCATCGAGCAGCACCTTTACTGGGAATGCAGCCGAGGTGGCAGTCTTTACCGACGTGTTGCCGTCGTTGAGCCATGCGCTGACGGTAGCTTCTATCTCGCGCTGCTCAGGAGCCTTTCCGAAGGTTTTCTCCACGTATTCTTTCAGTTCGTTAACGAACATTGTTCCGTCTTCTTCGAGCGCAAATTCCTGTCCGTTTAAAGAAATGGAGTAGATGGGGGTATAGCCAGAGACGGAGGCGGTGGGTGCGGTCAGGTTGCACACCTTCACCATGGTCTGTCCATCGACAAGGTCAGCCATCTTAATGACATCGACTGCCGACACGCTGCCGTCAGCAAAGCTAACCTGCTCGGGCTGGGCTACCTTTTCGGGCGACACCCAATCCTTGTAGTCGTCGGTGCAAGCCGTCAGCAGTGCTGCGAATGCTAATCCGAAAAATATTTTCTTTGTCATAATCTTTCTTTTTTAATGTGTTACGGTTTACTTTTGTTTACTTCTTACTGCTTGATGAAACGGATGTAGCCCGTAATATCGTTGAAGAGAATCAGATAGTTGCCCGACTCAGTAATGACGAGGTTGTCGCCATTGGCCACACCATACACATACATGCCGTTGTTGGTGGTGATGAACGAGCCGCCTCGGTTGTAGTCCCAAGAGCCAGCCTGCTTGATCTTGATTTCGTCGCCGGCCGACAGGCTGGTGCTGATGTACCAGTCGTGGTTCTCCCAGCCAGTAGAGCAAGGAGTCATGGGAGTGTCGCCCCACTCGTTGAACGAGCCTGCGATGGCCATTCCGTCGAATACAGGCACTGCCTCGCCGTACTTCTCAATCTTCAGTTCGTCGGTAGCCGTGTTGAGTGAAACGGTGTAGATGCCGGCCTCGGGAACGGTGATGTTGCCAGAGCCGCCGTCGTTCTTCACGTATGTACCGAAGGCATCGCCCTGTCCCCACTGGGTAGCCCAGTTGTCTTCCATCGAGCCGCGCAGTTTGAATCCGTTGCCGCCCAGGAAGCCAATCCACTGTATTTCGCCCTGTCCGGTCTTCTTGTCGTACTCAGCACCGTTGATGGTCTGCATCGGGATGACGCACTTTCCGTAGTCGCCGCCCCAAGAGCCGTCGCAGATGTCGCCGCCGATGAGCCACCAAATTTCGGGATCGGCAGCCCTCAGCTCAATGTAGTAAGGAACGGTCTTCAGCGAAACCACGTTCGAATAGATGACACCATACTCGCGGAAACTTGCATCGCGCACGGCAGACTTAACGCGTACAGCGAGGTCGAGCACAGAAGGAACACTCTGCTCATCCCACTGCATGAGCTGTATCAGGGCGCGGTTGATGGTTTCGGCAACCACACTGACGTTCTTGCCGCTTGAGTAGGTCTCTTCGAGCGAGATGAAGTCGGCACCGGTATTGTCCTCGGCATTGGCGTCAAACTCGTGGTTGAACGAAGCTGTCGGAGAAATCTGCAGGGTGTAGGTGGGCACCACGGGGGTGTCGTAGTTGTTGTAGGCACGAGGCTGCGACCACGAGAAATCCACAGTGCTAGACCTGTCCAGATCGATGGCACCCGTGATGGTCGGCTGGTTGAGTACGAACTCGCCAGGCGTTGTCAGCGTGGGGTTCGAGTCGTTATCGTCGCTGCACGAGGTCAGCGCAAAGGCTCCGGCCAGCAGCAGCATGGATAGATTATATATTTTTTTCATAATCATGAATCTTTCAATTATCAATTGTCAAATGTCAATTTCATTAATAGCCCGGGTTCTGGACAAGGTTGGGGTTAGCATTGATGTCCTCGGCGGGAAGCGCAAAGAGGTTGCGGAATTCGGGCAGACCTGCACCGTTCTGCGAGCCGCCCTTCCACTCCCAGAGGTACTGAGAGCTCTTGTTGCCACCGAAGTAGCCGTAGCGGATGAGGTCGGTGCGGCGGAATCCCTCGTAGTAGAGCTCACGCGAACGCTCGTCGAGAATCTGCTCAGTGGTGTAGCTGCTCAAGGTGCTGGTGTGTGCGCGCTGGCGCAGTGCGTTGATGTAGGCCGTACCCTTGTCAGAGGTAGTGTTGCCATGCAGACGGGCGTCGGCCTCGGCAGCGATGAGGTAAGCCTCGGCAGAGCGCATGAGGAAGTAGTCGGTGTCGATGAACTGCGAGTTGTGGGTAGAACCGCTGCCAGCGTAGGTGTTGCGGAACTTTCCAACCGAGTAGCCCGAGGTAAACTCGCTGGGCGTGCTCACAGTCAGCTCGCGTCCGATGCCGAAGAACAGGGCACGGTCGTCGCCGGCGGCATTGGCCATATCGGCGATGTTGACCTGAGGAGCATCGTTGTTGGGGAAGAACTTGGCCACGAACTGTGAGCGGGCGCGGTTGCCCGACCATATTTCGCTGGTGCCATAGTCGCCGTCAACGTCCATGTCGCCCTTCCAGGTAGAAGCCATGAGGAACAAGGTGGTACACCATGCGGTGGTCTTCACACCGTCCTGAAGCAGCGGAAGAATGGCTTCCTGCGAAGCACCGTTGCTGCCGTTGTCGCCCATGAAGAGCATCTGGTAAGCACTCCAGCCGTTCGAACTGCCAGTCCAAAGCTTGTGCGGACCGCTGATGACCTTCTCTGCATATTCCAGAGCCTTGGCCCACTGGGCAGAGCCGCTATACACCTCGGCATTGAGGTACATACGGGCCAGCAGCAGGTTGGCTGCATCCTGGTCGGCGCGGCCATAGCCGTCGTCGGTGTCCTTGCGTGCAGCGGGAGGCATCATCTGGTCTTTCACTTCGAGCAGTTCGCTCTCAATCCACTTGAAAAGGTCGGCACGCTGAATCTGCTCGGGAGGAGTGGACATCAGTGCGGTGGCAAACGGAACGTTGCCGAAGCAGTCCATCAGGTGATAATAGAAGAGTGCACGCAGGAAACGAACCTCAGCCTCGTGGGTGGCATCCATGCCGGCGCAAACCTCCAGATAGTGGTTGCAGAAGGCGATACCTGTATAGAGGCGGTAGTAGAAACCCTGAAGCATGGGGTGAGAAGCATCCCACTGGTTGTAGTTGAAGCTGGGAATACCGGGGTCGCCCCAGGCGCAAATGGCCTCGTCGGTGGTCAGCTCGTTGGCATTGAACAGCTGGCGCACGAAACCTGCCGTACCGCCGTCAAGACCGTCGATGTCGCAGTCGCCGCCCTGACCGGTCTGGCCTTGCAGGGCCATGTTGGCATAGCACTTGGTGAAAAGTGCGGGCTCGTCGGGCACCATCGTCTTACTGGGGTCGATAGGCGTAACGTCCAGATCGCCCGTGCAAGAACTGAGGCCTGCCACAGCAGCTACCATTGCTGCTGCCGGAATGATATGTTTGAAAATTCTAAAGTTCATAATCTTCTGTTTTTTCTAAATTTCGAAATTGTCTATATGCTTAGAAGTTGAGGTTCAAACCCATCTGAACAGTGAACGGACGAGGATACATGTTGTTGTCGATGCCACCATAGACCTCGGGGTCGATGCCTTCATACTTTGTGATAGTAAATACGTTTGTAGCTGAAACATAGATACGTCCGGTAACTCCATTGTAGCTGCCACTCTTGAACAGATTGTCGAACGAGTAGCCCAAGGTGATGTTGTCGCACTTGAGGAACGAAGCGTTGTGAACAAAGTAGTCGCTCAGTGCGTGGTCGTAGGTTGACCAGTTGCGCTCGATGGCTCCGGGAATGACGTTCTGCAGATAGCCGTACGACGAGTCGTAGCGCTTGGAAACGTTAGAGTAACCGGCTTCCTTGTCCCAGAACACGTAGTTGTCGAAGCTGGCACGCAGACCGAAGCCGAAGTCCCAGTTCTTATACTGAACGCGCGAGCTCAGACCAGCGGTATAGGGAGCATCGGGGCTCTTGTAGAAGTAGCGGTCGGAGTCGTTGATGGTACCATCGCCGTTGCGGTCAACATAGACGCCTTCGAGCGGCAGGCCGTTCTGGTCGTAAACCTGCTGATAAACATAGAACGAGTGGTGAGGATGGCCTACGGAGTGAGCCTGGCACTGGTTGCCGGTACCCGAAGAAATGCCACCTGTCATGACGAGCGATGACTCGCCGGTGAGTTCGGTAATCTCATTCTTATTGTAGGTAAAGTTGCCTGTGATTTCCCACTGCCAGTTGTCGTTTTGTACCGGACGCACGGTGAGCGAAGCCTCGATACCGCGGTTCTCGAGTGAGCCGATGTTTGAGCGCACCTTGTTGCGGAAGTTCGAACCGGCCGAAACAGAAGCGTCGTTGATCAGGTCGGTAGTCTTACGATAGTAGTAGTCGATGCTACCGCTGACGCGATTGCGGAACAAACTGAAGTCGAGACCTATGTTAGAGGTAGTGGTGGTCTCCCACTTTAGGTCGGGGTTGTAAGCATCGGGGCGATAGAGCAAACCTTCGTTGTTGACGCCGATGATGGGGTAGCGTCCGTCCACATTGGTGGTGTTCACGTTGTAGGTGGCGAAGTAGTTGTAGTCGCCGATGCCGTCCTGCTGGCCAGTCTTACCCCAGCCGAGACGCAGTTTCAGCTCGTCGAGCCAGCTCACGTTCTTCAGGAATGCTTCCTCGTTGATTTTCCAACCGAGAGCCACCGAGGGGAATGTTGCCCAGTGCTCCTTGAAGCGGCTTGAACCGTCGCGGCGCACCGTTGCAGTGATCATGTAGCGGTCGAAGGCGATGTAGTTGGCACGGCCGAAGAAGCTGACGAGATAGTTCTCAGACTTCCAAATGCCGGCAGAACCTTTGTAGGGCTTGCCTGCAGCGGGCTCGGTGGTACCATCGTCGTAGGTAATCACCTGATTGGTGGTCATGGGATACTTGCCTGCATAGTAAGAGTCGCCCCAGTATTTGGTGTGGCTCCACTCGTAACCCACCATAATGTCGAAGTGCTGTGTCTTAAGGAAGTCCTTGTAGTACTGAGCGTAGGCAGAGTAGGTGAGGTTGTACTTCTTCTCATACGAGTAACCGCTGTTGCCATAATAGAAGTTGCTGGGACCCCAGTTGGCATAATCGGTGTCCTGACGGCCGTGGGCCCAGTCGCCGCTGGCATTCATGTGGAGGCGCAGGTCTTCGAAACCGTGAACCTGATAGTCAACCTCTACGTTGCCCATGTAGTCGTACGACTTGGCGCGGTCGTCTTTCTCGTTCAGTCGGGAAACAGGGTTGGCCACGGTGTTGCGGTTCCACATCAGGTCGTAGCTGGGGTCATCGAGCGAAGAACCCGTGTCGAGCCACTGCCAGTAACCGTTGAAATTCTTGAAGTCGGCCCCGTTGCTGTAGATAGGCTTGGTGGGATCCATGCGGGTAGCGTCGGCAATGGCTGCTTCGTTGGCATAGCGGTTTTTCGAGAACATGAACTTACCGTTGATGTTGAACTTCAGGTGGTCGTTCAGCATCGACGGGTTCAGTGTCAAGCTGGCCGTAGTACGCTGGAAGTTAGAAGTCTTCAGAATACCGTTCTGGTTGGTGTAACCCACGCTCAGGCGGTAAGGCATGTTGGCCAGTCCACCTTGAATGGTTACGCTGTGGTCGGTAGAGATGGCGCCGCGGAAAATCTCGTCCTGCCAGTTGGTGGCAGCGGGTCTCTGCTCGCCGGCCACGAAGAGGTTGTCCTCTTTCACCAGGTTGCCCTGCTCGTCGCGAACGTATGACCATTCGTTCAGCAGGCTGGCAGCCTTCGAGTCCTCGCCGTAGTATTTGCGGATGAAAGCAGAGTATTCGTCGGCACCTAGTACGTTGAGCGTCTTGCGCTTCACCGAGTAAGAAACGTTTCCGTTGTAGCTCACCTTCGGAGCCATGCCTTTGCGTCCCTTCTTGGTGGTAATGATGATGACACCGTTAGAACCGCGGCTACCATAAATGGCAGTAGCCGAAGCATCCTTCAGCACGGTGAAACTCTCAATGTCGTTCGGGTTAACCATCGACAGGGGGTTGGCAGCACCCTTCACGCCCTGGTTGTCCATGGCCAGACCGTCGATGACAATCAGCGGGTCGTTAGAGGCATTCAGCGACGAGCCGCCACGAATACGGATAGTAGCACCGCCACCGGGGGTACCACCGCCGGTGGTCACGTTCACACCGGCAATCTTACCCTGCATCATGTCCTGAGCACTGGTAATCAGACCGTGGTTCTTCTCGTCGGGCTTAATGGCTGTCACCGAACCGGTAAGGTCGTTTTTCCTGGCGACACCGTAACCGATGACCACCACCTCGTTGAGCGATTGGGCTGCATCGTCCTCCAGTGTGATGTTCACATTGGGAGCAGCATCAACGACGGCGTCCTGGTATCCGATATACGAAACGGAGATTTTGTCGCCCTGGTTGGCTTTAATCACGAAGTTTCCGTCGAAATCAGTAATCGTTCCGCCCGTTTGTCCTACTACGCGGACAGTGGCTCCGATGACTGCTTCGCCGGTAGCATCCTTCACATGGCCGTTGACAGTGATTTGCTGTGCAAAGGCGCTGACAGATAGGAACAGCCCGAAGAAAAGGGCTAGCATCCTAACAGGGAATTTGAATTTTACCTGCTTCATCGTTTTGCTTTTTTAAGTTAGTGATATTTTTTTTTGGTATATTTAGTTGCTCTTGTCAAAAGAGTTTATTCCATTTTCCTTCGCCGAGACACATCGCTTCTTGTTTCCACAAAAGGTTAATGGACGCTACGATAAGCGTTTGTCGTGTTTTCTGCTGCAAATTTAATTTCTTTATGCATACGTTGTTCTTTTTTACATTTAAAAAACAATAAAAGACGTGCGCAATCGTTTGCATTGTAAAAGAATAAATAAAATTAAGGTACGCGAACAATTATTTGTTTTTTGCACTACTTTTGCAATCACAATAGCAACATTTGTGCCGAAGCCATGAAAGAATCTGCACCCATTACCATGAAGGATATTGCCCGCGAGCTAGGCATCTCGGTGGCCACCGTGTCGCGTGCCTTGCAGGACAGTCCGCGCATCAGCGCGGCCCGCAGGGAACAAATACAGGCTTATGCCCGCGAGCACAATTTCATTCCCAACATGCTGGCCGAGTCGTTGCGCCACAGCCGCCAGAAGCCCATGAAGGTGATGGGGGTGATTATTCCCGAGTTTGCCCACTTTTATTTCTCATCCATCCTTTCTGGCATCGAGGAAGAAGCCTCGAGCTACGGCTACCGCATCATGGTGGCCCAGAGCAACGAGGAGTACGAGCGCGAGGTGCGCATCTGCCAGTCGTTCTACGAGAACAAGGTGTGCGGCATCATCGTTTCGCAGGCCAAGGACACGCGCGACTATGCCCACTTCGAGCGGCTCATCAGCAGTGGGGTGCCCTTGGTGTTCTACGACCGCATTTGCACGGGTGTGAATGCCAGCCGGGTGGTGGTGGACGACTACAAAGGTGCCTTCAATGCCGTCACCCATCTCATTGAGACGGGCTGCCGGCGCATTGCTTTCTACGGCTCGCCCATGCAGCTGGAAATATCGAAGAACCGTTTCAACGGCTACAAGGACGCGCTGTTTGCCCATCACATAGCTTTCGACGAACGGCTGTGCGCCATTTGCGACAACCGGGCCGACGCCGAAGAGATAACGCCAGAAATACTGAACGGCGACGAGCGCCCCGATGGTTTCTTCGCCGTGAACGACGATACTGCCATTGGCATTCTCTACACTGCCAAGCGCATGGGATTCTCCGTGCCCGATGACATTAGCATCTGTGGCTTCACCAATGGCCAGCGTGCCGTGGCCTGCGACCCCATGCTCACCACTGTTGAGCAGCGGGGTCACGAGGTGGGCGCCGAGGCCGTGGATATTCTCATTGGCCACGTGGAGGGCCGCATACCCGACGGAAAAGTGGAGCGCCGCGTGGTGCGCACGCGCCTGATCATCCGCGGAACAACGAGGTAATGCATAATTAATAATGCATAATGCATAATTAATAATACAATGCACAATGCATATTGTTTTTTTATGAAACATAACATATACTATTCATTGGATATGAAAACAAAAGAAGAAAATATTATTGTTGTTAAAAGCTATCAATTTGCAGTGAGATGTGTGAATCTGTACAAATACCTATGCGAGGAAAAACATGATTACATCATTGGTAAGCAGTTACTTCGTTGTGGCACAAGTGTAGGGGCAAATGTAAAAGAAGCTATACGTGGATTATCCAAAGCCGAGTTTAGTGCCAAAATGAGCATTTCATTGAAAGAAGCTAGCGAATCGGAATTCTGGATTGAGCTCCTTCGCGATACAGAATATATAACAAAACATCAGGCAGACAGTCTTTTGCAAGGCTGCGAAGAATTGTTGAAATTATTAATGTCTATTGTGAAAACATCAAGAAACGAATAAAAGTTGAACCCTGATGCATAATGTGTTTCGCATGATTCTATACATGATATTATGCATTATGCATTAAAAATTATGCATTATTAAACATGAAACAAAAACCGAATCTATCCTTTTGGAAACTGTGGAACCTGTCGTTCGGGTTCTTTGGCGTACAGATAGCCTACGCCTTGCAGAGTGGAAACATTTCCAGAATCTTCCGCACCCTCGGTGCCGACCCTCATTCGCTGAGCTTCTTCTGGATACTGCCCCCGCTGATGGGCATCCTGGTGCAGCCCATCGTGGGAACGCTGAGCGACAAGACGTGGACGCGCTGGGGCCGGCGTATCCCCTATCTGTTTGTGGGAGCCGCTGTGGCCGTGGCCGTAATGTGTCTGCTGCCCAATGCCGGCTCGTTTGGCATGGCCGTTGGCACCGCGCTCATCTTCGGGCTCTTTGCCCTCATGCTGCTCGACACCTCCATCAACATGGCCATGCAGCCGTTCAAGATGCTCGTGGGCGACATGGTGAACGAGGAGCAGAAAGCCAAGGCCTACAGCATTCAGTCGTTCCTGTGCAACGCCGGTAGTGTGGTGGGATTCCTCTTCCCCTTCATCTTCACCTGGCTGGGTCTGAAGAACGTCGCCCCCGAGGGCGTGGTGCCCGACTCAGTCATCTGGTCGTTCTACATCGGAGCCGCCATCCTTATTCTCTGTGTCATCTACACGGTGCTGAAAGTGAAAGAGTGGAACCCGCAGGAATACCGCGAGTATAACCCTGTGGAGGAGAAAAACGAAACCTCGGCCAACTGGATCACGCTGCTCAAAAATGCCCCCGCCACGTTCTGGAAGGTGGGACTCGTGCAGTTCTTCTGCTGGTCGGCCCTGCTCTACATGTGGACCTACGTCGTGGATGCCGTCTCAGAGACCGTTTGGAACACCACCGACCCTGCCTCTGAGGACTATCAGATTGCCGGCAACTGGACGGGTGTGCTCTACGCTATCCAGGCCATGGGCTCCGTGGTGTGGGCTACCATCCTGCCCCGCTTCAAGAACACCAAGATGGCCTATGCCGTGAGCCTCCTTATTGGTGGCATTGGCTTCGCCCTCATCCCGTTCTGCCCCGACAAGTACCTGCAAATCATTCCGTTCCTCCTCATCGGATGCGCTTGGGCAGCCATGTTGGCCATGCCGTTCACCTTCGTCACCAACGCCCTGCAAGGCTACGGCCACATGGGAGCCTATCTGGGCCTGTTCAACGGCACCATCTGTCTGCCGCAGATTGTCGCTGCCCTCTTGGGAGGCACCGTCTTCACGCTCATCGGCGGCCACCAGTCGAGCATGATGATTGTTTCGGGCGTGCTGCTCATCATCGGCGCCTGCTGCGTCAGCCTTATCAATGACAAGAAGAAAAAGGATTAGCACAGTTCCCCTCCCCTCATGCATGGAGCGGCAACGAGGCACTTGCATCTTGGGCGGTGACATATTCATGCTAAGAATCAGGAGGGGTGAGTAAGAGTTACAGTGCATAGACATCAAAAAACAGGGGAAAACAAGAAAAAATACTATAAAAACAAAAACTGTTTTTCCCTGTTTTTCTTGTTTTTCTCTGTTTTTCTAGCGAAATCGCTGTCTCGTTTCTAGGCTTTGAATCTCCATACACGAGATATACGTCCTGTCGTTGTGATTTGTTATCGTGACTCGGGGTAATAAAAAAATATCTCACGGTAATACTTTGAAATTTTCTAGAGAATTTCGCCGTATCGTCGTGAGATAATTTCATAACTCTCGACAATAAAAAATTATCTCACGGTAATCCTTTGAAATTTTCTAGAGAATTTTGTCGTATCATCGTGAGATAATATCATCGTTATCGGAAATAATTATGCATTATGCGTTATAAATTTTGCATTCTCTTCTTCTGCCTTTCGCTCTCTGCCCACGCGCAGACCAAGGGCGACGGCCCCGACGACGTGCTGCAGTATGTGCCTTATGCCTCGGTGCTCGCGCTGAAAGTGTGCGGCGTGGAGAGCCGCCACGACTGGCCGCAGTTGGCCGCAGTCACTGTCGGCTCGTGGGTGCTCTCGGCCGGCGTGGCCTACACGCTGAAGCACAGCGTCCATGAGTGGCGCCCCGACCACACCGACCGCCGCTCCATGCCTTCGGGCCACGCCACGTTTGCTTTTGCCGGTGCAACGGTGTTGCACCACGAGTACGGCCACCTCTCACCCTGGATTTCCGTGGCCGGATATGGCGTGGCCGCCCTCACCGCCGCCGACCGTGTGCGCCGCGACCGCCACCACTGGTACGATGTCTGCGCCGGTGCCGCCATCGGCGTGCTCGCCACCGAAGCCACCTACTGGCTCTGTGGCAAACTTTTCCCCGACAAGCAGCAAACCGTGCAGATTGGACTGCAGCCCACAGGCGTTTCTGTGCAAGTGGCGCTGTAAAGGATTTCTTGCAAGGATAGAATGTTTCCTGTCTCATGGATTTGAACGGGCAAAGCTGGGAGGAATGCTTTTGTTTCAAATAACAACGAAAAGAACTATTTTATCGGATTGGTTAGGTTTTGGAATTCTTAAAACCTTCATGATGCGATAGCGTTTCTCTCAGTTACAGAGATGACTGAGCAAGGACTGATGAAGATAAAATCCGTGTCCTCTCTGTTGCTCCGTGGCTATTTTTTGTTTTTTGCGCAGATACGCGCAAACGTTTGCGCACTTAAAATGCAAATAAGTGGCTATCAGCGATAACAACCTTGTTAATAATGTTGTAATTTTACGGCAAAATACTAACCAAAACCACGCTTATGAACCTTCATTTTAATATTGACTACCAAGCCGCCTTTGGCGAGGAACTGGTGTTGAACATTGTTCAGTCAAAGGCTGAGAACGGCAAGTTCCAGGCTGACGGAGGTAAGCAGACCTCCAGCTTTAGAATGACTTCCGACGGGCAGAGCCGCTGGACCTGCGACATTCGCCGCAAACAGGACGACACGCCTTTCATCGACTATTATTATGCTGTTGAGCGCGACGGCCAGCAGGTGCGCCACGAGTGGCTCGTGGCTACCCATCGGCTGGAACTCTGCGGCCATACGGGTACCAACTACACGGTTTACGACCACTGGATTGATGCTCCCGAGGACTCTTATCTCTACAGTTCGGCTTTCACCGACTGCATTGCCACTCACGAGATGTCGCCGGCGAGAGAGGCCAACTATCCCGTGACGGTGCGTCTGAAAGTGCGCGCCCCGCAGTTGCGCAAGGGTGAGCGGCTGGCCGTGCTGGGCGAAGATGCCCAGCTGGGTTCGTGGGAGGCTAAGAAAGCTGTGCCGATGTTTGAGCACAACTACAACGAGTGGGTGGTCAACATCGATGCCACACGGTTGGCCCGTCCCTTTATAGAGTTCAAGTTTGTGGTGCTCGACGAGGAAGTAGATGTTACCCCGCTGTGGGAAGAAGGCTCCAACCGCACCATTGTGCTTCCGGCATTGGAACAGGGCGACGTGGTGGTTTACGAGCTGCCACAGGCATTTTTCCCCATTCACAACATGAAGTGCGCCGGCACATTGGTGCCCGTGTTCTCGCTCCGTTCGGAGGGAAGTTTCGGAGTGGGCGATTTCGGCGACCTGCGGCAGATGGTCGGCTGGGTGGCCATGACACGCCAGCGTGTGTTGCAGATACTGCCCATCAACGACACCACCATTACGCACACTTGGAGCGACTCTTATCCTTACTCCTGCATCAGCATCTTTGCCCTGCATCCGCAGTATGCCGACTTCCGTCAGCTGCCGGCGCTGAACGACAAGAAGCTGAGCAGCGAGTTTGAAGCCCTGCGCAAGGAACTCAATGCGCTTCCGCAAATCGACTATGAGCGCGTGAACGAAGCCAAAACGCGATACCTGCGCCTGCTCTTCGAACAGGAAGGCAAGCAAGTGATGGCCTCGGAGGCTTTCAAGCAGTTCTTTGCCGAGAACAAGCACTGGCTGGCTCCCTATGCACAGTATTGCTGCCTGCGCGACCAGAACGGCACAGCCGACTACACAAAGTGGGAGGGCCACACGGTGTTTGACGAGGCCGACCGCAAGGCACTCGAAAACCCGCGCACGAAACTATATAAAGAGGTGGCTTTCTTCTACTATGTGCAGTTCGTGCTCAACACGCAGATGAAGGCCGCCCATGAGTTTGCCCGCTCGAAGGGCGTCATTCTGAAGGGCGACATCCCCATTGGCGTGAACCGCTACGGCTGCGACGCATGGCAGGAGCCGCGCTACTTCAACCTGAACGGACAGGCCGGAGCACCGCCCGACGATTTCTCGGTGAACGGCCAGAATTGGGGCTTCCCCACATACAACTGGGACGAGATGCTGAAGGACGACTGCCTGTGGTGGGTGCGCCGATTCACCAACATGGCCAAATTCTTCGACGCTTACCGCATCGACCACGTGCTGGGCTTCTTCCGCATCTGGGAAATTCCCATCGATGCCGTCCACGGACTGCTCGGACAGTTCCAGCCCTCGCTGGGCATGACCCGCGAGGAGATAGAGGCTTATGGTCTGCACTGGCAGGAGCAACTCTACACCGAGCCTTATATCCGCGACTGGGTCATCGACCGCGTGTTCAAAGAGCATGCCAACGAGGTGCGCCAGAACTATCTGGACCACCAGCACGACGACGTATGGCGCATGAAGCCCGCCTTCGATACGCAACGCAAGGTGGAGGCCGCCTTCCAGGGCAAGACCACCGACAAAGACGTGTGGCTGCGCGACGGACTGTATGCCCTCATCAGCGATGTGCTCTTTGTGCGCGATCATAAGGACCCGGAGAAGTTCCATCCGCGCATCTCCGTACAGTTCGACTTCATCTACGAGTCGCTCAACGATGGCGAAAAGTATGTTTTCAACCGCCTTTACAACGACTATTTCTACCGTCGCAACAACCAGTTCTGGTATCGCGAGGCCATGAAGAAACTGCCCCGTCTGGTGCAGGCCACACGCATGCTTGTCTGCGCCGAAGACCTCGGCATGGTGCCCGACTGCGTGCCTTGGGTGATGAACGAGCTGCGCATACTGTCGCTCGAGTTGCAGTCGATGCCTAAAGACCCGGGACGCCGCTTCGGCCGGCTGAAGTACAATCCCTACCGTTCGGTGTGTACCATCAGCAGCCACGACATGCCCACGCTCCGACAGTGGTGGGACGAGGACGAAGAGCGCACCCAGGAATACTACGCCACCATTCTGCACCGGGGCGACAACGCTCCGCACCCGCTGCCCGGATGGTTGGCACGCGACATTGTGAGCCGCCACCTCACTTCGCCCAGCATGCTCTGCATACTCTCTATTCAGGACTGGCTCGCCATCGACGAGAAGCTGCGCCTTCCCGATGCTAATGCCGAGCGCATCAACATTCCCGCCAATCCCCGCCACTACTGGCGCTACCGCATGCACCTCAGCATTGAGCAGCTCATGGAGAGCACAGCGTTCAACGAGGGCATCAAGGAGCTGATTTCCCATGCAGGAAGAAAATAATCACCGACAAACAACATCATCAGAATGAAGAAATTACTAGTATCTTGGCTCATGCTGCTGCCCCTGTTGGCAGCAGCACAGACAGTGAGTTCGCCCAACGGCAACATTGTGCTCACCTTCTCGGTGGATGGCAGCGGACGGCCCACCTACGAAATGACCTACAAGGGCAAGGCCGTTGTCAAACCGTCGCACCTCGGACTCGAACTGGCACGCGACAAGCATGCCTCCATGGGCTTGAACGAAACCGACCTGATGGATCGTTTCAGCGTCATCGACACGCAGAGCAGCACCTTCGACGAGACGTGGAAGCCCGTGTGGGGCGAGACGGCCACCATCCGCAACCACTACAACGAACTGGCTGTCACCCTGCAGCAGACCATCGACCTGCCGCGCCGCACGGCTGCCAGCAACACCGACGAAGGCTTGGCCCTGAAACAGCGTAAACGCACCATGATTATCCGCTTTCGCGTTTATGACGACGGCATGGGGTTGCGCTACGAGTTTCCGCAGCAAAAGGATTTGAATTATTTCCTGATCGAAGACGAACGCACCGAGTTTGCCATGGCGGGCGACCACACGGCGTGGTGGCTGCCGGGCGACTACGACACACAGGAGCAGGAGACACAGCAAACCAAGCTCTCTGAAATCCGCGGCCGCATGCAGAAGGCCGTCAACTGGGGTAATTCGAGCGTGGCCGTGTTCTCGGAGACCGGTGTGCAAACCTCGTTGCAGATGAAGTCGGCCGACGGGCTCTACATCAACATTCACGAGGCCGCCTGTCTCGACTATGCCACCATGCATCTTGAGCTGGTCGATGCCCAGACCAAGAGTCTCACCACCAAGTTGGGCGGCGGCAGCAATGCCTACACGCCCAACCCCGCAGCCTCAAAGTATGCCTTGCCCGCGCCGTTCACCTTCGTGAGCCATCTCACGCCCGATGCCACTGGTCTGAAAGGTGCCATGCAGACTCCCTGCGAAACGCCTTGGCGCACGGTGATGGTGAGCGACGATGCCCGCGACATGCTCTCGTCGAACCTCATTCTGAACCTCAATGAGCCGTGTAAGATTGAGGATACCTCATGGATTCACCCCACAAAGTACTGTGGCGTGTGGTGGGAAATGATTGTGGGCAAGAGCAACTGGCACTACACCGACGACTTCCCCAGCATTAAACTCGACCAGATTGACTGGAAGAGCGTGAAACCCCATGGCCGCCATGCCGCCAACAACGAGAAGGTGAAACGCTACATCGACTTTGCTGCCAAGAACGGGCTCGACCAGGTGTTGGTTGAGGGCTGGAACGTTGGCTGGGAAGACTGGGCCAACATGTGGAAGCGCGACGTGTTTGACTTCCAGACACCCTATCCCGACTTCGACATTAAGATGCTCAACGACTACGCCCACTCAAAGGGCGTCAAGCTGCTCATGCACCACGAGACCAGCAGCTCTACCCAGAACTACGAGCGCCACCTTGAGAAAGCCTTCCAGCTGATGAACCAATACGGCTACGATGCTGTGAAGACGGGTTACGTGGGCGACATCATCCCCCGCGGCGACCATCACTACTCGCAGTCCATGAACAACCACTATCTCTACGTGGTGAAAGAGGCTGCCAAGCACCACATCATGGTCAATGCCCACGAGGCTACACGCCCCACGGGCATCTGCCGCACCTGGCCCAACCTGGTGGGCAACGAGAGTGCCCGAGGCACCGAGTATGAGGCGTTTGGCGGAAGCCGTCCCGACCATACCTGTATTCTGCCCTTCACACGTCTGCAGGGCGGACCGATGGACTACACGCCGGGCATCTTCGTCACCAAGTTGAGCGAGTGGAGCGACAACACCTCATGGGCCCGCATCACGCTGGCCGGTTCTCTGGCCCTCTACCTGACCATGTACTCACCGCTTCAGATGGCTGCCGACCTGCCCGAGAACTACGAACGCTTCGACGATGCCTTCCAGTTCATACGCGACGTGGCCTGCGACTGGGACGACTCGCGCTATCTGGAGGCTGAGCCTGCCGACTACATCACCGTGGCCCGCAAGGCCAAGGGCACTGACAACTGGTTCGTGGGCGGCAAGTGCGACGAGAACGGCCATCAGGCCGTCGTCCGCCTCGACTTCCTGGACAAGGGCCGCAAGTACGACTGCACCATCTATGCCGATGCCAAGAATGCCCACTACGAAAAGAATCCGCAGGCCTACACCATCACCCGTAAGACGGTGAAGGCTGGCGACGTGCTGAAAATCAAAGAGGCTCCTGGCGGAGGCTTTGCCGTTTCACTCATTGCAAAATAAAACTGAAAAAGCATGAAAAAACTGATAGTCATGGCTCTGTTGGCATTGTCTCCGCTGAGTATGAATGCTCAGAAAGCCCTTGTCGGTGATGGCGGGCACTACAATGCCGCCACCGGCAAAACCGAGTTTTGCTTTGTTGCCTCACCCAAGGCCAAGAAGCCCGTGGTAAGAATTTACAATCAGGGAATGGGTGGCCGACCCATTAAGACTGTTACCCTGAAACGTTTGCCTCCCTTCGACTTTGTCTGGGCAGCCGAGGTAAAAGGCGACCTGCGTGGCAAGTTCTACACACTCGACATCACGGGCAACCGCCGCCAGTGGCTCGAAGCACCAGGCATTGGCGCACTGGCTGTTGGTGTGAACGGACAAAGAGGCTACATCATCGACATGAAGGAAACCAACCCCGAAGGGTGGGAGAGTGACCGGCGGCCTGAGGTGAAAAGTCCTGCCGACTTGGTGATTTACGAGATGCACCACCGCGACTTTTCTATCGACCCCTCGTCGGGCATCTCGCCCGAGCACCGTGGCAAGTTCCTCGCCTTGACCGAGCCACGGGCCATCGACCACCTGAAACGGCTCGGCGTGAATGCCATCCACATTCTGCCCAGCTACGACTACGGTTCGGTAGATGAGACGCGCATCGACGAGGACCTCTACCTGCAGCACGCCTACGAGAGTCTGCCCGAAGGCGTTATTCCTGCCAAACCCGATTTCAAGCCGCAGTACAACTGGGGCTACGACCCCGTGAACTACAATGTGCCTGAAGGTTCGTACAGCACCAACCCCTACGACCCAGCCTGTCGCATACGCGAGTTCAAACAGATGGTGCAGGCGCTGCACAAGGCCGGCATTCGTGTCATTCTCGATGTGGTGTATAACCACACCTACGACATTGAGCACAGCAATTTCCAGCGTACCTATCCCGACTACTACTACCGCAAAAATGCCGACGGCACCTACAGCAACGGCTCGGGCTGCGGCAACGAGACGGCTTCGGAGCAGCCCCTGATGCGGCAGTTCATGATTGAGAGCGTCAAGTACTGGATTAACGAATACCACATCGACGGTTTCCGTTTCGACCTGATGGGCGTTCACGACATTGAGACCATGAACCAGATTCGCAAGGCGGTGGATGAAATCGACCCCACCATATTCATATATGGCGAGGGTTGGAGTGCCGGAGCTTGCGCTTATCCGCAGGAGAAACTCGGCATGAAAGCCAACATTGGGCAGATGCCTCGTATCGCAGCTTTCAGCGACGAGATTCGCGATGCACTGCGCGGTCCGTTCAGCGATGATACCAAGGGCGCTTTCCTGGCCGGACTGCCCGGCGAGGAGGAGAGCATCAAGTTTGGCATTGCCGGTGCCATCAGCCATCCGCAGGTAGATATGTCGAAGGTGAACTACTCAGAGAAGCCCTGGGCCAACGAACCCACGCAGATGATTAGCTACGTGTCGTGTCACGACGACATGTGTCTCACCGACCGTCTGCGCGTTTCAGTGCCCTCGCTGAAGTCTTCCGGCGGTAAGCTGACAGAGCAGCAGACCGACGAACTGATTCGCCTCGACTTGCTGGCTCAGACTGCCGTTTTCACTTCTCAGGGTGTGCCCTTTATGCTCAGCGGCGAAGAGATGTTACGCGACAAAAAGGGCGTTCACAACTCGTTTGAGTCGCCCGACAGCATCAATCACCTCGACTGGGGCAATCTGGAGCGTTTCCCGAAAGTGTTTGAGTTCTACAAGAACCTCATTCAGCTGCGCCGCAACCATCCCGCCTTCCGTTTGGGCAGCGCCGAACTGGTGCGCCGCCATCTGGAGTTCATCGACAGTCCGGCCTGCACCGTGGCCTTCCGCCTGAAAAACCATGCCGGTGGCGATGCCTGGAACAACATCATCGTTATCCTTAACGCCAACCGTACGGCAGTGAGCGTTCAGGTGCCCGAAAGCAACTATGCGGTAGTCTGCGAGGACGACTGCATCAACGAAGAGGGCATCAACTGGTTGACCACCGCCAATGTGGAAGTCGCTCCACAGTCGGCTCTGATTATTCACGACTAACGTCTTGAACTCCCTGTAACTCCTTGAACTCCCTGTAACTCCCTGAACTCCTTGTAACTCCTTGAACTCCATAAAGCTATAAGTCCCATGAAAAAAGTATTATTTGCAGTCATATTAATAATGAGTGTATCAGCCATGAGCGCAGCAGTAAAAGTCAGCCGAATCGACCCCACCAACTGGTTTGTGGGCATGAAGAATCCTAGTGTGCAGCTGATGGTCTATGGCACGAACATCAAGAGCGTTAAGAATGTTACCACCGACTACCCCGGCGTGGCCATCGACAGCGTGGTGCGCCTCGACTCGCCCAACTATCTGCTGGTGTATCTCAACCTGAGCGGTGCACAACCCGGTGAGATGACTTTGAAGTTCGACAAGACCAAGGTGAAATACCAGCTGAAGAGCCGCGAAATGAGCGGTGACAAGCGCATGGGCTTCACCAATGCCGATGTGCTCTACATGCTCATGCCCGACCGCTTTGCTCAGGGCAGCAACCACAACCCGCAAGTGAAGGGCATGCGCACTTATCGCGAGGACCGCTCGCAACCCTCGCTGCGCCACGGCGGCGATCTGGACGGCATTCGCGAACATCTTGACTACTTCAAGGAACTGGGTGTCACTGCCCTCTGGCTCACCCCCGTACTTGAAAACGACTCGCCCGACAATGAGCTGGGCTACAGCACCTACCACGGCTATGCCACCACCGACTACTATCGCGTGGATCCGCGCTTCGGAACCAACGACGACTACCGCCGCCTGTGCGACGAAGCCCACCAGAAGGGACTGAAAGTGGTGATGGACATGATTTTCAACCATAGCGGATTTGAGCATCCCTGGACCAGCGACATGCCCACCCACGACTGGCTCAATCTGCCCCAGTGGCTCACCGAGTCGAAAGGCAGTAGCAATCCGCAGGGCACCTCGTTCCAGCAAACCAGCTACAAGCTCACGCCCGTAAAAGATCCCTACGCTTCGAAAATCGACCTGAGCGAAACCACCGAAGGCTGGTTTGTACCCACTATGCCCGACCTCAACCAGCGCAATGAGCACCTGATGACCTATCTCATTCAAAACAGTATCTGGTGGATTGAGACCGTAGGCATCGACGGCATACGCATGGACACATATCCTTACGCCGACGCTCACGCCATGGCGCGCTGGATGAAGGAACTCGACCAAGAGTATCCCAATTTCAACACTGTGGGTGAGACATGGGTCACCGAGCCGGCCTACACTGCAGCATGGCAGAAGGACTCGCGGCTCAGCAATGAGAACAGCTACCTGAAAACCGTCATGGATTTTGCCTTCTTCGACCGCCTTTCGCAGGCCAAGAACGAGGAGACCGACGCTTGGTGGCAAGGCATGAACAGGCTCTACAACGCGTTCTGCTACGACTATCTCTATGCCGACCCCAACCACGTCATGGCCTTCATCGACAACCACGACACCGACCGCTTCCTCGGCAACGGCACCGATTCGCTCGCCCTGAAGCAGGCGCTCGCCCTGTTGCTCACCGTCAGACGCATTCCGCAACTCTACTATGGCACCGAGATACTGATGAACGGCACCAAGGAAGTCACCGACGGTAATGTGCGCAAAGATTTCCCCGGCGGCTTCCCCGGCGACAAGCGCAACTGCTTCACAGCCGAGGGTCGCACACAGGCCCAGCAGCAAATGTTCCAGTGGCTCAGCCGTCTGTTGCACTGGCGCCAGGGCAACAAACTCATTACCGAGGGTAAGATGACGCAGTTCATCCCCTGGAAGGGCGTTTATGTCATCGCCCGTCAGCACGAGGGCCGCGCCGCGCTTACCATCATCAATGGCACCAGCCAGCCCGCCAGTCTCGAAGTGGCCCGTTATGCTGAAATCATCGGGCAGACCACCCGCGCCACCGACGTTATTACCGGCCGCACCGTCAGGCTCGACCACGATGTCAGCCTTCGTCCCCGCCAGACCCTCATCATAGAGTTTTAATTGCTCCGGAATACCTTCCCCACAAGCGGCGCTGTGAGTTTTTCTCATGGCGCCGCATGTTTTTCTCACGGTGCTGCTTGATTTTCTCACGGCGTTATGATAGTATCTCACGGTAACAGGTACAAATTCTCTAGATAATCTCAACGTAACGTCGCAAGTTATTCTTCAATTCTCTAGATAATATGAAAACAATTCACGACGTTACACACAGATTGTTGAGTTTGGATGATTGATTGCCGTACAACAGAATGTAGATTTCGTAAAAAAGGCAGAGAAAAACCAGAAAAAACAGAGAAAAACAATTATTACTTTATCCTGTTTTTTTCTGATTTTTCTCTGTTTTTTTGATTGAAACATCTATTCATGATGTTTGGCAGGAATAATGCGGGCGAGAAAAAAGAAATGAGGTGAGAGATAAAACGTGGGGTGAGGATGGGGTAAATGTCAAATGATAAATGGCAAATGACAAACAAAAAACTGATACATTGCTCTGTAATTCGAAAATTTTGAGTTACCTTTGCAACCGCAAACAACAATTGACCAACCGAAAAGGTCAATTGACCAACCGCAAACTTCAACTGACGAACGCGTAGCTGCCAGGAACATTATGATAATGAGCTGCAAACGAGAGTCAGAAGAAACAAGCAACCAAGGTTTCCCACCATAAGCGATATTTAAGACGATGGCAAATTTAAGATTTCAGGTAGTCGAAGAGGCTTTCATGAAGAAGCCCCTTGAAGTGGAGGCTCCGCAGGAGCGTCCGTCGGAGTATTTCGCCAAGAATGTGTTCACACGTGCCAAGATGTACAAATATCTTCAGCGCGACGTGTATGAAAAACTCATCGACGTTATCGACAACGGTGCTCCGCTCGACCGCTCGATTGCCGATGCCGTGGCAAAGGGCATGAAGCAGTGGGCCGACGAGAACGGCGTGACGCACTACACGCACTGGTTTCAGCCGCTGACCGAAGGAACAGCCGAGAAGCACGATGCCTTTATTGAGCATGACGGCAAGGGCGGCATGATAGAGGAGTTCTCGGGCAAGCTGCTGGTGCAGCAGGAACCCGATGCCAGCTCGTTCCCCTCGGGCGGCATTCGCGCCACTTTCGAGGCGCGCGGCTATAGCGCGTGGGATCCTACCAGTCCCGTGTTCATTATTGACGACACGCTCTGCATACCCACCATTTTTATCAGCTACACTGGTGAGGCGCTCGACTACAAGGCTCCGCTCAAGCGGTCGCTGCGCGCCGTTGGCGAGGCAGCCTTGGGCGTGGTGCACTACTTCGACCCTTCGGTGAAGAAAGTCATCTCGAATCTGGGCTGGGAGCAGGAGTATTTCCTGGTAGATGAGGGTCTTTATTCGGCCCGCCCCGACCTGATGCTCACCGGGCGCACGTTGATGGGCCACGACTCGGCCAAGAATCAGCAGATGGATGACCACTACTTCGGCACCATTCCCGACCGCGTGCAGGCTTTTATGAAAGACTTGGAGGTGCAGGCCCTTGAACTGGGCATCCCCTGCAAGACCCGCCATAATGAGGTGGCCCCCAACCAGTTTGAGATTGCCCCCATCTACGAAGAGACCAACCTGGCCGTTGACCACAATATGCTGCTGATGAGCCTGATGAAGAAAGTGGCGCGCAAACACGGCTTCCGCGTGCTGCTGCACGAAAAGCCCTTCGACGGCATCAACGGAAGCGGCAAGCACAACAACTGGAGCCTTTCTACCGACACGGGAGTACTGCTCCACGCACCGGGAAAAACACCCGAGCAGAACCTACGCTTTGTGGTGTTCATCGTAGAGACGCTCATGGGTGTTTGGCGCCACAACGGACTTTTGAAAGCCAGCATCATGAGTGCCACCAATGCCCACCGTCTGGGCGCCAACGAGGCTCCGCCCGCCATCATCAGCTCGTTTTTGGGCAAGCAGGTGAGCGAACTGCTCGACCACATAGAGAAAGCCGACAAGGACGACCTCTTCAGCGTGGCTGGAAAGCAGAGAATGGAGATAGACATTCCGGAGATTCCCGAGCTGCTCATCGACAATACCGACCGCAACCGCACCAGCCCCTTCGCCTTTACGGGCAACCGCTTCGAATTCCGCGCCGTAGGCGCAGAGGCCAACTGCGCCAGTGCCATGATAGCGCTCAATGCGGCTGTGGCTGAGGCTCTGACCGATTTCAAGCAGCGGGTAGATAAGAAGATTGTAGAGATTGCCGACCAATACAGCAACTCCGAGCACTCGGCCGTCTTCCATGCCATCATCGAGGTGCTGCGCGAGGACATCCGCACCTGCCGCCCCATACACTTCGACGGCAACGGATACTCCGACGAGTGGGTGGAAGAGGCTGCACGCCGAGGGTTAGACGTTGAGAAGTCGTGCCCCATCATCTTCGACCGTTATCTCGACGAGGAGAGCATCAACATGTTCGAGAGCCAGGGCATCATGAACCGCAAGGAACTGCGGGCCCGCAACGAGGTGAAGTGGGAAACCTACACCAAGAAGATACAAATAGAGGCCCGTGTCTTGGGCGACCTCACCATGAACCATATTATCCCTGTGGCCACACACTACCAGACGCAGCTGGCGCAGAATGTGCGTACCATGCACGAAATATTCACGGCCGAGGAAGCCGAACAGCTCTCTACGCGCAACGTAAAAATTATTCGCGAGATAGCCCAGCGCACGCAGGCCGTGGAAACGCTCGTAGAGGAACTCGTGGAAGCGCGCCGTGTGGCCAACCGCATTGAGAACCAGCGAGAGAAAGCCATCGCCTACCACGACAATGTGGAGCCGAAAATGGACCAGATTCGCTACCACATCGACAAACTCGAACTCACCGTGGCCGACGAGCTTTGGACGCTGCCCAAATATCGCGAGCTGCTCTTTATTCGCTAAAGGTGGGGATAACTATGGCAAACAACAAGATGAAGAAGAAAGGACTTGTGCTGGAGGGCGGTGCGCTTCGCGGCCTGTTTTCGGCCGGCATCATGGACGTCATGATGGAGCACGGCATAGAGTTCGACGGCCTCATCGGCGTATCGGCAGGTGCGGCCTTCGGCTGCAACTACAAGTCGCGCCAGCCAGGGCGGGCCATCAGGTACAACAAACGGTTTGCCAAGGACGATCAGTATTGCAGCCTGAAGTCGCTCTGGAAAACAGGCGACCTGTATGGTGCCGAATACGCTTACCACACTGTGCCCAACGAGCTCGACATCTTCGACAACGACACCTTCGAGCGCAATCCCATGGAGTTTTTCGTGGTATGCACCGATGTGGAGACAGGCGACCCCGTGTATCAGCGGGTGATGCGTGGCGGCGACTGGGCATACGACTGGATTCGCGCCTCGGCGTCGATGCCTGTGGTGTCGCGCGTGGTGGAACTTGACGGCTACAAGCTGCTCGACGGCGGCGTGAGCGACAGCATCCCACTGCGGCAAATGCAGCGGCTGGGATACCAGCGCAACGTGGTGATTCTCACCCAGCCCGAAGGCTTTGAGAAGAAACCCAACCGCCTGATGCCACTTGTGCGCAGTGCGCTGAAATACTATCCGCAAATGGTGGAGGCCATGCGACACCGTCACTTGATGTACAACGACCAGCTCGCCTATGTGCAGCAGGAGGTGAGGCGCGGCAACACCCTGGCCATCTATCCCGAGCGCCCGCTGCCCATTGGCCACACCTCCCACAACCCCAATGCCATGCAACGCGTGTATGATTTGGGGCGCGAAAGCGGTGAGCAGCACTTGGCCGAAATTCAGGCCTTCCTGGCTCAGTGAGCCGATGGGCACACCTGCCGCCGAAAGGCAGACAACAGAGAAATTGCAAATCAACAATACAGAAGAATCCCGGAGCGGCTCCTATTGTGAAGCCATTCCGGGATTGCTTTTTGCAGACTCCTATGCGGGCCTGCGCGGCGCACTAGGACAACGAGTCCAATCTTTATTCACCCTTTAATTAACCTAATTGAATTTATGAAGCCTTCGTGTGATGTGGTCTTCAACTGTATCCCCCATGTCATTTGATGTTGTCCTATTGGGTTTGCGCCTGTTGTTTATCTAGTCATTTAGTTTCCAAATGATGCGTAGTCTCGACGCTTACGGATGTGTCTCGACGTTTATGAATAAGTGTCTGCGCCGTTAGAACTTATAAACGGCGAAGGTCTTGGCCGGAACCGTTACCTTGGCACTGTTGCCACTGGCCTCGACGGTGGTAGTCTTGGGAACAACGGTGTTTTTGCTGCCAATGGTGTTCACGTCGTTAGCACGGTTGGAGTGGAGCGTGGTGACGGTGCCTGCGCTGAGGCTCTTGATGCCCTTGAAGTTGAGCACAATGTCCTGGTCGGCATCGCCCGTGTTGACAATCTTCACAATGTACTTCTGACTGCTCTTGTCGTAAACAGCCGATGCGCAGAGACCGTCCTGACCCGTTACGGGTTTGCCACCCTCGGTGAGGCTGAGCACGTTGGTGCCTGGATTCTGGCCGTAGAGCTGCTGCACGTAGTAGTTGGGAGTGCGCACGGTGGTGAGGTTGTCCATCCAGATGAGGTCGGGGCGCCACTGCCAGCCCTCCACATGCGAGAAGAGCGGAGCGTAAGTGGCCATGTGAACCACGTCGGCGTTGCGCTCCAGGCCAGTCATGAAGGCTGCCTCGCAGAGACTGGCCTCGAAGGTATTCATGCCCGTGGCGGTGTCCTGATGGTCGCCCTTGGTGTGGCAGGCATACTCGCCGGCAAACACCTTGGGGCCTTTGCGCGAGTAGTTGTCGTAGCGGGTGACATTTTTCATAAACCACTCCTGATCGCGATAGAAGTGCTCGTCAACGAGGTCGGCCTTCAGGCGGCGCATCTGCTCCCATCCGTAGCTGAACTGCTTGCCGTCGAGATCGTCGGGCGACGGTCCGCTGGTGCCAACCACCTTGATGTTGGGATATTTGGCGCGGATGGCCTTGAGGAACGGCTCCAGACGCTCAGGATAGAGCGGACCCCACTGCTCGTTGCCCACACCGATGAACTTCAGGTTGAAGGGAGCGGCATGGCCCATGTCGGCGCGCAGCTTGCCCCACTTGGTGTCGGTAGAGCCGTTGGCAAACTCGATGAGGTCGAGGGCATCCTGAATGTAAGGCTCCAGGTCCTTGACGGCCACATGGGCGGTGGCGGCAGTCTCGTCGGGATTTTGGAACTGGCAGGCCAGTCCGCAGCTGACGATGGGCAGCGGCTCGGCACCAATATGCTCGGAGAGCAGGAAGAACTCGTAGAAGCCCAGTCCGTAGGTCTGATAATAATTAGGATACAGGCGGTGGGCAAAGGTGTAGTTCCAGCGGTTCTCGTTCAGGGGACGGTTTTCGGCCGGGCCTACCGAGTTTTTCCACTGATAGCGCGAAGCGAGGTCGGTGCCCTCAACGATGCAGCCGCCAGGGAAGCGGAAAATGCCAGGATTCAGGTCCTTCAGGTCCTTCACAAGGTCGGCGCGCAGATGGTTCCAGTTGTCCTGAGGGAAGAGCGACACGTGGTCGAGGTCGGCACCCTTGGCTGTTTCGAGGAAAATGCGCATGAGACCCTTGGCATCGGTGCGGTTGCTGGTGAGCGTTGCGGTGTATTTTTTCCAGTCCTTGCCGTTGATGTTGATGCGCTGCTGGTTGATGATCTGGTTGTCGCTGCCCACCAATTCTACGCGTATGCGGGCGGGACCGTCGCCGTTCTGACGGGCGTAAACCGAGAAGTCGTACTTCATGCCTTGTTTCAGGCCCATGCCAAAGAAGCCACGGTTCTCCAGTCCGGTGCGTTTCTCAATGTGACCTGAATCGCCCAGGGCCACGTAGTGGGGATTGCGCTCGAAAGCGGGAGCATTGTCTTTCACTTCCACATTGCCATAGGTGTTCCATCCCATGAGCCGCTGTGGAAACTCGAACGAGCGGTTTTCTACCATTTCGGCATAAAGGCCGCCGTCGGCACCAAAGTTGATGTCCTCAAAGAAGATGCCATACATGGTGGGCTGCACAGGAGCACCCATTTTCTTTGCGTTGATGGTGAACTGATGTTGTGCGCTGGCGGTAAGTGTTGTCAGAGCCAGAGCAGCCATAAGGGCTAGTTTCTTGAATTGTTTCATGAGGTTATTTTATGGTTTTTAGTAATTTGATGCACAGTTACACACAGGCTGTTGTCAACCGTGGTGCAAAAATATAAAAATCCACCCCCAAGGAGGTGGATTTTTTGCATTGTTAGGTGGATTTTTTGCATGCGATGGCTTTTCATGGTGCAAAAATCCAGTTAAACGCACTTTTTAAGTGGACAAAAGCCGTTTACATGGGCAAAATGGAGAAACGGAGCACCTTGTCGCCGTAGGTCACCCTGTATTGCGGCTGGGCTGCCGCATTGCCGCTCCAGCTGTCGAAGCCGCCCACACCGGTGTGCTCGGCATCGATGAAGAGGTTGGTGAAGTCCGACTGCGGAATGTCCTCCACGTGGCGCTGCTCCTTGTCGTCGCCCTCGTCCAGGTCGCTGATGTTGTAGTGCAGTGCGCTGGCGTAGAACGGACGGTCGCTCACCAGACAGAATCCGTTGCCTTCGGCGTCGGTCTGCTGCCACCAGCGTATGTCGCTCTTGGTGCCGGTCTCCTGCGGGCGGATGTAGGGATAGAACTGCTCGTCGGCCGTCTGGCGGTAGATGCCAATGGGCTGCGACAGTTTGCGGTCGGCGTAGTTCTCAATGGGGCCGCGGCCGTAGTAGCGGCTGATGTCGTTGCCGTAGGGCAGCTGCATCACCATGCCGAAGCGGAACATGTCGGGCTGGCTGGCAGTGCGGTCGGCGGTCATGGCTTGCTCAACGTCCATGCTGCCGTCGGCGTTCACATGGTAGGTGATGGCGAGTTTGGCCATCACGTCGGGCATGTCGTACTCAGCGCGCACGGTCATTGTCTTCTTGTCGGCAGTGAGCGAGGTGAGCTTCATGGTGGGGTTGCGCCACACCTTGTAGTTCTGGTGAATTCTGGAGCCCATGTCGTTGTCGATGACGGCACGCCAGAAGTTAGGTTTCAAGGTTCCGCCCTGGCCGAGCATCTGGTGGCCAAAGAGCTGGTAGCTGGTAATAAAGCCCGTCTGGCGGCTGAACTGCACCTTGATGTTGCGGCTGCTGATGCTGATGTCGGGGCTGTTCTTCTTGTCGGCGAGTTTCAGCTTGCGGCCTTTCTTGTCGGCCAAATTCAGCTGAACGCCCTTGCCAGTGGCTACTACAAACTGCTGCTGAGCCAGCTGCTGTCCGCGGTTGACGAGCCCTTCGGTGCGTTTCTGCAGGTAGCGCACGTTGAGCAGCACCTCGCTGGCACTCTCAATGCCGTCGAGCTTGTAAGGAAGGCTGAGCTGCACGCGCTGCTGGGGCTGGCAGTTGAGAATATCCACATTGCCCTGTTGTGCCACGCTGCCATCTACGAGCAGCTGCCACTCCATGCGGCAGTTGTCGAGCGAGCTGAAGAAATTTTCGTTATACACGCTGACGATGCCTGCGCGCAAATCCACGGGCTCAGTCCAGATGTTCTGATACTCGTAGGCAATCTCGTAGGCATGAGGATTGAGCTGGCGGTCGGGACCCACAATGCCGTTGCAGTTGAAGTTGTTGTCGCTGGGGTCGTAGCTGTTGTAGTCGCCGCCGTAGGTGTAGGCGGGGACAGTGGCCGACGACTCCATGTTGCCTCCGTTCCACTTGCCCGGATGGCGGTGGAGCGCCTGGTCGGCAAAGTCCCAGTCGAATCCGCCCTGGAATTTCGGGTACTTGCGAATCAGGTCCCAGTAGGCTTTCAGCCCGCCTCCCGAGTTGCCCATGGTGTGGTTGTACTCACACTGGATGAGCGGCTTCTGCTTGGAAGCGTCGGTGGCGTAGCGCTCACACCATTCGGGCGTGGCGTACATGGGGCACATGATGTCGGTATTTTGTCCGCCATGAGCCTGCTCCCACTGCACGGGGCGGCTCTTGTCCACACTCTTTATCCACTGGTAAGCGGCTGTGAAGTTGGGACCGTCGGCCGTCTCATTGCCCATCGACCACACAATGATGCTGGGATGATTGAACTGTATCTCCACATTGTGCTGGTTGCGCTCTAAAATCTGACGGGCAAACTGCGGTTTCTTGGCCTCAGACTCAGGGCTGTAGCCAAAGCCGTGGCTTTCCTGGTTGGCCTCGGCCACCACATAGATGCCGTAACGGTCGCACAGGTCATACCACTGCGGATCGTTGCAGTAGTGGCTGGTGCGCACGGCATTGATGTTGAGGCGCTTCATGACCTGAAGGTCCTGAATCATGCGCTCGCGGCTCACCACGTAGCCGCCGTCGGGATCCATTTCGTGGCGGTCGGTGCCCTTGATGAGCACGGGCTGACCGTTGACGAGCAGCTGGGCATCCTTGATTTCCACTTTGCGGAAGCCCACTTTGTGGGGCACCACTTCTACCAGCTGGCCGCGTTTCTTGCCGTTCAGCTCATACACTTTCGCAATGAGCGTATATAAATAAGGTGTTTCGGCGCTCCATTTCTTCACGTTGCCCACACCCAGGCGCACTCCCATGCGCAGACTGTCAACCGTGGGGTCGCTCTCGGGCAGGGCCATGAAGGTTTGCTGCTGCACGAGTGTGCCCTGTGCGTCGTAGAGATAATAGTCTATTTGGGCGCGCCCCTTGAGGTCGGCTTCTACGTTCAGCTCACCGTCGGTGTAGCCGTTGAGCAGGTCGGGGGTGAGTCGCAGGTTGCGCAGCTGCACGTCCTCGCGGCGGCTGTAGAGATAGCTGTCGCGCGCTACGCCCGACAGGCGCCAGAAGTCCTGGTCCTCGTCGTAAGAGCCGTCGCACCAGCGGAACACCTGGAAGGCAATGAGGTTTTGGCCGGGATGCACAAACTTGGTGATGTCGAATTCGGCGGCAACCTTCGAGTCCTCGGTGTAGCCCACGTACTTGCCGTTCACCCACAGGTACATGCACGAGGTGACGCTGCCAAAGTGGGCTATCACCTGGCGGCCATCCCATTCGGCGGGAATCTCCACCACGCGACGGTACGACCCCACGTGGTTGTCCTTCACGGGCACCTCGGGCGGGTTGTTCTTAAAGTGGCCGCGCCATGCAAACCCAATGTTCACATACTCAGGGTCGCCGTAGCCATTGAGCTCCCACATGCCCGGCACGGGCATGGTCTTCCACAGCGAGTCGTTGTAGGCCAGGGCATAGAAGTCCTGCGGACGCTGGTCGGCATTCTCCACCCACTGGAATTTCCAGTCGCCGTGCAGCGTAAGGTAGTTGGCCGAGGCTTTGGGGTCGCCCTTGAGAGCGGTGCGCTCGTTCTCGTAAGCAAAGAACGAGGTGTGCATCGGCAGGCGGTTCACTTCGTTCACCTGCAGGTCGTGCCATTCGGTGAAAGTGGGTACGCGCATGGTGTCGGGGTCGGCCTTGGGCTGGGCAACACGCTGCGTGCGAACGGTTTTTTTCGATTTCTTCTTGATGGTTTTGGCTTCAACGCCGCCGCTGCACAGCAGCCCGGCAAGCGTCAGCAACAAAATGCTTCTTCTCATCATCTGAATGTTATGGTTTTATTGTTTATTTTGGTTTGCAGACTATAAGCAACATATACAGCTTGCAAAGTTAGCAAGAAATTTCAGACTAACGGAAGAAAAAACAAACATTTTCGTCGGCAAACCGCTTTTTTTCATTATTTTTGCAACATGGAAAACCCTTACATCAAACAATTCCCGCAACTCATGGCGGGCAAGAAGATTCTATATGTACACGGCTTTGCCTCCAGTGGGCAGAGCGGCACTGTGAAACGCATGCGCACCGTGATGCCCGAGGCCACTGTCATTGCGCCCGACCTGCCCATTCACCCGCAGGAGGCCATCAGTCTGTTGCGTGACGTGTGCCAAAACGAGCAGCCCGACCTCATCATAGGCACGTCGATGGGCGGCATGTACACCGAAATGCTGCGCGGATTCGACCGCATACTCGTCAATCCCGCCCTTGAGATGGGCGACACCATGGTGAGCCACAATATGATGGGCACACAGCACTTTCAGAACCCGCGCCAGGACGGCGTGCAGCAGTTCATCGTCACCAAAGCCCTGGTCAAGGAGTATAAAGAGCTGACTACCCACTGCTTTGAGGGCATCGACGACGACGAGCGCCGGCGCGTCACCGGGCTCTTTGGCGACGAGGACGCCACCGTGGACACTTTCCATCTTTTTCACGCCAACTATCCCACGGCCATCCGTTTTCACGGCGAGCACCGCATGGACGACCGCTCGTTCATGCACTCTGTGCTGCCCGTCATCCGCTGGTACGACGACCAGCAGGAGCACCGCGAGCGTCCCGTTGTGTTTGTTGCGTTCGAAGCCCTGGCCGACTTGCAGAAATGTTCGCCAGCGGAGGATGGCGGCGGGCTGCCGGCTCCCCGTCCCAGCGCACAGAAAGCTTACCGGTTGCTCATAGAGAACTACGCCCTTTACATTGTGGCTCCCTTCACGCCCAACGCGCCCCAGCGCATGGCCGACATTACGCAGTGGGTGGAGCAATACATCAATGTGCCTGCGTGGGGGCGCATCGTCTTCGGCAATCAGAAGCAACTGCTCATGGGCGACTATCTCATCGACCCAACCGACGCCAACGGTGCCGCCGACTTTATGGGCACTCGCATCCGCCTGGGCGACGAAACCTTCAAGACGTGGGACGAGGTCATCGATTTCTTTCAGCGTCTCGGTGGGCAGTAATGCCTTGTGGGCCGCAAGCTCCGCCTCTTCGCCCATGGCAATCCTCCCGCTGTGAACTGTTCCCCCTTTCCGCAATACACCTATTTTATCTCCCGACGATACGTTGAAATTCTCTAGTAAATTTAATCGTATCGTCGGGAGATATTTTTTTATTACCGCAGATTGGAAAAATAACGTCGTGAGATAGGATGAAATTCTCTAGTAAATTTAATCGTATCGTCGGGAGATATTTTTTCCTTTCTCTATATAGCAATATTTTTATTTGGCTTTGCAGTAGGAGGCGACGTGGCTCACGTCGCAACGCCGAAAAACTCCCATCGCAGCGTTGTTTTCTCACGTCGCAATGCCGCTAAACTCCCGTTGCTGGAAGCGCTATTGTCACGTGAGCCACGTGACCTCCTACTGAATGCTGCGAAAGAAAAAGACCGCCCGCAAATCACTGCGGACGGTCTCCAGGTTTTTGAGTGAAAAAAGTATAGTGTGTGTTTTTTAGTTCCTGTTCACGCCTGAACGGGTAGGAGCATTGCCCGTGCGGGTGGCACTGCCGCCAAAGTGGCCGTTGGTGTTGGCTGAGCGGTTGATGCCGGTGCCCGTATGGCCAATGTTTTTGTTGCCCATGGGGCTGTTGTTAGCAGTGTGGCTGTGGATGTTGCCAGCGTGGCCGTTGACGTTGTGGTTGCCGTTATGGTTGACGTTGACGTTGCGGTTGGTAACATTCACTGTCACGCGAGTAGAGCTGCTGGTGTGGCCGGGGTTGGTGCCGGTGCGCACCATGGTTCCTGTGCGGTGAGCCGTCGGAGCGGCAGGCTTGCCGAAGTTGCGGTTGGCATAGCTGCTGTGCGCATGACGGTTGTTGCCGCCGCGGTAGCTCACAAACACCGTAGGACGAGCGTTGAACATCAGGTTGCGGCCATAGTGGGCGTAGATGCTGAAGTTCCAGGAGCCTCCCATCCATGCCAGCGGACGATAGAAGTAGTCGGCTGCCATGTAGCGGCTGTACTGCCACGAGGTGAGCACGTAGCGCAGGTCGGTGTTGCGGCGAGTCCAGTGGGAGCCAAACAGGTCGGCGTGGCTGCCAACACTCAACAGATAGTCGAGGTTGATTTCATATACTGCGTCATACTGCGCGGGGCTCAGGTCGAGCTCGTAGGCCATCTTGTCACTCAGGAACAGGGCTTCGGTGCGAGCCTCGGTGTATGTCATTGCGTTTGCAGCGATGGCTATCGTCATCAGAACTGCCAGGGTGAACATCTTCTTCATAATCGTATCTCCTATTCGTTAAGGGGTTAAACTTATTTTTGTTAGTGAAGCAGTCGTCCAATTGTCCATTGTCAATCTTTCATTGTCAATTTTCAATGATCTGTTGCTTCTTGTTTTCGATGGCAAAATAAGTGGTTTTTTTGCACCCTTCAAAAGGATTATGCCTAAAACGAAGGAGGTTTTTCCCTAAACCTGTGTGGGAAAAACCTCCTGGTAATCTTTTTTGTAGTGAAGATGGTCAGAAAAAAGAATTGCGGTGGAAATACTGCCTTCCATCATCTGCTGTATGTCTATTTGGACTGAATCAGCGCGGTGGCATATGCGGCGATGCCCTCCTGACGGCCAGTGAAGCCGAGGCGCTCGGTGGTGGTGGCTTTGATGGAGATGTTGTCGGGGTCGGTGCCGATGATGTCGGCCATGCATTGCTGCATGGCGGGGATATGGGGATTGAGCTTGGGCTGCTCGGCGCAGACGGTGGCATCGATGTTGCCTAGGCTGTAGCCTTTGGTGGCAATGAGGCGGATGGTTTCGCGCAGGATGACCTTGCTGTCCATGCCTTCGGTGTCGGCAGAAGTGTCGGGGAAATGGTAACCGATGTCGCGCATGTTGGCGGCACCGAGCAGAGCATCACAAATGGCGTGGATGAGCACATCGGCGTCGCTGTGGCCCAGCAGCCCTTTTGCATAGTCAATTTTGATGCCGCCGAGCCAAAGGTCGCGGCCCTCCACCAGCTGGTGGACATCATAGCCGAATCCTATACGAAAAATCATCTCAAATCTTAATTGTCAATTGTCAATTATCAATTAGTTCACTTTCTATGGAACAGGTCTTTGATGCCATCCATGTCGAAAGCGAGCGAGAAACGCAGGGTCTGGTCGAGCGGGTTGCTCTTGGCGGTGGCAATGACGTAGCCCGCGTCGAGCGAGAACACGCTCATCTTAAAGCCAGCGCCCAGAGTGAAGTATTTGCGGTTGCCCTTGTTGGCACTCTCATGGTGATAGCCGGCGCGGATGGAGAACTGGTCGTGATAAACATATTCGGCACCCACGCTCCACTGTATCTCCTGCAACTCTTCCTTGAATCCGTTGGGGGCATCGCTGAAGCTCTTGAAGATGCCGCTGATGGAGCTCACGTCGTAGTAGTCTTTCTGCACGCGCAGCTGATACTCCTCGTTGGTTTCCTCTTCGGTGCGCTTGGGGTAGGTGGGCACGAGCAGCTTGTTGGCATCGGCGGCAATGGAGAAGCGGTTGTACTCGTCGACGGGCACCATAAGCGAGGCGCCAAGACGCAGGTTGGTGGGGATGAACTCGCTGTTGTCGTCGCCACCGAAACTGATTTTGCTACCGATGTTGCTGACGTTCAGTCCGAGTCCCAGCTGGCACTCGCGGTCGCCCAAGTTGAGGTAGTTGTTGTAGTAGAATGCCAAGTCGGCGGCAAAGGCCGAGCCGGGCGATGTGTCGTCGTGATAGTCGTAGGTGAGGTCGGAGTAAATCCAGCGCACTCCGGCGGCAATGGAGAACTGCTCGCTAAGCATGAGCGAGTAGGCCACGTCGAGAGACATTTCGTAGGGCTTAATAGTCTCGGCGTTCGAGAAGTCGTCGCCGCCTGTCCAGTTGGTCATTACTTCGCCTAACGAGAAGTAGCGCAGCGAGCCGCTCACGGCACTGTAATCGCCAATGCGATAGTAGCCCACGAGGTTGGCCAAATCGATGTCGCTCACCAACTGGCGCAGCCAGGGGGTGTAGTTGAGCGAGACGCCGGCGCGGCTGATGTTAAAGGGATATTTGGCAGGGTTCCAGTACTGCGAATTGACATCGGGGTCGGTGGCGGCACCCACGTCGCCCATACCCGCCGAGCGGGCGTCGGGGGCAATCATCTGCGATGTGACCGAGTAGTTGACGGGGTTGAACATGTCCGTCTTGTTGTCCTGTGCCATTGCGCAGACGGCTGTGAGCGACAGCATGAGTATGCTGAAAAGTCGTTTGATATATTTTTTCATAATTCTTCTTCTAGAAACGGCTTTGCTTTCTATTTATTGTTTAAGATAATCAATTTCTGTGCTTTGGAGGCTTTCGAACTGCCTTCGCAGCCAATGTGCACGCGATAGAGATAGACGCCTGTTTGCAGCCGTGCGCCACCATCTACGGTAAGGTTCCAACTCACGGTGTAGTTGCCGGTGGTAGAAACGCCTTTCTCGGTATGCCGCCATAGTTGTCGCCCGGCAAAGTCGAACACTTCGAGTTCCACTTCCATTTCGCTTCCTATGCGGTCGTGGCTGATGATAAAGGTGGTTTGCGTGGTGGCGGGATTGTTGGTGCAAGCCACGCTGAAGATTCCAGGCTCGAGTGCTTTCACCACGTTGAACGTGAGTTCGGTGGTGGTGGAGTTGTTCAGAATGTCCCAGGCGCGGAATTTAAGTGTGTGCTTGCCTTCACTCAGCTCGGGAATGCTGAAGAAGGTAGTGCCCTTGGTGTAGCTGCCAAATTCGTATTGGAAGTGGTCGTTCAGGTTGTAGGTGCGCTCCATTTCGCCGTCGATGCAGAGTTCCAGGTCGTGGCCGATGCTGCTGCCCGAGGTGTTGATGCCGTCCTTATCGGTGATTTCGGCCACGAAATAGGGAGTGCTGTTCACGTTGCTGCCATTGGTGAACGAGGGTGAGTTAAGATAGCAATAGACCGAGGGGCCGATGGAGTCGTTGCCTCCAGCCAGTGTGCCTCCCACCGTGAACTGGTCGCAGTACCCGTTGGCCAGCTCATTTTTCTGCTCATTGGCGGCATAGACATTGATGAGTCCGGTGTCATCGGAATAGTTGATGTCCATGGGCACGGCAAAAAGAAACGAGAATTTGCCGTCTTTCACCGTGTCGGAACCAGAGAAGAGGGTTTTGGTGCGGTCGTCGTACTCAAAGGGGGTGGAGGCTCCTTCACGGCTGTCGGTGTTGTTGAGCTTGCATACGATGTGCTCTTTGGTGTCTCTGACGGTGGCCGTCACGGTGCCGTTGAAGTCTGAGTATGTGGTGCCGTTTTTTTCGATGTGCCCTTTGACGGTAGCCACCGAACCAGCCTTAAGTTGAATTTCGGTGGCGGCTGCCACGCTGACGCCGTTGATGGTGTCGATGACGGCCTTCAGCACAGGAAGGTTGAGGCAGAGCGCGGGGTCGCCCAGCAGCGAGTATTGCAGTTTGTTGCGGGTGCGGTCGGTTCCTGTAGAAATGAGCGTGTTCTTGGCCAGCCGTTGCGCCTCGCCTATGGACACGGGCTTGCCGTCTTGCAGCTTGAGCACTTCTTTCAGGTAGGCTATGTTGATGTATTTGTTGCGGTCGGCATACACGGTGCGCGACGTTCCGAAGAAAGCCACGGCACCGCCTTTCTCGTTGAGCACGGCTGTCTCGCCGATGTTGTTCACCTGGCCGTCGAACGGGGCAATGTCGCACGAGGCGGTAATCCACAGCGGCAGGTTGGCATTGGTGAACGACTCGAAGTCGGTGAGCAAGAGCACGCTCTCGTGTGATATTTGATCCCAACGGCCGTGGCCGCAGTAGTCCATGATGAGCGCGCCGGCGGCTTGCTGCTGTTTGATGATGTTGCTCACTTCGGGGAAGTTGTTGCCCGTGGCGGTGGTTTCGCGGGTGTAGGCATCCCACATCACTCTTTTCACCACAAACCCGCCGTTGAGTTTCTCTATTTCGTTGGCGGCCTCGTTGGCATCGCGCATGTGCAAGTTGTTGTTGCCGTCGTCGCCCATAATCATGATGGTGTTTTGCCAGCTGCCCGCATTTTGGTTGTTGGCATAGCCGATGGTTTTATCTACCATGATTCGGGCCTGCTCGTCGTTGCGCACGGGGAATCGGCCCACGGCAATGTCGGCCTTGCCCGTGATGGAGTAGTAGCCGTTGCCGTCGGAAATCGACTCTTCGTCGTCGAGCATGCAGAAGAAATCGTCGCTCACGAAGCAATCGGTCTCGCTGAACGAGTTATCGCTCTCGTAACAGAGCAGAAAGTCGTCGGGCGAACAGCCCCGCCAGGCGCTGCTCAGCATGCGGTTGTCCCAGGCGCAGTCGCCAAACAGGAGCAGATAGCGTGGCATCTGACTGTCGTTGGCGGCCCTGTCGTAGAACATCTTCATGTAGCGGCGGTAGGCATTGGCATCCGGGGTGCCGCTCGAGAACTCGTTGTAAAGCTCATCGGCTGGCACGATGCGCACTGAGAGCGACTCGTGCTGCTCGTGGAAAGCTTTCAGCCGCTCGGCCTGGGCGTTGAGTTTGCCCGTAAGCGGAACCACAATCACCATATCTACAGGCTCGTGGGCGTGCAAATCTTGGTTGGTGATGTTATAGACGTATTCGGGTTCGGCAAAGTTTCCGTTGGTCAGGTCGGGCTTGGCCACTGGTTCGCTAAAGCAGAACGAAATGTAGTCGGGACGTATGGGGCCGTTGGCCGTGGTGGTCACCTTGACGGTGTTGGTGGTTTGCAGGTTCTCCACATCGTAGGTGGCAGTGGCTTCGCATCCTTTGTCGTTGTCCGAGCTGGCCATACTGAGATTCATTGTTCCGAGCACCGTGCCGTTGAGCTCTATCTCGGCTTTGGCATTCGCTCCGGCCGTGAGGGCAATGGTCATGGTGCCGTTTTTCACGTGCGAGGGCAGGTCGATGCTGAAGGTTTTCGATGCGCCGTTGGCAATGGGTGTGTCTTCGAAGAGTTTGTTTCCGCCCTGAAACCATGCATAGTTGTCTATCTCGCGCAACACATGATAGTCGGCGGCAGTGGGATAGAACGAGTTGACGAAAGCCTCGCTGTCAATGCTCAAAGGCTCACCGTCGGTTTCGGTGATGAAGTAATAGCCATAGTCGCTGTAGGGGTTGCGGGTGCGAGTCTTGGCTGTAGTACTTTCCCACGACACAGGGCCTTGCGCGTGGAACAGACGTTTGCCGCCCACGGTGCAGGTGGCTATTTCTTTCAGGTCGTCGGTGTCTGAGATGTATTGGCCCGACATTTTTTCGGGCTGCAATGCACCGCCATAGCCGTAAATCTTCACTTTGCTGAGCGTTGTGAAACCAGCTTTCTTGATGAGGGCTTCGGTTAGCTGATAAACACCTGTTTCGGGCACTCTGATTTTTGCCCAGTGACCCGTTGCAAGCACCGAGTGGCTGGCGTAGCGGGCTGAGCCGTCGGTGTCGTCGGTCGTGCCGTCGGCCCTGGTATGCGCGACGCTAGGACTTTTCTTTGCCAGCGTCCGCACTTTGGCCTGGCTTTCCAGCCGAAGCATGAAGCTCACCAGTTTCTGATAGCGCCCCTCGCGATAGACTACAGGCAAAAAAAACACTTCCAGTGCCCCGCGTTTGCGCTCCACTACCAGCTGCTGCCGGATGGCGGGCATGGCGGGCGGCCACTCGGAAGTGATTTTCAAGAACTTCTGCACGTCGCTCTTTCCCATATCGATAAACTCGGGATAGACAATGCTCACGGAGTAAGTGGAGTCGGCGTAGTTGCTGCCCAGCGGTATGGAATAAGTGAAATAAGGCATCACGGAGTCGATGCTCACTTCCTCGGCAGTCAGGTTGAAAAACTTCTGAGCCGCCAGCGGAAGCTGCGAGAAATGACAGGCGATGAGTATCAGGGCGATTCTCATCCACCACTTATGGCCTCTATGTTGGGATGTCTTGTTGTTCACTGATGGTTGGTTGCTTGGATAGCTTGGTTCTTTTTACAGGTTTGCTCTGCTCTTTATTTTACGTTTAGCTCCAGCACTTTACGGTCTTCCAGAAAGCCTGTCAGATGGTCGTTGATATGCACGGGACCCACGCCCGAGGGAGTTCCTGTGTAGAGTAGGTCGCCCGTCTTTAGCGTAAAGAACTGCGAAATGTAGGCTATCAGCTCGTCGATGCGGTAGAGCATGTCGCAGGTGCAGCCTTCTTGCACGGTGGAGCCGTTGATGTCGAGGTGAAACCGCACTGCCTGCACGTCGAGCAGTTTTTCTTTCTCCACCCACTGTCCGATGGCCGCCGAACCGTCGAAGCCTTTGCTCAGTTCCCACGGGTGTCCGGCGGCTCTGAGCCTTTGCTGCACGTCGCGGGCGGTGAAATCGATGCCAACGGTCACTGCGTCGTAGTAGCGGTGAGCAAACCGTTCGGGAATACATTTACCCAGCCGGCAGATACGCACCACCAGCTCGGTTTCATAGTCCACCTGCTCCGAGAAATCGGGCAGGAAAAACGGTTTCCCGTCTTTCAGCAGTGCCGAGTCGGCTTTTGTGAATATGACGGGCGTTTCTGGTTTATATAACGCGCCTTCCAGCTCTTTATTGTGCTGCAAGTAGTTCTTTCCTACGGCAAAAATCTTCATGGTTGCTAACTGATTGCTTCTTTGTTTGGGGCAAAGTTACGAAAAAACGAGTGCAGAACAAAAAGAACTCGTTCATTTTTTATGTCGAGTTGGAGTAACTTATTTAAAGTTACGAAAAAGTGGGCGAAAAGGGATAGAGAATATCGTTTTTCTCTTCTTTGAGCAGCAAATCCTTGTTATAAATAATGAGGAGCCGAGAAACAATGTGTCTCCCGGCTCCTCTGTCTTTTTTATTGCTAAATTATCGGATGCAATGTTTATTCGGCCACCAGTGTGAAGCGCTTGAAGGCAACCACTTTCAGCTCCTTGTCCTGAGCCTTGAGCCACTGCGAAACAGTAGCCTTGTCGCCGTCGCCGAACTGGAACTCCTGGTCAACAAGGCAGTTCTCTTTCAGGAACTTCTGAACGCGGCCCTTGGCAATGTTCTCAATCATCTGCGGGTTCAGGCTGTTGGCTTTCTCCTCGGCGGCTTTCACCTTCAGGGCGCGAGCCTCGTCGGCCTGCTCCTGAGTGAGCCAACCCTTGGCCATGTTCGACTCGATGTGCTCGTCGGTGTCAACGAGGTTGGGGTTGATGCCGGCTTTCTTCAGCACTACGTCAACATATTTCTCAACCTGCTCGAGCTTGGTCTTCTCAACGGCGGTTTTGTACTCCTCGTCGAGGATGGCCTGGCTCACGCTCTGGGCATCGAGTGCCACGGGCTTCATGGCAGCCACCTGCATGGCCACTTTGTGACCGGCGTCAGCGGCTTCCTTATTGGTCTGGACCATGGTGCACAGGGTGTGCTTGCCCATGTGGTCGTAAACCTCGATGTTGTCGCCCTCGAGAATCATGTATCCGTCGAGTTCCATCTTCTCGCCAGTGATGCCCGAACGCTGTGTGACAGCGTCCTGCACTTTCTGACCGTCGGCCAGTGTCAGCTCTTTCACTTCGTCGAGTGTCTGGCACTTGTTGGCAACGGCAGCGTCGAGAATGCTCTGAACCATAGCAACGAAGTCAGCGCCATTGGCAACGAAGTCGGTCTCGCACTTCACGGCAACCATGGCAGCGAAGCCTTCTACCTTCTTCACGAGCACGCAGCCGTTAGAAGTCTCGCGGTCCGAACGCTTGGCGGCGATAGCCAGTCCGCGCTCGCGGAGCAAATCTTTTGCCTTGTCGAAGTCTCCCTCAGCCTCGGTCAGTGCTTTCTTCACATCGGCCAGGCCTGCACCAGTCATGGTGCGGAGCTTCTTGATATCGTCCATACTTACTTTGTAAGCCATAATACTAAATTCTGGATTTTTTCTGTTTACTATTATTACAATGTTATTTCTCTCTTGTCAGCCTTTACTCAGCAGCGGGAGCATCTTCCTCGGCGGGAGTCTCTTCTTCTACGGGAGCCTCTTCCTCGGCGGCAACTTCTTCCTCTGCGGGAGCCTCTTCGGCTACGGGAGCTTCTTTCTCAGCCTTAGCGGCAGTCTCCTTGCGCGACTTGCGGGCGCGGGGGCGAGCCTCAGCAGCTTCCTCTTCCTGAGCCTGGGCAGCTTTCTCGTCGGCCTTCTCAGCCTTGCGCTCCTCCAGACCCTCGGCGATGGCGGCGCAGCAAGCGTCCAGAATCACCTCGATAGAGTCCTTGGCATCGTCGTTGGCGGGGATGACAAAGTCGATGTCGTTGGGGTTGCTGTTGGTATCAACAATACCGAACACGGGAATGCCCAGACGGTTGGCCTCTTTCACAGCGATGTGCTCTTTCATCACATCCACCACGAATACGGCGCTCGGCAGACGGGTAAGGTCGGCAATCGAACCAAGGTTTTTCTCGAGTTTGGCGCGCTGACGGCTGATTTGCAGAATCTCGCGCTTAGACAGATTGCTGTAGGTTCCGTCGCTCATCATCTTGTCGATGCTCGACATCTTCTTCACGGCCTTGCGGATGGTGGGGAAGTTGGTGAGCATGCCGCCGGGCCAGCGCTCAATGACGTAAGGCATGTTGATGTTGGCGGCCTTCTCGGCAATCACGTCCTTGGCCTGTTTCTTGGTGGCAACGAAGAGAATCTTCTTGCCGCTCTTGGCAATCTGCTTCAGGGCGTCGGCAGCCTCGTCAATCTTGACGACGGTCTTGTGCAGGTCGATGATATGAATGCCATTACGCTCCATGAAGATGAAGGGAGCCATGGCAGGGTTCCATTTGCGCTTGAGGTGGCCAAAGTGGCATCCTGCCTCCAGCAGCTGGTCAAAATTTGTTCTTGACATTTTTCTTGAATCTTTTTTAATGGTTGTTGTTTACTTTCTTTTTTAATTCTGTTTTTTAGAATCAGCCGAATGGTAGTTGGAATCAGCAATTTGGCAATCTGCAATTCTTTACAATTGGATTGTCACATTCCAAATCCTTCCGGTTTAGATGCTAAACTTGTTCAGTGATTCAATAGCAATTGTCCAATTACAAAAAGAGCAGTTCGAAAATTGCCCCATTGTAAATTGTCCAATCGCCCATTGAATTAACGCTTACTGAACTGGAAGCGACGACGAGCCTTGGGCTGACCGGGCTTCTTGCGCTCCACCTTACGAGAGTCGCGGGTCAGGAAACCGTGGTCCTTCAGGTTCTTCTTGTCTTCGGCATTGATTTTCACCAGTGCACGGGCGATGGCCATGCGCAGAGCCTGGCTTTGGCCAGTGAAACCGCCACCGTCGAGGTTGGCCTTGATGTCGTATTTCTCAGCTACATCGAGCAGCTGCAGGGGCTGACGCACCACGTACTGCAGGATGGCAGAAGGGAAATATTTGTCGATATCAACTTTGTTGATGGTAATCTTGCCGGAGCCTTCAGTCAAATATACACGTGCTACAGCACTCTTGCGGCGACCTATTGCATTAATCATTTCCATAATGTCTTTAATCTTTAATCTTTAATCTTTAATCTTTCATCCTCTATTTGTACTGATTGATATCAATAGCCTTGGGCTGCTGAGCCTCGTGCTGATGCTCTGTACCATTATACACATAGAGATTGTCAATGAGCTGACGGCCCAGACGGCCTTTGGGAAGCATGCCCTTCACAGCGTGGCGCAGAATGCGGTCCATGCCGTCGGGACGGCGACGAAGCTGCTCGGGAGTCTGGAAGCGCTGTCCGCCGGGATAGCCCGTGTAGCGTACATACTGCTTGTCGGTTTCCTTCTTGCCGGTGAACACCACCTTGGCAGCATTGATGATAATCACATTGTCGCCACAGTCGGCGTGCGGGGTAAAGTTGGGCTTGTACTTGCCGCGGATGAGCTTAGCCACCTTTGAGGCAAGACGACCAACAACCTGGTCGGTTGCGTCAACCACAACCCACTCTTTCTTTGCTGTTTCCTTGTTAGCGGAAATAGTCTTGTAACTTAAAGTGTTCATTTTGTTGAATGAAAATTTAATAAAAACGTTTTTTTTGAATAAATCTGTTAGGGATATGTCGCCATCCCTTGTCGCGCCTGGCTTGACGTACCTGGAAACGAGCAGACTCTCCGCCTGCCAGTGAGCAACGATTCACAAACCGCGTGGCGACTGCCGAAAATCACAATTGCTAATTCTCAGCCGAGGCCGCTATTTACACGCTGCCCTCGGGGGTTCTTTCGCACTGGTGAAAGCACGTTTTTTGGCCCCGCCATAATTTTTGCGGCTGCAAAGGTAGCTAAAAGTTAGGAGTTTACAACTGCCAGTTCCCGATTTCTTTTTTCTGTTTATGTTTTTTTAACGTTTTCTTTCGTGATTAAGGTCATGGAGATAACAAACTCAGGCTATGAAGATAACGAACATTGGTCGCGACGTTAAGCTGAGCTTTTCTGAAAACCGGAGAATAACTCCCGACGTTGTGCTCAGATTCTCTAGAAAATTTCATCGTATCGTCGGAAGATATTTTTGCCATTTCATGATTTGGAAAAATAACGTCGTGCTTTACGCGCAAATTCTCTAGAAAATCTGAGCGCAACGTCACGAGTTATTTTCATAAACCGTAAAGTTGCGCAATTATCTCGCTGCATTATCTTCACCATTCCGCGCGTGGCTATCGAAAAAGGTAATCATAAAGTTCAATGTTCAAAGTTCAATGTTCAAAGAATAAAGTTCAATGTTCAAAGTTAAAAAAGTCGGCAAATATTACGGAAAATAAAGATAAAAATGCTATCTTTGCACAAATTATTTGGTCTGATAACTGAAAGACACAGGCTTTTTTGTCTGTCATGTAGATGGAAATGAAGAACATAGTGCTGACACTTTTGCTGCTCATGCAGGGCATTTTTGCCACGGCTCAAAACGGAATTGTGGGAGCCGGCGGCTATAATATGTCGTATATAGACATGAGCGAAGGTCTGCCCAGCAATTCCATCCAAGACATTTTTGAAGACAGTTTCGGATTCATGTGGATTGCCTCCGATGTGGGCGGTCTGGTGCGTTACGACGGCTATTCGTTTTTGCATTTAAGCTCGGGAGCTTATGGCCAGTTGCTCCGTAGCAACTCGTGCCGCAATCTGTGTGAAGACCGTTTCGGACGCTTGTGGGTTGCCTTTGACGAGGGCGTGGATGTGCTCGACTTGAAAACGTTGCGCACCGTGATGCCACAGGATTTGGCGCTGGCGAAAGCCTCTGTCGCACCACTCCCGCAGGGAAAGGAGCAGGACGCCGCTTCGGTGCTGAAACAGCTCATGTCGCAGCCAGCCAAGCGCGTTTATGCCGACTCGAAGGGATGCATTTGGCTGATTACCGACCGGCAAGTGGTGCGCCTGGCCTTCGACGAGCAGGGCCGGATGAGCAGCTTGCTGACCCACGGCTACAGCGCGCGTGCTTTCGACATTGCCATTTGTGACGTGGAGTCCGACGGCCGTCCTTGGGTGGCCATCGATGGCGGCATTTTCCGTCTTTCGGCCACGCCCGCTCCCCAGGGCCAAAAGCAGTCACAAGAGAAACTGCGCAAGGCCGGGGCGGCAGGAGGCCAGACGCTGGTGCGCCAAGAGGTGGCTCGCGCGCTGACCAGCGAGATAGTGGGCAACTACGTCACGTGCATGGCGCGTCAGGGCGGCACCGTTTGGCTGGGTACTAACATTGGGCTGGTGGCCTTCGACATGGCTTCGAGGCAAACCACCCGTTACACGCGAGCCGATAATCCACTCTCGCAGGGAGGAAACGGAGAGAACTTCGGGCTGTCGCACCAGTTTGTTACTTGCCTGCTGCCTGTTGGCCAGCAGCTGTTGGTGGGCACGCTCAACGGCATCGACATTTTGTCGGGGCCAGGGCGGTTTGAACGGTGGAACGCCTCCGACAAAGTGAATCCGCTGAGCAGCAACTTTGTGCATTGCCTTTTTATGAGCCACGGACTGCTGTGGGTGGGTACCGACAATGCCGGTATTTCGAAACTCTTTCCGCGTTATCTTACGCTGCACAACTATCTGCACACGTCCCAGCCAGAGAGTATTTCGGCCGGTCCGGTGAATGCCATGCTGACCGAAAGCGACGGGACGCTGTGGGTGGGTACTGTTGAGGGCGGACTGAACCGCAAGGCTCCGGGCTGCGATGTGTTTGAGCATTATACCACGGCCAACACGGGCCTGCGCCACAACTCTGTCTCGGTGATTGTGCGCGGCAAGGACGACAACCTGTGGTTGGGAACGTGGGGCGGAGGGGTGCACCGTGCCGACCGCAATCATCCTTCCAACATCGTTCCTCTCGAAGTTCCTGATGAATATCGTTACATTATTAATTATGTGGGCGCGCTCGCGTACGATAGTCTGAACGACGGGCTGTGGATAGCCACCAACGGCGGCATTTATTTCTACAATCTGGCCACCCGGCAAATGGAGGAACCTTACGAGGGCTGCCGCGATGTGCGCGGATGCATAGGCTCTATCATCGACCGCGACAACCATCTCTGGATTGGCTGTCTCGACGGCGTGCGCGTTATCGACCTTAATAGAGGAAAGAACAAAGTTCAAAGTTCAAAGTTCAAGGTGCGTGCCCTCCGCACAAAACTCGATGCGCCCGAAAGCGGCATTACCGAGAAAATCACCTGTTTCTGGCAGTCGGCCGACGGTGCACTGTGGATGGGTAGCAACGGATACGGGCTTTACAAGCGCACCGTGGATAAGTCGGGAAAGGAGACATTTACCAATTACACCACTGTGCAGGGACTGGCCAACAATGCCGTGAAGGGAATTGTTGAGGACAAAAATGGCCTGCTTTGGATAACCACCACCAACGGTCTCTCGATGATGAATACCCAAACGGGCACCTTCCTGAATTTCTCCGACTACGACGGGCTGCCCTCGTCGCAGTTTTACTGGAACTCGGCGGTGATTGGCAGCGACGGACTTATTTATCTGGGCGCCGACAATGGGCTTTCGGTGCTCGAGGGGCTCAACACCAGCGTTGTTTATGCTGGCAAGCTGAGTTTCACCCGTCTGCTGGTGGGCAATCAGGAGGCAACGGCCCCCAGCGCCTATCTCGACCAAGACATCAGCAAGGCGCGCATTGTGAGACTGCACGAGAGCGACAAATCGTTTACCATCGAGTTTTCGGCACTCAACTACAGCGGAGAGCGGCAAGGACTTTACAGCTACCGGCTGAAAGGATTTGACAAGCGGTGGGCGCAACTGGAACCAGGCAAGCACGAGGTGAGATACACCAACCTGCCATCGGGCCACTACACACTGGAGGTGAAATACGTGTCGGGTATGCAAACCGACGACAACGTTATCAGTCTGGACATTCGCGTGACGCCTTATTTCTGGAAAAGCTGGTGGTTCTTGCTGTTGCTCTCAGTGGCCATGGCAGCTTTGGCCATTTACGCGTACAACCGGCGCGTTTCCTACTTGCGCAAGCGTGAGGCCGAGCGCCTGCTTGAACCCATTGAGCAGGCGTTGCGCGAGAGCGACAACCCGCAGCAGGTGCAGGCCCGCATAGAAAGCATTCTCAGCAATCAGCGACGCTACAGCCAAAGCTCGGCTAAGAGTGTGGAGGCCGATGCCATGGAACAAGAGAAAAACACGGTGCCCTTTATGGACCGTGTAATGGCCATCGTTGAGCGCAACTACATGAACTCTGAGTTTGGAGTGCCGGAGTTTTGCGAGCAGATGGGCATGAGCCGCAGCCTGCTGGCCAAGCGGCTCAACGAGGAAGTAGGGCAGAGCACCACCCAGTTCATACGCAACTATAGGCTTGACATTGCTCGTCAGATATTGCGCAAGGCCGATCAGCGCAATATTGCCGAGATTGCTTTCAGTGTAGGATTCAACGACCCGAAATATTTCACCCGCTGCTTCACCAAACTCTATGGTGTAAGCCCCAAATCGTTTGACGAACACTCTGCTGCTGCTCCGACAAAAGTGGAGAGTGACGATAGTGAGGTGCAATGAAAAAAGTTTCAGAAAAAACCGCAAAACCACCGTAACTACTCGTAAAAACAGCAAAATCTACACCCGTTGAGGGCTCTAAAGTGGACTTTTTTACCCTTTTTCGTTTTGTCCACCTTATGTTTCGTTTTGTCCACCTACCAAAAAACCATAATCGCTAATTTTGCGGCAAATAAAACTTTTCAAAATAATTAATTTCTAACCTAAAAACATTAACTGATGAGAAAACAAGTATTATTCTCTGTGATGCTATGTTTGAGTATCATGGGATGCCTTGCAGTCTGTCCGGTTCCCGCTATGGCAGCGGTAGAACAGTCGCAGACCATTAAGGTCAGTGGTCAAGTTGTTGACCAAGACGGCGAGCCTCTCATTGGTGCTACTGTCAGAGTGAAAGGCTCTCAAACTGGAGCCGTGACCGACATTGACGGTAACTTCCAATTGGATGCCCCTGCTAATGGAACCCTTGTGGTGAGCTATGTTGGTTTTACAGACCGCGAGGTTGCTGTAAACGGTCGTGCTGTGATTGAGCAGATTCAGATGACGGCCGACGCACTCACCCTCGACCAGGTTGTGGTTGTGGGTTATGGTGTTCAGAAGAAAGCCGACCTGACGGGTTCTGTTGCCATTGTAAACGCTGAGGAACTGAAGCGTGTTTCCAATTCGAACATCTCTACCATGCTCGAGGGTAAGGTGGCCGGTGTACAGATTACTTCTGACGGTCAGCCTGGTGCCGACCCGTCGGTGCGCATTCGTGGTATTGGTTCGTTCGGCAGCACGGCTCCTCTCTATGTGATTGACGGTGTGCCCATGGGTACTACCATCCGCGACTTCTCGCCTAACGACATTGAGACCATCCAGGTGCTGAAGGATGCTTCTGCCGGTGCCATCTACGGTTCTCGTGCTGCTAACGGTGTGGTCATCATCACCACCAAGAATGGTAAGAAAGAGCAGCCTCTGCGCGTGGACTACAAAGGCTACTTCGGTATCGACCAGATTCCCAGCAGCACCTACGACCTGATGAATGCTGCTCAGTACAGCGAGTATCTGGGCCAGGCTTGTGTCAACTCTGGTACGCCTGTTCCCGGTGGCTATAAGCTGAATGCCGATACTGGCAAATACCAGTTTATGGACGGCACGGACACCAACTGGTTTGACGAGGTGTTCAAGACGGGCATCCGCCAGAACCACAATGTCAACCTGAGTGGTGGTGGTGCCAACAATACCTATAATATTGGTCTCGACTACTACAACCAGAAGGGTACTCTGGAAGGTGCCGGACCCAACTACCAGCGTTTCACTGCCCGTGTGAACAATACCATGGAGACGAAGTTCATCAGCTTCCGCACCAGTTTGGTTTATTCTCACTCAAGCCAGGACGGTCTTGGTATCTCCAACGCACAGGAGTACATCCAGGGTCTTTATGGTATGACGGGTTACAACGTCCTCGGCGGTACGCTGTCGATGCAGCCCACCATCAAGGCTTACGACCCCACAACATGGGTTCTGGACGACAAGGTAGGTTCTGCCAGCAGCTACAACTACGATGCCTACGGCTATGGCGTTTATTACGACACCATTCATGGTGACATTTCTGCCTCGAACCCTCTCCTTATTAATAATATGGTGAAGCGCAATACCATCGTTGACCGCATCGTGGGCACCGGTTCTGCCGACGTCGATCTGCTGAAGATGGTGGGATTGGGCAACGATCACCACAAACTGAACTACAAAATCAACCTTTCTTACAGCAAGACCGTTGTACAGGGCAAGACATGGGTTTCTGCCTGGATTCAGAGCAACCGTGTTTATCTGGACAAGAGCAACGAGCGCCTCGACAAGAACAAGCGCACTGACTCTGACTTCCTCGTGGAGAACACGCTGACCTACGACGGAACCTTCGGTCTGCATCACGTGAACCTCCTGGGTGGTATCACCTACGAGGAGGAAAACTGGGATCATCTGAACACTTGGGGCGTGAACTTCTCGGAGCCTTACTTCCTGCAGATTCAGAACGCAGGCACTCGCGACGGTTCTTCGTTCGAATACAAGCATGCGCTGACGTCGTTCATCGGTCGTCTGACCTACGACTACGACGGCAAGTACCTCCTGTCGGCCATTGTACGTCGCGACGGTAGCTCGCGCCTGACCAAGGACATCCGCTGGGGCACCTTCCCCTCGGTATCTGCCGGTTGGCGTTTCGATAAGGAGAAGTTCTTCCCCTTCGACCACAACTTCATCAACATGTTCAAGATTCGCGGTAGTTACGGTGAGCTGGGTAACGAGAACATCGGCGAGTTTGCCTATCAGGCTACCATGGCCCGCAACAACATGACCTACTCGTTTGGCAACAACCCCGTCACCGGTTCGGCCATCTCTACCTTCGTCAACGAGAACATCGCTTGGGAGAAGAAGAAGACCATGAACGCCGGTATCGACATCGCCTTCCTGAACAACCGCATTGAGTTCACGGCTGAGTGGTACAAGAACATCTCTACCGACCTGCTTTACAATGTGCCTGTTCCCGCCAATGCCGGTGTGGCCAACACCAGCGTGACGATGAACGCTGCCGAGATGGAGAACAGCGGTCTTGAGTTCTCGCTCACCTACCGCAACAATGACCACGCCCTGAAGCACCAGATCAGCGCCAACCTGAGCACCCTGAAGAATAAGGTGACTTCGCTCGGTTTCGGTACCGATGCTTACATCACAGGTGCCTACGCCACTTACGTGGGTCAGGAAGTGGGTCAGTTCTACGGCTGGGTTTATGACGGCATTGCCCGCACACAGGCCGACTTCGAAGGCCGTGCCGTCCAGAACGGTGCCAACGTGGGTGACTGCCTTTACAAGGACGTGAGTGGCCCCGACGGCCAGCCCGACGGTGTCATCGATGCCTACGACCAGGTGGTGCTTGGCAGCGGTCTGCCCAAGATTAACTTCGGTCTGAGCGCTCACTTGGAGTACAAGAACTTCGACCTGAGCATTTCTACCTTCGGCGCACTCAACTATCACGTGTCCGACGGTATCTACAACAACCTCAACTCCAGCTACGGTCCCGCCAACAAGGATGTCGCCCTGCTCGGTGCCAACCGCTGGTCGGAGGACGGACTGACCTATCTGTCAGATGTTCCCCGCACCTACTATGCCAACAATGCCACCCTGGCATGGAACGACCTCTTCAGCGACCGCATGATACAGAATGCCGCTTACTGGAAGATTGCCAACGTTGAGCTGGGCTACAACTTCCCCGACAAGTGGTTCGGCGGTGTCATCAGTGGTGCCCGCATCTACGTGTCGGCTCAGAACCTCTACACCTTCACCAAGTACAAGGGCTACAATGTTGACTATGCCGGAGGCACGTTCACCCCGGGCTACAACTGGTGTTCTTACCCCAGCGCCCGCAGCTTCATGGCAGGTCTGCTCTTCTCGTTCTAATGCATAGTGAATAATGCGTAATGAATAATGCATAATGAATAATCAAATTGAGAAATATAACTATGAAACTATATAAATTAGCTTTTGCCCTGTTCCTGGGCCTCGGCGCACTGACCTCGTGCAACGACAAGCTGGACCTGACCAACCCCAACCAGCAGACATCAGGAACCTTCGGCTACACCGCCGATGAACTGGAGGAGAGCGTCATTGCCTGCTACAACCACATCCGCATGGAGGGCACCTACGCCCGCGTGGGCTTCAACATCGACGTCATGCGCGGCGACGAGGCATGGAACGCCTCTCAGGTATGGTACCTGCCCTTCGACGACCTGAATGAGCCTATCACCGACGAAATCGGCCAGTGGTCGTGGCGCGACTGGTACTACACCATCAACGTTTGCAACTTCGTGCTTTCACGCGCCAACGGCGACGGTCTCACCGACCGCATGAAGCGCATTCGCGGCCAGGCACTCTTTATCCGCGGCCTTGCCTACTATAATCTCGCTGGCTACTATCAGAATCCTGCCCTCATCACCGACTACAACCAGTACTCTACGCTCGACGGTCTCTATGCCTCGAACAAGGAAGAAGGCGACGAGGACGCTTTTGCACAGTACGACCGTGTGCTCGACCAGGTGGAGCAAGACTTTGCCGAGGCTATGACACTGCTGCCTACACGCGATGCTGGCGGCGAATGGGCCAAGGGTCGTGCCACCAGCGGTGCTGCCGCCGGTTACTACGCCCGCACACTCATGCAGCGCCACAAGTACAGCGAGGCGCTCACCGTGCTCAAGGCCATCATCAACGGCCAGTACGGCACCTATAAGCTCATGGCCAACTACGGCGACAATTTCCGTGAGGGTCCCGCCTATGAGAACAACGACGAGAGCCTGTTCGAGATTCAGTTCCTGGACTACGGTTCACAGGGCACCGACGACGAGTGGACACCCGTCAACACCAGTGCCAACGCCACTCAGGGACACGCCATCGAGTCCAACTACGGTCCTGGCGACTGTGGCGGCTGGGCCGACATCTCGGCTTCGCCTTGGCTCTACAACCTTTTCAAGGCTGAGCGCACCACTAACGGTAGCCTCGACCCGCGCCTCTACTGGACCATTGGCACCTACGAGCCCGAGTGGGAAGGTTTCGAGTATGGCAACGTCTGCTACACCCAGAGCATGGGTCTCGGCGATTTCGTCGTGACCAACAACAACTACGGTGGTCTGCCCATTGCCAAGAACACCAACCTGCGCACAGGCCTTTACGACAAGGTCATCACCGGTCTGCACTGCGGTATCAACCTGCGTATGATGCGTTACTCCGACGTGCTGCTGCGCGCTGCTGAGTGCGAGAACGAGGTGAATGGTCCCACACAACAGGCTATCGACTGGATCAATCAGGTGCGCACACGCGCCGGACTGGCCAACCTGAAGCTGGCTGACTTCAACTCTAAGGACAAGCTGTTCGAGCAGATTGCCAACGTAGAGCGTCCGAAGGAGTTCGGCTGTGAGTTTGGTCGCGGCTTCGACCTTCTGCGCTGGGGCTTCTTCTACAGCTCTGACCGTTTGCAGCAGCTCAAGGAGCACGGTGCTTTCAACTTCTGGACCAAGGCAAACTACGAAGCAGGCAATTACACCTACACCCCGAAGGATCCCGTGGTCTATGGCTCTTGCAGCAAGAGTTCTTACGACTCCTACGTACCAGGCCATGAGTATCTGCCCATCTATCAGGGTACGCTGAACGACAACCCCAACCTGACGGGTAACTCGGCAAACAACAACACCGACAACTCGGCCTACTTCTCGAAGAAAGGCTGGACGGTTCACCCTGTGGTCAACCTCTAAATCATGCATAATGAATCATGCATAATGAATTATCATATTGTGAAATCGTGAAATCGTAAAATAAAACTATGAGACATCTAAATAAAATAGCATCCGTCTTTTGCGCAGCAGCCCTGGGCATGCTTGCCTTGTCGAGCTGTGAGGGCGGCGACCTTTACAACGTTGATGCTCCCGACTGGCTCTCTGCAAAGATTGACTCTATTGCCAATGCCCAAAAAACAGACGAAGGCGTAGAGGGTCTGGAGGAGGACGTCTATACCGTTGGTGCTACCGATTACTCTACAGGATGGTGGGCACAGTTCTCTAAATACTACCAGATTCCCGAAGGCGAAAAGTGGGTGGCACAGTTCAACCTGAACATCAATCCCGCCGCTACCAACACCTATAAGAACTTCGCACTGATTATCTGTAACGACGAAGACCGCGGTGCAGCCAACTACAAGGAGTACGGAGCCATTCGTTACGACAACCAGCCATCGGGCAACTCTGAGTGGGGCGACTACATCGACCGCGGTCAGGTGGCCAGTACGCTGACCTTCGAGACCGACACCGACAACGGCGTTGACAAGCTGGGCGGCACGGTGACCCTGAGCATCGACCGCACTTCGGGCGGCCTGATTGTCACCATGACCAATGGCACCGTGACCAAGGTGTATAACCAAACCACGCCGCTGGTCAACCTGAATGCCGATCCTTCTAACACCACCATTCGTGCGTTCCTCGTTCCCGAGGGTTCGTTCATCAACTTCCTCGGTTCTACCCACGAGCCTATCGGCGGCTTCACCTCGAAGGAGGACAAGCAGCCCCTGTCTATGGAGCTGAACGGCGTTCCCAAGAAGGTGCTCCAGGGCACTACGCTCGAAGAGGCCTTTGCCAACGTTACCGCTACTGTTCAGTTCGAGCAGGAGGTTGTTGCCATTGTACCCGCTGCCGACCTGACCTTCCAGGCTGTTCCCGACATGAACTCTGTCGGCACCAAGACGCTGGTGGCTGTCTATAACAAGACCTACAAGGGCGAGGGAGCTGCACAGCCCGTCATCGCCACTGCCACGTTCCAGGTGGTTGACAAGATGTTCACCACGCTCGGTGCTCCCGACAACTCTACCGCCTTCTGGGGCGCTCATTCTGAGGCCATCAAGGTGGCTCCGAAGGAGACGTTCGTTTCAACCTTCACCAACTATGCCGGTGGTGCCAACTGGAACAACTTCGTCATCGTGCTGGCTTCTCAGGACGGTTCTACCGAGTACGGTGTACTCCGTGCCGACAACTGGGGCTGGGGTACCGGCTGGGGCGGTGAAGTCCTGAGCGAGAAGTGTACTCCGAGTGGCGGTCAGGCAGACTGGGGCGCATGGCTCGCTGCCATGGACGGTGCCAAGGTGACCATTTATGTCACCAACAATGGCGACGGAACAGCCGACGTGCGCTGCGAAATGCTGGGCACCGACGGCAAGACCTACACGCAGGATTATATCGGCCTGAATACCGTTACCGACCCGAACGACTTCTACTTCCATCTGACCATTGACGGCTGTCACCTCGAGTTCGACGATGTGCTGGGTGCCGAGGACAACACCACTGGCTTCTGGGGTGCTCACTCGCCTTACATCAAGGTGCCTAAGGGCCAGACCTATACCCGCCGCTTCAGAAACTACGCCGGTGGTGCCAACTGGAACAACTTCGTTCTGGTGCTGACCAATGCCGACGGCTCTACCGAGTATGGCGTGCTTCGTGCCGACAACTGGGGCTGGGGTACCGGCTGGGCTGGCGAGGAGCTGGGCAGCAAGTGTACGCCGAGTGGCGGCCAAAGCGACTGGGGTGCTTGGCTTGCAGCCATGGACGAGTCGATCGTTACCGTCTCCGTTACCAACAACGGCAACGGCACCGCCGACGTGCGCTGCGTCATGCTGGGCAGCGACGGCCAGACCTACACGCAGGACTACATCGGCCTGAACACCATCACCGATCCTGACAACTTCTTCATGCACTTCACCATCGACGGTTGTCACCTGGTATTCGAATAAACTATTATGTAAGACAAATTGCCTGCGGACCGACAATTTGGTCCGCGGGCAATTTTTATAACGAAAACGAAAAGCGATAAGCGAAAAAGCAAACTAAAAACGACAAGTGCTGATTACGAAGCAGCAATCGTTTGACAAGCTAAAAAAACTAACATCAAGAAAACAAACAACCAGATATGAAATATTTTTCAAAACTCATTTGCCTTTTGGGCTTTGGTCTCCTGATGGTGGCCTGCGGCAGCGACAGCGATGACCCCGATAGCGGTGGCAGCTCATCGGCTTTATCGGTCACCAATCCCAAGGTGTCGTCTATCACTTCAACCACTGCGGTTGTTGAGGCCTCGGCCACAGGCTCGGCCATTATCGCCCGCGGTTTTTGCTATGGCACGTCGGCCAATCCTACCATCAACGATTCTAAGGTGGCAGGAAGCACACCCAACATGACTGTTACGCTGACAGGCCTGAAGGCCAGCACCGCTTATCACGTTAGAACCTATGTGCAAACCAGTGCCGAGGTGAAGTACTCACAGGATGTGACGTTCACCACTGCCGCTGAAGCCCCTGTTGATGAGGATGAAGAGCAGAAGGAGGGCCCAGAAGCCTTGAAGCGCGTGAGTGTGCACGACCCCAGCGTGGTTTGGGACCCCTCAACCAGCAACTACTACATCTTTGGTTCGCACCGTGCTGCTGCCCGTTCCACCAACATGATGACATGGGTAAGCTTTACTGCACCCTGGGCAACCGCCACCAGTTCGAATGCCACTAACGCACAGGCCTTCACCACCCCGCAGGTGACAAAGGTGAAGAAGGGTGGAGCCGATGTAAACTTCAATTTCGATGCCTTCGCATGGTCGAAGCGTGGCAGTGCCGGCTACAACGTTGACGGCATGATGTGGGCACCCGACGTTATCTTCAACAAAAAGTTGCAGAAGTGGTGCATGTACCTCAGCATCAATGGCGACTACTGGTATTCGAGCATCATTATGCTGACTGCCGACAACATTGCCGGTCCTTACCGCTATCAGGCTCCTGTAGTTATCAGTGGTTTCCATACGGGCAATGCTTATAAAGACACCGACCTGGAAATCGTGCTGGGAGCACAGACCAGCCTGCCCGACCGCTATGACGTTGGCAACAAATGGGGCAACCGCTATCCCAACTGCATCGACCCCTGCGTGTTCTACGACGAGGATGGCAAACTCTGGATGTCGTACGGCTCATGGAGTGGCGGCATCTGGATGCTCGAGCTGGATGAGGAGACGGGTCTGCGCGACTACGACGTGGAATATACCCTCACAGGCAATGGCGACGGCATCACCATCGACCCGTATTTCGGTAAGAAGATTGCCGGTGGCTACTATGTTTCGGGCGAAGCCTCCTACATCGAGTACATTGGCGGTTATTACTACTTGTTCATGACCTACGGCGGACTGGCAGCAGGCGGCGTGGCCGGCGACTACAACAACGGCGGTTACCAGATGCGCGTGTTCCGTTCGTCAAAACCCGACGGTCCTTATTTCGACAGCAAGAATCAGAGTGCTGTCTTCAGCAGCTACCTGCTCAATTTCGGTGCCAAGGAGGACGACGGCAACCGCGGCGTCAACATCTTCGGTGCTTACTCCAATTGGGGCAACCTGCTGACAGGTGGTGCCAACGAGGCATCCGGCGAGCGCTCGCAGGGGCATAACAGCATTCTGGCTGCCGGCGACGGACGTACTTACTTGGTTTATCACACCCGCTTCCAGAACTGGGGCGAGGGCCATCAGGTGCGCGTTCATCAGGTGTTCCAAAACGAGGATGCTTGGTTGGTTGCTGCCCCGTTTGAATACACTGGCGAGACTGTGAGGAGTGCCGACATTGCCAAGAAGCAGAAGGTTGCCAAGGACAAGATTCCCGGCAAATATAAGCTGCTGGTGCACGACTACAAGCTCGACCACACCAAGAAAGCCTACAGCAAGCCTGTGGATGTCACCCTGAATGCCGACGGCACCATTTCAGGAACTGAGTACAGCGGAACCTGGACTGCCAAGGATGGCACCTCGTACATCACGATTAACATCGGAGGCGAATACAAGGGCGTAATGGTAGAGCAGACCTTGGAGCCCAAGAACGAGAAAGCACCCAGCTTCACGGCCTTGAGAAAAGAGACGGGTGTCACCATCTGGGGCTACAAGTACGCGGAATAGGGAAACCCACCCCGACCCTCCCGAAGGGAGTGAGTGCCTCACGGTCGGAGACTATTTCTCCCAAAGAAGGGAGGGAGTGGCTCACGGCTGGAGTAGATTCTCCTCGTGAGTTGTTGGGCGGATCCAAAGCAAGAGAAAATTATCTCACGGCGTTGCCGTAAAATTTTCTAGAGAATTTGAACGTATCGTCGTGAGATATTTTCTTATTACCGTGAGATAATTTTTTATCGTCGTGAGACACTTTTCTATTATCGAGCGTTATACCTTATTAATACTTATCTGCAAAATACATAATCATTAAAGATACGAAACGGACTAACCTAAAAACAAAACAAAACGACAAATGTTTCGAATGATGCGAAAACTTATCTTGAGTTTAGTGCTCATGGCGTGCGTCGTGTCGGCTCGTGCCGACAACGAAGTGTGGTGCATGGTGACGCAGAGCGACCAGGCCATAGCCATGAGCCAGGTGCACTATCTGTTGTCGCTTGGCGACGACAGCGAGGTGTTCACCATTGTCTGCCACGACGGCAGCGCCATTGAGAATGTTACTAAAGTTACTTTCAGCCAAACCATTCCAACGGCCATCTCTTCGCCCGTTACCCACGAGACGGCTTTGCTCTCGCGTGTTGTCGGCAACACGCTCATGCTGCTGGGCTGCGCCGAAGGTACTGCCATCAGCATTGTTGACCTCTCGGGCAAAACGGCCATGCAGACCGCAGCCCAGAGCCGACAGACTACTATCGATATTTCTGCTCTCGCCAGTGGCGTCTATGTGCTGCGTGTGGGCGAAACCAATCTGAAATTCCTAAAACAGTAAGGCCCTATGAAACAACGAATACTCACTTCCGTTTTTGTGTTGCTGGCAACGGTGTTGCTGGCAACGGGCCTGCATGCCCAATTTGTGGTGCGCCGCAACGGCACGTCAGAGACGCAGACTGCCGGGCAGATATTTTTCTCGCAAAAGGGCTCGAAGGACAATTGGAGTCTCACCACCACCGAGAATGCCGCCTATCAGTCGGCGTGGGACATCAGCAACATAGCTTACATCACCACGCAGCGGGCGCTTGAGAACACCGACGACCTTGAGGCCGCCTTGGCCAACTACGAGGCACCCGCCTACGCCGATGACTATCGCAACAAGAGCCAGTGGAACCTGCGCTCGCAGTGGAACCTGGCCAATGTTCACGACCCCTCGGTGATGCTGGCCGACGACGGTTATTATTATATGTATTGCACCGATGCCGGTTTCGGCGACCCGCAGGCAGGCCACGGACACTTCCACTGCCGCCGCTCGCAGAACCTCGTCGATTGGGAGTATCTGGGAGCCACCATGCCCACCACTCCGGCATGGGTAATGACGAAGCTCAACGAGATTCGCGCCGCCATGGGGCTGTCCGCCAGTACGGCCAATGCCAATGAGTATGGCTACTGGGCTCCCTGTGCCCGCAAGGTGAGCGACGGGCTTTACCGCATGTATTACAGCATTGTGGTGCCCGGCACCATCAACGGCAGCAACACGTGGGGCGAGCGCGCCTTCATCGGCATGATGGAAACTAGCGATCCCTCGGACGTTGGCAGCTGGGAGGACAAAGGCTTCGTTATTACCAACTACTCTGACCGCGAGCTCAACTTCAACGTGAAGCCCGACGACTGGGGCAACTGCTACTACAAGTTCAACGCCATCGACCCCTCGTTCATCATTACGCCCGAGGGTGAGCACTGGCTCATCTACGGCTCGTGGCACAGTGGCATTGCTGCCGTGCAGCTCAATCCCGAAACGGGCAAAACTCTCAACGAGCTGGGTAATCCCTGGGGAGCCGATCAGGCTGCCAACTACGGCAAGCTCATCTACACCCGCAAGGCCAATAACCGCTGGCAGGCCAGCGAGGGTCCCGAAGTCATTTACCGCGACGGTTACTACTATCTGTTCCTGGCCTACGATGCACTCGACGTGCCCTACAACACGCGTGTGGTGCGTTCTGAGAACATCGACGGCCCCTACGTTGATATGTACGGAACCCCAGCTGAAAACGGTGGCGAGTCGTTCCCCATTCTTACTCATCCCTACAAGTTTGGCACCGACCACGGCTGGGTGGGCATTTCGCATTGCGCCGTGTTCGATGACGGCGAGGACAACTGGTTCTACGCCTCGCAGCAGCGCTATCCCACCGATTTCGACAGCTGGGTGCCCAATGCCATTATGATGGGCGGCGTGCGCAGCATACGCTGGACGGAAGACGGCTGGCCCGTGGTGATGCCCGAACGCTACGGCGCAGTGCCTCAGGCCGCCATCAGCGAGGCCGACATTGTGGGCACGTGGCAACACATCGACCTGGGCTACAGCTACGGCAAGCAGAAGGGCTCGTCGGAAATGACTTTCGATGCCAACCACAAGATTACTGCCGGCATCTGGAAGGGCGGCACCTGGAGCTTTGACCCCGAAACCAATGTGCTGACCGCCAACGGTGTGAAATGTTACCTGCAGCGCGAGTGCGACTGGGAGGCTTCGCCGCGCAAGGCCACCATCGTCTATTCGGCCCACGGCAATAAGAAGTCCTACTGGGGCAAGAAGGTAATTGATAATTGACAATTGATAATTGATAATTGATAATTCACAATTTACTAGGTTGATAATTTTAGTTTTTTTCTTGATGTGATTACGGGGAGCGCTGGTTCTGCTCCGGTGGGCTTGCTGCTTCCCGTTTTCTCCTCCAAAAACAGATTTTAAACAATTTACAACAGAAAAAAATAAATCATTCTAAAAACCAAAAAAACAATTATGAAACAAATCTTACGTTTGACTATGGTTGCTGTAGCTCTCTTGTGCAGCACCTTCGCAAAGGCAGACACCACCGTGGTGGGTGCCGAGGACAATTCTGCTGCTTTCTGGTCGGTTTTCTCTGACTATTACACCATTGAGCCTAATAAGACGCTCACCCTTGAGTTCAAAAACTTCTCTGCCAAAGTGGCCAATTGGCAAAACTGGGTGGTCGCAGTTACCACCGATGACGAGCGCGGGGCTGAAAACTATTTTGAATATGTAGTACTGCGTGCTGACAACTGGGCTTGGCAGGGAGTGCTTAATACCGGCCCCGAGAGCTCTCACGACTGGTTTACTTCGATCACCAGCAATTATGTTTGGGAAACATTCCTTGACGACATGGACGGTTCGAACGTGGTGATGACCATCACCCGTGCATACGAGAAGGTGACCATTCATGCCGACATCACCACAGCCGGAGGCAAGTCTTATTTTGAGGATTTCGTCATCAACTGTGGCGACGGAGAACAAAACATTCGTGCTTTCCTCTTAACCGATGGAGGCCACTTGGTTATCGACAACAGCAAGACCACCATCAAGAACACTGATCTTCCCGTTGAAGGTCAGGTAGGAAAGACCGACAACACCACAGGTTTCTTTGGCGAATACAAAGCCTATCCTGTGATGGACGACGAGACGCTCACGCTCGACTTCGTCAATTATGCAGGAACTGCAAATTGGAACAACTTCGACGTTATCCTCTCTAATGTTGACAATCGCATGGCAGAAGGCTACCAAGAGTATGCTATCGTCCGTGCCGACAACTTTGCATGGCAGGAGTGGGATGTCACAACTACAGCCGGTCCCGACAAATCGTGGTTTACGTCAATGAACTCAAACTACAACTGGGAAACCTTCCTTGCCGATATGGACGGAGCCCACGTGGTGCTTACTATTCAGCGCAAGGGCGAACAAGTTACTGTGCATGCCGACATCACCACTACAGGCGGCACATCTTTGTTCTACGACTTCATTATGCCCATTCCTGCAGGCGAGTCGCTTTACGCTCTCCTGGGTGTTGACGGTTCTCACCTGGTGCTCAACGAGGCAGCTTGCGGAAGCCACAATACGCCCGAGGGAATCGTAGGCTTGGAAACCAACACCACTCCGTTCTTCACCCAGTTCTCTGACTACTATTATTTGGCTCCCGGCAAGACCCTGAATGTGGAGTTTGAGAACCACAGCAGTCAACTTGAGAATTTCCACAACTTTATCGTTGCTTTGGCCAACGATGAGCGCGGTGCTGAAGGCTATAGTGAATATGTCGTTGTACGTGCCGACAACTTTGCTTGGAATGCCACCACCAACACCTTCGACGACAATACCTGGTTTACTTCGCTCGAAAGCGTTTACAACTGGGATACGTTCAAGAGCGACCTCGACGGTGCTACCGTCAATCTGAAGGTTGCACGCGACATTGACGAGCCTGCCAAGGTGACAGTCCGTGCCGACATCACCCCGGCTGCTGGTAGCGATAAATATTACGAGGAGTTTGTCATGAATTGTGGTGACGGCACTCAGGACTTGGTCGTGTTTCTCACTACTGATAATGGTTATCTGATTGTCAACTCTTCCACCATCGACGACTCTGTTTCTACAGGTGTCGATGCAGTAGCTGTGAAGAAGACCAACGCTGCTTCTCCCGTCTTTAACCTGGCTGGTCAGCGTGTGGCTAAGGCTGTGAAGGGCGTTTACATTCAGGACGGAAAGAAGTTCGTCGTGAAGTAAGACAAGTCAGAAGTTAACTGAAGTAGAAAGGAGTTAGCGGGAGTTAGCGGAAGCTAGCAGAAGTGTCCGCTAACTCCTAACTCCCAACTCCTAATTCCCAACTCTAAACTCTTAACTCCTAACCACCCCGTTTTATGAACAGACTTCTTTTGGCTTTGTGTCTCGCTGCTATGGTCACAGCCGTTATGGCCCAGCCGCCCCATCGTGGGCACCGTAGGAATATGGAAACTACCACCCCCATGGTTCACGACCCCGTGATGGCCTACGAGGACAGTGTCTATCACCTCTTTTCCACGGGCTGGGGCATCCAGCATGCCACTTCGCGCGACTTGCACTCGTGGCGTGTGGCCGATGTGCCCGCCATGACTGTTGTTCCGCAATGGACGCGCGACTCTGTACCTGGGTTCGAAGCCCACGTGTGGGCTCCAGACATTATTCAGTGGCACGGACGCTGGTGGATGGCCTATTCGTGTTCCACCTTTGGGCGCAATGGCTCGGCCATTGGTCTGCTCAGCAACCGCTCGCTGAAGAGCATGTCGCCCTGGAAGGACGAGGGCTGCATTGTCACTTCGCGTGAAGGGCGCGACAACTGGAACGCCATCGACCCCAACTTCGTCATCGATGAGCACGATCAGCCGTGGATGGCTTTCGGCTCGTTCTGGGACGGCATTCAGCTGGTGCGTCTCGACACCACCATGCACGTCGCCCCTGGCTGCAAGCCTGTGACCATCGCCCGCCGCCATGCGCTGGGCGACACCAAGGCCGAACCCAACCCCACCTCGAAGTATGCTGGCACCAATGCCATAGAGGCTCCGTTCATCTTCTGTCACGGCGGATGGTACTATCTGTTTGTTTCGTGGGACTACTGCTGCCGGGGTGTCAAGAGCAACTATCGTGTGGCCGTTGGTCGCAGCCGCTCGGTAGAGGGACCATATCTCGACCGCAATGGTAAGCCGATGCTCGAGGGTGGCGGAACGTTGCTCGTCGAGGGTGATAAGAAAGAGTTTGAAGCTATGGGCCACTGCGCCGCCTACCACTTCGAAGGTCCCGGCACTCCAGTTGGTGGCGAGGACATCTTCATCTGCCACGGCTACAACATTCCCCTTGAGGGTGCCTCCATCTTAGTGAAGCGCCGCATACAGTGGACCGCCGACGGATGGCCGACAATTGATAATTGATAATTGACAATTGATAATTGATAATTGACATTTGATAATTGATAATTGATCTTCCGTCACGCTTTGTTCCATCTTATATACAACAATCCCGCGCCTTGCATTCGTAAGGTGCGGGATTGTTGTTGAATATCTCAAGATGGTGCTAATACAGCAGGAGCAGGCCGGCAACGCCAGCATAACAAATCATGCGTATGGGGTTGATTTTCATAAATTTGGTACCCACGAAGGTGGCAACAAACAGGAAACAGCTAATCCAGAACTGCCACGGGTTTTGTGTGGGCGTGGAGAAGTTCTCGGGGGTCATCAGCAACAGGGCAGCAGCGGCCAGCAGTCCCACAACCGCAGGGCGCAGACCTGTGAACACCGACTGCACGGTGGGGTGGTTCATGTAGCGCATGAACATCTTGCTGATGAGAATCATCAGGATGAGCGAGGGCAGCACCAGCGCGAAGGTGGCCGTCAGACTGCCCAGCACCGACATGGGCATGCTGTAGCCGGCATTGTGGATGGCCGTGTAGCCGCAGTAAGTGGCTGAGTTGATGCCGATGGGGCCTGGGGTCATCTGGCTGATGGCCACGATGTCGGTGAATTCGCTGGTGGTCATCCAGTGCCAGTGGTGAACCACCTCGCCCTGAATGAGCGACAGCATGCCGTAGCCTCCGCCGAAACCAAACAGCCCGATGATGAAAAACGTATAAAAGAGATATAAGAAAATCATAGCGTTTTATTCTTAACTCCTAACTCCTAATTCCTAACTTCTAACTCCTAACTCCAAACTCAGTTCATTCTGTTGGTTTGACGAATGTGCCATAGAGCCAGCCGCCGATGCCTGCCGCCAGAATAACAACGATGGGCGAAACACCCAATGCCCAGATGGCCAGCGCACAGGCTACAGGTATCCAGCAGTTAGAAAGGGTGATGTGGGCACTTTTGGCCAAATTGAAAGTAGGCACAGCGATGAGTGCCACCACTGCCGGACGTATACCGCGGAAGATAGCCTGTACCACATGGTTGTCCTGAAACTGGTGGAAGAACATGGCGATGAGCAGAATGATGAGAAACGAGGGTAACGCTGTTCCTAAAGAACAGCTGATGGCCCCGCGCGTCTTGCGCAGCTTGTAGCCGATGAATGTGCTCATGTTGATGGCAAACACGCCCGGACAGCTCTGCGCAACGGCGATGAGGTCGAGAAACTCTTCCTTGGTAATCCACTTGTGTTTGTTCACCACCTCGGTCTCAATCATGGGTATCATGGCGTAGCCGCCACCCAGTGTGAATAGGCCGATGCGGAAGAAGGTCTTGAACGATTGCCAATAGATATTGTTCATGTCGTTGGACTAATGGACCGGATGAATTTATCATTTATCATTTAGCGATGGGCTTCCACCCACTTGCGGGCGTTGACGAAAGCCTCAATCCAGGGAGTCACCTCGTCGCTGCTGCGGTTGAGCGGATACCAAGCGCATTGCCAGGGGAAGATGGCGCGCTCCAGATGGGGCATCATGCACAGGTGGCGGCCGTCGGCTGAGCAGAGACCGGCCACGTTGTAGTCGGAGCCGTTGGGGTTGGCGGGATAGCCGGCGTAATTGTATTTGGCAATCACATTGTAGCGACTTTCAGGTTCGGGCAGATGGAATTTTCCTTCGCCATGGGCTACCCAAAGGCCAAGTTTCGAACCGCTCAACGAACCAAACATGACGCTTTCGTTCTGCGGAATCTGCAGTGTGATGAATTCGCTTTCAAACTTCCGTGAGTCGTTGTGCATCATTCGGATTTTTGACGATTTTTGACTTTCACTATTTTGCAATTGATCGGATTGCGAAATGGTCTGATGGTTCAATAGTCCCAGTTCTACCATCAGCTGACAACCATTGCAGATGCCCAGCGAGAGTGTGTCCTCGCGGGCGTAGAAGCGGTCGAGGGCTTCTTTTGCCTTGGGATTGTAGAGGAAAGCACCAGCCCAGCCCTTGGCCGAGCCGAGCACGTCGCTGTTGGAGAACCCGCCGCAGAACACAATCATGTTGACCTCTTCCAGTGTTTCGCGTCCGCTGATCAGGTCGGTCATCATGACGTCCTTCACGTCGAATCCGGCCAGATAGAGCGAGTAGGCCATTTCGCGCTCGCCGTTGGTTCCTTTTTCGCGGATGATGGCGGCTTTGGGAGTTGTCCCCTTGCCAACCTGATGGCGGGGATTGAGCCCGTACTGCGACAATTTTCCGCTGAAGCCTCTGGGGAATTTCATTTCCAGCGGCTGCTGCTTGTAGTTTTCATAGCGTTCGCGGGCTTTGCCGTTCATGCTTTGGCGGCGGTCGAGCAGATAACTGGTCTTATACCACACGTCGCGCAGGTGGTCGATGTCGAAGTTGTATTCTTGGTCGCCGTTCTTCACGACGATGGTGCGCTCGCCGGGGGTGGGGTAGCCTATTTTAGCGAAGCCGATGCCTTGGTTTTCAAGGAACTTGCGCAGTTCGAACTTGTGCTGGTCACTCACTTGGATAACAACACCCGGATTTTCTGCCATGAGCATTTTCACCATGTCGCTGCTGTTCAGGTCGTGCAGATTGATGTGCATGCCGCCACGGGTGTTGGCAAAGCACATTTCGAGCAGTGTGGTGATGAGTCCGCCGGCCGATATGTCGTGCCCGGCCATGATCCAACCCTTGTCTATGAGTTCCTGAATGGCGTTGAAGCAGTCGGCAAAGTACTCGGCGTTTTTCACCGTCGGCACATCGTCGCCCACCTTGCCCAGACTCTGTGCAAAGGCCGAGCCGCCCAGCCGCTGCTCGTCGAACGAGAAGTCGATGTGGTAGAGACTGCTGTTCTTGTCGTTCACCACAACAGGGCTCACCACCTTACGAATGTCTTTCACCTCACCACCGGCGCTGACGATGACGGTTCCCGGCGAAATGATTTTCTCGCCGTTGGGATACTGCTGGGTGAGCGAGAGCGAGTCTTTGCCCGTAGGCACATTGATGTGAAGCTGACAGCAGAAGTCTGAAAGCGCTTTCACTGCAGCGTACAAACGTGCGTCCTCGCCTTTCTGCGAGCGGCAAGGCCACATCCAGTTGGCCGAGAGGCTTACGCTGGCAAGTCCGAGGGTAAGTGGGGCCCACACGATGTTAGTCAGTGCTTCGGCCACCGAGAGCACACTGCCCGCCTCGGGCGAGGCCAGTCCGGCCTGAGGCGCATGTCCCAGGGCAGTGGCAATGCCTTTTTGGCCGCGGTAGTCGAGGGCCACCACGCCGCAGTCGCTCAGCGGCAGCTGAATCTCGCCCTGACATTGCTGGCGGGCAATCTTGCCCGTCACCGAGCGGTCAACCTTGTTGGTGAGCCAGTCTTTGCAGGCTACAGCCTCAAGCAGAAGCACTCGTTCTACGTATTTCTGTATATCGGGATTCTTTTGGTCGTATTCCACCGGTGCGTAGTGACGCTCCACGGTTTCGTCGCGCATGATGGTCTTTGGCGAGTGGCCGAACATCTGCGCCACGTCGAGGTCGAAAGGTTTCACACCGTCGCCCTGGCGGAACGAGAAGTGGGCATCGCCTGTGGTTTCGCCTACCACGTAGAGCGGTGCGCGCTCGCGCTCGGCAATGCGTCGCACATGGTCGATGTGTTTCTCGTCGATGAGCAGTCCCATGCGCTCCTGGCTCTCGTTGGCGATGATTTCCTTGGCCGAGAGCGTCTTGTCACCTATGGGCAGCTGCGTCATGTCTATCTCGCCGCCGCACTCCTCCACCAGTTCTGAGAGGCAGTTCAGGTGGCCGGCCGAGCCGTGGTCGTGAATGCTCACCACGGGGTTGGTGTCTTCCTCGCAGAGTGCGCGCACCAGGTTGTAGGCGCGCTTCTGCATTTCGGGGTTGGCGCGCTGCACGGCGTTCAGCTCGATGCCGTTTGAGTAGCGGCCAGTATCCACCGAGCTCACCGAGCCGCCGCCCAGACCGATGCGGTAGTTGTCGCCACCAACCACCACCACCTTGTTGCCCTTCTGGGGCTCTTTCTTCAGGCAGTCGCGCTTGGTGCCATAGCCCACGCCGCCAGCCAGCATAATGACCTTGTCGTAGGCGTATTTCGTAGAGGGGGCTTCTGCTGGGCTTGCTGTTGCTTCTGCTGGGCTTGCTGCGCTGTTAGCGCAGCTTACGGGACGGGGGGCTTCCTGATGCTCAAAGGTGAGCACCGAGCCGCAGATGAGGGGCTGTCCGAACTTGTTGCCAAAGTCGCTGGCACCGTTCGATGCCTTGATGAGTATCTGCTCGGGTGTCTGGTAGAGCCATTCGCGCACGGGCAGAATATCCTCCCAGTCGCGCAGACTCCCCTCCCTTGTAGGGGTGGGGTTAGTATCTTCTTGCAGCCTTGGGTAGGCCGTCATATACACTGCCGTTCCGGCAATGGGCCACGAGCCAGTGCCGCCGCCCATGCGGTCGCGTATCTCACCGCCCGTGCCTGTGGCAGCACCGTTGAACGGTTCTACCGTGGTGGGGAAGTTGTGGGTTTCGGCCTTCAGCGAGATGACGCTCTCAATGTCCTTCACGCGGAACCAGTCGGCGGTGGATTGGTCTTTCGGTGCGAACTGCTCTACCATGGGGCCCTGTGCAAAGGCCACGTTGTCCTTGTAGGCCGAGAGAATGTTGTTGGGATTCTCCTGCGTAGTCTTCTTAATCATCTGGAACAGCGAGCTTTCCATTTCCTTGCCGTCGATGATGAAGGTGCCTCCGAAAATTTTGTGGCGGCAGTGCTCCGAGTTGATTTGTGCGAAACCGAAAATCTCAGAGTCGGTCAGCGGCCGTCCGTTCTGCTTCTCAATCTTGTGCAGGTATTCTATTTCTTCGGGCGAGAGGGCAAGGCCTTCCTGCTCGTTGTATTCCTCCAGGTTCTCCACCTGTTTGATGGGCTCGGGCTGAATGTTGACGGTGAAAATGTCCTGGTTCAGACCGTTGTACATGCGTTGCAGCATCTCGTCGTGCTCAGCCTCGCTGCTGCTCACGGGGAAGTATTCCTCAATACGCGAAATGCCGCTGAGGCCCATGTTCTGAGTAATCTCAACGGCATTCGTACTCCAGGGTGTTATCATTTCGCGGCGTGGCCCCACAAAGAAGCCTTCGAGCGTCTCTGCCTCTACGAGTGTGGCATCGCCATACAGCCAACAAAGTTCATTGATTTCGTTAGTCGAGAGCCTGTGGTCTGCCTCAGTGGCAATGAGGCTCTGCTGTGGAGTTCTGAAGAAAAGAATCATAAGTGGTAAAATAATATAATTGTTTTTGTTTTCTTTATTCCGTTTGCTAGTCTGCACTGACCTCGGTGGCCTACTGCTTGCGCAACAGCAGATAGTAGGCGTTTTCTTTCACTTTGTTCATGAGTGACGGCGGGTAGTAGGGGTGCAGTTGTATCCAGTCTTCCACCATGCGGCGGGCTTCGTTGCTCTTATGTTGCGAGAGCAATGCGCTTACCCAGTTGGCAGGGAAGAAAATGTCGCCCGTTCGCTGTATGTCCTCCAGTGCATTGAGGGCCGGGTTGATGTATTCGTTGTTCTGCGGCTCGCGTGCGTTGCACGACAGCAGGGCCAGCGTGCGCGCGGCCCAGGGTTCCACGGTGCGGTTCTCCTTTCGCAGCAGCGAGTTGAAAAGCAGCCGTTGCAGATCGGGGTCGTCGGTGCAGGCGCGGCTCACAAATTCAAACTCGCGTATCAGGTCGGCGTTTTTCAGCCTCATGCGCTGGCGGTTGATAATCTCACCCCAGCGCAGGGGCTTCACAATGGCCAGATGGTAGGCCATGTCCATGTAGTCGCGTTCGCTGAGCAGAGGCTCGCTCTGCTTTTCCCAGATGTCGTAGAGAAAGTCGTTCACCATTTGCGACTGTGCCGTGGCCGTGAGCGATCGCAACAGATGCTGGCGGGTGGCGGGTTGCTGCGTGGTTTTCAGCAAGTCCATGAAGAAGAGCTCCATGGTGGTGCGGTCTTCCTTGGGCTGGTCGAAGGCAACCTTGGCCAGATGGTTACAAAGGGTGCTGATGATGAGCGGATTGTGCTCTTTCTCGAGCGTGCGATACACCTCGCTGAAGTAGGTGTTGTCGAGCCGGCCCATCAGGTAGTTGTCGTAGAGCGTCAGTGCCAGCGCGTAGCGGTTCACGTCGCTGGTGGTGCAGATGAGTCGCTTGATGAGCAGTTTGGTGTAGTCGGGGGGCAGGGTAAACCGTCCGTAGCCGTGACCCGAATAGTTGGGAATGATGAAGTCGGGCCGCCGTGCGAGGGGAATAGACACGGTGGGCTCGTGCATGCTGACTGTGATGGTGTTGCTGGGGCCGAAGTCGTTGCCCAGCATCACGTCGAACTTTTGGTTCCACACCAGTCCGCGCCCCAGCGGATCGGTCTGTCGCACCACGAGTCGGCTGCCTTCAACCGATGTCTCGATGATGGGCATGCCTTGCTGCTTCACCCACACATTGCTGAACTCTTTGATGTGGGCGTTGGGGTCTTCGTGCGAGAGAATCTCCACAAGGTCGTCCCAGGTGGCGTTGCCAAAGGCGTAGCGTTTCAGATATTTGCGTATGCCGTTGCGGAACCATCGCTCGCCCATTACTTCTTCGAGCATTCGCATCATGACGGGTGCTTTGTCGTAGATAATGTTGCCGTAGAGCAGGCTGGCACGGTCGAGATTGTCGAGCGGTTGCTGTATAGGGTGCGACCCGTTGGTGCGGTCAGTGTGCATGGCGCTGGCCTGATAGGTTTTCAGGAAGTTCAAGTTGTGGTCGATGTTGGGGAACTGCACGCGCGCAATTTTCGATGCCATGAAGTTGGCAAACACCTCCTTGGTCCAGACATCGTCGAACCAGCGCATGGTGACCAGGTCGCCAAACCACATGTGGGCCGTTTCGTGGGCCACCAGTTCCAGTCGTTTCAGCTCTTCGTCTTGTGTGGGGTTGCTGCCCAGGAATATGCTGCGGTCGCTAAACTGAATGGCACCCGGATGCTCCATTCCGCCAAACTGGTAGCCGGGGAGCACCACGAACCCGAATTTCTGGAACGGATATTTCATGTCGGTGTATTCTTCCAGCCAGCGCAGCGAGGTGGCTATTTGGTCGAACACGGTTTGCAGCTGGGCAATCTTCGCTGGGTCGGTTTCGCGGTGCAGGGCTTGAATGGTGCGCCCGTCGCGCGTGGCCACTTCCTGGTTGAACCGTCCGGCGGTAAACGAGAACAGGTAGGTGGGCAGCAGCGGCGTGGTGGCAAATTCCAATTTCTTGCGTGTTCCCTCTAAGGTGCTTTTCATCAGACCGCCGTTGCTGATGGCCCGCCAGTCGGTGGGCATCTCCAGAGTGAGCTTGAACAGGGCTTTCACGTCGGGCTGGTCGATGCAGGGAAACACCGAGCGCGCATGGTCGGGCACAAAGAGGGTGTAAAGATAGTCTTGCGAGCGGTTGAGCGACTTGTTGCCGCTGATAAAGGTGAGATAAATGCTGTTATAGCCTTTTTTCAGCAGTTTGCGCGGAATAATGATGTGCTCGTTGGCAAACTCCACGTGATGTTCCTTGCTCTTGCCGTTGATAAGGCAAATGCCGTTAAACTGGCTTGCGCTGCCCTGAAAGTCGAGCACAAGGTCGTCTTCGGAGTTCCAGATAAACTCCATCACTTCGTAGCCCTTCACGGGCTTGGCCACGTCGTCGGGAAGGTCGAAGATGAGGGTATATTGCACATCTTTGATGTGGGCCGCGCGATGTTCGGCCAGCGGTTTCGATACGCCTGCCTCTGTCGCCATGGCCGACAGCGGCATCAGGGCGCACAAATAGATGAGTAGGGCGATAATCTTGTTCAGCTTCATCGTTTGTTTGTCATTTTGGCGGCGAAGTTACGAAATTTCTGCCAAATAATGTGCTGTTCTCTGAAAAAACAGCTACCTTTGCCCCCGAAATGACTAAATAGCTGTTAAAAACACCAAAAATAGCACATTTTTATGGGTATAGTTATAGGAATTGACGTTGGCATCAGCACCACCAAAATTGTGGGGCTGCGAAATGGCGTGGTGGTTTCGCCTATCCGTATCACCGCTGCCGACCCCGTGACCTCGCTCTACGGAGCCTTTGGTAAGTATCTCTACGACAACCACATCGAACTCGCCGACATCGAGCAGGTGATGATGACGGGTGTGGGCAGTGCCTACATCGACAGCCCCGTTTATGGGCTTCCCACCGGAAAGGCCGACGAATTCATGGCCGACGGGCTCGGGGCCATGTACGAGTCGGGCAAAGACCATGTCATAGTGGTCAGCATGGGTACGGGCACATCGCTGGTGCGCTGCGATGGCGACAACATCACCCACATTGGCGGACTGGGCATCGGAGGCGGCACACTAACGGGACTCTCGCGCGTGCTGTTGCAAACCAGCAACATCAAGGAAATTCAGGAACTGGCCAAGGAGGGCGACATATCGAACATCAATCTGCTCATTGGCGACATCTGCACTCACCCGCTGCCGGGGCTGCCCATGGACGCCACGGCCTCGCTCTTTGCCAAGGCACAGTACAACGCATCGCGGGCCGACCTGGCCATTGGCATCATCTGCATGGTGCTGCAGACCATCGGGAGCACGGCGGTCATCGCCTCCATCAGCTCGGGCATTCGCGACTTCGTCATGATTGGCAACCTCACGCTGCTCCCGGAATGCAAGTTCATCTTCCCACAGCTGGAGAAACTCTACAACGTACACTTCTTCACTCCCAAGTACTCGGAGTTCTGCACGGCCATAGGCGCGGCACTCTGCCACCGCGGATAAAAACGGGCGGCGGGCTTGGTAGAAGAATGTTAAGATGGCGGGCCAAGGGTTAAATCTTCCTAACCTGGGCAACAATCTGTCCCAGGCAAGCGTCTTATAGAAAAAAGTGGACAATCAAACATTTTAACAGAAAGGAAACAAACAACATGAAAAAGTCTATTTCAGCCGTGCTGGTTATGGCCGGAGCATTGATGCTCATGAGCAGCTGTGCCAGCAAAAAGCAACTCCTGGCTGCACAGAACGACCTGCGCAACTGCCAGAACGAGAACATCGAACTCAACACCACTTATCAGGTGACAAAAGAACAGCTCGCTGCCGCCAAAGCCAAGGCAGAGAGTCTGGAAGAGCAGCTCCGACAGCAAAAACGTGCCTATGCCCAGCTGCAGAAGTCGCTCGACAAGAGCCTGACCAACGCCAACCAGAACAACATCTCCATTGAGAAACTCGTGGACCAGATCAACGAGTCGAACCAATACATACGCCACCTCACCGAACTCAAGAGCAAAAGCGACTCGCTCAACATGGTGCTCACAAACAACCTGACACGCTCGCTCTCGAAAGAGGATCTGAAAGAGGTGGATATTCAGGTGCTCAAAGGCGTGGTGTATATCTCGCTTGCCGACAACATGCTCTACAAGAGCGGCTCCTACGAAATCAACGACCGTGCAGCCGAGACACTCTCGAAGATTGCTAAAATCATCACCGACTACAAGGACTACGATGTGCTCGTTGAGGGTAACACAGACAATGTGCCCATCAACCGCGAGAACATCCGCAACAACTGGGACCTCTCGTGTCTGCGCGCTTCCAGCGTGGTGCAGTTCTTGCAGAATCGCTACGGAGTGGATCCCAAGCGTCTCACCGCCGGCGGACGTGGCGAGTATAACCCGCTGGCCACCAACGACACCGACCTCGGACGTCAGCGCAACCGCCGCACCCAAATCATCATCACGCCGAAACTCGACGAGTTCATGGAACTCATCGACCACGCACCGGCTGAGTAATCCAAGAACGAAAGTTTAGTAACAGTAAAAAAATAAGCAGGTAAGATTTTACGGAAACGAATGAGAATAATGAGAATAATTCACTCACGAATGAGAATAATTATTTTTTTAATTCGTGGAAAACAATTATTCTCATTATTCTCATTCGTTTCTTAATATTTGTACCAAGTTATTATTTTATCATTTCTTTCCTATCTTTTTTGCAGAAAGTCTTTATTGCGACATGAAGCGTTACCTTCTCACCGATTTGATTTCTTTCCTCGCTCCCCTCGGGTTAACTACCACCAGCGTGTAGGTTTCGCCTTTTACGAAACGATAGTTCACAAACTGTTGGAAATCAGCTATCTCCTCGCCATTGATGCTCTCTATCACGTCGCCCTGGCGCAACCCCTGCTCATACTCGTCGCACGTCTCGCGAATCAGCCCTACGGCCGCGCGCCCCTCAACGGGCACAAAAGCCATGTTGAACTGGCGGTTTTGCACCTCGCAAGTGTCGCTTCCGTTGTAGGGCTGAAACGTCATGCGCTTTCTCAACGGGTTGATAATCAGACTGCCGTAGTTCAGTAGCGCCGCCCCCACGCGCGAGCCGCCCTGAGTGGTCAGGCTGCTGACATGCTGAAACGAGAAGTCGCCCCACTTCAGACGGTCCAGATTCAGAAACACCACCTCGTCAACCGTCTCAGCGCCGTAGTTGCCAATGGCCAGATGGCCGCGACTGCGGCTCTCCACCTGGTTCTCCACGTTTTTGCTCTTGTAAGCGTGGCGGTTGAAACTCTGCTTGTTCATCGAGTAGAGTGGGGGCGAGCCTGTGTCGAACAGTGCCTCATCCACATGGCGAATAAATGGGCTCACCCACACGTGGGGCACAAACCAGCGCAGCTTGTACTTCACCTCGAAACCGCCCTCACCGTCAAAAAAGTTTTTTCGGTCGGTCAGTATCATATGTCCCTTCTTTACGTCAATTTTGCACTGCAGCCCTTTGTTCACCAGGTCGAACCCAAGTATGCCGTCGAACCGGCGGCGGCCGTGGGGGCGCACTATCACCGTGGCAACATAGTTGCTCACCCACAGTTTGCCTAGCCTGAACTCAGGCAACCTGACCACCTTCACCGTGTCCTTACGTCCGTTGGCGTCGCGCGAAACGATGTTGCCCAGCTCGTCGTCGGTGCTCATGCGACCGCCGTAATACACCATCCCCTGGCTCGAACCCGTATCAAAGTTCAGCAAGCGCAGCTCGCCGTCGTCCGTCATGGCCTCGATGTAAATCTGGTCGTTCTCAAAACGGATGGGAATCGTATCCACGAAGTTTCGCTCCGACAACTCGAAGTTGACAGAGTATCGCTGTAGCTGCGCTCCGGCCGTCAGACAGCCCAGCAGCACCAGTACAGATACCAGGTATATCCTTTTCATCGCGCTTTTCTTTGCTTTTATCTCGGTTGCCCTTGCATTCATTTCGGTTGCCCTTGCATTTATCTCGGTTGCCATCGCAATAATCTCGGCACCATTTGCATTTATTTCAGCCTTCGTTACATTCGTGTTGGCTCCCATTCCTCCCTTCCTGCACAAAGATAATGCATTCTTTTGAGTTACCGAAAAATTCTCTAGAAAATTTCATCCCATTTCTTTACTTTATTTTTCTCATCTGCGCCATGCCATTTTTATTTCCCGACGATACGTCCAAATTCTCTAGAAAATTTCATCCTATTTCCTTACTTTATTTTTCCCATCCGCGCAATGCCATTTTCATCTCCCGGCGCTACGATGAAAATCTCCAGCCTGAATTTTCACTTTGTTCACGGCACTCCTCATAGTAACGCAATGCGCCAGCAGCTCCCCTCCCCTCAAGGGGAGGGGTCAGGGGTGGGGTCTGTAATATCGCTGTTTTGCGAGAACAATACTGACCCCACCCCAGCCTACGGCCACCCCTCCCCTACAGGGGCGGGGATCGGCTGGCGCATCGGAAGGCTGAGGAGTGGCTTGACGAAGTGAAAAATACAAACTGGATCATTT
>OMZS01000007.1 GCA_900315565.1 uncultured Prevotellaceae bacterium | reverse complement strand
ACTTAGTGAACAGGAAGATGATTCGCAACAATGCCCTCCTGCTTTCTGCCGCAGCTCAGTTTAACGACCCTACTGCGGTTCAGATTATCAACTGGCTTGGAGATACAAGCATCCTTACGTGCTCTGACGAAGAAAGGATGTGGAATATGGCCGCAAACCATCTTGATGATGTAGAGATGCGGTCAAGAATCGTGGAGTTTTCCAAGTTTGCCGACCTTGGTATTGAGGATATAGAGAAAAGTGACAATCACATCCTTAGCCGACATTTGCAGTATGACACAAATGGAGTGGCTAAAGGTGAAACCAGTTTCCCATTCTTGAGCATGGAATCTGAGGGAACCATCAAATACTTCTCTATGGCTTACCCTATCATCAAGGCTCTTGACAACGGATCGAGACTCGTCATTGATGAGTTCGACTCCAAATTACATCCGGTTCTGACTAATCGGATTATCTCCCTGTTTAATTCTCGCGAAACCAATCCACGAAATGCTCAGTTGATATTTACGGCTCACGACACCAACATCCTCAGTTCTGGTTTATTCCGTCGTGATCAAATCTGGTTCACCCAGAAGGATAGATTCGGAGCTACCTCACTCTATTCTTTGTCAGACTATAAAGTCAGGAGTGATGCTCCTTTCGAAAAGGATTATCTCAGTGGTAAATATGGAGCCACACCCATTATCGGTAATCTGGAGTCAGTATTAAGGAGGACGGAGTGATGGCACGCAGACAAAACCCCAAAATTGAGCGTACACTCAGAAGGACAAGCAGCCTAAGGTTGGTGAAACAAACCTTCCTTATCGTCTGTGAAGGAGAGGTAACTGAACCAGAATACTTCAACTCCTTCCGTTTGACATCTGCTAACGTGAAAGCTATTGGCAAGGGCATGAATACCATTTCGCTGGTTAAAGAGGCAATTGCCATTAGGGATATCGAAAAGAGAAGAAGTCGGAACTACGATCAATGTTGGGTCGTATTTGACAAGGATGTTTTTTCTGACAGCGATTTCAACGCTGCCATACAGATGGCTCAGACTAATGGTTTTCATGTGGCATATCGCTACGGTGAGATGCTTTCCCATCTGCTTGGCTTCAGATACGGTAAGACAAAAGGGGACTCCATGAAAGTCTTCAATGTCATTTACCCGAAAACTCGTTTTGCAATAGGAAATGCCCAAAAGGTACTGGAATCATTCGATGGAAGTAATCCTGCAAAAGAAGAGTCGTCAACCACCGTACATCAATTGGTTGAACAACTCCTACAGTTCATAGAGTAAAGATGAACTTACGGTTTTCTACATAGCCATCATTCCAGGTATCAACCATCGATTAAGTTTCACCCAGAATCGTGCAATACTTATTTTGGATTGTTCTGGGACGCTTGGTTCATGAACAGCAAACCCGAGTTCTTCAATATATTGGGCGCGAAGCTCTTTAACGGCATCACTGGTTTTTAATGTATCAATGCATTGTAGGTAGCAATCGAATAATATAGGATAAAGATTCGAGAAATCATCATAAATATGTCTTGCCAAAAGCTCATGCTTGTCATCAAGCCGCAATGACTCTCCATTTAACAGGTACTCCCTAAAGCGTTTTACATTGCTCCTCATATGGTGAAGGGTTACACGATATGAGGTGTAAGACATACCAAGTGCTTCGGCCATCTGCTTATCGGGAACTGCTTGCTGTTCATTGAGAATGGTGAGAAGTGATCGGAGAAAAATAAAGCGTCCTCGCGGATAAAACACCTGTAACGCATAGGCTATCAGTTGGGAGACAATATGAATCTTGATCTCCCCATCTGCCAATGAACTTTCAGTTAGCAAAGAGATCTTCTCACAATCTTTATCCACAAGGGGAATATGAGACTCTGCCTCTGACCTATTGTTAAGATAGTTACGGAACGTGTTCAACAACCAACTTTCAAAAGCCTCTTTCTTCTTGATGCGCTGAAGTGCCTGATATGGGGTATGGCCACTCTCACGGATGTAGATAAAGAAGTCATCTAACAAGTCATCAAAATCGTCATACAGATGATGGCTATAGTTTTGATATCTTTCGTAAAGCAGCTGCTTCAGGCGTTCGTGGAGCAAATAATACATAGCCTCGTCGTCACCTTTTAATATTATATCTACAAATTGGGGTATTGGTATGTCAGCATAGTTGACAATTTCCATTAAAGCGGTTTTCTTCATACAGCTAACTAAAATACGCAGATTATCAATTGAATTTCATTGTTTCGCAATACTATTACGTTTTTGGCTAATAAAATCGACTAAAAAGCAGAATAACTTCAGTCCATGCCTTTGAGATCATATTTGTTCTTTTCTAATCGCTTACCACACGGTTGACAGTTGAAAACACCTTAGAGATTTCTACTTGTCAACATGTCTTCTCGCTTCCATTGCTGCCTTAATCTTGTCACCTACTCTTTGGGCCTGCTCCGATATTCCAATGCGGATGTAGCCCTCAAAGTTCTTCTGCGACTCATGGCCTGTTATGCTGCGTAATTCCAAGTCTGACAGCACACCTAATTTATATAGGTTAGTGGTTCCACTCCTTCGTGCCGTATGTGAACATATCAGCTCATATTTGGCTCGCACGACTTCACCATGCTTATTCCGTTCCCAAAGAGGGGATCCGTTTCGTATCTTGGCCCACTTATCCAGTTTGTGAAACCATTTGCGTTCGTTTTCTGTAAACTTGATGCCATCCTTTTTCTTCTTCAAAAGCTTTTTATAAGTTTGTTCAGATCGTTTTTCCACGCCAGTCAACACCGTTACGTACTTCTCACAAAAAGAAGGTACCGTTTTCGACAACTCATAACCAATAACCTTAATCTTCAAATTCATTTTCTGGGCTGTAATATCCGGAAAGTTATAGTTATACTTTTCGCAAAGTTCATAGACACGGTCGTCGAAGATAGGCACTTCTACCTTTTTCCCGGTTTTCTTCTGTGTCAACGTAATCAGTCCACTTTTGTTGTAGGTTATGAAATTCTCTTCCCGTAACTTGCAATAGTCGCTATAACGCTGGCAACTGAAGTAACCAAGAAGGAAGATGTCACGTACTATCTCATTCTCGCCAGTCAGTTCCATGTCGTACATGGCATCAATCTCCTCGTCAGTCAAGTATATCTCTGCTCGCTTGTCTATCTCTTTTATCGTCCTGTCTTTCCAAACCCGTAGGGAAACAGCATTCTTGTTGTACCCTTCCATAGCCGCAAGGTTACAGAGTTTGCGAAAACAAGAAACCTTTTTGTTGATGGTATTCGGCATATAACCTTGTTTCTGAAGATAAAGTGTAAATCTGTCAGCAAAAGGCTTGTCAATATCTTCAAAAGAGATGTCATTTTTACAATACTCCTTTAGGTTCTCACCGAAAGCTTTCCACACGACAATTGTACCAGAGGAGTAGTCGGAGTTATCGCCATGACGAATGGAGCCATCAGAAATACCTGCAATGAAATAATCAAAGAAACCCAATACTGTTTCCCTCGATTTGGCAGTAACTACCTTTGCTGTTTGCTGGATTTCCTCTACTGTCCCATTGACAATTGCTGATAAAGCCTGTTCAATGATAGCCTTATCTTCCTTTGTGTTGATTTTGTTCTCAGCATAAAGCATGTCAATAGCTTTTGTTACCTTAATTTGCAGATCATGAACTTTCGTCCCTTCGTCTGTATTCTCATAACGTCGCATAGAAGAAAGGCTCTTTTGTGCCTTATTCCACTCCTGTATATCCACACGTATGCCCGTACATATATACATCTGCATTCCGTTACGTCTTATCTTGGTGTAAAGGGGAGACTCTCCCGTTTCTCTTTTTGTTCTTAGAAAAAATTGTGCCATATCAAATATATTTAACTGGGTGCAAAAATACATATTTCTTTTGAAAGTTGCACCCAATTTGCACCCATTTTTTGAGATTTGGCGAAATTTTAACTTTTAAAAACCTTCTATATCTCTTTCGTAACTATCTGTATTTTAGTTTCTTACTATTTCTAAAGATTTCTTCCGATTTCATCTTCTTAAATCCAAGCCCATCCTGAAGCGCTTTAAAAATCAAGGAGTTAGAGAAATCTAACTCCTTTTTCTTTTCTCATGGTGAAACGGTTTCGTTGACAGCATTCCTACTTTGGTGTGTCAACCTGTCAACCCTAAACAACATATTTACATATCTTCAAGTGACAACGAGCCTATATGGATGGTCATCTTGCGGAGTTCGGGAGTCTGCTCGAGCACCCTGTCTACTTTCTCACGAAACTCATTCTCCTTGTATCGATAGCCTTGCTTCTTCAGTTCATAGATCCAGGCTTCTTTTCCAATAGGGTCAACAACGATTAGGTCGATTTCGTTCTCCCCTTTTCTGTCCCACCATTTCCCGATGATGTAGCGACCTTCTTCCTGAAACTTCTTCATGAAATAGCGCTCCATCATCAATCCAGACACACTGCTGTAGTCTCTCTCTATGATTTCGCCAAGCGACTTCAGGGCCTTATTCTCCACAAGAGCCTGATACTTGTAGAAGAAACGGAACCAGAATATAAGGAAACAGTCATTGAGCTGATACCTCACCTTCTTGCTATTTTCCTTGGCAAAAATGGGGAGCGACTTGGTTATAACTTTATAATAGTTCTCTAACTTAACCAAATAAGGACCAATGTTGTTGTTTCCAAGTTCGTTCTCAATCTCTGAACGGGTTTTCATTCCGCTGGCAATGCAGGTCAGGATAGAAAAGTAGGTCACGTAGTCGGTACCGAACTCCTCAATCAGAATGTTCTTTCCCTCGTTGATAAATGGTGTATTTTCCTCAGTCAATGCAGCTAGCATCGCATCCCTGTTGGTCTTGCCCTTATCGAGCAACAGCGTGACATACCAAGGCACACCACCCGTAATGCTATACAACGCCAGCAAATCTTCTGGAGTGTAGTCTGGGTTGAAGTCTTTAAGAATTTGTTTTAGCACATCCGTGGTAAACGGCTCAAGCACCATCTTCTCATCGGCACGTCCGAACAGAGGTTCTTCCTTGTCTTCGAATATCTTGGTCATCAGCGTGAACACTGAACCGCTGATAATCAGGTTCAGATGGCTGCTTCGCTTATGTAAGTCCCAGTCGCGCTGCATATCGCTGAAGATAGCAGGATTTATCTTCAGAAAATTCTGAAACTCGTCGATAACCAATGTAAACGGACGGTTCTCTGACAGCTGAAGCACGAACCTGAACACCTCGGAGAAAGTGTTTGATGTACCAAGTATCGGAGCATCAAGCTGGCACAACAACGTCTCCGCTTTCTTGCCCACGAAGAAATACAACACTGTCTCGTCGCCGCATCTCAGCGAGAGCTCAGTCTTACCGATGCGCCTGCGTCCCATCAGTATGGTCATCTTTGCTTCGGACTTGCTTCTGTGAAGCACTTCACCAAGCACCAGTAGTTCTTTTTCTCTATCGTAAAATCTCATATCTTGAAATAGTATTCGTTGTTACTGTAACCGTCATTACCTTTTGCAAATATACAACAATAATCTTAACTTCCAAACAAATACACAGAAAAAAAGTACTATTCACGCATTTCCACGATTTCCGATACGGGTGAAAACACAAAAAAGGGTGGTTGACACGTTGACACACCTTTGACAATTTAAACTTGTCAACATCTTCCTGATTTCTTTTCCCTTAGGTCTATAGGAACTCTAAGGGAAAAAGAAAAATGTCTTATACTGATATGGGTTGACACATTTAGCAACTTAACAAATGTGTCAACCCATATCAGTAAAAACTGCCGGCTGGTGCGAATAATCTCCCTACTTCTATTCATGGTTTGTTCACATTTACTTGGCAAATGTATGAAAAAACAAAGCCATACGAAACAGCCTTGACACTTATCTTTTTAAATGAGGGCGCATCAGAAAGTGACGCGCCCTCTATGTTCTTGCAAAAAATAAGATTCTACTATTCAAGATTCTGCCTCCTGAAATGCTTTCAGAATTTTGTCTGCGATGGCTTTCATCTCGTCGCCGCTGAGTTTTAGCTTTTCGCGACGGAAGTCAACGTCTTGCTCAGAGTCCATGGGAATAAGGTGGATGTGAGCATGAGGCACTTCGAGTCCGAGCACCACCTGAGCCACCTTGCGGCACGGGAAGGCCTGCTTCAAGGCCTTGGCCACTCGCTTGGCGAAGAGCTGGAACTGGGCAAGTTCTTCGTCGCCCATATCAAAGATATAGTCCACCTCGCGACGAGGGATGACAAGCGTGTGTCCTTCTTTCAGCGGATTGATGTCGAGGAAGGCATAAAACTGCTCGTTTTCTGCACATTTATAGCTGGGAATCTCGCCAGCTGCTATTTTGCTGAAAATATCCATAATTATTTAGCTTTGATTGTGTTTTAATTATGCGTACGAAAAAGGAAATTGTCAATTATCAATTAACCTACCGTAATTTTGTCGATGCGCAGCTTAATGACACCCCGGGGAATTTTCACTTCCACCTCCTCGCCTTCTTTGTGGTTGAGCAGCCCTTGGGCGATAGGGGTGGTAATAGAGATTTTGCCTTCGCGAAGATTGGCTTCACTTTCGCTTACGATGGTATAAACCATCTTGGCTTTTGTGGCCAGGTTGGTCATTTCTACTTTCGAGAGAATCTGTACGCTGTCAGTACTGAGTCTCGATGTGTCAACAATTTTGGCTTCCGAGATGGCCAGCTTCAGTTTGTTGATTTTGTCTTCCAGGTGTGCCTGCGCCTCTTTGGCGGCATCGTACTCTGAATTTTCGCTAAGGTCGCCTTTGTCGCGCGCCTCGGCAATGGCAGCAGAAGCCTTGGGGCGTTCCACCGACTCCAGGTGTTTGAGTTCGGCTATCAGTTTGTCGTAGCCTTCTTGTGACATGTATGCCATAATCTATCTATGTTTTTAGTTATATTTTCTCAGAATTGCCATTTTTCAGAACATAGACAACAGACAAACAAAGAATTCCGACATCTTTTCCCAATGTCGGAATCCTTTATCCTCTTTGTCTGTTTACCTGTTTCGTTTGCAAAGATAGATGATTTTGTTGAAAACTCCAATTATTTAAGCCACATTTTTTATGAGAAAACGTTTTTTGATGGATTTTTGTTGCATCTTTTGCTCCAAATACTCTCAACCCACTCACATACGAGAGCCAGAAAAGATAAGAGTATTTTTGCATGCAAAAAAGCTGTTTTCGCACACATTCTTTCATTTTGCAATTGATTTATATCAAGAAATTGCCGATTCCTACAATTTTTTATTTAAAAAATGCGATATTATTAGGTGAATATCTTTACCTTTGCAACGTGTTTTTCATAGTATTAGATTTAAGGTTAACAAAGGTTGGGTCTTAGCGAAGACCCTTTTTTTGTGCCCTTACTAAAACAGAAACAGGCTGCCACATGGCCTGAAGAAACCGACAATCATTCACCTCTTACCCTACAACGCTCATGAAACATACCAACAACGATACCCACTTTTCTGAAGGCATCAGAGTGATTGCCTTCGATGCCGATGACACTCTTTGGGACTGCCAGTCGTGGTTCAACCATGTGGAAGAGCAGTACTGCGAACTGCTTGAACCATGGGCCACACCCAACGAGGTGTCGCGCCAGCTGTTTGCCACGGAGTGCCGCAATGTGCCTTTGACGGGTTACGGCGCAAAGGCTTTCACGCTCTCGCTGGTAGAAAATGCCGTTACGCTCACCCAAGGGAATATAGAGGCCGAACGACTGCTAAAGGTACAGCGGTTGGGGTTGAGCCTGCTCAGCATTCCTGCCACGCCGCTCGAAGGGGTTGCCGACGCGCTGAGCTACCTGCGCAGCCAAGGCTGTTACAAGCTGGCGGTTTTCACCAAGGGCGAAATACAAGACCAGGAGGGCAAGCTGCTGCGCTCGGGACTATGGCCACTGTTTGACCGTATAGTGGTGGTGGCCGACAAACAGGAACGCCAGTACCGCGAGCTTTGTCAGCTGTTTAGCATCGGCATGGAACAATTGGTCATGGTGGGCAACTCGTTCAAGAGCGACATTGAACCCGTGCTGCAACTGGGCGGAAGGGCTATTCACATTCCGTTCCACACCACATGGGCTCACGAGCAGACCGACGAGTACGAACACGAAAATCTGCTCGTACTCAATAACATCGGCGAAATGACAAAATTGTTTTAGCCCACCCCTAAAGACCTACCCCCAACCTCTCCCCAAAGGAGGGGCTTTAATACATTTCTAATATATAGCCAGTAGAAAGGTAATCAAACTCCCCTCCCTTGGGGAGGGGGTGGGTTCTTTCTATCTCTTCACGTCCGACTCGTTGCCAAAGAGGAACTGCGGCTGATAGCCTCCGGCATCGACCACTATTTTCTCGAATACAATGGCGGGGTCGCACGGATGCAGGGTGAGGGTATGTGTGCTGGTTTGCGACGACAGAGGCAGCTCTACCACTTTCTCCACCACGCGGCGTGCTACCGTGGGATAGAATATGCTGTATATGTTTTCTGGAGCTTCGTTCAGCCGGTCGTTGAACACCACGCGCTGGGGCTCGCCTCCGTCCAATGCTACGGTATAAGCCATGCCACCCTTGTTCTGGAAGTCGAGTGTTGACTTCACCACCACATGAATTTTCACTTTCTCTGGCAGCTCGCCCGACAGGGAGAAGCGGTACGTCAGCGATGCGTCGCCTGTGGATGCGGTATAAGGCATCAGAGCCATGGCACTACGTGTGCGTCCCATGAAGGGTATCACGTTCCAGCGGGTACCCTCGGGGGCATGTGCCTCAAAGTAGTGTTCAGCTTCCATGGCTACATAGCCGCCACTTCCCTCAAAGGTGAATCCGCCGGCAGCAGAGTTCTCCACCCGTTTCACGCGGGGCATGCGGTCGGCAGGGAAATCGTCGTTCCATGATCTGTAGCCAATGTGTTTCTGCGTCATCATGCCATTCCACTTTCCATTGGCTATATCGTGGTTGTAGGCCGCACAGAGCAGCGAGTCGCGCCTGAAAGCCTCTTCCACGCGGTCGGCCCAGAGATTGGCGTCGGGATTGTTTTGCTGAGCCAAATAGAGATTCATGGCTTGCGCATAATACATTTGATACATGTTCGACATGGCCTGCACAGGGAACAGAATCAGTTGCTGATAGGCATCGCGATACTGAGGCTCCAGACTAACAAACTGCCTCAGGGCCTCGGTTTCCAGCCGCATGTAGTCATCGGCCACTTGCCGCCATTCGCCTGTTTTCAGATTGTAGGTTTTGGCATCGAGCATTTCTACCGTCGAACGGCCTGCATACTTGCAGCAGAGGTTCAGGATGCGGGCAGCCTCGGGTGCCTGTTGGCAGCCAAACTGCTGACGGCAGAACTCCAGAGTGTGCGCATCGATAGATTCAACGTTTATGGAGCGGGGATTCCAAGCCATGTTCATGAACACGGTAATGGGATACTCCATCGGCTTGAGATCGCCCACGTTGAGCACCCAAAGACGGTCGAGTCCGTAGTCGTAGGCCAGGGTGAGCTGTTCCCACATGTTCTGCGTAGGAGTAACGTTGAGCCACTTTGAATTACGGGGTGCGCCTACGTAATCGACATGATAGTACAGACCCCATCCCCCTGGATGGTTGCGCTCCTTGGCAGTAGGCACGCGGCGCACGTTGCCCCAGTTGTCATCGCAAAGCAGAATGAGAACATCGTCGGGCACGCGCATACCTTTGTCGTAATAGTCGAGCACCTCTTTATATAAAGCCCACACCTGTGGTGTCTTGCTGGCGGGCTTGCCCGTCACCTCTTTAATAATCCTCCGCTGGTTTTCCACTATGCGTTGCAGCAACCGCGTGTCGGCATCATCGCTCATGGCTTCGTCGCCGTCGCCACGCATGCCGATGGTCACCAGGTCGTCGGTACCGCGCATACGCTCGATGCCTTCGCGGAAAAACTGGTCGAGTTTCTGCTGATTGGTTTCATAATTCCAAGGACCCCACTCTTTTCTTTTGCGCGCATACTCCTGATGGTTTCGTGCCATGGGCTCATGGTGTGACGTGCCCATGATGATGCCCATCTGGTCGGCCAGACGCGAGTTCTCGGGGTCGTCGGCATAGAAAGCCCATCCCCACATGGCAGGCCATAGAAAGTTGCCTTTCAGGCGAAGAATGAGTTCGAACACTTTTTCATAGAAACGATGGTCGCCAAAGTCGGTTCCGAAGGTGTTCTTCACCCACGACGTAAGACACGGAGCCTCGTCGTTGAGGAAGATGCCACGATAGCGCACGGCCGGCTCGCCGTCGGTATATTCACCTCGGGCAATCCAAAGGCTGTCGCGATGAACAACGGGCACATCGGCCCAGTAGTACCACGGCGACACGCCCATCTGCTGCGACAACTCGTAGATGCCATACACAGTGCCGCGCTTGTCGCTGCCCGCAATAACTATTTGCTGCCCGATGGTCTTAATGATATACTTTTCGGTTTTGCCCTTCAGGTTTTTCAGTTCGTCACGTTTCACCCATTGGTCGATTTGCTGGTTGCAACCTACCGTACCTATAATAATTGACGTGTAGTGCAAGGAACCTGTCGCAGTATCCAGGGTCTTGCCCGTGACACGCTGAAAATCGGCCTGCAAATTCACGATAGCCCGCTTCACGCAACTATGCTCACGTGCATCCACACTAATGGAGGCTTCGTTCAAAAGCAATGCCCCTTCCTGAGGTGAAAACAACACGAAGGGAGTGGCACCCTTGAGACCCAACACACCTAAAACTGATAATAAGGTTAGTAAGAATATTCTATTCATGGTTGTGATAATTGTTTCTATGGCTGCAAAGATAGTGCATTTTTTTTCTTTTAAACACCCGCAATGTTACATAATGCTTTATATTTGTTTCATTGCGTAAAATTTTGGTTCTTTTTGCAGCTATAGCATATTATCTCCGTCACACTCGCCTCCTTGATGGCGTTGCTTACGCCCGTAAAACACATCACATCTAAAATGTACAGATAAAACCGCTCTGCACAGGGGAAAAACCATCGAAAATGCCTATTAACACAAAGTGCCGCGCCTCCCCGGCGCAGCACTTGTAAAAAATACCATAATAAAAAAGCGATCGTGTATACCTAAGTATGAGTAATTGTATATTAGTTATTTCTCTCTCATTTTTCTGTTGCAAAGATACAACAAATTATAGAAACCCATTTTACGATTTGTTGCAGAATGTTTTATTTCTGTATCATTCAATTATTCAGCATTCATTTTTTTAATTATAGTGGCAGTTCGCTCGTCTTTTTCAATAAGTTTTCCCATTTTGCGGGCATCTGCTTCGATGCGTCGTGAGCTAAAATCGGGCGTGTTATAAGAGTAGAACGACTGCTGATAAAAACGTTTCGGGTTGCGTTGGGGCAGCATAAAAGGCTTAGTGGCTTTGCCTTGGCTGTCGATATGGGTAAAATAAACGTGGGTGTAGAGTCCATCGTCGCGGCGGCTGGTGAAGAGCATCCACCGGCTGTTGCCACTCCACGTGTGCAGACTCTCCGCGCGAGGACTATTGAGCTTGTCGAGCGGGCTTGTCTGCAGGGTCTGCAAGTCGAGTAGCCACAAGTCGGCCTCGGGATGCCACACAGAGAAATAGCCGTAGTTAGTTTGGGTGTAAACCAGATAACGCCCGTCGTATGACGGCCGTGGCCAAGTGGCACTCTTGCCGGTGGCAGCGGCGCTGATGAGCGTATCCACCTGCTGTCCCAGCCGCCCAGTAGTAGCATCGAAACTGACGCGGCATAGGCTGTATTTCTCCTGGTCGTAGTCGGTGGGATACACCTGACGGCGAGCGGTAGTAAAATAGAGCCAACGGCCGTCGGGTGAGAAGGCGGGCGTGTTTTCGGCCCAGTATTTGCGCATGATGAGGGTGTCTTGCAGTATCTGGTGCGTCTGTGTGTCATAAACAAACACATCGCTCGACGAGTCATAAACCTCTATGCGCTTGGGGCCAGCAGTATGAAACATCTGCGAAGTGCTGTTGGTTGAGAAAGCACAGTAACGCCCGCCGGGATGCCAATAGGGGTAAACCATCGATCCACCCAACGAATCGTTGCGGGCCCGCAGCAATTCCACATCGGCATCGCTCAACTGGCCTTGTTTGTTGGGAGCGAACTGAGCATTGTGAATGACCGTTGCACCATGCTCGCCACGCACATGATAAATATATTGGTCGGGATTGGTGCGGTTGGCGGTATGACAGTTCAGACAGGCGCCGGGCGCCTGGGTGTTGAGCAGCAAAGGCGACTCGTCGAAATTGCTCAGGTCGCGCTGAAACAGCCCCATGCGGCTGTAGATTTTATAGCTGGGCGGAATACGACGGTAAGTAATGCCCCACTCATCGAGTGCGTCAGCACTCACGTAGATGCTGAAGTCAGCAAAGCGTGTCCACTGTCCATCCTTACGGGCACACACTGTGACTGTGAGCCTTGCCCCACGGTTAGCCTCAAGCAGGCTGTGCCACTCGTCAATATCGAAGTCGGCATAAGCACCATTGGCATGCAAAGAACCGCCACGCGCACCTTTCACCTCTACGTCCACGCGGTCGAAACCATCGTCGGCCATGCTGAAATCGAGCGGCGCAATGCCTACAGGAATAGTCACTCCTACATAGTCGGGATAAATGACAGGCAGTTTCTTGCTCTCAGCCACATTCGTTGGCCGCGACGAGCAGCCCGCCAAGAGGGCAACCCACAGCACAAGAAATAGATACTTTATGTTTTGAACTTTCAACATTTTCACTTTTAATCTTCGTTATTGATATAATTCCTCCAATTCAAGTCCCCTCCCTTCGGGAGGGTTAGGGTGGGTTCGGGTTAGGGTGGTTTCTTAATAAAAGAACACATTCTTCGACTCTCTGTACAGTTTGCTCAACCGCCCGTAAGTAGCATGCTTTTCAAGCAGTTCGGGTTGTAAGGCCAATGGACGGAGTCGCTGTACCCATTTTCGGTAGAGCAGCGTTTCGTCGAGAATGTCGAGATACTTCAGAGCCACGTCGGGTTGCCCTGCCACCAGGTTGGTTTCTATCAGCCTCAGCAAGGCGCGCCCGCTCTTGTTGTGATTTGGCACCGACTCCATGGCCTCGAAGGCTGCATGCTGAGCCATGTTGCTCATGCCCAACTGCATCAGCACATCGCTCATCAGAAATGCCGACGACTGGCTGCTGATGCTTTTATTTGACATCGAAACGCTTTCGAGCAACTCTTGTTCGCTGGCACGACCCGTCTGGAACATGGCCAAGGCGGCCGCACTCTGCAAAGCCAGCGACTGGGGCCGCTCGTGGAAATAGATGGTCACCAGCTCTTCCCACTGTTTGCCACGCACCATCATGTCGTAGCGCATCTCCTCGGGAGTGCCCAACAGATGCTGATCCCAATAATAATCTATGCCACGAGCCACTTGGCGCAACGGATAAGGTGTGAGCCACGAACTGCCCAACACGCAAAACACCAGCAGCAGTACCGCTACCCCACTCTTCCACCACGACGGCAGCAAGGCCAGCGCAAGCAGCAATACAGCAGGTCCCAGCAGCCAATAGCCCGCCACCGTGAGCACCACCACCCACACAAACCGCGCCCAAGGGCTACTGGGCAAAAAAGCCCACAAAGCCAAAGAGGCTACTACGGCAACAGTCAGGGTCATGGGAACGTATATCTCGGTGCTCACCCACCACAACAGCAACGGGGGAAGAAAAGCTACGAGCGTCCAGACCCAACGCTTCACCTTTGGAAAACGTTCGCTCAGCGGAGCCACGATGCGACGCGAAAGCCACAACGTCAGCAATGCCAACAACGCATAAATAAGAGCGCCCAAAGTGGGATTGACAAAAAACTGCACCAGCATCTCGCCAACATACTGAGCCAGCCCTCCGGGAACAGTCAGCCTCTCAAGCAGATACTCGCCATTCCACTGGAACAGCTGCGACTGTTCGCGCGCCAGCAGCACAAAAGGCCGGAGAAAATACCAAAAGCAATAGATGGCAACAGCCAACGCTGCTGCCGACAGGTGATATCCGTGTTGGGAGATTATTTGTTTTGCTTTCATTGTCGCTTCTTTATTTTGTTGAGTGCAAGGTTTTTAGAGAATGAGCTCTTTACATTGTTGCTTTTCCACCGCAAAGATAAGCATTATTCCCGACATGCGGTTTTCTGGCAGTAACTTTTTTTTTGCATGCTGTTGCAGATAACCGAAAGCATAAAAACCACAAAAGAAACGTCATTGCTCACCTTTCGCAAGCATTGCTTGCAGGAAGGTGTCAGGAGATAGCTGTAGCTATCGAGCCTTTGGCTTGTGAAGTAAGCGGACAATTGTTGAACAAAAAAAGTGCTGTGCCATTTGCTGGCACAGCACTTTTAAATAAGATCTTAAGAGAATTATATAAATGTAACGAACGAAAACATTCTTTATTTTCCTCTATAAGCCTCGTTCTGCTCACAAAGCGTATTCTTCGTGATTTCGTCCTCAGGAATAGGCATGTCCATCTTCAGGTCGTTGTAATCGTAGTCACGATTCGTCCAGGGAATATCCTTCAGATCTTCAACTTTACGCTTGGGATAGTTGGTTGCCACGTGGTCGGCCATGAAGCCTGACTTCTGCATATCCGGGCGGAGACACCACTCGCAGTTGAACTCCTTACGACGCTCGGTGTTAACAGCAACCTTCCAAACGGGAGACTTGAAGCCCTTTGAAGAAGCATACTGAGTGTAGTATGTCTTAGCATCAACAACCTGCACGGCGGGATCGCTTCCGAACGGAATAGGATACTCGTCACGGTTAAGATAGAAGGCACCACCAGCGTCTTGAGAGCCATCCTCACGGCCACACCAGCCAGCGTATGAATTGTAGTAAGGCAGATACTTGTCGGTGAGAGCTTTCTCTTTGCCGTCCTCCAACTTACCAAATGCGCGGTTGCGGAGCTCGTCAAGCTGTTTCCAGCCTTCAGCGTCCTGTCCGAGACGGAAGCAGCACTCTGCATAGTCAAGCATTACGTTGGGAAGACGCTTCCAGTAGATAGGAGTCGGGCTCCAGTGACCGTCACCCCAAGACTTATAGTCGGCAGAGGCGGTACGCCACATCTTCGAGCTCCAGATGGCAGGTGCCCACTCACCATTGTTGAAGTGGAACTGCTTTGTTGCAGTAGCAGCCTGGCCCTTGCCGAGCACTTCCTGCAGATAGGGGTTCACACCGTAGATGGCTCTGTCGAACTTGCCCAGCCAACCTGCATACTGAGGATCATAAGCCGGATTCTCGGGATCAATCTGAGGAACAGCACCCGTGTAGCAAGAACCTGCACGGCGCTTGTCACCATTCTCATAGCAAGAGTACCACTCCCAAGAGAGATAGAGCGAACCCCAACCGCCGTTTTCAGGACATGCGGTGTACCACTTCAGCATCAGCTTAGAGGTGAGGTTGTCCCACTTACCCCAGTTTGAGCCTTCGTCGAGCTGCTCAACCCAGATGGCCTCGGGTCCCCATGCAGAAGCGGGATCCCACAATGTGGTGAACGACTCATTGAGTTTGTAAGTATGGCTGTCGAGAATCTGCTTGAAGCAGGCGGCTGCCAGCGTGTAGCACTCGTTCTCGGTAGTAGGAGCTTCACCTACGCCCTGGATTCCATTAGAACCCTCGCCAATACGATAAGCTTTCCACATATAGGCATCTCCGAGATAAGCCAGTGCCATACCTTTGGTGCAACGGCCATATTCGCCGTCCCAAGGTTTCCAATCGAGCAGTTCGGCAGCAGCCTTAAAGTCTTCGATGATGAAGTCCCACATTTCTGCATAAGTATCAGGCTTTGCTTTCAACGGAGTGTTAGCACCATTCTCACCTGTGGCCAGCATGGGAACACGTCCGAAAGTGGTAGCAAGCCAGTGGTAGAAGAATCCGCGCAGAGCACGGCCTTCGCCTTCAAGATACTTCAGAGATTTTTCTCCACCAACATTCTCTGCCGGAAAGTCCTTCAGCTTTTCCAGGAAGTCGTTGGCACGGCAGATAGCGGCATAAGCATGCTTCCAACCGTTGAGCAACTCACCAGAACCAGAGTTCCATGCCTGTACGTTCCAGTCCTTATCCCAACCCGTAGCCTGGGTGTCAATCGTCGGGTGGCAACCTGTGAACAGGTTGGGCTTGAAGCCCCAGTCACCATCGTAGCTATCCTCTGGGTAAACCAAGTCATAGACACCATTGAGTGCTCGCTTGGCATTCTCCTTGCTTTCATAAGATGCAGCAACATCGACTACATCGTAAGCTGTTACATCCAGAAACTCCTCGTTGTTACAGGATGTCAGGCCTAAACCCGTCACACTGCACAGAGCGGCTCCTAAAATAAAATATCTTGTCTTCATATTAGTATTCTTTCTTATTTTCTTAAATCTTTACTCTTAATTCTTAACCACATTAGAAGGTAACATTGATACCAGCCATCCATGTGCGAGGCTGCGGATAACGACCAGTGTCAAGACCTTGGTAGAGGACAGAACCGCTACCGCACTCAGGATCACCATACTTGTTGTAGCCAGAGATGGTCAGCAGGTTGCTAACACCTACATATACACGAGCCTTTGTGATAGACAGCATGTTGGAGATGTTGCGTGGGAGAGTGTAACCTACCTGCAGGTTAGCAATACGCAGGAAGTCGCCATTCTTTACCCAGAGGTCGCTGACACGGGTGTTACGGTTCGGGTCGAGAATAGAAAGACGAGGCAGAGCGCTGCCGCCACTGCTGTACGAATCGCTGTAAGCATCCTTCAGGATGTTAGGTGTGGTCTGGTCGTCGAGCTGGGTCATGCTGCTCAGTTTCATGGCTGAATAGGAGAGAATGTCCTGACCAAACACACCGTACATGTAGAGGTTGAAGTCAAAGTCTTTGTAAACTGCACCCAGGGTGAGACCATAGTTCAGCTTCGGGAAACCGTTACCAAGAATCTTACGGTCATAATTGTCGATTACGCCGTCGGGCTTGCCATCAGGACCACTGATATCCTTGAACTTCATATCACCAACTGACAGTGGGTGGTCGGTGTCGCACTTCGACTCAGCATCTGTCTTGATGCGTGACATGTATTCAGCCAGTTCTGCTTCAGACGTGATGATACCGTCGGTTATATAACCGTAGAACGAACCTACGGCCTCGCCTTCCATACAGATGGAGTGGCGGTCCCAGTGACCGTTACCATCGACAGCACCTACCTGAGAGCCATCAATGTAAGTTCCGTTACCAGAAGCGGTGTTGTAGAGAGGATCACCCATCTTCTTCACCTTGTTGCTGATGGTAGAACCTGTCAGACGGGCATTGAAGCTGAAGTCCTTGTTGAACTGCTTGTGATAGCCAACAGCAAACTCGAAGCCCTTGTTCTCAATTTCACCATAGTTGGTGTAAACCTGAGTGTAACCAGCAGACGGACGCAACTGACGATAGAGGAGCAGGTCCTTGGTGTTCTTGATGAAGTAGTCGAGCGTGATGTCCCAGTTGTTCAGGAACGCGAAGTCGATACCGAAGTTGGTCATCTCAGTGGTTTCCCATTTCAGATTTTCATCTTTCAGAGGCATGTAGAAACCGATGTCGCGGTGACGGTTACCCCACTGTCCGGAAATACCATTTTCGGGATAAGTGTTGTATGCACCGTCGATGTTCTGAGCGATAACAGCAGCACCAGCTACGCCACCGGCGTTACCAGTCTGACCCCAACCAACACGGAGTTTCAAGTTGTTGACAAAAGCATTGTCCTTGAGGAACGGCTCCTCGCTGATACGCCAAGCACCAGCCACTGAGGGGAATGTACCCCAGCGGTTACCCTTCGAGAAGTTAGAGCTACCGTCCTTACGAATGGTACCGGTGATGATATAACGGTCCATCAGGCTGTAGCTTGCACGAGCGAAGTAAGAGATGGTGTGCACGTCGGAATTAAAAGCACCACCTGTTCCCTTAGAGTTGAGGTCCATGGTCAGGTTGATACTACGGTTGTAGATAGAGGGGAAATCTCTTGAGCTGGAGTTCACCCACTGGCCCCAAGACTTACCAACCTCATTACCAAGCATCAGCGTCAGGTTGTGGATATTCCAATCCAAATTATAGGTAAGGTAGGTCTGCAGACTCAAAGCGTAGCTGTGACTGTTGTTCAGTGAGAACGCGAAGGTCTGGTCGGCATTCATGGGAACCTCAGTCAGCGCACCATCAACATAGTTGAAACGATGGCGTCCGCCAGTGAAGTCAGCGCCGTTGCTGGCCGAATAGGTATAAGTACCCTGGCTGCGGAGATCGAGTTTGTGGTTCTTGGTGTCCAGGAAGGTCAGGTCAACAAAAGCAGTTGTCTGAATGCGGTCGTTGCCATTACGGGCACGATCGCCGTTCTCCATCTGTGAGGCATAGGGGTTAGCACCGATATTGGTGTTACCTTCCCAACCGTTCACTGTTGCCTGATAGCCTGTACCGAATGTACCGTCGGGATTTTCGAGGTTGACGTTGATGAGTTTTCCAGCTGCAGCGTCATTGCCATCCAGATAGTCCAGTGTGGGAGTCAGAGATGCGAAGTCACGGAGAGAAGACATGTTCTGGTTGTTACCAAGACCCATGTTAGAGCCGTGGCTCTCACTGTGGGTGAAGTTGATGTCACCACCTACTTCCAAGTACTTGTTCACCTTGGTGCTGACACTTGCACGAGTGGTGAAGCGCTTGTAGTTGGTGTTTACAACAAGACCGTCGATGTTGTTGTAACCGAACGAGAGGTTGTAGATAGTCTTCTCGTTACCACCGTTCAAAGAAGCACCATACTGCTGCTTGAGGGCGGCACGTGTCATTTCCTTCTGCCAGTCGATTTCCTTGCGCTTGCCATCGTACTTAGAATCCCAGACCTGGTTGATGAACATATCCTTGCCTTTAGCCTTGCGGATGGCTTCAGCATAGGTGTTGAGGTCGAGAACGTCGAGGGTGTAAGGCAATGTCTGGATACCCCAGTCGGCTGTCAAGGTAATGTTGGTATGACCCCTAGAACCGTGCTTGGTGGTAATCATCACAACACCATTGGCACCTGCAGAACCGTAGATAGCGGTAGCAGAGGCGTCCTTCAAGATTTCAATACGCTCGATGTCGGAGGGGTTCACGAAGTCGGCATTGTTGCCCACCTGCACACCATCAACCACATACAGAGGAGATGCATCACCATTGATGGTGCCGATACCACGAATGCGGATGGCTGACTTTCCGTCAGGCGAACCGTCCTGCATTGAAACCTGCACACCAGCGGCAGAACCCTGCAGGGCCTGGCCAATGTTCTGAGGCACACGCTTCATGACAGACTCCTGGTCAACGGTAGCAACAGATCCGGAGATGTCGCTCTTCTTCATCGTACCGTAACCAACGACCACCACGTCGTTCAACATCTGGGCATCTTCCTTGAGGACCACCGTGATGTTCTGGCGGCCGTTGACGCTCACCCGCTGGGGAACGTAGCCCACGTAAGAGACATTCAAAGTAGCATTAGAGGCAGCATTGACACTGAACTGACCGTTGAAGTCGGTTACAGCACCGGTTTGCGTACCTACCACTTTTACGGTGGCGCCAATAATTGGCTCACCTGACTCGTCATTTACTGTTCCCTTGACAATGCTCTGCGCCCATGCTCCCACCGGGAACAGACAGAGCAGGAACAGTACCTTAAACAGCTTCTGCTGAGATTTAAGATTCAACATACTTACATTTGGTTTTTGTTAATAGATAATTTATGATATGTACTTCTTTTTTACTTTATATTGTTTTGTTTTACAAATGCTGTAACACCTAAAAACATGTGACTGATCTATAAAAAATGTTTCACACACGAAAAATAGGTTAGCAAATGCTCTATATTAGGTTTCATGGGCAAACTGGCGCACTCTTGCAATCGAATTTGCGTTGCAAAGATACGGTAGATTATAAAAAAACTTAAACTGCCATGTAACACACTTTTTATAAAATGTAACATAAGTGTCAAATCGTCCCCCTACAACGAACATTTGTTACACTTTTCATGTTGAAAGCAGGGTTTTATTTTGTAAATTTGCAGCATCAACATAAAGACGAAACCCGAATCAAAAAACATAAACAACTCATCCATGATGAAAAAAACAATCTTCAACCTCTGTCTGAGGGGATTTGCAATCCCCGCCATGTGTGTGCCGCTGGCTTTGTCGGCACAAAACCCCATCATCCCCAATCAGTTCTGCGCCGACCCTACCGCGCGCGTATTTAATAATAAGGTGTACGTCTATCCGTCGCACGACATCAATCCGCCTGCCACAGAATCGAAAAGCCAGGTGCCAGGGCAGGGCAACGCCCTGCGCGAGGACTGGTTCTGCATGGCCGACTACCACGTGTTCTCGTCGGCCGACCTGACCAACTGGACTGACCACGGCATGATTCTCTCGCAGGAGCAAGTGCCCTGGGGCAACCCCACGGCCTACTCGATGTGGGCTCCCGACTGTGTGGAGAAAAACGGAAAATATTATTTCTACTTTCCCAACGCACCCAAGAGCGGACGCGGCTTTGCCATCGGCGTAGCTACTGCCAACAGCCCCGAAGGCCCGTTCACCTGCGAGCCGGAACCCATCAAGGGCGTGACAGGCATCGACCCCTGCGTGCTGATCGACGACGACGGCCAGGCTTACATCTACTGGAGCGGCATGGGCATTCGAGGCGCTAAGCTGAAGCCCAACATGAAAGAACTCGACGGCGAGCTGCAGGAAATAAAAATGCCGCGCCGCGAAGGCATGCCCGAAATGCCGCCGATGAAAGTGGGCGGGCAGCAGATGGAAGGACTGCCCGACGGATTCAAGGAAGGCCCCTTCGCCTTCAAGCGCGGCGAATGGTACTACCTCAGCTTCCCCTGGGTGCGCGGCGACACGTCGGGCGGCAAGAACCCCACCGAGACGCTGGCCTACGCCATGTCGAAAAGCCCCCTCGGCCCGTGGGACTTCAAAGGCATCATCATGGCAGAGCACGACAACCACTGCTGGACCAACCACCACAGTCTGCTGGAGTACAAGGGCCAGTGGTACATCTTCTATCACCGCAACGACTACTCGCCCAACATGGACAAGCGCCGCTCGGCACGCATTGAGAAAGTGACGTTCAATGCCGACGGCACCATTCAGGAGGTGCAACCCACCATGCGCGGCGTGGGCATCAACCCCGCCCTGAGCAAAATTCAGATTGACCGCTACAGCTCGGCCAGTGCCGATGTCACCACCCAATATATCGACACCACCAACTACTTCCGCGGATGGCAGGCCTCGCTGCCCGCTAAAGGCAGCTGGCTGAGATACAACGACGTGGACTTCAGCAGCCTGACCGACGGCTACATGGTCATCAGCGCCAAGGCAGCCGGCAACACCAAGTTCTATGTACGCGAGAAGGATGCCAATGGCAGAATCATAGCCCAAGTAGATATGACCGTGAAGCCCGAGGTGCCCGAAGGCACTCCGGCCATGTTCCGCCGCGACATGAGCAACCAATGGATTACTCAGACCGCCCAGCTCGAATACACTCCGAAGGGCGTTACCGACCTGGTGATTACCTGCGAGGGCGACGCTGCCGTCTGTGTTGACTGGGTGCAGTTCAAAAACCGTCCCAAATACTTCTCGCCCGCAACCACCGCCGCCGCACAGCCCGACAACGAGGGCTTCATTCGCCGCTGGCTGCTCCTTGAGCCCATCGACAAGCCCAACCGTGGCAACACAGTGTTCACCGACTCGTATCTGCGCGAGCACTTCAACATGGAGTACTTCAAGGGTCAGCAGACCATCGTACCGAAGGACGGACAGAAAGTGAAGGTGTCGTTCAAGCGCGAGGAGGTTCCCGCCGGCTTCGGACGAGGCTTTGCCCAGGAAGAACCCTCCAAGCCCGTTATCAAGACCGTCAACCAGACGCTCACCTGGCACGCGCTCGACAGCGAGAACATGAACGTGAAACTCTTCCGCTTTGCCGAGAAATGGGGACAGCAGGTCTATGGCGTGCTCTTCTGGGCCGTCACCATCATCGACTGCCCCGAAGAAATCAGCAACGTGCGCCTGGCCGTAGGCTCCAACTCGGCCTCCATGTGGTGGCTCAACGGCAAGGAAGCCCTGCTGCTCTCTGGCGACCGCCGCATGGTGAAAGACGACGGCATGTCGCCCCGCCTCACACTGAAGAAAGGCCGCAACATTCTGCGCGGAGCCATCATCAACGGCCCGGGCATGAGCGACTTCTGCGTGCGTTTCCTCGACGAGGAAGGCAAACCTGTAACCAATTTCTCAATCCTTAACAGCAAATAAAACAATGAAAAAGAATAAAATCCTCATTTTCTCTGCATTACTTTGTCTTTGCACAACCAAGGCGACAGCCCAAGTAGGAGAACCTTATATACACGACCCATCTACACTGGCCGAATGCGACGGAAAATACTACACCTTCGGCACTGGCGGCGGCGGACTCATCAGCGACGACGGATGGAGCTGGCACAGCGGCGCTGAGCGGCCCGGAGGCGGTGCGGCACCCGACGTGCTGAAAATAGGCGACCGATACCTCGTCATCTACGGTGCCACCGGTGGCGGACTGGGAGGCGGACACAGCGGCCGCATACTCACCATGTGGAATAAGACGCTCGACCCCAAAAGCCCCGACTTCAAATACACCGAGGCCGTGGAAGTATGCTCGAGCGACGGCATGGAAGACCAGGATGCCATCGACCCCGGACTGCTGCTCGACCCCACCACCGGACGGCTGTGGGTGAGCTACGGCACCTATTTCGGCACCATACGCCTCATTGAGCTCGACCCCGCAACGGGCTTCCGCGTGGAAGGCAACAAGGAGAAAGACATTGCCATCGACTGCGAGGCCACCGACCTTATCTATCGCGACGGATGGTACTATCTGCTCGGCACCCACGGCACCTGCTGCGACGGAGTAAACTCTACCTACAACATCGTGGTGGGACGCTCGAAAAGCGTTGAAGGCCCCTATCTCGACAACGTAGGCCGCGACATGTACCACGGCGGCGGAAAGATGGTGATTGCTGCCGGCGACCGCGTTTGCGGCCCCGGGCACTTCGGACGCACCATCATCGACGAGGGCGTGGAAATCATGTCGTGCCACTACGAGGCCGACTTCGAGCGCAGCGGACGCAGCGTGCTCGGCATCAGGCCCCTGCTGTGGCGCAACGGCTGGCCCGTGGCCGGCGAACGGTTCAAGGGCGGCACCTTCGAGATTGAGAGCGAGCGCCGCGGCTACTCGCTCGAGCTGGCCGTCGATTTCGTGCGCATGAAACAGGAGCGCCAGGGATGGTTCAACCGCGAACAGATGCAGCAGCCCGTGAAGCCCGTGCCCAACCAGACGCTTGAGGAAGTCATCGGCACATGGCCAAAGGGCGACATCGGCCTGCGCATTGGCGACTATATGTTCCGCCCTCACCAGCACTGGACCGTAACGCCCGTTGACGAGAAGGGCGGCTACCTCAGCGCACCCTACTTCAAGATTACCGTCAGCGGCACCGACCGAGCTCTGGCCGCAACCGCCGACCTCGAAGTCACCACCGTGCCTGCATACACCGGAGCCGACGAGCAGCTCTGGCGCATTGAGCAGCTCACCGACGGCACCTTCCGCATCATGCCGAAGGTCATCCCCGGCCGCGAGGGCAACAACCTCACCTACTGCCTCTACTCAGCCGGTGACAGCACCCCCACCCTCGCTCCCTACGACTTCAAGAGCGACAACTCGAAGTGGAACTTCCGCAAACAATAAACCTGCCGTTGCTAAGACATTTTATCTGCCAGAGATACGAAATTATCTCTCGACGATACGAAATTATCTCACGGTAATAAATAATTATCTCACGGTAATAAAAAAATATCTCCCGACGATGCTTCAAAATTTTCTAGAAAATTTGATGCTATCGTCGGGAGATAATTATATGTCGCCGCGAAAAGATAATTTCTTGTCAGGAGAGGAGAATTGATAATTGATAATTGACAATTGATAATTGACAATTGATAATTATGCATTATGCATTATGCATTATGAATTATTCATTATGCATTACACAGCCGAGCCTAAACAAAGTCATCGCCGTATTGTATCTGCACCTCGCTCACATATTTACGGATGAGCGCCGAAGAGTCACCCTTCTTGCAAATCAGCAGCACATTGTCCTTTTCGGCAACAATATAGCCGTCGAGACCGTTTATCACGCCCAAATGATTTTTGGGCAGCTTCACAATGTTGTTCTTGCAGTCCTCCATCACCACCCGCGAGTCAATCACCACATTGTCGTCATCCACACGGCTCAATGCCTCGTAAATGGAGTGCCAGGTGCCCAAGTCGGCCCAGCCGAAGTCACCTTTCTGAACATAAACATTCTCTGAGCGTTCCAAAATGCCATAGTCTGTCGAAAGATTGGGGAACTTTGAGAAATTCTCTTCGATAAAAGTCAGTTCCTCCTCGTGTGTCACATGCTGTCCCTCCTGGTCGATGTTGCGCAACACCACGGGCAGCACCTTTCGCAGACACTCCACCAGATAGCGCACGTTGCTCAGAAAAATGCCCGTGTTCCAATAAAACTCGCCACTCTCCATAAACATACGGGCAAACTCGCGCTCGGGCTTCTCGGTAAACGACTGAATGGTGTACAAATCCTTGATGCCCGTCTCGTCGCCCAGCTGAATGTAGCCATAGCCAGGCTCCGGACGCGTTGGCTTCACGCCCAGGGCAATCACCCAGTTGTTTTTACCAACAATCTCAAAACACTCACGAACGTTGCTCACAAAGGCCTCTTCCTTGAACACCGCCTGGTCGGAGGGAGTGACAATCACCTTCGCGTCAGCACAGATGTGAGAAATGCGGTAAGCCGCCCATGCCACACTCGGAGCCGTGTTGCGGTGGATAGGCTCGCTGAGCACATTCTCCGACGGCAGCTCGGGCAGCTGCTCGTACACGTAGTGGGCATAAGAACGGTTGGTACTGACAAAAATATTCTCGATGGGCATGATTCGCGCAAAACGGTCGAACGTCTGCTGAAGCTGGGTGCGCCCCGTGCCAAAAAAATCAACAAATTGCTTCGGTTGCTGCTCGCGGCTGCAAGGCCACAATCGGCGGCCTTTGCCGCCAGCAAGAATCACACAGAAATAATCGTGGTGGGTTTCTATCATAAATAAAATCGTTTTACAAATCAGCGCACTAAGATACACAGAATCTGCGACACGCACAAGTTTTTCGTCTTTTTTCTTCCAAAAATTTGCAAATTCGAAAAATATGTGTACCTTTGCACCGTCTTTTTCGCAAGCCATCCTTGCCAAAAGCATTCCATCTGCCCAGATGGCGGAATTGGTAGACGCGTTGGTCTCAAACACCAATGCCGCAAGGCGTCCCGGTTCGACCCCGGGTCTGGGTACTCAAAACAAAACGAAGTGCGCTGAATATCAATAAGATACAGCGTACTTCGTTCTTTTTGGTGTTACTTGGGTGTACAAAATCAAACACTTATTAACGGTTTGGTGATTTCGGGTCAGCGGATTTCCAACTTTTAGCGGATAGCGGGAATTGCTATTTGACGACTCCTTCTACCGTATATCCAGCTTGACGCAGGAGGTGGATGACGCCCCTATGGCCAGGCAAGTGTCCGGCACCTACGGCAAAAAGAGTGGGTTTCTGGGCCATGAGGGCGGGCATCTTGGTGAGCCAGTCGGCATTGCGCTTGTAGATCAGGTTGTCCTCTTCCTCGGGAGTACTGTCGCAACTGTTGTGAAGCTTTGCATCCATAGCCTCTTTGATGGCTTCGAGGTCCTGAGAATAGAAAGCACGAATCACTCCTTCTGCCATCTCATCCATGAAAGCGGCATTGTCCACCTGACACATCAGCAGCTCTTTCTGTCGCTCCAGGGTCTGACTCTTAAAGAGAACATCCATCTGGAAAGCCATTGTCTCCAGTCCGCCCACTCCTTTACCCTTGGCATAAGCCTCTTTCTGGAAGTAGTTGTCGAAACCATTTTGCACGTCAAACCTGCCGGTCTTCTTTATAAAGTTGAGCACCGACAGCGTGGTGTTAAGAGCCGCTGGTGTCATCTTCCCCATTTGTTGGGCTATCATCGGGTTGGTCATGTCCATGCCTATGAGTCCTTTCATGTAAGCATTCAGGCGGGTCATCTCATCGGCTGTCAGCAGTTTGTCGAGTGTCATGCCATCGGGCATCAGCATGGCCTTCTGCATGACGGCCAGACTGTCGGGAGCCATCAGTTCTTCCATAATCAATTCGCCGTAGGTCTGCTGAGTGTCAGCCATTGCCTGCCGGATGCCAGGGATGGAATCGACGAACGAAACAGGGGCAAGGTGGTAGGTGCCCACAATGTATGAGGGCGACTGCAGCCCGTTTCCCGAAATTTTATACAAGAGTTGTGCTTGAATGCCTAACGATGCCAACACAAGCACCATGGCAGTAAGAAATCTTTTCATAATCATGTCTGTTTTTTTACTTATAGATTTGTTAACGGGACGTTTCATCCCTTTCAAACAGCTATCAGCTACTCGCGGAAACGAATGGTCTGTTTCACCCAGTCCATCTCCTCAATGATGGCAATCGACTCCAGACGGTAGCCTTCCTCACGCAGCAGCCTGCCACCCTTCTGCTGTCCCTTTTCCACAGCAATGCCGATGCCAGCCACCTCGCCACCAGCCTGATGCACAATGTTGATAAGCGCGTGAACAGCCTGCCCGTCAGCCAGGAAGTCATCTACTATCAGTACCCGTTCAGAAGCGTTCAGATAGGGTTTCGACACAAACACACTGTTCATCTGCTTGTGGGTGAACGAGTAAGCCTGCGCCACATATTTGTCGTCTGTGCTGTTGGCCGTTTCACTTTTCTTGGCAAACACCACCGGCACATCATACAAGTGGCCCAACATCGTGGCAATGGCAATGCCGCTGGCTTCGATGGTCAGCACCTTGTCCACAACCACGTCAGAGAAACGCCGCTTCAGCTCCTGGGCTATCTGGCGTATGATTCGGATGTCAATCTGATGGTTCAGGAAGTTGTCAATCTTCAGGATGTTGCCTTGCCTGATAACTCCATCGCTCAGAATTTTTGATTCGAGAAAATTCATATTCTATTTAAGATTTAGATGCAAATATGGCGGCCAACAATACTATTCCTTTTTTCATACTAATGCTAGCTTCTTACGTTTGATTTGATTTCTTTCGCTGCTTCCTCACTTTTCCGGTGTTGCCACAATTCCACACTGTTGACGATGTTCTGCCACAAAATGTAGCAGCCTGGACCTACCGATGAGAGAGGATTGAGATACATATACGAAATCCAGATGGCAAAGGTGGTGTTTTTCTGTCCAAGTGCCTGACCCGCGTTGACCACGGCATTGAAGAAATGGCCGATGTAGCGTCCCACGGCAAACTGAATCACACAGAGCACCAGTCCGAGCAGGGCGATGAGCAACAGAAAGGCCACACTGGTTTCGGCATTCACAATGTTGCGCACCGTGGTACCCGTGACGATAGCCAGCGAGATGGCCCAAAGGTAATAAGAGAGGTCTTTAATACCAATAATCCAGCTGTGCAGCCGGTGCATGCGGTGCTTGACAATGTAGGCCAGCAGCATGGGAAGCACCAGAATGAGGCACACCTTATAAAGTATAAGCAGAAAAGAGGAGAGGAACGACATGTGGATGTCGGTGTCGATGAGAGGAAACACCACAGGCACCAGCGTGGCAGTAATGAAATTGGAGATAAACGTATAGGTGGTCATCGACTCAAGGTTGCCACCCAGTTTCACCGTCACTACAGGAGCTGCTGCCGCGCCCGGGCCGATGATGCAGCAGAGCATGGCTTCGGCCAAAATCAACCGCTCGCCTTTCATGCCAAATCCCAAGATAAGTACCACCACAATGGCAATGAACAGCACCTGAAACAGTCCCACCCAAAGATGCCAGCCCACGGGTCGCAGTTTGTGGTAATCCACTTTACAGAATGTCACCAGCAAAATGAGGAACATGAACCAAGGCAGTATGGTGTCGAAAAAAGGCTCCATCACTTCTGCTGCTCCACTCAGCGCAGGAGTGAAGGCAAAAAGCAAGTAGAGCAGCGTTCCGGTGAGCATCGCCACTGGGAGCGTCCAGTTTTTCAGAAGTTCTTTCATTGGCTGCAAAATTAAGTATTCTTCGTTTGATGTGCAAATTTTAGTAGAAAGATTCTTGGTTTTTTGCTCGCTTCATCAGACTTTGGCTGCGCCGAAGGTACTCACGCTCGAAAAAACCAAGTTTTTCTTGGTTTTTTGCTCGCTTCATCGGACTTTGGCTGCGCCGAAGGTACTATCGCTCGAAAAAACCAAGTTTTTCTTGGTTTTTTGCTCGCTTAATCGTACCTTTGTCACGTTTTTCAAACCATGCACTCCTTTATGATTCGCAAAATGACACTTTTTGCAGCCCTTTTGCTGCTTTGCGCCGCGGCTCACGCTGAGGGCGACAGCATCTTTCACCGCGTGGAAGCCGAGGTGCTGCCGTCGGCCATTTTGCACACCCACATCTATCTGAAGGGCGACAATCCCGAAATGCGCACCATGAACCACGCTTTCTCGGCGCGGCTGAAGTACGGATTCATGAAATCGCCCGAAACGCAGCAGGGGCGCATCTTCAAAGGAGCTTATCAGGGCGTGGGTGTAGCCCTCCACAACTTCAATCCTCAGTTGGGCAATCCGTTCTCGGCTTTTATTTACCAAGGAGCCACTATCAAATCGTTCAGCCGGCGACTGGCCCTGAACTACGAATGGAATTTTGGTCTCACTTTCGGCTGGAAGCCTTACGATGCCCAGACCAATCCCGACAACCGTGTCATTGGCTCGCGGGTGACGGCCTATCTCGATGCCGACTTCTACCTCAAGTGGCGACTCAATCGCTATGTTGACTTCAATGCTGGCTTCACACTCTCTCACTTCTCCAACGGCAACACAAAACTGCCCAATGGCGGACTCAACGTGGCAGGACTAAAAGCCGGGGTGGTGTGCTATCTTGGCAGAGGGAATGACGAGGAGAGAGGAGAGAGAAGAGTGGAAAGTGAAGAGAGAAATGATGCTTTGACAGGAAAGAAGAACCCAACAGAGGAAGGGAAAAAGAGAACATTCCTCTCTCCCCTCTCCTCTTTCATTTCCAATCTTAAAGTCCACACCGATGTGGTGCTGTTTGGCTCGTGGAAACGCATGGCGTTTCTTGGAGTTGACGGAGTGAGCGACGTGCCAGCCAAATTTGGAGTGGCCGGAGCCAATATCAATCCTATGGCCATCATCAGTCCTCAATTCAACGTAGGCGCATCGGTAGATGTGCTCTACGACCATAGTGCCAACATCACCTACGACGAATTCAAGAACGTGATAGAGTACCCGACCACCTGGCAGCAGACTGCTATAGGACTGTCAGGCCGTGTTGAGTTTGTCATGCCCTACTTTACCATTAATTTCGGCATCGGCCATAATGTGGTTCATGCCAAAGGCCATTTGGGCGGATGGTATGAGGTGCTGGCCCTGAAAACAAAGCTCAACCGATGGTCGTTTATTCATATCGGCTACAGCCTGGCCAACTTCAAAAACCCCAACCACCTGATGCTTGGCCTCGGCATCAGGCTTGGAAAAAACAAATAATATCAACTATTCACTCTCTAAGCAGACAAGACTTATGAAAGATATTTGTTGTATAGGACACATTACGCTCGACAAAATCATCACACCCGACACAGAGGTGTTTATGAACGGCGGCACCGCCTTCTACTTTGCCTACGCCATGAACCACCTGCCCAAGAAAGTGAGTTTCCAACTCGTCACTGCCATGGGCGAAAAAGACATCAAGGCCGTGCGCGACATGCGCGAGCAGGGCATCGACGTGGTGTGCCACCATAGCCGCAACACCGTGTTCTTTGAGAACAAATACGGCCGAAACATGAACAACCGCCAGCAGCGCGTGCTGGCCAAGGCCGACCCGTTCACCGTCAGCCAGGTGGAGCATTTACAGGCCAAAGTGTTTCATTTGGGCTCGCTGCTTGCCGACGACTTTTCGCCCGAAGTGGTGAAATGTCTGGCCGCTAAAGGCCGCGTGAGCATCGATGTGCAAGGTTTTCTGCGCGAAGTGCGCCAGCAGCACGTTTATGCCACCGACTGGAAAGACAAGCTCGAGGTGCTGCGCTATACCGACATTCTGAAACTCAACGAATACGAGATGGAGGCCATCACCGGCCACCGTGACCCGCACGACGTGGCCCGACAGATAGCCCAGTGGGGTGTGCGCGAGGTGGTCATCACGCTAGGCGACTACGGCTCGGTGATATACCACGACGGACAGTTCGACGAAGTACCTGCCTACAAGCCCCGCCGCACGGTGGACACCACAGGCTGCGGCGACACCTACTCCACCGGCTATCTCTACTGTCGCGCTCAGGGCATGAGCTGCGCCGAGAGCGGCCGCTTTGCCGCCGCCATGTGTACGCTCAAGCTGGAGCACAGCGGCCCGTTCGACAGTTCGATTGACGACATAGAGAAACTCATTGCCAGCGTATGAGCACCCCCTCAGGCAACGCCATTCAGCAACTCACCCAACAACGGCTTCTGCTCGAGCTGGAGTACAACACCGAGAAAGAAGCCTTCCGCCAGCTCACCGAGCAAATGGGTGTGGCGCGAAAAGTGAAACGTGGCGATGCCTGGTGGCCTCTCCGCCAGGGCAAAAGCTATTACAACTCGCTCAACCAGCTGGTGCTGGAAATCCACCGCACCGCTGACACCGATGTTGAGCACAACTTTGAATTCGGTAAAACGGTGAGGTTTTTCCGAACTCTTGCTGCCGATGGCAGCCAACCCACCATTCGCATTTTCGACTACTCGTGTACGGTAAGCTACGTTGACGGCGACCGTATGGTGGTTGTTGTTCCCGATGCCAACCGGCTGGCAGAACTTCAGAATGCCGAAAGTCTAGGTGTTCAACTCTACTTCGACGAAACCAGCTACCGCCTCATGCGCGAAGCCCTCGACCGCGTCATCAGCGCGCGCAACAACAGGCTGGCTTATCTGCGCGATTTGTTCTATTCGCGTCAGCCAGCGCAGCACTTTGCGTTTCAGACCCTGCGGTTTCCTTATCTCAACGCCACTCAGGAGATGGCTGTCAACCGTGTGTTGCGCGCCAAGGACGTGAGCATTGTTCACGGCCCGCCGGGCACCGGCAAGACCACCACCCTCGTCGAGGCCATCAACGAGACGCTCATGCGCGAGAGCCAGGTACTGGTGTGCGCGCAAAGCAACATGGCCGTCGATTGGATTTCCGAGAAACTGGTTGACAGGGGCATTCCCGTGCTGCGCATCGGCAATCCCACACGTGTAAACGACAAGATGCTCTCGTTCACCTACGAGCGCCGTTTCGAAGCCCATCCTGACTATCCGCAACTGTGGAGCCTGCGAAAAGCCATGCGCGAACTGCGCGACCACCGTAAGCGCGGCGACCACTCGTTCCACCAGAAAATAGAGCGGCTCACCTCGCGCGCCACAGAACTGGAAATACGCATCCACAACGAGCTGTTCAGCGAGGCACGCGTCATTGCCTGCACGCTGGTGGGAAGTGCCAACCGCATTCTGCAAGGGCAGAAGTTTGCCACACTCTTCATCGACGAGGCCGCACAAGCCCTGGAGGCAGCCTGCTGGATAGCCATCCGCAAAGCCTCGCGCGTCATTCTGGCGGGCGACCACTGCCAGCTGCCTCCCACGGTGAAAAGTCTGGCAGCCCTGAAAGCCGGACTCGGCACCACGCTCATGGAGCGCATCGTGGCGCAAAAACCCGAAGAAGTGACGCTACTGAAAATACAATACCGCATGAACAACCAAATCATGCGTTTTTCCAGCCAGTGGTTCTATGGCGGACAGGTGGAGAGTGCTCCTAGTGTGAGCCACCGCTCTGTGCTCGACCTCGACACGCCCATCGAATGGATAGACATCAGCGACGACGAGGCGCACGAGGAGTTTGTCGGCGAGTCGTTCGGACGCATCAACCGCACCGAGGCTCGCATGACCCTCGATGTGCTGCAGCACTATTTCGAGCGCATCAGCAAACAGCGCATTCTCGACGAGCGCATCGACGTGGGCATCATCTCGCCCTACCGCGCCCAAGTGCAGCTGCTGCGCCAAATGGTGAAGCGCAACGAATTCCTAAAACCTTTCCGCCGCCTCATCAGTGTGAACACCGTGGATGGATTTCAGGGACAGGAACGCGACATCATCGTTATTTCGCTCGTCCGTTCGAACGACGAAGGGCAGATAGGATTCCTGTGCGACCTGCGCCGCATGAATGTGGCCATGACCCGCGCCCGCATGAAGCTCATCATTCTGGGCGACGTGCAAACCATGACCCGACATCCCTTCTACAGCCAACTATATGAATACATAGGGAAACTGAAAACCTAAAAAAACGCTAATAATTTCTGCGACGGCATTGCAGTTTCATTTTTATTCATTATTTTTGCAAATACCTAAACAGAAACTATCAAAAACACAACAAACAGAATACATTATGAGAATCCTTGCTATTAACCCCGGAATGATTTCCACCAAGGTGGGCGTGTTCGTGGACGAAGAGCTTGAGATGCATGCCACGCTGAACCACCCTTTCGAAGAATTGTGCCGCTACCCGTTCATCATGGACGAGTTTGACTACCGAAAAGAAAAGCTGCTCGAAGAGCTTCAGCGGCAGGGCGTTGACATGAATTTCGATGTGGTGGTGGGTCGCGGCGGACTGGTGAAACCCATCGAAAGCGGCGTTTATGAACTGAACGACAAGGTGATAGAGGACACGCGCCACCCGCGGCTTCATCACGCCTGCAACCTAGGGTCGCTCATTGCGCTAAGCATTGCCAAGGACATTCCCGGTTGCCGCGCATTCACGGTGGACCCAGGGGTGGTTGACGAGTTGGATGACGTGGCCCGCATCACAGGCATTCCCGAAATGCCCCACCGCACCATCTGGCACGCCCTCAACCAGCGCGAGATAGCCAAGCGCTACTGCAAGGAGCACGGATTGAACTACGAAGAGCAAGACCTCATTGTCTGCCATCTGGGCAGTGGCATCTCGTTTGCCATGCACCACCACGGGCGCGCCATAGAGTGCAGCGATGCACTAAGCGGCGACGGGCCCTTCTCGCCCTCACGCGCTGGTATGATTTCGCCCGTCGATATCATTAATGCCTGCTACAGCGGCCAATACACGCGCGAGGAAATGCTGCGCAAGATCAACGGCCACAGCGGACTCACCGCCCATTTGGGCACCAACGATGTGCGCGAGGTGGAACGGCGCATTGCCGACGGCGACGAGCACGCCCGCCTCATTCTCGACGCCATGATTTACAGTGTGGCGCGCCGTCTGGCCTCGCTCGCCCCCGCCACCAACGGCCATGTAGATGCCATCATCCTCACCGGCGCCATTGCCCACAGCAAGTACGTGTGCGACGGCCTCATTCGCAGGCTGCAGTTCCTCGCTCCCATCTTCATTTATCCGGGCGAGGACGAGCTCACTGCCCTGGCCCACAATGTTTATCGCGCCATGACAGGCCAACAAGAAATCAAGGAATACTCCTAACTCCTAACTCACAACTCCTAACTCCTAACTCCTAACTCAAAACTCCTAACTCAAAACTCCTAACTCCTAACTCGAAAACGCTCCCTCCTCCCCATTTATGATGATAGCCGCGCAATGCTTATTTACCCACAAATAAGTATTGCGCGGCTCCTTGTTTCGTCGTACCTTTGCACCGACATAAAACGTGCAGCAGCGTTGCCACTCCCGCAAAAATAAGAAACAGACAACGTAAGAAAGTTCTGCCTTCTTCCAATTCAATTTAAGCGTCAGGGAGAGTTTTACACCCTCTCTCAGAAGGCCGAAGGCGAGACCGCAACACGAAAGTTGCACGTTTTTTCAAAAAGAAAACAGTATAAAGACATCAATAGAAATAAGGTATATGACGAAAACAAAACTCTTCTCACACCACTCTACCCTACCCACCCTTCTCGTTTTAGTGTTCATGCTGACAGTGATGCCAGCCCAGGCCGCTGAACCCGACACAACGGGATACAAGAAATTCCGCTTCGGCGGCTACGGCGAGATGGTGGCCAATTTCAAGGACTACGGCATCAACCGATTTTACGGTCACAGCGAAGGCAACGCCAAGCAAAACCACGCCACCATATCGCTGCCCCGCTTCGTGGTGGCCTTCGACTATAAGTTTACACCCCGCTGGGTGCTGGGTGCGGAAATAGAGTTTGAGTCGGGCGGCACAGGCACAGCCTACGAACTGGAGAACACCGAAAATGGCGAATACGAAACCGAGGTGGAAAAAGGCGGTGAGGTGGCCGTTGAACAGCTTCACCTGACGCGCCTCATTGTGCCTGAGTTCAATGTGCGCGTGGGCCACCTGATTGTACCCATCGGACTGACCAACGCCCACCACGAACCCATCAACTTTTTCGGCACTTCGCGCCCCGAGGGCGAAACCACCATTATTCCCTGCACATGGCACGAAACAGGCATTGAGTTCCTCGGCGCCCTGGGCAGCGGCTACGCCCGCTTCGACTACGAGGCCATGATTGTGGCCGGACTCAACCCCAACGGTTTCGACCGCAACAACTGGGTGAAGGGCGGCAAGCAGGGAATTTTCGAGGAAGACAACTTCAGCAGTCCAGCCTACGTGGCCCGCATCAACTACACGGGTGTGCCGCGTCTGCGGCTGGGAGCCGCTCTTTATTATTGTGCCGATGCTGGTAAAAACTGCGACAAGCTCATCACCTACGATGGGGTAGGCAGCATTCCCGTTACACTTTACTCGCTAGATGCCCAATACACAGGACGCTACGTCACAGCCCGCGCCAACTGGTTGTCGGGCAACGTGGCCCATGCCGACGAGATTGGCAGCATCAACCGCAAACTTTCCAACAAAGCTGCCTACAGCCGTCTGGTGCCTGTGGCCAAACGGGCCGTGGCCTGCAACATGGAGGTGGGATTCAACCTGAAAAACATGGTGGGCGGCAACGGCCGTTTCCCCGCCATTGTGCCCTTCGCTCAGTACGAATACTACAACCCGCAGGAGAAAGCCGACGGCACCAACGTGATGGACCAGCGTTGCCAGGTGAGCAAATGGAATTTCGGCCTCAACTGGCGCGCACTGCCCAACCTGGTGGTGAAAGCCAACTACACCACGCGCCAAATAGGCACCTCAAAGATGTTCGGCAAAGGCATCTACAACAGCGAGAACGAGTTTGGCATTGGCGTGGCTTACATTGGGTGGTTTACTAGTAAATAGAGGAGAGAGAGAGGAGAGGAGAGGAGAGGAGAGAGAGGAGAGAAGGGAGAAGGGAGAGGCTTATGAGTAGGCTGCGGCTATGCCGCAGCACACGGGACGAGGAGGAGAGAGAGGAACGAGGAAAGAGAAAGAACTGATCATGATATTTGATATTTAACTGAACGTAAAAAAAGAAAAACAATGAAAAAGAAATTATTTTTCGTGAGCCTTGCCTTGGCGGGACTCTTCTGCCTTGCGTCGTGCAGCAAAGACGACGAAAAGAAAACCGAAACTAAAATTGAAATTGCCGACTCGGAGTACGACGCCATCATCAACCAATATGTAGATGGCGTGGTGCTGCCCACCTACAACGACCTGCTGGCCAAGAACAAGCAACTCTACAACACGGTGCTCGACTTTGGCAACAACCCCTCGGATGGAAATTTCCAGGCCATCTGCAACGCTTGGCTCGCTGCCCGTGAGCCTTGGGAGAGCAGCGAAGCCTTTCTCTTTGGCCCTGTTGCCGACTTCGGACTCGACCCCAACATGGACTCATGGCCGCTCGACCAGGAAGCCATTGTGGGCATGCTGAGCTCGCAGCAGTGGAACGCCATGGAGTGGACCGGCGACTACGATGAGGACGACGAGACCATTGCCGCCGTTCAGGGTGTGCGCGGTTTCCACACGCTTGAGTTCCTGGCCTTCCGCGACGGCAAAGCCCGCACGCTGAACGACGTGGCCAGCGACAACGAGGCGGCCAACGTTGTGTATAACGCCAACAACGCCACCGCCTGGGCGCAGTATATGCGCAACACGGCCAAGCTGCTGGTTGACGATGCCACCACACTCTACAACGCCTGGACCACTGGCGGCTACGGTGCCAAATTCAAGGCCCACACTGGCGGCGACTTCACCAGCGGCATCAGTTGCATTGAGCAGCTCATCGACGGCTGCATCGACATAGCCGGCGAGGTGGGCGACGCAAAAATTGGCGACCCCTACAAGGAATACGTGGCCGGCAACGTGGTGAAAGCCCTCTATGCCGTGGAGTCGTGGTACAGCTGGCACTCGCGCGACGACTACACCAACAACATCTACTCCATTCGCAACGCCTACTACGGCTCGCGCGACGGAAGCATCAATGCCAACTCGCTCTCCAAGCTTGTGGCCAAATACAATGCCGCGCTCGACACCAAGGTGAAAACCACCATACAGGCTGCCGCCAATGCCATTCAGGCCATTCCGCAGCCCTTCCGCAACAACATCAACTCGCAAGAGGCCGCCGCTGCCATGGAAGCCTGCGCCGACCTGAGCGACGTGCTCGAAAACGAGCTGAAACCCTTCCTCAACAACGCCACAAAGTAGCACCCACGTCTGGGGCACATGCATAATGCCACAGCGAAGGCAGGAACGACACCAACGATTCCTGTCTTCGCTATTGTGGTAAAAAAGACAAACAATAACAAAAACAGAACAAGATGCACAGATTCTTCAGGTTTACACTGTTTCTGCTCACACTGAGCCTTGCCGCCTGCGACGAGAGCGAACAGCTCGACGTTGACGACATCGACATGCCCAAAGGCTATGCCCTGTCGGCAGGAACATCGACCGGATTCTACAGTTCGTCCATCGCCTACGACCAGCCTGCCAGCTGGCTCTCGGGGGTCTATGCCGACCGTTTCAACACGGGCGACCGTCTGTACGACAACGTGAAAACCACCAACGAGAACGGCCACGGCGGCGGATTGGGACCCGTGTATGCCGGCTACTCGTGCGGCAGCTGCCACCGCAATGCGGGCCGTACCGAGCCCACCTACTGGACCAGTTTCAAGAACGGCAGCAACGACGGCTCAGGAGCCTACGGCTTCACCGCCTCGCTCATCTACATTGTGCGCAAAAACGGCACTTTCTTTCCCAACTACGGGCGCGTGATTCACGACCAGGGCATCTACGGTGTGCATGCCGAGGGCAAACTGAAAGTGAGAATCGACTCCATGCAGTTCAGTTTCCCCGACGGCGAGAAATACACCCTCTGCGTGCCCCGCTGGACCATCACCCAATGGTATGCCGACTCCATCAGCCCCGACGACCTGATGTGTACAGTGCGCGTGCCGCTCCGCCATGTGGGAATGGGACAGATGATGGCCATCGACCCCGCCGAAATCGAAGCCCTCGCACGCCAGAGCAACTACCCCGAATGGGGCATCAGCGGACGCTGCAACTACATCAACGAACGCGGACGGCGGCAGCTGGGACTATCGGGCAACAAGGCGCAGCACGCCGACCTCACCGTGGAACTGGGATTCTCTAGTGACATGGGCATGACCAACAGCCGCTACCCCGAGGAAATATGCGAAGGCCAGCGCCAAATGGACGAAGGCTCGATGATGGGCCTCAGCTACGACATGCTCGACGTCTCAACGCGAGACATGGAGGATGTTGACCTTTACATGCAAAGTCTCTCGGTGCCGGCGCGACGCAATGTGAACAAGCACGACGTCATTGAGGGCGAAAAGCTCTTCTATCAGGCCGGATGCCACCTGTGCCACGTCGCCACCCTGCATACCAAGGCGCGAGGCTCGGTACTGCTGGCAGGTACCAATCTGCCGTGGCTCGGCGGACAAACCATTCACCCCTACAGCGACTTCCTGCTTCACGACATGGGCTCTGAAATCATGGGCGTGGGCCTGAACGACAACTTCGTGAGCGGTCTGGCACGGGGCAACGAGTGGCGCACCACACCACTTTGGGGCGTGGGCCTGCAAAAGAAAGTGAACGGCCACACCTACTTCCTTCACGACGGACGCGCCCGCAACTTTCTCGAAGCCATTATGTGGCACGGCGGCGAAGGCGAAGCCTCGAAAAACAAATTCAAGAACATGACCCGCCAACAGCGCAACCAACTCATTGAATTCCTCGGTTCGCTGTAAGTAATACGACATCCACACCGCACGAGATTTTTGCAAACCCAACGACTAGCGAAACAACGCACGAGAATAACCAAAAATTCTCTAGAGAATTTGAACGCAACGTCGTGAAATAAAAAATTATCTCACGGTAATAAAAAATTATCTCATGGTAATAAAAAAATAACTCACGGTAATAAAGTAACAAATTAAAGTTCCACATGTTAGGAATTAACTGAAGTAATCGGAAGTTAAGAGGTCTGCGACCTCTGAAGTTAACAGACAAATAATTTCTGTTTGCGGACTCCCAAAAATACACTGAAAAAACCATAAAAACCTGAAATATGAATATCTCATCAACAAAAACATGGATGCTGGCAATGGCCACCGCACTAAGCACAACGGCAATGGCCGCCAACGATGACGAAGCAAGCCGAATGGCAGGCGAAGCAGCCAGCACCACCGAAACTGTGAACAAATTGTGCACAAACACTAATGAGGACAATGAAACTGTGCACAAATTGTGCACAAGCGCCGACGAGGCCAAAGAAACTGCGAACAAATTGTGCACAAGCGACAAGAAAACCCCCGATGACACCCATGCCACTCACCTCGACATGGACAACGGCGTGATTCCCATTGCCGACAACCGAGGCTTCACCCTGCAGTCGAACGACGGCAACTTTGTGTTCAAACCCTACATGTATATTCAATCGACCCTCAATTTCCGCTACTACGACGACGAGGGACTCGACAAAGCCTACAACCAGGACAACATTGCCAACTCGGGCTTTGCCATGCCCTACGCCATCATCGGATTCACGGGGCGAGCCTTCGGCAGCATCGACTACAACATCTGCGTTAATGCAGCCGGCTCGGGCGGCAACGTGCTACAGCAGGCCTGGATTGACTACGGCGTGAGCCCTGCGCTGCACCTGCGGGCGGGAAAGTTTAAAACGCCCTTCACACACGCCTACCTCACCACCCTGGGCGAGACACTCTTTCCGCAACTGCCCACGTCGCTCACCGCTCAGGCCATTCTGCCCTACTCGCTCAACGCCGTCACACCGGGCATTGGCACGGGATTCGACCTGGGTGTTGAGTTGCACGGATTTGTCAACAACCGTTTTGGCTACGAAGTGGGACTCTGGAACGGCACCGGCTCGGCCCAGAACGGCGCCACCAAGACCTTCAGCGACGACTGGCACATTCCCTCAATGCTCTATGCCGCACGGCTGACGTGGCAGCCCAAGGGACTCATGCCCATGACGCAGGGCAACCCGAAAATGCTCGGCGAGGACAAAATGCTCATCGGACTGAGCGCCAACTACAACGTGGAAAGCGAGAACGAATCGACCAACGACCTGCGCGCCGGCGTGGAACTGGCCATGCTCAAGGGACGCTGGTACGTGGCTGCCGAGGCCTACTACATGCACATAGGGTTTACCAAGCGGCAGAAGATTGACGACAGCTACAACTACTGGGGCGGCTACGCCCAGGTGGGCTACTTTGTGGCACCGCAGTGGCAACTGGGACTGCGTTACGACCTGATGGACCGCAACGGCACCGACGCCAAGGGCATGCTCAACATGCCGGCCGTGGCCGTGAACTACTTTGTGCCTAAAACCAACATCAAGCTGGCCGCCATGTACCAGTTCATCGGGCGCACTGGCCACGCCACGCAACTGGACCGCGACATGGACGACCTGGGCATTTCCACCCACACCGCCTGCGTGATGCTGCAATACGCATTCTGAAAAAGGAAAACGCAGGAAGCGTAAAAGGGTAAAAAAGTAAAAAAGGTCATCAAAAAAACGTCAAACGCAATGAATAGCCGATTTTTTATTCGTATCTTTGCACCGCTATTACTGTTTGCAGGTTTTGCGCTATGCTCGTGCGACGACCGACGCATCTACGAGCACACCGCAACATCGGCCAGCGGAAAGGTGGTGAAACTAACGGGCACGCTGCTCGGCCTCGACCAATGGCCAGCCGCCTACCGCGTGTCTATAGCAGGATTTACCGACGACGGCGACGAGTATGCCACCATTGAGAAGTCGATTGGCGCCGACAACGCCAGCGACGGGCGCGTGAGTATTGTGCTCTCGGGCATCAAAGACGACGTGCGGCTGGTGCGCCTCTGCGTGCTCGACCGTCTGCGCCGCCATATTGTCACCTTCAGCCAGACAGACATCAGCAGTGCCACCGACACGGTGCGCATGGATGTGGGAAAGGTCAACGTAGCCATGTTCAACGCCATCCAACAGAACATTCTCAACACCACCTGCGCCAACTGTCACGGTGCCGCCAACCAGGCTGCCGCCGGCCTTTACCTCACCGAGGGCCGAAGCTACGAGGCCCTGGTGGGAAAACCGTCGAAAAGAGTGGAGGGCAAAATGCTTGTAGAACCGGGCAATGCTGCGGCCAGTGTGCTGCACCAAGTCCTGAACACCAATCTTTCGGAAAGCTGGCACTACAACCATGCCTCGGAGGTGACTTCAGCCGACATGCTTCAGCTCATCGACAACTGGATCAACAATTTGAAAGTTGAGAATTAAGGTTTGAAAGTTGAGAATCGAGATCTAAGTATTGAGAATCAACAATTGTGAAATTGTAAAATAGTAAAATTGTAAAATCAAAATATGAACAAAAAACTAACCATACGTTTCGACCACGCTATTGCCAAGATTTCGCAGTTCGACAATGGCACCGAGGTGCGCGAGTACCACGTGATGATTCGCATCGACGATGCGCACCTCACCTTCAACGAGCAGCTCGCAGCCATTCTCGATGCCTACGGACAGCTGCGCGAGGGCGAGTTGCGGGGAGCCGAGGCCGTGTTTAAGAGATATTTCCTGAGCGATGCCGCCAACCAGCAGGACGCCGTGCTAGTGGCCGACGCATCGGAGTGCGCCAAGTCGGTGATTCAGCAAGCACCGCTCGACGGCACAAAACTCGCCCTCTGGGTATATATGATGACGGACGTTCACACGCGCATCTCGAAAAGCGGACTCTACGAGACGGCTCACGGCGCGTTTCGTCACCTCTGGAACGGCAGTGCCCACAATCTGGCTGCCAACACCGAGTATCAGACGCGCCTGCTGCTCAACGAGTATGTGATGCAGCTGCTCGAAGAGGGCTGCAAACTGTCGGAAAACTGCATCCGCACATGGTTCTTCGTCAACGACGTAGATTTGAACTATGGCGGCGTGGTGCGTGCGCGCAACAATGTGTTCTTCACTCAGGACCTCACCGTACACACCCACTTCATCGCCAGCACAGGCATAGGAGGCCGGCAGGCCGACATCAACGTGCTCGCACAAATGGACAACTACGCCATCGACGGCATCCGGCAGGAGCAAATCACCTATCTTTACGCGCAAACCCACCTGAACCGCACCAGCGACTACGGCGTGAGTTTCGAGCGCGGCACGCGCGTTGACTATGCCGACCGCCGCCACGTGTTCATTTCGGGCACGGCCAGCATCAACAACAAGGGCGAGGTGATGTATCGCGGCGACGTGCGCCGCCAGACGCACCGCATGTGGGAGAACGTGGAGGCCCTGCTCAACGAGGCTGGCTGCAGCTACGACGATGTGAGCGAAATGGTGGTCTATCTGCGCGACACGGCCGACTGCCAGGTGGTGAGCGAGCTCTACGAGGAGCGGTTTGCCGACAAACCCTACGTCATTGTGCATGCCCCCGTATGCCGCCCCGGCTGGCTGGTAGAAATGGAGTGCATGGCTGTGAAGAAGGTAGAGAACCCGCAGTTCCCCGCCTTCTAAGAAGATGAGAAAAACAAAGACGAAGGAATAAAGATTGAGAAAACTAGTTTCAGTAGTCTATATTGTCCTCGTGCTGCTGCTGGGCGCGGCCACATTTGTTGAACAGGCACGAGGAAACGCATACGCCTCAGAGCACATTTACCACAGTGGGTGGTTTTGTGTGCTTTGGGGCATTCTTGTTGTCGCGTCGGTGGCATGGATTGTGCGCCGACGGCTTTGGCAGCGCCTGCCGGTGTTTCTCATCCACGTAGCCTTTATCATTATTCTGGGCGGAGCGGCCACCTCGTTTCTCACCAGCAAGGAAGGGCAGATACACATACGCACGGGAACAGCCGAGAACATGTTCTATAATCCCAAGGAAAAGCAAATGGAGCTGTTGCCCTTCGCCCTGCGGCTCAACGCGTTCAACGTGGAGTATTACCAGGGCACCGAGGCACCTTCTGACTTTGTCAGCCGGGTGAGCATTGTCCAGAAAACGCAGAAGGCTGGAGAGAAAATCATCTCGATGAACCACATTCTTGAGCATCAGGGCTACCGGTTTTACCAGTCGTCGTTCGACAGCGACCACCAAGGCACCATCCTCACCGTGAACTACGACCCCTACGGCACACCCGTCACCTATTTCGGCTATGCCCTGCTGGCCCTCGCCATGATGTGGACTTTGCTGGCACGGGGCGAGCAGTTTCGCAACCTGCTCCGCTCTCCGCTGCTCAGACGCGGACTATGTCTGTTGCTGCTTATCTTCCCCAACACCATATTGCTCTCCCCAATCTCAACTCTCCTCACTCCCCTCTCCTCACTCCTAACTCCTAACTCTATAAACGCCCGCTCGATACCCACCATCAGCCGCGAGAAAGCCGACAAGACGGCGCGCATGCAGGTCATCTACAACGACCGGGTGGCACCGCTGAACACGCTGGCCCGCGACTTTACCACCAAAATCTACGGACGCCCCACCTACAAAGGTCTTTCTGCCGAACAGGTAGTGGAGGGATGGCTGGCCAAGCCCGAGGCATGGAAAAACGAGAAAATGATAAAAATAAAAGATGCCCAGCTGCGAAAGCAACTAGGCATAGAAGGCAAATACGCCAGCATGGCCGACCTCTTCCAGCCCGCTCACGGCGCTGGGGGTACCGGCACCGGTGGCTTTGAATACAAGCTGAACCGCATGGAAACCCACTCGAAACCCGTGCGCGAGCTGGACGAGAAAGTGGGACTCATACTGATGCTCACCAATGGCACGCTCATCAGGCCACGCCCGGCCGATGTGGCTCCGCTGAGCGACCTACGTGTGAACGCCGAACTGCTCTATAACCGCATACCCTTCAGCAAGGTGCTGTTCATGGTCAACCTGACGCTGGGATTGCTCACCTTCGCCCTGCTCGTATGGGCAGCCTCGCGACAGCGGCAGCCTCGTTTCGGTGGGTTGCGCGTCGTGCTTTGGGGGGTCTTCGTGTTTTATCTGTTCGGCTACGTGCTTCGCTGGTATGTGGGCGGGCGCATTCCGCTGGGCAACGGCAACGAAACCATGCAATTTCTCGCACTCGCCATCATGCTCACGGCGCTGCTCATCGGGCGGCGCATGCCACATGTGCTGCCCTTCGGTTTTCTCCTGTCGGGCTTTGCCATGCTCGTGGCATGGCTGGGCGAGAACAATCCGCAGATAACGCCGCTTATGCCCGTGCTCTCCTCGCCCCTGCTCAGTGCCCACGTAAGCCTCGTGATGATGAGCTATGCCTTGCTGGCTTTCACCATGCTCAACGGCCTGTTTGCCCTCATACTGACTGCTGTGCGCCATCATCCGGCAGCCAACGCCCAGGATCCAACACCCAACACCCAGGATCCAACACCTAGCGCCCAGCTATCGCTGCTGCTGCTCTACCCTGCTGTGTTCTTTTTGGCTGCGGGCATCTTTCTGGGTGCCGTATGGGCCAACGTCAGCTGGGGCCGCTACTGGAGCTGGGACCCCAAAGAGGTGTGGGCTCTCATTACGCTCATGGTCTATGCCGTGCCGTTGCACCGCCAGAGCCTGCCCGCCTTCTGCCGTCCCATGGTGCTGCATGCCTACTTGGCCGCGGCTTTCCTGGCCGTGCTCATGACCTATTTCGGCGTGAACTATTTCCTGGGCGGCATGCACTCGTATGCGTGAAAGAAATCTGAAACTATAACTGCACCTTATTATTATTGCAACGATGACCACTCAACCCTATATCACCATGCTGGGCACAGGCAACGCCCTTGTCACACGCTGTTTCAACACCAGTTTCACGCTCCACTGCCAAGACAGCATTCTGCTGGTGGATGGCGGTGGCGGCAACGGCATTCTCACCCAATTGCAACGGGCAGGCATTGGCTACGACAGCATTAGCGACCTTTTTGTCACGCATACTCACACCGACCATTTGCTCGGCTGTGTGTGGATCATGCGCATGGCTTTGCAGTTCCATTTTCCACTGCGCGTGTGGAGCCATCAGAAAGTGCTCCACCTGCTCACCGTCATCTGTCGCCAAGTTCTTCCCCCTTCCGAAGCTGAAAACATTGGCAGTCTGGTGGTGATGAATTGCCTGAACGATGCCGACACCTTTCAGGTGGGCGACATCAAACTGCAGTGCTTCGACGTTCATTCTTCCAACGAACTGCAATTTGGATTCACCGCCCAGTTGCCCGACGGCCAACGTTTATGCTGTCTAGGCGACGAGCCGTTCAGCCCTTTGTGCGAAAGCTATGCCGATGGTGCCGACTGGCTGATGAGCGAGGCTTACTGCCTATACGAAGACCGCGACCGCTTTCATCCTTATGAGAAGCACCATAGCACCGTGCTCGATGCGGCCCGACTGGCAGAAAAACTCAGCATAAGAAACCTCATTCTCTATCACACCGAGGACGAAACCCTCCAGACCCGCCGCCAGCGATACACGGCTGAAGCCAAGACGGTCTTTAGCGGAAGCGTATGGGTTCCCGACGATTTGGAGCAAATCTGCCTGTAAGCATTTTCCCTGAACCATGATTTTCCACCCACTGAATAGCAACATCGAACCGCCGTTGGCAATGAACAACCCGTTCGACTACGAGCCGCATCCGCTGTGTTTGTTGGCGGCCGACGAGGTGCGAAGGTATCTGAAACACGACGCAACTTGCGAGAGCGATGCCCGCAACGGGAAGATGTTCGGCGTATTGGTTGTGAAAACCAACAACGGCAAAACAGGATTCCTGGCAGCCTATTCAGGACTGCTGGCAGGGCGCAACGACTGGGCATGGTTTGTGCCGCCAGTGTTCGATGCGCAGCAGCCCGACGGACACTTCAAGCAGACTGAACGGCAGATTTCGGCTATCAATAGGCAGATCAGAGAATGGGAAACCAACGAAGAAGACGCTGCCACCCACGCCACAGCCCTTAACGAACTGCGCCAGCAGCGCAAACAAATGTCCGAAGAGTTGCAACGGTGGTTGTTCGAGCAGTACCTGATGCTCAACGAGCGCGGAGAACGCAGAAACCTCATCAACATTTGGCACGACTACCACACGTCACCCCGTCTGCGTCAGCGTTTTCCGTTGCCGCCGGGCGGCAGCGGCGACTGCTGTGCGCCCAAGCTGCTGCAGTATGCATTTCTGCACCAGATGAAGCCCTTATGCATAGCAGAGTTTTGGTACGGTGCATCGCCAAAAGCGGAAATTCGCCACCACGGCCATTTCTACCCCGCCTGCCGTGGCAAGTGCCTGCCCATATTGACGTATATGCTGGGAACCTTTTTCTCTCCATCACCCAACACCCACCACCCATCAACCAACACCCAACAACCATCACCCCCTCTCCCCATTCTCTACGACGATGAATGGCTGGCGGTGGTCAGCAAACCAGCAGGCATGCTTTCGGTGCCGGGGCGCGAGGAGCAGCGCTCGGTGTTCACGCTGATGCGCCAGCGGTTTCCCGAAGCCGACGGCCCGCTGATGGTTCACCGGCTGGACATGGCCACATCGGGACTCATCGTGATAGCCAAGAGCAAGGAGGTTCACAAACTGCTGCAACGGCAGTTCAGCCAGCGGAAGGTAAAGAAACGCTACGTGGCTGTGCTCGAAGGCATTCCGTCGGCCAGAAGCGGCATCATTACCCTTCCCCTCTGCCCTAACCCCCTGGACCGTCCGCGGCAGATGGTGGACCACGAAGTGGGAAAAGAAGCCCTGACGCGCTATGAGGTAACAGAAACAAAAGGAACGCGCGCACGTGTGAACTTATACCCACAAACAGGGCGCACCCACCAGCTGCGCATGCACTGCGCCCACGAAGACGGACTGGCCTGCCCCATCGTGGGCGACGAGCTCTACGGCACAAAAGCAGAACGGCTGCATCTGCATGCAGCCGAAATCACTTTCACCCACCCACTGACGGGCAAGGAAATACACATTGTTGAGGAACCGGAGTTCTGACTCCACTCTCAATTTACGCCCGCCAAAACAAGGAATGCGAGCACTGTGAGCAGCAGCGCCAGGGCGGGCACATAAAGATGGACAAGCGCGTTGGACTCTTTGCGCACTGGGTCGAGCGAGAGCCGCTCCACCTGCTGGAGGCGGCAATAGCTGCCAAAAGTGACGGCGGCGCAAAGGGCTCCCAGCAAAATGCCCGCAATGAGGTCGCCGGGATAGTGGACTCCCAGATACATGCGCGAATAGCACACCAGCAGCATCCACGCTGCCATGAGCCATGAGAACCAGCGGCGGCGGAACAAAAAAGTACAAAAAAAGGCCAGGCCGGCGGTGTTGGCGGCATGGCTGGAGGGGAAGCTGTAGGGGCCTCCGCGATAGTTGTTCACCACGTGAACCCACTGAGAGAGTGGATTATTGAGGTTGGCCGGGCGAAGACGGCCGAAATAAGGACGGAGAACATGGGCGCTGAGCTGGTCGGCCAGAACGATGGTCAGAGCGATGAACAACAGCAGCATGAGAGCCGTGCGGAGCGAATAGTTACGCAGCAGTACATATAAAAGACTTGCATAGAAAACAACCCACGCCCACTTGTCGCTACAAAGGAACATGAAGGTGTCGAAGAACGAACTGTGCAGCCCATTCACGGCCAGCAGCACGTCGGCATCGGTTTGCATCAAGCTCTCAATAATGCTTAATGTATAATGCATAATTTATAATGCATAATGCATAATTATCAATTGTCAATTATCAATTATCCAGATACTCTCTGAAAGCCTTCAGCAAGTCCTCGTTCTGCCCTTTCTCTTTGCCTTCGTCAATCACGTTCTTGTCGGCTTTCTGGTCTATCACCAGCTGGTTGTCGGCGCTGAGCATGCCGTATCCGTTGGGGGTACTAAAGTAAGCAAAGTGCGGAGCTGCGTCGCTCAGGAGGTCTTTGCTATAAGTGAAAGCCTTGTGCGAGAGTCCCAGCTGCGCCAGCAGCGTGGCGGCCAAGTCGGCCTGCGAGCCGTAGGTGTCAACAACGCCAGTTTCTTTGAGCGCGCCGCCCAACAGCAGCATGGGTATGTGGAATCGGCCAGTAGAAAGCTCGTTCTGTTGCGGATAGGAGCCCACGCAGTCGCTCGTCACCACAACGAGGGTCTTTTCCCACTGCGGCAGCTTTTTCAGCTCGCTGATGAAGTGGCCCAGGCAGGCGTCGCTGTAGGCGAAGGCATTGTTCTCGAGCTGGTCTTTCACCCGGTGGTATGGCACGGTGTAGGGAGGCTGTGCGCTGGCCGTCTGCACCATGCGTATCCAAGGTTTCTGTGTCTTTTCGTTGCGCAGCTCGCTGAGCAGGGCGTTGAACACAGGGAAGTCGTGAACGCCCCAACTGTTCTGCCGGTCGGCGACAGAGAAGTCGGTTTGCGAAACGAACCCTTGGAAGCCTGCCGTCTTCAGCTGGTTGCGAAGATTGGTGCCATCGAGGTCTAGTCCGCTATAGTAAGCAGCCAGATAGCCTTCGTTGCGCAACGTGTTGACCAGCGAGGGTGATGGTTGTTGGGTGTTGGGTGATGGGTGTTGGGTGATGGTTGTTGGGTGTTGGCTGGCAGACACTTCGCCGTTGAGCAAGGCGCGCAGTCCGTCAGCCGCATTGGTGCTCGTGGCGTAAATATGATTGAACAGCAAACCTTGCGGCACCAGTTCGTTGAGGCAGACAGTCACGTTTTTGTCGCCACCCATGGCTCCCACAAGACTGGCGGGCATGTTTTTCAGCACAACCACCAGCACGTTGGGTTTGGGTGTGTTGAGAATAGCGCGGCTGGGCTTGGCCTGCTCGCCATTGATGGCGGGATCGAAGAGCGCATCCGCACCTTCTTTTCTCTCTCCACTCTCCTCTTTCTTCTCTCCACTTTTACGGGCAATGGGGAACTTGATTTCGGGCAGGGCAATGCCCTTGCCCTGCCAGGTGGCCATGGCACTGTAGAGCGGATTCACCGCTGCCAGATTGAGCCGTTTATTAGCACTGAAGTATGCCTTGCTCACGTCCATGCCATTGGCACCCATGCCTTTGAAAACAGGAACCAGCAGCACCACCTCGAGCAGCAAAAACAACAGTGTGAACAGCAACGGATTGAGCGGAAGCAGCTTGCGTTCCAGTTTTTCGCTACCCAACAAACAGAGATAGAAGACAACAAAAAACAGCATCGCAAAGATAAGCACGGCCAAAAAGCCGCCCAGCACCGACCACACGCTATCGCCAAAGACGGCACTCGGCTGCGTCAGCAACGCGCCCAGCGAGTTGGCGGTAAGTTTTGAGCCCGTGTTGGGATAAACAGCCATGTCGGCCACGAACACGCCAGCCATGAGCAGCGAGGCCAACAGAAAATAGATTTTTGCCAGGCGGCGCCACAACTTCTTTCGCGACCAGATGGTGCAAGTCAGCAACAAGCCCGGAATCACCGTCAGCCAGGCGGCGGCAGTGAGGTCGAGCGACAAGCCATTCCAAATCACACTCATCCACTCGGAGAACGACGATGCCTTGAACTGCGACAAATGGCGCAGCATGAACAGAGGTTTCTCGAAAACGAAAATGACCACAAACAGGACGTAGGTCAGCAAGAAATATCTGAATCTAATTTTCATGGTTGCTTCATTCTGCTTTTACTTCTTTTACAACATGGCTGCCTTGAAAAAGGCGTTTCGCGTGCAAAATTATAAAATATTATCAATTTTCAATTGCCAATTGCCATTTATTTGCTATTTTTGCCGCAAAAAAGCATGAAAATGATGTGGATGCTCCTCTTTACACTCCTTCCCACGATGGGATTTGCATACATCTGCTGGCACATTTGGCAGCTGCTGCCCTTTGCACCATGGGCCAAGGCATGTGTGTTGCTAGGGGGGCTGTTGGCTTTCTGCTGCATGTTTGCCAATTTCACTCGGTTGCGCGGCATGCTTTCACTCAACGCCGCCAGTACGCTCTACGAAGTGGGCAACTCTACCCTCTTCATTTTGCTTTATCTGGCCATCGCCTTCCTGCTGCTCGACTTGGGCCGCTTGGTGCGCCTGGTGCCCAAAGCCGTGGTCGTTCATAACGGCACCACAGCACTGGTCATTGCCGTGGTGCTCACAGCCATCTTTGTTTATGGCAACATACACTACCGCAACAAGGTGCGCCAGCCGCTCACCCTCACCACCAGCAAGCACCTCAGCCGTCCGCTCACGGTGGTGATGCTTACCGACATGCACCTGGGCTACCACAACCGCCGCAAGGAACTGGCCCGATGGGTGGATATGATCAACCGCGAGAAAGCTGACCTGATTCTCATTGCCGGCGACATTATCGATATCAGCACCCAGCCGCTTGAGCAGGAAGAATCGTGGCGCGAGTTTTTGCGCCTCAACGCTCCCGTTTATGCCTGTCTGGGCAACCACGAATACTACAGCGGACAGCCCAACGCCCAGCTGTTTTATCGTCAGGCTGACATCCGGTTGCTGCGCGACAGCGTGGCCACCGTAGGCGACCTCTGCATTATGGGGCGCGATGACCGCACCAATCCCCACCGCAAAAGCGTGGCCCAGTTGGCCGAAGAAATTCCCGACAGCACGTTCTCTATTTTGCTCGACCACCAGCCCTACCATCTGGAAGAAGCCCAGCAGGCAGGCATCGACTTTCAGCTGAGCGGCCACACCCACCACGGTCAGGTTTGGCCCATCTCATGGATTACCGAAGCCATCTACGAGTGTGCCTTCGGCTCGCATCAGCGTGGCGACACCCGCTATTACGTCAGTTCGGGCATTGGAATTTGGGGCGGAAAATTCCGCATCGGAACACGATCAGAATACATTGTGGCAACCATTTGCAACGAAGGCGCTTCGAAGGGAAATGAGAAATGATAAATGATAAATGATAAATGATAAATTGTGAAATTGTGAAATTGTGAAATCAAATAAATAATAATATCTATGAACAAGAACTATCTCTTCACACTGCTGGCCTTGTTAGTCGCATTATAAATTATGCATTAAATATTATGCATTATGAAACAAGAAATCGACCCCAAAACTACAAACCGGGCTCAGGCTTTCGAAAAGTGGATGCAGTCGCCCATGCCAATGGTGACGCTCGTCAAGACATTCGACGTAACGCAGCTTGTAAGACTCAGCCGAAAGAAGAACCTGAAATTCAATATGCTTCTGTGCTGGTGCATTGCCAAGGCTGCCAGCACCATAGACGAGTTTTACCTGCTGCCCGAAAAGCCACTAGCAAACAATCAGGCCATGGGGTTTGTCCCCTTGTCAGCACAGTGCAAGCTTTACCGTTTCGACCGCATGGCCGTCAACGTGATTGTCGGCAACAAGGCGGGTGGCATCAGCACGTGCGACATCCCCTACTCCGACAGCCTGCAACAGTTTAGCACTGACTACGACACCCTCACCCGGAAAGCTGCCACCACATGTCAGGACATCACCGACGACGGTGCCATGATTGTTGGCACATCGGCCGTGACGGGCACCGAACTAAACTGCATCGTCAACCAGTACACCGGCATCTTCAACAACCCTTTCCTGGTCTGGGGACGTTACAAGCGCCACTGGCTGCGAACCACACTCAACGTGTCGTTCCAGTTTCACCACGCCCAGCTTGACGGTACCCACGCCGCACGCTTTCTGGAGGAACTGCAGAAAACCATCAAGGAAATGAGGAATAGCGCTTCGCTAAATGAAAAATGATAAATGATAAATGACGCTTTGATAAATGATAATTTGGAAATGAGAAATATGAACGGAAACGATACGAGAAGCCGACGGAGCCGCATCTACCGTGTAACAATGGCGGGAGGAGCGGTCAACGTGGTGTTGCTGCTCTTCAAGTTCGTAGCGGGCATTGTGGGAAACAGTGCTGCGATGCTGGCCGACGCCGTCCACTCGCTCAGCGACTTTGTGACCGACATCATTGTGATTCTCTTTGTCCGCATCAGCGACAAACCCAAAGACAAGTCGCACGACTACGGCCACGGAAAGTTCGAGACACTGGCCATGACCATCATCGGGCTGGCTCTGCTGGCGGTTGCCGTAGGCATACTCTACAGCGGCGTAACCAAGATTGTAGCGTGGGCAGGCGGGCAACAGCTCAAAGCCCCCGGCTTGCTGGCTCTTTGGGCTGCCCTGCTGTCGGTGGTGCTGAAGGAGGCCGTTTTCCGCTATTCAATGGTTGAGGCACGGCGACTGCAATCACAGGCAGTAGAAGCCAATGCCTGGCACCACCGCAGCGATGCCCTCTCGTCGATAGGCACTGCCATAGGCATTGGCGGTGCCATCTTTCTTGGCCAGCGCTGGACGGTGCTCGATCCTGTGGCATCGGTCGTTGTCGGACTTTTCATCGTGAAAGTGTCTTTCGACCTTGTGCGGCGCGGCATTGGCGACCTGATGGAGCAGTCGCTTCCCGACGAGGTAGAAACCGAAATCCTGCAACTGGCTGCTTCTGTCGAGGGCGTTTCCAAGCCCCACGACCTGCGCACTCGCCGTTTGGGCAACCACTACGCCATTGAGCTGCATATACTCATGCCAGGCGACATTCCCCTGCGCGAGGCGCACGACAAGGCCTCAGAAGTGGAGGCTGTGCTGAGGCAGCACTACGGCGCTGCCACCCATGTGGCGGTTCATGTCGAACCGAACGAATAAGTCAGTATTTCTCCAATGAGCGTTTAATTCGCTCGGCTCTTTTGCGCCGGGCGCGCCCTTTGAAGTCGGTGAGTTCGCCGAAATCGAAATTCACGCCAGGTTTGTGGGCCAGCGCGCGCAGCTCTTCTATCATTTGGTTGTTGATTTGGTTGTGCAAGGCATTGAGCTTGGCCTGCTCGTCTTTTCTGTGCCCATAAACCACCACTTCGCCCAGCGGGTTCTCACGCGGAAGCAATAGCAGAGTGTCCTCATGGGCCAGTTCAGCGGCGGTAATCTTCAGCTCATGGTATTTGGGATGCCGCAGGCGGAGCAGCGAGAAGGTGTCGGTGCGCAGCACAAACTCGCCACGATAGTTGGTGCGCACACTCTCGCGGTTGGGCAAAAACACCAACACTTGGCGAATGGGGGTGCGGGTTTCCATGTCGGCCACCACAATGGTGCGTTCGTTCTTGGCCGAGTCGGCAGCCACGCTGTCGGTTGGAACCATGACAGCCGATGATGGACAATGGATATACGACAATTGCGCCATGGCGCTGTTGGCCTTGGCGTGTTGGCATAGAGCCATTGTGACTACGATTGCTGGGAGCAGCTTGCTGACATGGTATTGCATCGATGCAAAGATAGGACGGTTTTCAAGAAATTGACTGTTTAGCAACAAACTATTAACGATAAATATACTTTGATAGGCAATGTTTTTTAAAATCGGCACCGATTTAATTAATTTTGAAGAAAAATGGGGTTCCCCATGCAACTTCAACCTTATTTATTTTGTTGTCGAAAGGTTTTTTCATATCTTTGCAATCACGATGGAAAAGATTCTCACCAAGGCCCAACCGTGGTTCGGGCTGCTGTTGCTGGCTATGGGCGGCATGGTTTACGTGCTGTTCAGGCCACGCACATTGCTGCTTTTTAGTGTCGCCGACGCAACGGGAATAGGCAGCTGGGCCGACAGCATGAGAACACTCTTGGGCAGCATGCAGCTGCCCGATTGGATGGTTTACAGTTTGCCGGGCGGCCTGTGGTCGGCAGCCTACGTGCTGCTGGTGGGCTGGCTGATGCAAGGGCGCGCGCTGCGCTGGCGCCTATTGGCCACATTGCCCATTCCGTTGGCGGGAGCCCTCTCAGAACTGTTGCAGGGTGCCGGCGTGCTGAGCGGCACATTCGACACGAGCGATGTGGTGTGCTATCTGGCGCCCTATTTGATTTACGCTTCGCTAAATGAAAAATGAGAAACAGATTTATTTGACAATTAGACAATTTACAATCAGACAGTGAAATCGTGAAACAGATTTATTTGACAATTAGACAATTTACAATCAGACAGTGAAATTGTGAAATTGTGAAATTGTAAAATAATTATGATTGTGAAATCGTGAAATGATAAAATGATTATAAAACCATAAAACCTTAAAGCTACACGATAATGGCAAAATTTACGAACAAACAACTCACCATCATCATCGTTGCGGTCTGCGCGGTGTTTCTGCTGATGGGCATCATGACCGTGGTGGCCGTAGCCACCGATGACAGTGCTGACGAGAATGACGAAGAAACTGTCGATAGCAACGGCATCACCTTCCGCAAGGCTGGCAAAAAGGGAAACGGCTTTGAGTTTAAAATCCGCAGCGAAGGTGTTGACGACCAAGCCGTGGATAGCACCAAGGTAAACGACCCTCTGGAAAACGATCCCTACGAAGAGCTCAACAGCCTCATTGGACTGGAGAAAGTGAAACAAGAAGTAAACTCGCTGGCCAACTTCGTGAAAGTGCAAAAAATGCGTGAGAAACAGGGGCTGAAGAGTCCCAAAATGTCCTATCATCTCGTGTTTACTGGAAGTCCGGGCACAGGAAAAACCACCGTGGCACGCATTGTGGCACGCATTTATAAAGACTTGGGCATCCTGAAAAAAGGCCACCTCGTTGAAACCGACCGCTCCGGATTGGTGGGCCAATATGTGGGGCAGACGGCACCCCGCGTGAATGCCATCTGCGACTCGGCACTCAATGGCGTGCTATTCATCGACGAGGCCTACGCCATCACTCAGGGCCAGAGCAACAACGACTATGGTGCAGAAGCCGTGGCCACCCTGCTCAAGCGCATGGAGGACGACCGCGACAAACTGGTGGTCATCGTGGCCGGCTACACCAACGAAATGAAAAAGTTCATCGACTCTAACCCGGGTCTGCAGTCGCGCTTCAACCGCTACATCAATTTCCCCGACTACACGGGCGATGAACTCTACAAGATTTTCGAGATGTATCTGCGCAAAAACGAATACAACATCACCCGCGAGGCGGCCGACTATCTCAAACAGTCGCTCGACTATGCCGTGGAGCACAAGGACCGCAACTTTGGCAACGCCCGCTATGCGCGCAATTTGTTTGAGAAAGCCATACAGTGCCAGGCCAACCGACTGAGCAAACAGGGCAACGTGGCCAACAGCGACCTCACCGAAATCACCTTGGCCGACATCAAGGCGGCAACAAAATAAACAAGCCCACACATCATTCTATTCTATGAGAAAAGCCATTTTTGTGGGTACTTTCGACCCCTTCACCATTGGTCACGCCTCCATCGTGAGGCGCGCGCTGCCCCTGTTCGACGAGTTAGTCATCGGCGTGGTGGGCGACAACGTTCACAAACCCAACATGAGTCCGGCAGCCGAACGCATGGCTGCCATACAACAGCTCTACGCCGACGTGCCCGCCGTCAGCGTGAAACCCTACTTCGGACTGGCCATGGACTTTGCCCGCGACGAAGGCGCAAAGTTCATCGTCAAAGGTGTACGCTCGGTGAGCGACTTTGAGTACGAGCAGTGGCAGGCCGACTTCAACCGCCGCCTGGGTGGCATCGAAACCATTCTGCTTTACACCGAGCCCGAGCTGGCCTCCGTATCGTCGAGCGCCCTGCGCGAACTGGCCCACTTCGGCGTGGATGTGAGTAAATTCTTACCTAAAAAGCAAAGCCTATGATTACCTACAACACCGACGGCGTCAGCATGCCCGCCATCCGCCGACGCGAAACCACCGCATGGATACGCCGTGTGGCAGCCACCTATGGCCGACGCGTGGGCGAGGTGGGCTATATGTTCGTTAACGACGAACGCATCCTGCAGGTCAACAACGAATATCTTGGCCACGACTACTACACCGACATCATCACCTTCGACTATTGCGAAGGCGACACGCTCAATGGCGACCTCATCATTTCGCTCGACACCGTGCGCACCAATGCTGAAAAGTTCGGTAAGGACTACGACGAGGAGCTCCACCGCGTCATCATCCACGGCATCCTGCACCTCTGCGGCATCAACGACAAAGGCCCCGGCGAGCGCGAAATCATGGAAGCCGCCGAAAACAGCGCCCTCGCGCTACGGGCCAGTGCCGCCAAATGATGTGTAGCAATCCTTGGTAGCCCTTTTGAAACCTTTTTTAGCTGTCCGAAACTACTTTTTTACAAGCCCAGCAAAAAGCTGAATTAAAAAACTCATTCCCGATGAATCTGCTGTGATTCGTCGGGAATGAGTTTTTTATATCTTGGTTTTTTCATTTTGCATTGCGTAAACCATATTTGCAACCAAGTTGCAGAAACTTCACACTACCTTTGCAGCATCCAAGTAGGAGGTCACGTGGCTTACGTGACGATAGCGGCGCCAACGACGTGACAACTCAACCGAGCTAACGCGACAACTGCGTTGAGCGACGTGGGCCACGTCGCCTCCTACTGCAAAGGGAAATAGAACTGTCATCTAGAAACAGAAACAAAAAACAACAGACGACAAAAATATGAAAGAACAACATCAACACCGTCACGAAGACAAAGAAACGAGCCACTGCCACGGACACGAAGATTCATGCTGCCAACATGAGCATGAACACCATCACCATGAGCATGAGCATACTGATGAGCACAACCATTGTTGCGAGGATCATAGTCACGGTCATTGTTGCGAGGGGCATAGTCATGGTCATAGCCACAGTCACAGCCACAATCACGGCCATTGCTGCGACGAGGGCGAGAGCCTTTCGCCCGTAGCCATGGTCGCGGCTTTTGTGCTGCTGGTAGGCGGACTGGTGCTGTCGGCCTGCCATGTTGAGTGGTTCAGTGGTTGGGTGACACTGGCATGGTACGCTTGTGCTTTCCTGCTGGTGGGGCACAAGGTGGTGCGGAGTGCCATAGAGAGCGCACGGCGGGGCGACGTGTTCAGCGAATTTATGCTGATGACCATCGCTTCGGTGGGGGCTTTCTGCATTGGCGAATATCCCGAGGGCGTAGCCGTAATGCTGTTCTACTGCGTGGGCGAGTGGCTACAGGACAAGGCCGTTGACCGCGCTCGTGGCAACATAGAGCAGCTTCTGGCCATCAAACCCGACAAGGCCGACGTGGTGACTGCCAACGGAACCACAGAGAGCCGGCTTCCGGGCGAGGTGAAGGTGGGCGAAATTATTGAGGTACGGGCAGGACAGCGTGTGCCACTCGACGGAGAGTTGCTTTCGGCAGAGGCCTCGTTCAACACAGCTGCGCTGACAGGCGAGAGCATGCCCCGGCAGATAGCCACGGGCGAGGAGGTGCTGGCAGGCATGATAGCCACCGACACGGTGGTGCGCCTGCGAGTGGCTCGCCCCGAAAAAGAAAGTGCCATCACGCGCATTCTGAACATGGTGGAAGATGCTGCCGCGCGCAAGGCACCCGCCGAACTGTTCATCCGCCGATTTGCACGTGTCTATACGCCGACAGTCATTGTGCTGGCCGCACTCACGGTGATAGTGCCGTGGCTGGTGAGCATGACTCCCGCACGCTTTGCGTTCGATTTCGGCCAGTGGTTCTATCGCGCGCTGATATTCCTGGTGATTTCGTGTCCCTGCGCACTGGTTATCAGCATTCCGCTGAGCTATTTTGCCGGAATCGGTGCCGCCTCGAAGCGCGGCATACTGTTTAAGGGCGGCAACTATCTCGATGCCATCACGGCTGTCGATACGGTGGTGTTCGACAAGACGGGCACCCTGACCACGGGCGAGTTTAGCATCACCCGCGTGGAAGGGCTTTCCGCCACCGACCTGCAGCAGGTGGCAGCCATCGAGCAGGCGAGCACACACCCCATTGCCAAGGCCATCATCAAAGGAGTGAACGAAACGCAGGCCAATGAGCTTTTGCCACTGAAAGAAATCACCAATATTGCGGGTTACGGTCTGAAGGCTATGGCCGACGACGGCAGCACATGGCTGGTGGGTACGCTAAGACTATTGGAGCGCGAGGGCGTGGCCTACCCTGAAACTTTGGCCGAAACAGCCGAGACACTCGTGGCAGTATCGAAAAACGGCCATTTCATCGGGTATATTCTGCTCTCTGACACACTGAAGAGCGACGCTAAAGAGGCCGTCAGCCGACTGTCGGAGCAACAGATTTCCACCGAAATGCTCAGCGGCGACAAACAAGCGCTGGTTGACAAGGTGGCTGAACTGCTGGGCGTGGGCCACGCTGTGGGCGACTTGCTGCCCGAAGGTAAAGTGAAGCATCTGCAGATGCTGCGCAAGGCTGGCCACCAGGTGGCTTTCGTTGGCGACGGCATTAACGACGCTCCCGTGCTGGCCACGAGCCACGTGGGCATTGCCATGGGAGCGCTGGGCAGCGATGTGGCCATCGAAACAGCAGATATCGTCATACAAACCGACCAGCCCTCGCGTGTGGCCGAGGCTGTCAGCATAGGTAAGCGCACGCGCGCCATTGTAAAGCAGAACATCGTGCTGGCCATTGGTGTCAAGGTGGTGGTGATGTTGCTGGGCGTGCTGGGTGTGGCCAATCTGTGGGAAGCCGTGTTTGCCGATGTGGGAGTGGCCTTGCTGGCCGTGGTCAATGCCACCCGCATTTTCTTTGGCGGTAAGAAATAATGCTTTCTCAGCAATAGGGCAACAGCGTCGGGAAATAGCACAAAATTTTCTAGAGAATTTGAACGTATCGTCGTGAGTTATTTTTCTAATGTCGTGGTTTAGAAAAATAACGTCGTGAGTTATGATGAAATTTTCTAGAAAATTTGAATGGATTCCCCGACGTTGTTTTGCACCTGTTGGGAAACAACGAGCGAAACCACGGTTTTGCTATTCCTGCGCCCACAACTGCTTGAGCACCGCCAACGACCGCAACTCGGGAAAATTGGGCACATGCAGCCGATAATAGTGCAGCAACACGTCGATGATGCGGTTACGGTCGTCGTGGCTCATGCGAAAGAGATGCATCGAGTCGTAGTTCATGCGCATGAGGGTACTGATGCGCTGGGCGTCGGCAGGAGCAAGAAAATCGGTGTGCAGGGGTGCCGCATGGCAAAAACTGGCGGCGCGCAGGTCGAAACAATCCCCCTCGCGGTAATCGTCGATGTTGGGAAAAAAGCCAACGAAGCGGGTGAGTCGCATGAGAAAAACCAGATGAAAATTGGCAAACGAGGCATTGCAGCCGTCGAGCCACTGCAGGCTGTTCTCAATATAGGCAAACAGGGAGTTGTTCTGCTGTTCGGCGCGCGTGGCGTAACAAAGAAAGTCGGCCAGGAAAAGAGTGATGCTCAGTTTTCGCGCGTCGAATGGAATAGAGCTGTAGGGCTGTGCCAAATGAGCCTCGCGAATGGACAGCAACTGCGCCGTTGGGCGGCGCTCGTAGCTGATGTCGAGCATCGTCATGGGCTGTAGCAGCTGTTTGGGCACCTTGCCCCGCGCAGCGCGCCCCGCAGCCGGCTTGCCAGGCCTGCTGGCACTGACCACAAACGACACGCGGCCTTCCTGCTCGGTGAGCATGTCGGTGATGAGCTTCGTTTCGCCGTACTTAAAACTTCGAAGCACAATGGCACGGGTTTCTATGAGCATAACGTTTGCAAATGTAACACAATCGGATGAAAAATCAAAACAAAAACACGGGAAAATGAAAACAAAAACATGGGGGAACAAAAGATAAAAAAATTTAAATAGAGCCCTGAAACACCGTTCTTGAGCACAAGAGGAACAGTCAAAACACCCGAAAAGTACAAAATTTGAGGCATTTAAGCAAAAAAAATGAAAGAAAATTTGGCAGGTTGAAAGATTTGCAGTACCTTTGCATCCGCAAAATTGAGCACCGGTCCCTTCGTCTATCGGTTAGGACGAGAGATTTTCATTCTCTAAAGAGGAGTTCGACTCTCCTAGGGACTACCATTTAAATCCGCCATCTGCACAGCCAAGTGCTACCGCCGCCAGGCGGGACAAGGTGTCGGAAAATTTTGTTAGAAGGCTTGCTTTCTGCAGAATTTGCCCGGGCTGTCCTCGCGACGCAAGACCCTCAGGCTTTAAACACAATCACATTCAAAAACATTAAAACATTAAAAAAAAATGGCAAATCACAAATCGTCACTCAAAAGAATCCGTCAGACAAAGACCAAAACACTGCACAACAAATACTACGCTAAGACCATGCGTAACGCTGTGCGCAAGCTGCGTGCCATGACGGACAAGGAGGAAGCCGTGAAGCTTTATCCCACCGTACAGAAGATGCTCGACAAGCTGGCTAAGAGAAACATTATCCACAAGAACAAGGCTTCGAACCTGAAGTCGGGTTTGGCTATGCACATCAACAAGCTGGGATAACCGCACTGCTCACCAGAGCATTCGGCAAAACCATACAGAAGGCTGGTACCAGGAAAAAGGTATCAGCCTTGTTTTTTGCACTAAAACTTTGAGTTAAATTTAGCAGGCTACGCGGGATTTTTAAGGTCTTTTGACACCTGAAAATTCAGTTTTGAAGTTTTTTAGAAACTTTGGCTTTTCAGATGTTGAAACCACCCGGAAAAGCGAAAGAAAAACAAGTTTTTCTTTTGCATTTTGCCCGATTTTTCGTAACTTTGCACACTATAATTAGAACGACTAAAAATGGCAGAAATTCAAGAAAACCAAAGCAACTATTCGGCTAGTAATATTCAAGTGCTCGAAGGCCTTGAGGCTGTCCGGAAACGCCCGGCCATGTATATTGGCGACATCAGCGAAAAAGGATTGCACCATTTGGTAAACGAAACCGTTGACAACTCTATCGACGAAGCCATGGCTGGCTTCTGTACACACATTGAAGTAACGATCAACGAAGACAACTCAATCACCGTGCTCGACAATGGACGCGGAATACCCGTAGACGAGCACGAAAAGATGCACAAATCGGCCCTCGAAGTGGTCATGACGGTGCTTCACGCCGGAGGTAAATTCGACAAAGGCTCCTACAAAGTGTCTGGAGGACTGCACGGTGTGGGTGTGAGCTGCGTCAACGCGCTCTCGAGCCACATGCTCTCGCAGGTATATCGCGACGGAAAAATCTATCAGCAAGAGTACGAAAAAGGCAAACCGCTCTATCCGGTCAAAGTGGTAGGCGAAACCGACCTTCAGGGCACACGACAGCAGTTCTGGCCCGACCCCACCATCTTTACCACCACCACTTATCAGTGGGATATCATTGCAAGGCGCATGCGTGAGCTGGCTTTCCTCAACGCCGGCATTACCATTACGCTCACCGACCTGCGCCCCGACGAAGAAGGCAAAACCAAGCAGGAGGTGTTTCACGCCAAGGAGGGTCTGAAGGAGTTTGTGCGCTACGTTGACCGCCACCGCACCCACCTCTTCGACGACGTTATCTACCTGAAAACCGAGAAACAGGGTATTCCCATCGAGGTAGCCGTGATGTACAACACCGACTACTCGGAGAACATTCACTCCTACGTCAACAACATCAACACCATTGAGGGCGGAACCCACCTCACAGGTTTCCGCATGGCACTCACCAGAACCCTCAAGAGCTACGCCGACCAGGACCCCGCCATCTCGAAGCAGATAGAAAAGGCAAAAATAGAAATCGCCGGCGAGGACTTCCGCGAAGGACTCACCGCCGTCATCAGCATCAAAGTGGCTGAACCACAGTTTGAAGGCCAGACCAAGACCAAGCTGGGCAACAGCGAGGTAACCGGTGCCGTACAGCAGGCTGTGGGCGAGGCTCTCTCCATCTATCTGGAGGAGCATCCCAAGGAGGCCAAGCAGATTTGCGACAAGGTGGTGCTCGCTGCTACAGCCCGTATCGCCGCCCGCAAGGCCCGCGAGAGCGTGCAGCGCAAAAACCCCATGAGCGGCGGCGGACTGCCCGGCAAACTGGCCGACTGCTCGAACAAAGACCCCAAGGAATGCGAGATTTTCCTCGTTGAGGGTGACTCGGCCGGAGGCTCGGCCAAGCAAGGGCGCGACCGCCACTTCCAGGCCATTCTGCCGCTGCGCGGTAAGATTCTGAACGTGGAGAAGGTGCAGTGGCACCGCGTGTTCGAGGCCGAATCGGTGATGAACATCATCCAGTCGATAGGCGTGCGCTTCGGCGTTGAGGGCGAAGGCGACAAAGAAGCCAACATCGACAAGCTGCGCTACGACAAGATTATCATCATGACCGACGCCGACGTCGATGGCTCGCACATCGACACACTCATCATGACGCTTTTCTACCGTTTCATGCCGCGTGTCATTCAGGAAGGCCACCTCTACATCGCCACACCGCCACTCTACAAGTGCACTTTCAAGAAAGTGTCGGAATACTGCTACACCGAGCAGCAGCGACAGGCGTTTATCGATAAGTATGTAGCCGGCGACGAAAACAGCACCGCCCTGCACACGCAGCGATACAAAGGTCTGGGCGAAATGAACCCCGAGCAGCTGTGGGAAACCACTATGGACCCCGCCAACCGACTGCTGAAACAAGTGACAATAGAAAACGCTGCCGAGGCCGACGAAATATTCTCTATGCTCATGGGCGACGACGTAGAGCCGCGACGCGAATTCATCGAGCAAAATGCCACTTATGCCAACATCGACGCATAACTCAACCCATAAAAAACGAGGGCATAGCCGTTTGGCTATGCCCTCGTTTTTTATTTGTGGCAATGCTACACTATGAAAAACACCCAAAAACACTACGTACCAGTTTTATTTCCGGCTGATGACACGTAGTGACATTGGGTAGCGCATGCAGAAAGTGACGCGTTCGCAACGGCTGAAAAAATCCATGCCAAGCCGGCTGTCGTAGTCAGCACCATCGAAAACATACATCATGGGCAAGGATACCACCGTTGCCCCTATTTTCACGTCATACTGCGGGTAAAGATATTCGCGTCCTATGCGCTGGCCACCCCACCCCACGAAAACCACCTCACGACTGGGATAATTGCTCACAATATAGTCGCGCTGGGCAGGTGCGTCGGCGGTGCTGAGCGCACTGTGGGTGGCTCCTGTATCGGGAATCACGCCAAACGCACGGCCATGATGCCACGCCTCAACCCGTAAACCGTTATCGGCAAAACCACAGCTCAGATTGGCATTGTAGGATGCTTCACTGACGTTATCCTGACGATCGTCTGCCGATGAAATCAGCTGTTTTCTCTGAAAATCCAACTGCACCGCACCCAAGGCTTCGAGCAACGGCTGGCCGAGAATGGCATGCAGATGGACGGCTGATGAGGGCGGATCGGCTATGACACAAAAAGGCACATTCTCAATCACAAAATTACCCATTGAAATGCGTTTGGCCAATGCCAAAGAACCGCTATTTTTTCCCATTCCATCGAAAGAAACCGACACTCCAAGTGGCTCCAAGTTCAGCGAATCGGCCACACCGCAGCTCACCACATTGAGTGTGGCCCCTGTGTCGAGCATAAAGTCTGTTTTCCAGCCGTTAACCTCGGCCGGAATCAGCACCGCCACCGAGCGCGACTCACCCTGCCCCACCGAATCAAGGCGGAAGGGCACCATGGCGTCGTGACGGTTCAACCGCCACATGCGGCGCGAAGCATAAGCACGGAAAAGCTGTTCGTATTGTTCGAATGTGGCGCGCATGGCAAACGAGTCTCGTTCAGAAAGATAGCGCCGTAGTGTTTTGGCAGCTTTGCGGTGCTTGCCTGCACGCTGCTGCTGCAAAGCCATGCCGAATGTGAGGCGCGACATCAACGGTTCGTCCAGCAACGGGGCACCACGCTTGAGAGCCCGCCGCATGTCGCTCGCAGCGCGGCGAGCATCGCCCAGGCAACCCCGCACATAAGCCTTGCACAAAGCCATCATCTCTTTGCTCATTGCTCCTTGCCGGGTATTCTGGCCGCCGTTGTCCTGCTCCATGACAAGCCGCCGCAACGACAAGCCGTCGCCACTGGCCATCATGGTCAAACACAAACTGTCGGCATTTTGCGCGGAGCAGACCGCACAAAATGCCGACAGAAGAAGAATGGTGAAGCTGCGCACTAATGGCATGGCGAAGAAGCTTTATCTTACACCACCGCCGCCACCGCCGCCAGAGAAGCCGCCACCGCCGCCCCACGACGAGAAGCCGCCACCGCCCGACGAGCGGCGAGCCTGTGCCTCGCGCTGTGCAATGGCGTGGCTGATACGGTGGGTACCGTTCATGGCCGCAGCCGAATAGTTGGGCAGAATGATGGTATTGGCGTCCAGCTGTTGCGAAATCTTGTCGAGCTTGAAGAACTCCGGATTCAATTGCTTCATGTCCTTGCGCACCTGGTCGGCACAGCCGAAGAGCGTGGCAAAAATGAGGTATTCCTTCCACAAGGTCACTTCGTGGGCATGCCGCTCGTTGGAAAGGGTGAATTCTTTCAGGAACTTGCGGAACCCCAGCAGGTCGCGCGTTGAATCGAATTCCTTGCTGATTCTGTTAACTGAGGTTTCTTCGTTAATACGCGTGGCAAATGTCTCCAGCTGCTCGGCGTGGCTGCTCATGAAGCGAGTCAGTTCCTTGGGCTGCAAGATGCCGTCGTCGCCAGAAGCATGCTTGAAAATATCGTAAAGCTTAGACATGAGATAAACATCTTTTCCGTTGAGTTTATCGGTCTCTACTTCTTTACCAATGCCCAGCAGCTGCCCCGTTTTACCCGTTTTTGGATAGCGCACATCCCTGATGATGAGCGAGCCATTGTAAATCATGCGCAAAACATAGGCACCCAACAAATTCTCAGTGCTGACTCCCTTATAGCTCAGTTTCTGCAACGACATTTGCGAATGCTTCAGGTCTCCTTTAAAGGGCGGTTCTCGAAACCAAAGCAAGTCTTTCTCTAGTGCTTTCTTGAGTTTACGCTTTTTCCACCATTTATAGATATAGACGACAACAGGAATGACGAACAGTATGAATACAAAGAGCAAGATGGTTATAATGTCGGACATCGACAAACTATCGTCAACGCCGTAGTCGCTACCCTCGAAGGCCTTGTTCTTCAGCGTGTCGAAACTGCTGTCTGTTTCCAGTCCGGGATGGAACATGCCCTTTTCGAAACGGCACATCACAATCATGGCACTCTCGCTGGAGAAAGGCTCAGTGGTGGTAGCTTTTACGCTTCGCTCCTCTATCTGCACTTCGCCATAGAAGCGGAAGGCCCATGCCTTTACACTGTCGGCAGGTAGGGGCAGTTGTTCTAAGTTGCCGTTGCTCACATTGGCCTTGAAGATTTCAACGCAGGCATACTGGGGCAGGGGCTTGATGCCAGGACTGACGAACATATAGTTGAAACCGTCGGCATCGGCAAAACCACGCAGCAGATTGGTCACCTTGTAGGTGGTATAGTAGGTATGGTCGCCAGAGCTGCCAACACCCCAGCAAATCTCCACACCGCCACTGCCCTTGTGCACGACACCACATTTGCCGGCTTTCTCGCTACGACTGCGGTCCACATCCCATTCGCCTTCATTCACGTAATCGTGGTTGCTTTGCTCCTGCACACTGAGCAGTTCCACCTCGCTGCCGTTAAGGTTGCCTATGGGGATATAGATTTCGGTGCCTTCATCGCCAATATACATGTCGCGCATCTCGGTGATAATGGCATCGCCATTGTCCAGCAAGTTGACCGTGACGTAGAGCTTGCGCAGTTCGTGGCCACTGGCAGAAAGCAAAACCGCCATGAACATTGCCACAACGGCAATGCCACGGCGGATATAGTTAAAATGTCTGTTCATAGCAAAGGTTTTAATATAGGCCTTGCTTTGTCTGTTCAGACAAAATGACAGCCTTACTTACTTGAAAGCCTCGTCGAGATTAGGATAGCTCTGTTTTTTCTCCTCGTCAACCTTGAGATACTCTTTCTCACCAAAGTTCAGCATGTTGGCAACGAAGCTCGACGGCCACTGGCGCACCATGCGGTTCATCTTGGTGGCGGTATCGTTGTAAACCATACGGCTCATGCGCACCTTTTCCTCGTATTCGTTGATGCTCTCCATGGTCTTCATGTACTGCTCGTTGGCCTTCAGTTCAGGATAAGCCTCATGAACCACCATCAGTCGGCCAAGCACTTCGCTCAGCGCGCCCTGCTGCTCGTTGAACTGCTGCGGAGTAGTCACCGGACCGCTTTGACGGCGGGCTTCGATGGCTTTGATAATGGTTTCCGACTCATGTTTGCTGTACTGTGCCGTCATCTTGGCCAAAGCCATCACGGCATCCCAACGCGAATTGAGCTGAACAGCTATTTGGCTGAAAGCATTCTTACACAACTCGTCGAGATTAACCAACTGACGCTGAGTACTGAAAATGTAAAGACCTATCAACAACGCAATGCCGATGATAATGACTAACAAAATTACTAATGCTGTTACCATAGTTTTATGTGTTTTGATGATTATTCTGTGCAAATATATATAAATAAGGTGAAACTGCCAAGGAAAAACAACTTTTTTCTCGAATTGTCAAGCAAATTCAATTATTTTTTTGTTACTTTGCAAATACAACATCACACTAAACATTTCAACCACTATGAAAAAAATCATCCTTACACTGACTGCGGTGGCCGTGCTCATACTGACTGCCTGCAACGACAAGAAAGCAGCCTCCACTTCTAACGAGACGGGAGCAACCACCGACACCACACAGACAGAAGCCGGACAAACCGACGAAAAAACGGCCGGAAACGCCACACTCGATGGCATCAGCCAACTGGTGGGATGGCAATCTACACTCCTGAATATCAAGAAAAACACCGATGAAATCGTTCTTTCTTCAAAAGAAGGCTCCTGGCAGCTGAGACTCAAACCACAAGAAGACGGCACCTACAAGGAAATCTCCGGCAAACGCGACCAGCAAGGACAAAGCTGCACATACGTGGTACGAAAAGTAGGGTCGGTCACCACCCTTACCGCCTATTATGACAACAAATTAGAATTTGCCGTCATCAGCTGCGACGATCTCAAAGCCTATCGCAACCGCGGCTACCGACGAATGCTGACAAGCAAATTCGAACCTACAGAAGACGGAATCATTACTATTACCGACGACACCATAAAAGGCTCCATTCTACCTGATATTAACGAAATGACCTACTTCTTTATTGAGGACGGAGAGGGAGATATCACCGACAAAATACGTCTTTCGCCAGGCCGGTGGCACCTCGCTTTCAGTCCTGCCGACAAAGGTGTAAATCTGCATTTCTGTCTGATGAAACCCGACACGGGCGACCTGGATGTGCAGTACGACAAAGAAAACACCATCTATCTGCACTATGCCAAAGACCCTGGATGGGCTTGGCTCAGTACCGACGTGCTTGACTCTGACTTTATCGTCTTCAACTTCGAAAAGCCTTATTGGAAACTCATGCTCTCAAAACTGAAAGACAAAAAAGAGCGCAATGATGTTGAGCAGTGGAACCTCCAACTGCTCGAACAGCTCATTGCACACCAAGATGCTTTCACAGGACTCGAAAGCTCCGACAATTAATCAGTCAATGCCAGCGGTTGTAGTTCTTTCAGCCTGTTTGCGGAAAGGGTTATTCCAACTGATATTTAGCAACGATGCCGGGCCATGAGCCTGGCAGCGTTTTTGATTCGCTTGCCGATGCGATTTCTTTTTCGTTGGCATCGCGCAGCGTGAAAGCAGCACTGACGTTGTTGGCCTCGTATTCGCTGGGCATTGTGATGACAACCAGCTGTTCTTTCTGCTCCAGTTTTTGTCCATTCCACTGGCTCCGTGTGATGTAGAACGAACTTGCCGAGCCGCTGCCGCCCTCGATAACCGACTTGGAGGCAGGTTCGAGCATAAAGCCTTGCAGGGTGGGCTCGCCCAGCGTGCCAATGCGGATGAATTGTTTAGATTCGGCATTCCACAGCAGCAGTGTGCTATAGGTGCGTGACTCTCCAGGACCGAGGAAAATGTCGATGAAACCGTCGAAATTGGCATCCAGATAGTGGATAGCCACATCGCCTCCGGCAGCTACGAGCGCATCTTCGTCTTTGACGGTCTGCAGGGGCTTGCCATCGTAACTGATGACTGCCTCTGTATGGTCGTCGTTGACACTCACGGACAGGTGCTCGTTGGTGGTGGGACAATCGGCAAGGGCAATAAGACCGTTTGCGTCGGCCTTCACCTCAGGAGCCTTCATGTAAGATTCGTCGGCAGCAGCCGCAGGTTCGGATGCCGCAGCAGAAACAGAGTCGGCAACAGTCGCCGGAACGGGTGTTGCGGCGGTCTGTTTGTTCTGGCAGCTCATCAGCAGCGGCAGACAGAGAGCTAAGGCACTGATGGCAATTTTACAATTAGTAAACTGAGGGCGAAATGACCACAAGTTGCTTTTGATGGTTAATGAATGAGTCATAAACATGATGATTTAGGAGTAATTGTATCAAAATTCCACGTAGGGTTCCAAACGCTGGATGGCTTCTGGAGTAAAGTCTTTTTGCAGCCGCAGGTCTTGCAGGCTGTGCAGCGGACCTTTCAGCCGCCGGTAGTCGGTAATGGCCTTGGCCTGATAGAAATTAATGTAAGGATGGCGGCGCAACTGATCGAGCGTGAGACGGTTAAGATTGATTTTGCGCAGTTGGTCGTCGGGAATCACAAAATAGGTAAGCGACGACTCAGGAAAATCCTCGATTTCCAACAGTTGACTGATGCTGTAGAAACCGCCCAATCGTTCGCGGTATTGCACAATTTTGCGGGCGAAATGCGACCCGATGCCTGGAACCTTTTTTAGCTGGTTGGTATCCGCTTTGTTGAGTACAACGCGCTCTAACGGCGTTATTTTAATGGGCGATTTCACCGTATCGCGCTCGCTCGCGGGTTCCATGTTGTAGATGGTAGATGCACTGAGAAACTCGTCGGAAATACGGATGTACGGCTCCAATTTGCGGTAGTGACCGGAGGCGAGCCCGTAAAGCCTTGCAAAGTCTTTCGGCTTGCGATAGATGCCACCGGCGTGGCGATATTTGTAGATGTTCCTCACTTGCCACGGCAGTAGTCCAAGTCGCAGCAGCTGGGTACTGTCGGCGGTATTGGGGTCGAAGTAGAAAAGTTCTATCTGGCGTTTCTTTCCCTGGTCGTAGTACCAGGTGCGCTGCCTGCGTGCAGGATACCGGCCACGATACGAGCCATACCTATGCTGTTGCTGAAGAACGGCAGCCGAATCGGCTGCGGTGAGCTGCGTCTGCTTGTTGCTATTGCCAATAAAAAAGAAGCAACCCAGAGCTGCTGCACCTATCAGCAAAAGAGCCAGTAGCACTTTGCGGTCGGAACGGGGATAATAAAACGGTTCCTTAAAGCTCATTTCAACTCAATTTTACAACTATCGATGATAACTCCACAATCATGACATTCAGCTTCAGGCCCCAATGATTCCCAGCTGATGCAAGAAAATAAGACCAATGCACAACGGGCAGATATAGCGCACGGCAAAGAGATAAATGTCAAACAAACGCCCGTTGAGCGAACCCCCATTGGTGAACTCATCGCGCACCGTAGCACGGGGAACATACCAACCGATAAACAAACAGGTGAGCAACGAACCCAGCGGCAACAAATACTGAGCGGTGAGTTTGTCGCAGAAGTCCAAAACGCTCACTCCTAACAGCTGCAAATCAGGACATGCCCCCATCGACAGCGAACAGAACACTGCTATCACGCTACACACCACCGTGAGCACCCAGGCGGCACGGCTGCGCGGCTGACGAAACTCCTCGTGGAAAAAGGCGGTACCTATCTCGTGCATGGAAATGGTACTGGTGAGTGCGGCAAACACCAGCAAGGCATAGAACATGACAGAAACAACGTAGCCCACAACCGGAACACTGGCAAACGCCTCACGAAACACGTTGGGCAGCGTAATGAATATGAGTGAAGGCCCTGCGTCGGGGGTAACCCCTACCGAGAAAGCGGCTGGGAAAATCATCAGTCCGGCCAACACGGCAATGAGCGTATCAACAAGAGCTATCTGCAACGCCGAGCGACCCAGATTCACGTTGCGGTCGAAATAGGAAGCGTAGGTGCAAAGACAAGCTGTGCCCAGACTGAGCGAAAAGAAAGCCTGACCCAAAGCTTCCAGCAACACGCTGCCACTGAGTTTGGTAAAGTCGGGCTTCAACAGAAACTCCACGCCACGCATGGCTCCTGGCAACATGCACGAAGCAACAACCAGTACCAGCAACAATACCAACAGTGCAGGCATGAGAAGTTTGGAAGCGCGCTCAATACCGTTTTGCACACCGCGCACAATCACCACGTGCGTAATGAGCACAAAGGCCACCGCCCAGAGGCAGGGCTTCAGCGGATGACTCGAGAACTCGGCGAAATAGTGCGCCACGTAATCGGCATCGCCATTCAGGCTGCCCATGAACGAAGCATAAAGATACTGCAGACACCAGCCTGCCACCACAGCATAGAAACCAAGAATGATGGTTGAAGTAAAGATGCCCAGATAACCCACCAACCGCCATGGTTTTCCGCGCGACAACTTGTCGTAGGCACGGGCGGCATTGGCTCCGCCATGACGACCCACTATAAACTCGCTGATCATGCCTGGCAGTCCTAACAGCAACACACAGACGAAATAAAACACAATGAAGGCTGCGCCGCCATTATGCCCGGTCATATAGGGAAAACGCCACACGTTGCCCAGCCCGACTGCCGAACCAGCCGTTGCCAAAATAATGCCTAAAAGACTGCCAAACTTGCTACGTGCCATGTATTTTTAAATGATAAATGACAAATGATAAATGATAAATGGTTTAGCTGTATTCCTCTAACTCCTAATTCCTAACTCTTAACTCCTAACTCTCTTAACTCCTAAATGACTCCAAACTGATGGAGGAAAATGAGCAGAATGCCCAGCGGACAGATGAAACGAACGCTAAAAAGGAACACGCCGAACAACCGGCCACTCAACGAACCGTTGTTGGTGAACTCGTCGCGCACCAGCTTGCGCGGCACAAACCATCCGAGGAATATGCAGGTGAAGAAGCCACCCACAGGAAGCATGATTTGTCCTGTCACAAAATCGAACAAGTCGAACAGCGACTTTCCAAACAATTGAAGACCGTCGAACTTGCCCAACGACAACGAACAAAACGTGCCAATAACTGCACAAGTAGCCGTCACCGCAATGGCCGCCGTGCGACGCGAGAGGTGGAACTCCTCGTGGCAGAACGCCGTGCTCACCTCGTGCAGCGAGATGAGCGACGTGAGTGCTGCCAGCGACAACAACCCATAGAACAACAGCGACACCACATAGCCCACAATGGGCATGCCCGAGAACGCCTGCTGAAAGACGTTGGGCAACGTAATGAAAATGAGCGAGGGGCCGCTGTCGGGATTCACTCCCACCGAAAAAGCAGCGGGAAAAATCATCAGGCCAGCCAATATGGCCACCATGCTGTCGATGACGGCAATCTGCACGGCCGACTTGCCAAGGTTGGTTTCGCGGCTGAAATACGACGCATAAGTGCAGATGCAGCCCATGGCGATGCTGAGAGAATAGAACGACTGCCCCAACGCACCCAGGAAAACGCCTTTGTTGATAACCGAAAAGTCGGGCTTCAGCAAGAACTCAACACCTTTGCCTGCACCGGGGAGCAAGCACGAAGCCACCACGATGACCAACAGCAAAACAAACAAGGTGGGCATCAGCATTTTCGAGGCGCGCTCAATGCCATTTTCCACACCTTTCACAATGACGTAGCACGTAATGCCCAAAATGACTATTGTCCAAAACACCGGCATTAGAGGGTCTTGTGAGAACTCCTGAAAATAACGCGTCACATACTGCGGATCGCCTTTCAGCTGACCTGCCAGCGAGGCGTACAAATACTGCAAGCACCAGCCAGAGACCACGGCATAATAACCCGTAATCAGGAAACCTGTGAGCACACCCAGTCCGCCCACCATAGCCCAGGCTTTGCCACCCAAACGGCCGTAAGCACGCGCCGTATTGGCCTGCGCCCGACGGCCAATGATAAACTCGCTCACCATGCACGGAATGCCAAGCAGCAACACGCAAAAAATGTATATCAGAATAAAAGCAGCACCGCCATTCTGTCCAGTCATATAGGGGAAGCGCCAAACATTGCCCAGTCCCACAGCCGAGCCTGCCGTGGCCAGAATGATGCCCAGCTTGCTTCCGAAATTCGCTCTTTCTGTTTTCGACATAATAATAATGTATGATAATTGCCGCTGCAAAATTATAAAAATAATGGCAGAATTAGTGATGAATTGGCAGAAAATAAGAAATAAGGCGGCAATTTAGGAAGACATTTCTCGATTTTGCACTATCTTTGCAGCCGAAATTGGAAAAGAGCACTATCATAGCAAAATAAGAGCGACTGAACAAGAAAGATGAAAGAGAAATTATTAAACAAGGTAAAAAACTATCCGCTGTCATGCCTGTTGATAGCAGCCATTTGGGTGGTGTGCCTGGTGCCGGTGCCCGAAACTCCGCTCAAGGACGTTTCGTTTTTCGACAAATGGGTTCACATTGCCATGTATTTTGTGCTGGTGACTCTCATTGGGTGGGAGTACAGCCGTAGGCACAGCCTTAAAAGGGGCACAAAAAACACAGCCAGCCTCAGCAGATGGTTGCTGGGAGGCTGGCTGGCCCCGCTACTCATGGGCGGACTCATTGAGTTGGCGCAGGCTTTCTGCACAGGCGGCAATCGCAGTGGCGACTGGCTCGACTTTGCGGCCAATGCCACAGGCGCCACCCTTGGTGCGCTCATCTGTATGCTTCTGGCAAAGTGTCGCGCCAAAGCTTAAACGGATTCCGCAGCATTTGCTTGTTGTAGAATCGGTGGTCGCCCGTCACCTCAGGGCCGATGAAATCGGGCTTTTCGTAGGGTTGGTCCTCACTCTGCAATTCTACTTCGGCCATGACAAGACCTTCGTTGTCGCCGTAAAACTCATCAACCTCGAACACGTGTTCGCCGCTACGCACCAGATAGCGCCGCTTGTCGATGACTCCACCCCGACAGAGTTTCAGCAGTTGCCTGGCCTCGTCGGTGGTGATTTCTTTTTCAAACTCATAGCGCGACAGTCCGCCATCGATGCTTTTGCCCTTGATGGTCAGGAAAGCCTGGTCGGTGTTGGGTGTCGGGTGATGGGTGATGGGTGATGGGTGTTGGGTGATAGGGTCTTGTTGCCGAAGGCGTATGCGCACAGTGGCATTGTCGCACGGAATATAGCCCTGAACAATACGACTACTTGAAAAGGCGGCGCGTCGGTACGCGCCGCCTTTTTTTACCAGGAACTTACGTTCTATTTCCAGTCCGCTCATAATGGTGCTGCTAACCTTGAATCGTTAGAGACAGAGGTAGATGGCATAGAGGACGCCAAGGGCAATGAGGACACCGAAAATCCAGTTCACTACTTTCTGGCCCTGCTGTTCCTGCTTCTTTTTGTACGCTTCGCGCTTTGCATTCAGTTTCTTGCTCATAATTTTGTTCTCCTATTATTTTATTTGTTTCTGAAAATTTTTAATTCCTTCGTTTTCCATCTTTCACGTTCATCATTCCTCGTCGGTAACTGGGAATTCCATGAGGTAAGCCTTGATGAAACCGTCGATTTTGCCGTCCATCACGGCATCTACGTCTGAAGTCTGAAAGTTTGTGCGATGGTCTTTCACGCGGCGGTCGTCGAACACGTAGCTGCGTATCTGACTGCCCCACTCTATTTTCTTTTTGCCAGCCTCAATCTTGGCTTGCGCCTCCAGGCGTTTTTTCATGGCGCGGTCGTAGAGTTGCGACTTGAGCAGCGTCATGGCGCGCTCCTTGTTCTTGGGCTGGTCGCGCGTCTCGGTGTTCTCAATCAGTATTTCCTCTTCCTCGCCCGTGTCAGGGTCGGTGTACCAGTAGCGCAGACGCACGCCGCTCTCCACCTTGTTCACGTTCTGGCCTCCCGCGCCACTGCTGCGGAATGTGTCCCACGAGAGTTTGGCGGGGTCAACATACACCTCGATGGTGTCATCTACCAGCGGCGAAACAAACACCGACGCAAACGAGGTCATGCGCTTGCCCTGGGCATTGAAAGGCGACACGCGCACCAGACGGTGCACGCCATTCTCGCTTTTCAGATAACCGTAAGCATATTCGCCCCCCTCTATCTCCATGGTGACGCTCTTGATGCCGGCCTCGTCGCCGTCTTGCAAGTTGCTGATGGTCACCTTGTGGCCGTGAGCCTCAGCCCACCGCATATACATGCGCATCAGCATCTGCGCCCAGTCCTGGCTCTCGGTGCCGCCGGCACCGCTGTTGATTTTCAGCACACAGTCCATGGGGTCTTCCTTCTGCCGCAGCATGTTTTTCAGTTCGAGGTCTTCTATGGCGGCGATGGCTTTCTGGTAGTCTTCGTCCACTTCCTGCTCGGTCACCATCTCTTCGTGGTAAAAGTCGAAGGCCAGTTGCAGCTCGTCGGCCAATGTTCTGACGTTCTTGTAGCCGTCAATCCATTTCTGTATGTCCTTCACCTTCTTCATCTGCGCCTGCGCACGTTTGGGGTCTTCCCAGAAGTCGGGAGCCTGTGTCCGCAGTTGTTCCTCCTCAAACTCTATCTGTTTCTCGTCGATCTTCAGATAGTGCCTGAGTTTGTCGGCTCTGTCAAGTATATCTTTCAGTTGTTCTTGGGTAATCATTTTTTACTCTTCGTACATCTTGTCAATCACGTCCTTGTAGTTTACGTTGAGCACGCGGCGGCGTATTTTCAGCGTGTTGGTCAGCTCGCCTGCCTCCATGGTGAAGGGATGCGGCAACAATGTGAAACGCTTGATTTGCTCGTAGCTGGCCAGCTGCTGCTGCAGCGTTTCTATGCGCTCTTTTATCATTTCGTTCACCATCTTGTTTTGGCAGAGCTCCTCGCGGCTGCCGTAGGTGATGTTGTTTTCCTTGGCAAAGTCTTCCAGTTCCTGATAGGCCGGCACGATGAGCGCCGAGACAAACTTGCGCTCGTCGGCGATGACGGCAATCTGCTCAATAAACTTATCAACAAGCAGTTTCGACTCAATCATCTGCGGGGCGATATACTTGCCGTTGGAGGTCTTGAAGAGGTCTTTGATGCGCTCCTTGAGGAACAGTTCGCCGTCGCGCAGATAGCCGGCGTCACCCGTATGGAAGAAGCCGTCGGCATCGAAAGCCTGCTCGTTCAGAGCCGGACGGTTGTAGTAGCCGCGGGTGATGGTGGGGCCTTTGAGCAGAACCTCGTCGTCCTCACCAATTTTTATCTCGATGCCCTCGATGGGCCGGCCCACCGAACCAATGGTGAACGGCTCGCCCAGATGGTCGCAGCTGACGGTGGCCAGGCTCTCGGTGAGTCCGTAGCCCACTATCATGTTGATGCCCAGCGAATGAATAAACTCCTCCACCTCGGCCGAGACGGCTGCCCCGGCAGTAGGAAAGAAGTGGGCGTTCTCAAGTCCCAACTGCTTGCGCACGAGACTGAAGAGCGTCTTGTCGTACATCTTATATTCCAGATGCAGCGGCAGCGGCGGACGCTTGCCACGGCTGAGATATTCTATGTTGTGCTTGCGCCCAACGGCGAGCGCCTTTTTCATGAGCTTGCGCTCCACGGCGTTCGAGTTCTCTATTTTCTCTTTCACTCCGACGAGCACTTTTTCCCAGAAGCGCGGCACCGAGCTCATGCAAGTGGGGTGAGTCTCGCGCATGCTCTGCTGCACCTCGCGCGGGTAAGTGTTCACTATCAGTTCGGCACCCTCGGTGAGACACAAGATAGTCCATCCGCGTTCAAAGATATGGGTAAAGGGGAGGAAGTTCATCACGCGGTCTTGCTCGCCCACAGGCACACATTTGTCGTTAGCCTCGAAAGCGGCGTGGTACTGGCTGTAAGTAAGCATCACACCCTTCGAGTCGCCCGTAGTGCCGCTGGTATAGAGAATATTGGCCAAGTCGTCGAAACTGGCCTGGCGATAGAGTTCCTCCAGCTCAGGCTGGCGGGGGAAGCCTTCGCCCAGCTTCAAGAAGTCTTCAAAGAAAATGGTGTTGGGGTCGTGAGCATTAATACGCACACTGGCGTCGAACACAATGATGCGTTCCAACGTAGGACAAAGCGGGAAAATGCGGTGCGCCTTGTCGTACTGTTCCTGCTCGCCCACGAAGAGAAAACGTATCTGCGCATCGCCTATCATATACTGAATCTGCTGCTCACTGCTCGTGGCATAAAACGGCACAGTAACAGCACGGATGCCCCAAGCGCCGAAATCCACGTAGAGCCCCTGCACCGTGTTCTGTGCAAACACGCCCACATTCTCCTGAACCTTCACGCCCAGGTTGAGCATGGCGTTCGACACCTGCCGCACGCTGTTGGAAAAATCGTTCCACGTGGCCGTTTTCCATTTCAAACTGCCAAAGTCGCGGTAGTTGAGCACTGTTTTCTCACCATATTTCTCGGCCTGCTTGTGAATAAGCACCGAAAGATGACAATTGTTTTGCATAAGCGCCAGTTTGTTTGTTATAATCTGCAAAAATAATGCAATTTGACGGAAACACCAAAATTATTGCCATGTTTTTTTCGGCAGCTTTTGTGCGCACGACCTCGGGCGATGTTTTCCTGTTGCCGAAAATCGCGATTTTATTTCACGACATTTTGCCAAAATTCTCTAGAAAATTTCAACCTATCGTCGTGAGTTACGACAGCTATTCCGCGAGACAGATTTTTATTTCACGGTAAAACGCCATAATTCTCTAGATAATTTCAGTCTATCGTCGTGAGTTACGACAGCAACGTTGCGAGATAAAGAAATATCTCACGGTAATACGCCAAAATTCTCTAGTCTGGATTATTCATAGAAACACAAGGCGGAAGCAGCTCCCCTACCCTCAAGGGGAGGGGCCAGGGGTGGGGTCTGTAATATTACAATTTAGTGAAAACAATACTGACCCCACCCGGCCTACGGCCACCCCGCCCCTACAGGGTCGGGGAGCGGCTGGCGCATCGAAAGGTTTGAATAATACAGGCTAGCAAATGTGGGTCAGCCTGTCGTCGTGAGGTTATGCCTGCATAAAAAGAAAAAGGAGCTACATTTTTGATGTAACTCCTTTTTGTTTTGCCATGTGGGCCATCTAGGGCTTGAACCTAGGACCTCCAGATTATGAGTCTGTTGCTCTAACCAACTGAGCTAAAAGCCCGCTGACAATCCTTATATTCTAAGGTTTGCGGTTGCAAAGTTAGTGCTTATCGGCCAAAATTCCAAATTTTTTTTGCAAAAAGAGCTGAAAGAGTCTTATTTTGTCAGATAAAAACGCGAGAGAGTTTGCATAATCGTTGTTAATTACGTAATTTTGCACCGCATTTTTTTATATCTACGCTATGTTTGAAACCCATACATCGCCCAACGGTCTCACAGATTCCGAGGTGCTCAGAAGCCGAAATGAGCACGGGCAGAATGTGCTGACACCACCGGCGAAGATTTCGTTGTGGAAACTTTATCTCGAAAAATACAGCGACCCCATCATCCGCATTCTTTTGGTAGCAGCAGCCATTTCGCTGGTCATTGCCTTTGTAGAGAACGACTTTTTGGAAACCATTGGCATCATTCTTGCCATATTTTTTGCCACCACCGTAGGTTTCTATTTTGAGCGCGACGCAGCCAAGAAGTTCAACGTGCTCACGGCCATGAACGAAGAGCAGCCTGTGAAGGTGCGTCGCAACGGCCGCGTGGTAGAGGTGGCGCGGCGCGACGTGGTGGTGGGCGACGTGGTGCTGCTTGAGGTGGGCGATGAGGTGCCTGCCGACGGCCAACTGACCGAAGCCACCGACCTGCAGATAGACGAATCGACGCTGACAGGCGAGCCGCTGACCACAAAGAGCGCAACCCCGGTGTCGGCAACAGAAGAGGCGCCGCAGGAGACTGAGCATGCCTATCCCGACAATGTGGTGTTGCGCTCAACGATGGTGATGAACGGCAGAGGTGTGATGACGGTGACGGCTGTTGGCGACGCCACAGAAATAGGGCGCGTGGCACAGTCGTCGGCAGAAACACCAAAAGTGATTACACCGCTCAACGCCCAGCTCAACCGTCTGGCCAAACTCATCAGCAAGGTGGGCACAATGGTTTCTGTGCTGGCCTTCGTGCTGTTTTTGGGTAACGACATTCTGCACAACCCGCTCTGGCACAGCGGCAACGTGATGGGCATGGTGGAAGAGGTGCTCCACTACTTCATGATGGCCGTCACGCTGATAGTGATGGCGGTGCCCGAGGGGCTGCCCATGGCCATCACCCTGAGTCTGGCCCTCAACATGCGCCGCATGCTGAAGAGCAACAACCTGGTGCGCAAGCTGCATGCCTGCGAAACCATGGGGGCAGTAACAGTGATTTGCACCGACAAGACGGGCACTCTGACGCAAAACCGCATGAAGGTGGTGAAGATGTTTGTGAACCCTAACATTAAACTTAACGGTAACCTTAACCCTAACCATAACGGTAACCTTAACGGTGACGAGAACGAAAAGCTGCTGGCACTGGCCATTGCTGTCAACTCGACGGCAGAACTCGACGGCGACAAGCCCATTGGCAATCCTACCGAGGCGGCGCTGCTGCAATGGCTGCAAAGCAAGGACTACGACTACAGGACCCTGCGGAGCGAGGCGCGCGTGCTGAAGCAAGTGCCTTTTACTACCGAAAAGAAATATATGGAAACAACTGCCAGCACGCCGGCTGGCAACTACACCTTTATGAAAGGCGCGCCCGAAGTGGTGCTCAGCCGATGCCGTTTTGCCGACGGCGAACTGCAGGCCATCAACGACAGGCTGCTGGCTTATCAGCGGCAGGCCATGCGCACACTGGCCTTTGCCTGCCGCACAGGCGAGGGCGACGACGAATCGTTTAGTTTCCAAGGCATTGTCGGCATTAGCGACCCCGTTCGCGAAGATGTGCCGGCAGCGGTGGGCCAGTGCCGCAATGCTGGCATCGAAGTGAAAATAGTGACGGGCGACACCTCGGCTACGGCCATCGAGATAGCGCGCCAAATAGGCATCTGGGGCGAAGACAACCCGGTAGGACAAGAACTTTGGCACATCACGGGACAAGACTTCGCCGCCCTCACCGACGAGGAAGCCCTGAAACGCGTGGAGCCGTTGAGGGTGATGAGCCGCGCGCGCCCCGGCGACAAGCAGCGGCTGGTGAACCTGCTACAGCAGAGTGGTGAGATTGTGGCTGTGACGGGCGACGGCACCAACGACGCGCCCGCCCTGAACCATGCCCACGTGGGACTGTCGCTGGGCTCGGGCACAAGCGTGGCCAAGGCTGCGAGCGACATCACCCTGCTCGACGACTCGTTCCGCTCCATTGTGAACGCAGTGATGTGGGGCCGCTCGCTGTACAAAAACATTCAGCGCTTTTTGTTCTTCCAGCTGGTGGTCAACGTCACGGCGCTACTCTTGGTGCTGGGCGGCTCGTTTATCGGCACCGAAATGCCACTCACGGTGACGCAGATTCTCTGGGTGAACCTTATTATGGACACCTTTGCTGCCATGGCCTTGGCCTCGCTTCCGCCCTCACGCGAAGTGATGAGCCAGAAGCCCCGCTCACAAAAAGCATTCATCATCACGCCTAGCATGGGCTGGGGAATAGGTATCATAGGTTTCATCTTCTTCGCCATTTTGTTCGTTCTGCTTTGGCTCATCGAGAAAATGGGAGCCATCGAAGGAATCGACCCGCGCGAACTGACCGAGTTTTTCACCGTTTTCGTCATGCTGCAATGGTGGAATCTTTTCAACGCCAAGACCCTCGGCTCCCACCATTCGGCCTTCCGACTGCTGCATCGTTGCCAAGGCATGCTGCTGGTGCTGGCGCTGGTGCTGGTGGGTCAGTGGCTCATCGTTACTTTCGGCGGAAAAATGTTCCGCACCACACCGCTGCCATGGGAGTCGTGGCTGGGCATATTCATCCTTACTTCGCCCGTCATGCTGGTAGGCGAACTCTATAGACTGATACGAAGAATCTTTTCGAAATGAAAACCATCTATCTACATCAACAGCAGGAGCCGCTGGAGCCTTGCGTGGCCACGGTCGGTTTTTTCGACGGTGTTCACCGGGGGCATCAGTATCTCATCGGCCAGATGAACCGTTATGCCCAAGCTCAGGGCCTGCCATCGACGGTCATCACCTTCGACCGCCATCCGCGCGAAGTGCTGGGCAGCGACTACCAGCCGCAGCTGCTCTCCACCTTCGATGAAAAGCTGCAATTGCTCTCGCAGACAGGTGTTGACCAGTGTGTGGTGCTGCCTTTCAGCCGCGCCATGGCTGCCCTGGAGGCACGCGAGTTCATGGAGCAGATATTGCTGCGCCGCCTGAGTGTCAAGCGGCTTTACATTGGCTACGACAATCGCTTTGGCCACAACCGCAGCGAGGGTTTCGACCATTACATGGCCTACGGCCACGAACTGGGCATCGAGGTGGTAAGGAGCGAGGCTTTCGTGCTGAACGGCATCCATATCAGTTCGTCGGTGGTGCGCTCGTTTGTCGAGGCTGGCGAGGTGGATCTGGCTGCCCAGTGCCTGGGTTACCCCTACACTGTTTACGGAAAAGTGGTGGGCGGTTTTCAGGAAGGGCGCAAGATGGGGTTTCCCACTGCCAATATCCAACTGACCGACAGTCAAAAGCTTGTTCCCGCACCAGGAGTCTATGCAGTACGGGCACGATTAGAGCATGGCGGCGACGAAAAGCCAGCCATGATGAACATCGGCACGCGGCCAACGTTTGGGGGGCACCACCTGACGATGGAGGCCCACATTCTGAATTTCTCTGAAGACTTGTACGACAGCATGCTGGGCGTATCGTTTGTAAGGCGCATCAGGGAAGAACGCTGTTTTGAGAATCCTTCGGCCCTGCGCCGCCAGCTGATAGAAGACGAGCACGCTGTGGAGGAACTGTTCAGAGGCGAAACAGAAAAAAAATGAAGAGAGTTTACGGTTTACTGTATATAGTTTGCAGCATGCCATTCAATGTTCAAAGATCAAAGTTCAATGTTCAAAGTTCAAAGATGAAACGATGAAAAATGCCATTTTCTATTTGTTCAGTTTCTTGCTGATTCAACTGTTTGCTTCCAGCCTCATTTCACTCTTGGGCCTACCGTTTGGATGGAAGTCTCAAAGCATTCCCGTGCTCATAGCCTCATCGGTATTATCAAGTGTGCTCATCATTGCACTCTTCACCTGGCGAAAGTGGACTCCCGTCAACCGCCGTTACATGCTTTCGCGCCCCTGGCTGGTGCTTATATGGTCGGGCATTGCCTCTTATGGCGCATTGATACCCTCGCTTGGACTTCAGGACCTTCTTCCCGAAATGCCCAATCTGATTGACAGCGAGCTGGAGGGAATACTGAAAAACCGCTGGGGATATTTTGCCATTGGCTTGGCTGCCCCCGTAGCCGAGGAGTTTGTGTTCCGTGGTGCTGTGCTGCGTTCGCTGCTTGGGTGGGCGCAAGAAAAACGCCGCAGCCACTGGGTGGCCATTCTTGTTTCTGCGCTGCTGTTCTCGGTGGCCCATTTCAACCCTGCCCAAATGATTCACGCTTTCCTCATTGGCATTTTGCTGGGATGGATGTACTATCGCACAGGAAGCATCATTCCCGGAATTGTTTATCATTGGGTAAACAACTCATTAGCCTACGTCATGGAGAACCTCATGCCTGGAGTCGAGCATTTGTCCGACATCTTCGGCAACAATGCTCCTCGCATCGCCTTGGGCGTGGCATTCTCTTTCTGCATTCTGCTGCCTGCCCTTTATCAGCTGCACAAGAAAATGCGCAGGGCTGACGAAAACGCATAAAAACAAAAGGAACCGTTTCTCACGCACGAGACGGTTCCTTTTCTTACGTTAGTATGTTATGAAAAATTTGAGAGAATTGAAACTTCACAGTTTCGTTTTGTTTTACTAAACATGATTAATTTATAGAGAAAGCATAGAAATATATCTACTTCAGGATGGTGGCCTCGGGCTGCAACTGCACGTCGGCATTGGTCTGCTTCAGCGTGTCGATAACGGTTGAGTCGTTGAGCGCCACCGAGAGCCCCGTCTGAGGCTTTTGGTAACCAGCCACATTTGCCGGGTCGGTGTCGCTATTGAAAGCCACCTGGGCGGCATTGCCCAATGTGAGGAAAATGGCTACTACGGCGGCGGCCTTGAAAAGCGGCATCAGACGCTGCGTCATGGTAATGACACGAGCCTTGACGGGAGCCTGCTCATCAATCATGTTGAGAATTTTCTCGTCGAAATCGTCGCCCAGTACATCGTTCTCTTTCGCTGCCTGCCCGTAGGTAAACAGTTCCTTGTAGCGGAGCAGTTCTGCCGGAATCTCTTTCTGGCTGAAGAATGCACGAAGAATCTTCTCCTCTTCGAGAGAAGTTTCGCACTTCCAATAGTGCTCCAGCAGTTGTTCGATGTACTTATAGTCCATATTTTTCTATCTCTTGATATTTTTGTTTAATGGTTTGCCGGGCTCTGAAGATGTTTACTTTCACCTGTTCTTCGCTGATGCCCAGAATGGAAGCAATTTCTTTGTAGGGTTTTTCCTCAAAATCTCGCAATTGTATGCAACTGCGTTGCTTCTCGGGTAATTCGTTAACGAGCTGCCTGACGATTTGGACTCTGTCCTTTTGCATCATTTGCTCGAAGGGATTGGATGAATAGTCAGAGGCTACGTAGAGGTTCTGCTGTTCCAGCGACTCATTGCTGCCCCCCATCCTCTTGTTTTTGTCCAACGAAAGGTTCCTGCACACAGTAAGGCTGAAAGCCTCAATGTTTTCTATACTTTCCCAATCGTCGCGCTTGTTCCAGACTTTAATGAGAGTGTCTTGCACAACATCTTCCGCCTCTTCGTGATTGAGAGTAATCCGAAGAGCCAACCGATACAGCACGTTTTTCAACGGCAATATATCGTTGCGGAAACTGATTTTTTTCATCTTCTCTCTAAATTAAAAGACGATTGAGCGGGTTGAAAGTTACGTAAAGGATACTTTTTAACTTTTGTTACGAAAGCACATGCGGATGATAAAGAAAGGTCATGTTGGTATTACGAAAACCACTGCCCGACGACAGGCAACCGCTGTTTAACCCTTTATTACGGTTCCGTGCTGCCCGTCTATGGCGGTGGCCAGGGTGATGATGACCTGACTGACTCCCGCATCAACGGCATTCAGCGCGTTTTCGAGCTTGGGAATCATGCCGCCCGCCACAGTTCCGTCGGCCACATAGCGGGTGAAGTCGGCACGGGTGATAATGGGTATGACGCTGTCATCATCGTCGGGGTTACTGAGCACACCACGTTTCTCGAAGCTGTAAATAAGGGTCACGTCGTAGCTGTGGGCCAAAGCCTTGGCCGTCTCACTGGCAATGGTGTCGGCATTGGTGTTCAGGATGTGGCCCTGCCCGTCGTGGGTAAGAGGGGCCATGACGGGGGTGATGCCCGCCTCGATGAGGCTGGCCAGCATACTGCCATCGGCCTGATCAACATCGCCTACAAAGCCGAAGTCGATGCCGTCTTTCAGCGGGCGCTTGTGCGAGCGGATGACGTTGGCGTCGGCACCCGTCAGTCCCAGAGCGTTCACCCCATAGGCCTGCAGACGCGCCACGAGGTTCTTGTTGATGAGTCCGCCATAGACCATGGTGACCACTTGTAGCGTGTCGGCATCGGTTATGCGGCGCCCGTTGATCATCTTGCTTTCAATGCCCAGCCGGGCTGCCATCTGCGTGGCACGCCGACCTCCGCCGTGTACCAGCACTTTGCGGCCTTCGATGCTGCTGAAATCCTTCAGCAGTTGTGCGAGCTGAGCCTCGTCCTCGACGACGGCACCGCCCACTTTCACTATAGTCAGTTTCTCTTTCATGATGTTCTTGTGTGCTATTATAAAAAAATGGGTGTTCCGCGAACTGTAAAAGTCCGGGAACACCCTTTTCTCGTTACTGCTTTTATTCCAAATAGGTATAGCCGTAGAGCCCTGAGCGGTAGTTGCTGAGGAACTCTTTGCCCTCTTCGAGCGAAATCTTTCCCTGCTTCACGCTCTTCGTCACCCAAATCTCCAACTGGCGCACCAGTTTCTTGGGATTGTACTGCACGTACTTGAGCACCTCTTCAACGGTTTCACCATCGATGATCTGGTCGATGTGATAATGGTCTTCTTTCACCGAGATGTGAACGGCATTGGTGTCGCCAAAGAGGTTGTGCATATCACCCAGGATTTCCTGATAAGCACCCACGAGGAACACACCCAGATAGTAGTTCTCGTTTCTCTTCAAGGCGTGAACGGGCAGCGAGTGTGAGTCGTGGCGGTTGGTGACAAAGTTGGCAATCTTACCGTCGGAGTCGCAGGTAATGTCCTGAATGGTGGCGTTGCGTGTGGGCCGCTCGTTAAGCCGCTGCAAGGGAACGATGGGGAAAATCTGGTCAACAGCCCATGAGTCGCTCAGGCTTTGGAACAGCGAGAAGTTACAAAAATATTTATCGGCCAACAGTTTGTCAATCTTCAACAGCTCCTCGGGAATATGTTTCAGCGTCTTGGAGAGCGCATTGATTTCGTGGCAAACGCTCCAGTACATGGCCTCCACCTCGGCACGCGTTTTCAGGTCAACGATGCCGTGAGAGAACAGGTCGAGCACCTCTTCGCGAATCTGCTCGGCGTCGTGCCAGTCCTCCAGTGCATTGCGAGCCGAGAGGTTGTCCCAAATATCGTAGAGGTCTTTCACCAACTGATGCGAGTCTTCGTCGGGCTCAAAGTCTTCGCTCATTTCAGGAAGCGAGGCCGTTTCGAGCACATCAATCACGAGCACCGAATGATGGGCAGCCAGCGAGCGTCCGCTCTCGGTAATGATGTTTGGATGAGGCAGATTGTTTTTGTTGGCTGCTTCGACAAAGGTATAAATACAGTCGTTCACGTACTCCTGAATAGAATAGTTCACCGAGCTTTCGCTACTGGGCGAGCGCGTTCCGTCGTAATCGACGCCCAGTCCGCCTCCACAATCAACGAAATCGACATTGTAGCCCATTTTGTGCAGCTGAATATAAAATTGCGAAGCCTCGCGCAGGGCTGTCTGTATGCGGCGAATCTTGGTTATCTGGCTGCCAATGTGGAAATGAATAAGGCGCAGACAGTCGCGCATGCCCTTCTTGTCGAGCGTTTCAAGTGCATCGAGCAGCTCTGCACTGGTCAGTCCGAATTTCGAGGCGTCGCCGCCACTCTCTTCCCATTTTCCACTGCCGCTGCTGGCCAGTTTGATGCGTATGCCGATGTTGGGCTTCACATTCAGTTTCTTGGCTTCGCGGGCAATGAGTTCCAGCTCGTTCATCTTCTCAACCACGATGAAAACCTGCTTGCCCATTTTCTGTGCCAGCAGAGCCAGCTCAATGTAGCTCTGGTCCTTGTAACCGTTGCACACAATGATGGACTCGCTCTGGCATTGCATGGCGATGACGGCGTGCAGTTCGGGTTTTGAACCGGCTTCCAAGCCAAGGTTAAATTTGCGTCCGTGCGAGATAATCTCTTCTACCACAGGCTGCATCTGATTCACCTTAATGGGGTAAACCACATAGTTTTCGCCCTTGTAGTTGTATTCCTCAGAAGCTTTTTTGAAGCAGCTCCAGGTTTTTTCGATGCGATTGTCCAGAATATCCGGAAAGCGAAGCAGCACGGGTGGAGTAACATCGCGCAGCGACAATTCGTCCATCACTTCGCGCAGGTCGATCTGCGTGTTGTCCTTACAGGGCGTAACATAGACGTTGCCTTTCTCGTTGACACCGAAATAGGAAGTTCCCCAACCGTTGATGTTGTAGAGTTCCTTGGAGTCTTCAATGGTCCATTTCTTCATGGGGCTAGTGTGTTAATGGTTATTTAAATCTAGATGTCGAGCAGTTCTCTTACCTTGGCCACCGATATTTTTATTTTCTCATAGTTGTCCATGAGGCTTACATCGAGTGTGTGCTTAGCCTTGGTGTAGAAAGGCTCCCGTTTTTCGAGTTGTTCGCGAATGAATGCCAGCAGTTCTTCCTTGCTTTTGCCCACCAGCAGCGGGCGTACGGTTTTACCCATCAGCAAATGGCCGTAGAGCACCTCGGGGTCGGCTTTCAGATAGACTGTTTCTCCCTGCTGGTTCAGATACTCCATGTTGTCGAAGAAACATGGTGTGCCTCCGCCACAGCTGATGACGACATCCTCAAACTCAGCTACTTCGTGAAGCATGTTACGCTCTACCTTTCTGAATCCCTCTTCGCCACGCTCAGCAAAGAGCTGGGCAACGGTTTTGTGCATGCGGCTTTCTATATACCAGTCGAGGTCGTAGAAAGGAATGCCCAGTTCTTTCGACAGAGCTTTGCCCACGGTGGTCTTACCGGCTCCCATGTAGCCAATGATGATGATGCGTATCATGTCACAACAGCTGATTGGTTGTTTCTTGTCTGGCTGACAATGTCTATTTCTTTTTGGCCGTGGTGCCATTCACAATGTCCATGCACTGCTGCAGAGTGAGCTCAGCAGCTTTGTCGTGCAGGTTTTTGGGCATGCGGTAGTTCTTGCCGTCGTAGGCAATATAAGGGCCGTAGCGGCCATTAAGTATTTCCAGCTTGGGGTCTTCGTCGAAGCTTTTCAAATGGCGCTGCTGTTCCTGCTTGCGCTTTTCCTCAATCAGCGCAACAGCTGTTTCAAGGGTGGTAGCCATAGGGTCTTCGCCCTTTGGCAGCGAAACGTATTTGCGGTTGTGCATCACGTAGGGGCCGAAGCGTCCCGAACCAATCACCACCGGCGTTCCCTCATATTCGCCCACGGTTCGCGGCAACTTAAACAGTTCCATAGCCTCATCGAGGGTGATGCTTTCCATGCTCATGTCGGTGGGCAGTTGCGCAAACAGCGGCTTGTCCTTGTCCTCGGCAGCTCCGATTTGCACCACGGGGCCAAAGCGGCCAATCTTCACAAACACCGGCTTACCCGTCTTGGGGTCGGTGCCCAGCTGGCGCTCGCCGGCCTTGTGCTCGCTGCGGGCGTTCATGGTCTTCTCTACGGTGGGCTCAAACTTCTTGTAGAAGTCCTTGATCATCTTTGTCCACTGTTCGTCGCCCTCGGCAATATGGTCGAACTCTTGCTCCACGCGGGCTGTGAAATGATAGTCCATGATGTCGGGGAAGAACTTCAAGAGGAAGTCGTTCACCACGATGCCGACATCGGTAGGCAGCAGCTTGCCCTTGTCTGAGCCTGCCATTTCTTTTTTGTTGCGTGTGTCAATCTTGATGCCCTTCAGCGTGTCAACGGTGTAAGTGCGCTCCTCGCCTTTCTTGTCGCCTTTCTGCACATACTCGCGCTGCTGAATGGTAGAGATGGTTGGAGCATAGGTAGAAGGGCGCCCGATGCCCAGTTCCTCCAGTTTGTGGACAAGGCTAGCCTCAGTATATCGCAGCGGTCCCTGGCTAAAACGCTCGGTGCTTACAATCTCGCGACGCTGCAAGGTGTCGCCCTCGCTCATCGGAGGCAGCACATGGGCAAACTCTTCCTGAGTGTTCTCCTCGTCGTCGAGCGACTCACGATATACTTTCAGGAAACCGTCGAACTTCACCACTTCGCCCTGCGCCACAAAAGCAGCCTTGGCGGGAGCCTCACTGCCATTGCCGGGCTTAATGCTAATGGTCACGGTGGTTTTCTCTATCTGCGCATCGGCCATCTGGCTGGCAGCAGTGCGCTTCCAAATGAGGTCGTAGAGTCGGCGTTCCTGTGCCGTTCCTTCTATTTCGGTTTGGCTCATGTAGGTAGGCCTTATGGCTTCGTGAGCCTCTTGTGCGCCTTTCGAGTTGGTGTGGTACTGGCGTGTGTGGCTGTAGTCCTTGCCGTAGAGCTTGACGATTTCTTCCTTACTGGCTCCCAGACAGAGTTTAGAGAGATTCACCGAGTCAGTACGCATGTAGGTGATGCGTCCGTTCTCGTACAGGTGTTGTGCCACCATCATGGTCTGGCTCACGGTGAAGCCCAGTTTGCGTGCGGCTTCCTGCTGCAGGGTTGAGGTGGTAAAGGGAGGAGCCGGAGTGCGTTTGAGCGGACGCTTGGTGATATTCTCAATAGTGAATTGAGCATCCTTGCACAGTTCCAGGAATTTCAAGGCCTCGTCGTGGGTCTTGAAGCGGGTGTCGAGTTCGGCTTTCACCTCGCTGGCACTGCCGTCGGCATTCTGCAGGCCGAAAATGGCATTCACGCGATAGTATGCCTCACTCTTGAAGTTCTGTATCTCGCGTTCGCGCTCAACAATGAGCCTCACGGCCACACTCTGCACGCGGCCTGCACTCAAGGCGGGCTTCACCTTGCGCCAGAGCACGGGCGAGAGCTTGAATCCCACCAGACGGTCCAACACGCGGCGGGCCTGCTGCGCGTTCACCAGATTCATGTCCAGACGGCGCGGATGGGCAATGGCCTCCTTGATGGCCGGCTCGGTGATTTCGTGAAACACGATGCGGTTGGTTTTCGATTCGTCCAAGCCCAGCACCTCGCACAAGTGCCACGAGATGGCTTCTCCCTCACGGTCTTCATCGGAAGCCAGCCAAATCTTCTCGGCTTTCTTGGCATTGCTGCGCAGTTCGCTCACCAGCTTTTTCTTCTCTTCGGGTATTTCGTAGTCGGGCTCCAGGCTATCTACATTTATACTAAGTTCTTTTTTCTTTAAGTCGCGAATGTGGCCGTAGCTCGACATCACCTTAAAGTCTTTTCCCAGAAATTTCTCAATGGTCTTGGCCTTGGCCGGACTCTCAACAATTACAAGATTCTGTTGCATATATTTATTTTAGAAATTTACGCATTAAATTAATCCAGAAATCATCCTAATAATCAGGACTGTTGAATTTTGGTTTGCAAAAGTAGATAAAACTTTTGCATACACCTTATTATATATATATTATTTTAGTTATTTTAACTTAGAACGCCCGCACACCTGCAACGTCAGCACCCGCCTATTGTTGTGTTTTCCAACTGCTCAATGGGTTTTTTAAGGCATAAATACAGAACTTCCACAGCCTTTTCGTGAAAAGTGACTGTGGAAGCTCCGCTATGTAAGATTATACTAAGATGTATAATTTTTGATTCTCTATTGTTATCGGCTGTTTAGTCGATGTCACTGCTGTGGTCGAGCGAGTCGTTGAAATCGCGCGGCTCGTGCTCAGCCATGGGGTCGTGATAGTCGCTGCGATGCTCGCGGTGCTCATAGCGGCGCTGGTCGCCACGCTCACCACCCTGACGACGGTCGCGGCGCTCACCACGGTCACCTCCCTGACGGGGCTGACGGCGGTCGTTGTTGCGCTGGCGCGGCTGACGCTCCACATAGCCCTCGGGCTTCGGAACGAGCACGCGGTGCGACAGCTTGTACTTGCCGGTCTTGGGGTCAATCTCGAGCAGCTTCACGGTAATCTTGTCGCCTTCCTTGATGCCAGCCTCCTCGACTGTCTCCAGACGCTTCCAGTCAATCTCGCTGATGTGCAGCAGACCGTCCTTGCCAGGCATAATCTCCACGAAGCAGCCGTAAGGCATAATCGAGCGCACGGTGCCTTCGTACACCTCGCCCACCTCGGGAATGGCCACAATAGCCTTGATCTTGCCGATGGCAGCGTCGATGCTCTCCTTGTTGGGACCGCTGACCTGCACTTTGCCAACACCGTCGATTTCGTCGATGGTGATGGTGGCACCCGTTTCTTCCTGCATCTGCTGGATAATCTTTCCGCCAGGACCAATAACAGCACCGATGAACTCCTTCGGAATCTCGAAGGCTTCGATGCGGGGCACCCAAGGCTTCAGGTCGGGACGTGGCTCGGCGATGGTGTCGGTCAGACAGTTCAGGATGTGCTCGCGGCCGGCCTTAGCCTGCATGAGAGCCTTCTCAAGAATGTCGAACGAGAGACCGTCGCACTTGATGTCCATCTGTGTGGCAGTCAGACCGTCGCGTGTACCGGTGGTCTTGAAGTCCATGTCGCCCAGGTGGTCCTCGTCGCCGAGAATGTCAGAGAGCACAGCGTACTTCTCTTCGCCGGGGTTCTTGATAAGACCCATGGCGATGCCGCTGACGGGCTTCTTCATGGGAACACCAGCGTCCATCAGGGCCAGTGTGCCGGCACATACGGTGGCCATCGAGCTCGAGCCGTTTGACTCCAGAATCTGGCTCACCAGACGCACGGTATAGGGGAAATCTTCGGGAATCTGGTCTTTCAGTCCGCGCCATGCCAGGTGGCCGTGACCAATCTCACGACGGCCTACGCCGCGCTGAGCCTTGGCCTCGCCTGTGCAGAACGGCGGGAAATTATAATGAAGCAGGAATCGCATGTAGCTCTTATCGAGCACGTCGTCAACCAGCTTCTCGTCGAGCTTGGTGCCGAGCGTACAGGTAGAGAGACTCTGCGTCTCACCACGGGTAAAGATGGCACTTCCGTGAGGCATGGGCAGGGGCGACACTTCGCACCAGATGGGGCGAATCTCGTCGGTCTTACGTCCGTCCAGACGAATGCCCTCGTCCAGAATGCAGCGGCGCATGGCGTCGCGCTCCACGTCGTGGTAGTAGCGGTCCATCATGGCATATTTCTCTTCCAGCTCGTCCTCGCTGAGGTCAGCGTGGGCGGCGGCGTATGCTTCCTTGAAGTCGGCAAGAATCTGCTCGAACGCATCAGCGCGCTGCTGTTTCTCCAGGGCCTGCTTCGTTACGTCGTAGGCTTTCTGGTAGAGTTCTTTGTTCATTTGCTCGCGCAGTTCCTCGTCGTTCACCTCGTGGTCGTACTCGCGCTTCACGTCCTTACCCAGCTCTTTCGACAGCTCGGCCTGCAACAGACACATGGGCTTGATGGCATCCATGGCAGCTTTCAGGGCTCCCAGCAGGTCTTGCTCGCTCACTTCCTTCATCTCGCCTTCTACCATCATGATGTTCTCAGCGCTGGCGCCCACCATGATGTCCATGTCGGCACTCTTCATCTGCTCGAAGGTGGGGTTAATCACGTACTCGCCATTAACGCGGGCCACGCGTACCTCACTGATGGGGCACTCGAAAGGAATATCTGAACATGCCAAGGCGGCAGAAGCGGCAAATCCGGCCAGTGCGTCGGGCTGATCTACTCCGTCGGCTGAAAGCAGCATGACATTCACAAACACTTCAGCATGATAGTTGCTGGGGAACAGAGGACGCAGCACGCGGTCAACCAGGCGGCTGGTCAAAATCTCGTTGTCACCTGCCTTGCCTTCACGCTTGGTGAATCCGCCGGGAAAACGGCCGGCGGCGCTGTACTGTTCTCTGTAGTCAACCTGCAAGGGCATGAAATCGGTTCCGGGAACGGCATCTTTTGCGGCACAAACAGTAGCCAGAAGCACCGTGTTGTTCATGCGGAGCACAACGCTTCCGTCGGTCTGCTTTGCCACTTTCCCGGTTTCAATGGTGATGGTTCTGCCATCAGCCAATTGAAGGGTCTTCGTAATTACGTTCATCTAAAAAAAATAATATAAAAACATCTGTTAAAAAAACTTTGCAAAGGTACTATAATAAATATGAAAAACCTCATGAATTGCCCGATTATTAGCTTCGCGTTATCATTTTTTATGAAATTAACGTACTATTCATTGCCTATCGAAGCCATAATGCTACTGAAAGAACACGGTTCTCCGCGGATTTCAATTATCCGTGTCCCTGCGCTCTTCCGAGATTTTCCTAGCAACTCATTACTGATTACAGCCTATTTGTTATCTGCTAATAAATCCTTGATTGCTTGAATGAAAGCTTCGGCTTTTGGAGTATATTCTTCAACCATCTCTTTATCACAATACACAAAATCGTCGTAGTCGCCTGTATGTCGAATTTCAAAAAGACGGCTGAATGTTTTTCCATGCTCTTTGGCCAGCAAATTGTTTGAGACAAAGTGTAGGCCAAGCTTTGTCTTCACCCCTGCATGAGATGACGTTGTCACATCATTGGCCACAAAAAGTGCCAATACAGCATAAAAACAAGCGTAATATAAACGGTTCATCGTTGCATTATAGAAACCTTGACTGGCTAGCAACTTGGCTTCCTTAACGGTTTCGTCAGCCCTGTCAAGCCTATAGCAAACAAGCGACCGTTTACTGTGTTCATCAAATGTCTCATTCATATCCGTATCCCTTCATTCATTACATTTACATAGAACGGTGTCTTAAAAGGTCTGTTCTCCCAATGCTTCCGCAAAACAATCATTGGACTTATAAGTACGCCTGTTGCCAATTCTATGTCATAAAGTTCACCCGCCAACTCATCCTCATGCCTTAAGTCACGCTTATCACCATCAAGCAGAATGAGCACGTCAATATCGCTGTCAACACGTGCTTCACCGCGAGCCTCCGACCCATAGAGGATAGCGGTGGCTGTAGGAGCAACGCGGTGGATAGCTTGCCCTATCTGTTCAACGATTTCTTTCCTGTTCATACAGCTTGGTTGTTTGGTTGTTTGGGGTTCTTTGCCGCAAAGATACGAAAAGTTTCTGAAAGTAAGTGTTTTTCTGAGATTTTTTTGTTTTGTGCACAATATGTGCACGGGCGAAGAGTTGGAAAACTTGTGTTTTTGTTACTAGAGACATTGAATTCGCTTTGCTGATTGACGACAAAGATGATTTAACTGCGAAATATTGACATTTATCTCCCGACAATACGGTAAAATTTACTAGAAAATATCTTCATATCGTCGGGAGATATTCTTGCCAAACGCGAAGAGGGGAAAATAATGTCGTGAGATACGGCAGAATTTTCTAGAAAATTTTGAAGTATTACCGTGAATGACGGACGGGATACAGAGAAATATTTGCTGGGAGCTTGAAAATAAAACTACGTTAGGCGCGTTTATTCAAATAAATTGCATTACCTTTGCAACAAAGTTAACGACAACATTAACCATAACCCTAACGGTAACGAAAATTATAACGACAATGACAATAAACATGAAAAGAATATTCATCAACCTCAGCGGGGCAGCCATGATGCTGGCTGCCGTGCTGGCTATCACATCGTGCAACAACAAGAAATTCCGCATTGAAGGCAGCATCAGCAAAGCGGCCGACAAAATGCTCTATCTCGAAAACATGAGTCTGAGCGAGGGCGTGGTGGTGCTTGACTCGGTGAAGCTCGACGAGGGGGGCAGCTTCGCCTTCAGCCACGAGGCCACCGACGCGCCCGAATTCTACCGCCTGCGCATTCTGGACCAAATCATCAACCTGAGCATCGACTCTACCGAAACGGTGACCGTAAAAGCCAATTACCCGGAAATGGCCACGGCCTACGAGGTGTCGGGCAGCGACAACTGTCAGAAAATCAAGGAACTCTCGCTTCGGCAGATGGAACTGCTGAACCAGGCCTTGGCCGTGCAACGCAACACGTCGCTGGGCATAGAGGCCACCGCCGACAGCATAGAGCGCCTGATCAGCAACTACAAGGAGCGGGTGAAGAGCGAGTACATTTTTAAAGAGCCCATGAAAGCCTATGCTTACTTCGCCTTGTTCCAAACGCTGGGCAACCGACTCATTTTCAACCCGCGCGAGAGCAAGGACGACGTGAAGGTGTTTGCCGCCGTGGCAACCAGCTGGGACTCTTATTACCCCGAAGCCCTGCGCGGCAAAAACCTGCACAACATTGCCATTGAGGGAATGAAGAACATGCGCCTGATAGAAGCGCAGAACCAGGGGCTGCAGGTAGATGCCAGCAAGGTGACTACGGCCGGCCTCATCGACATTCAGTTGCTCGACAACAAGGGCAACCTACGCCGACTCACCGACCTGAAAGGCCAGGTAGTGCTGCTCGATTTCCACCTCTTTGGTGCCCGGGAATCCACCGAGCGCATCATGTCGCTGCGCGACATCTACAACAAATATCACAGCCGCGGACTGGAAATCTATCAAGTGGCTCTCGACCCCGACGAGCACTTGTGGAAAACAAAGACTGCCGCGCTGCCCTGGGTGAATGTGAGAGACGACAAAGGTCTCGAGTCGGCCAACCTGCTGAACTACAACGTACAGACCATTCCCACTTTCTTCCTCATCGACCGCAACAACTCGCTGTACAAGCGCGACATTCAAATAAAAGACATCGACGCCGAAATACAGAGCCTGCTCTGAGAGAGAGTTTAGAGTTAGAAGTTAGAAGTTAGGAGTTTAGAGTTAAGAGTTAAGAGTTAAGAATTGGGTGTTGAGAACTTGGAGTTTGCTATTTGGCACTTTAGCCTTTAGCGTTATTCTCAGCGCGAAAGCTATTAAGTGCTCCCTCCCTTCGGGAGAGCCGGGGGAGAGTTACTCCATTTCGGGGACGGGTTACTCCATTGCGGAGATGGGTTCCTCTTTTGCCTTCGTACAGAAGACCGACAGTCTGAGCGTGCTCACCTTGCGCACCGACTCCACCTTCGACCGCTGGGAACTGCCTTTCCCCACCTACCGCTTCTGTGCGGGTGACCTCAACGGCGACGGCCAGGACGAGGCCATGGTGGGTGTCATCAAGGCCACGCGTTTTTACCCCGAACCAGCGCGGCGGCTTTATATATTCAAAAATGTACGCGGGCGCATACGCCCGCTGTGGATGGGCTCCAAGCTGGGCGGCATACTGCAGGATTTCCGCTATGTGGGCGGACGGGTGCGCAGTCTGGAGACCGACAAGGGCGGACGCTACTACGTGGCCGAATACTCGTTGCGCACGTTTGGCCTCGCGTTCGACCGTTTTCTGCTGCAGGCCGCCAGCCGCGACGAGGCCATGGCCGTTTTCCTTCAAGAATAATCATGCACTAAACAGTTTATAGCTATGAAAAAGTTACTCACTTTCCTGTTGCTCTTTGTGGCCACGACCAGCGTCATGGCACAAGACACCGACACTGCCGACGAGCAGCCTGTGATGCAGAAGCCCATCATTCTGCCTGGCGCAGGGAAAATCAATGTTGAAAGCCTCAACAAGTTCAAGAACTACGGCATGGACATCTCGAAACTCTCGCTGGCCGAGCTGCGCGTGCTGCGCAATGCCATTCCGGCACGCAAGGGATACATTTTCATGGCCGGCGACCTGCGCTCCATTTTCAACACTACCACATGGTACGACAGTCTGATGTGGAAACACTTCTCTGCCGACGAAGATACCGAAGGCTACGGATGGCAGGAAGACGGCAGCTACAAGTCGCGCCCCATCAAATACACGCCTGTTGAAAGCAAGTTCATGGCCAAACTGAAGGCGCGCGAGGACCAGCTGCTGAAGGAGAACTTCAAGACCACGGGCGACAACCGCGTGAACGTGGCCAACATCATCAATCCCTGGCAGGTGGAGAACATGGCACCGCAGCTGGAAAACAAGCTGGCCAAAAACGGATTTGCCATTGTGCCTTCCACCTACGACCAGCTGTTCCAAATCTACGAGAACAACGACTACCACTGTTTCCCCAACTTTGTCACCACCGACCTTTTCCTGCAGCTCTACCACATGTACTTCGACTGCATGATGCGCGAGGTGGAGGAGCAGAAACTCTCAGTAGCCATTGAGCAGCTCTGTCAACAGATGTACGACGAGACCCGTAAGCTTTCCACTCAGGGCTCTCTGAAGAGCAAGGAACTGCAAGCCGCTGCCGAATACATACAAACCTACTACGCTGTGGCGCTGGCACTCATCAACGGCAAGGATCTGCCCGCCGTGCCCGCCGCCTATCAGCAGATGGCTGAGCAGGAAGTGAGCAACGTGATGGACGAGCAGAACAATTTCTCTGACTTTCTGGACTACCGCGACGTGATGTTTGGCTACAACCTGTTCCGTCCGCGCGGCCACTACACCCGCTCGGAGACCCTCAAACGCTATTTCCGCGCCATGATGTGGCTGCAGACCGTTCCCTTTGGCACCGACAAGGACGCACAGCTGCGCAGTGCCCTCTTCATGGCCGATGTCATCGGAAAGAACCAGCAAGTCAAAGCACTCTACAATCAGGTGGCCGAGCCCATCACCTACCTCATGGGCACCCCCGACAACGTCAACATCCTGCAAGTGTATGATGCCCTTGCCGCCACCGGCCAGCCGTTGGAAAAAGTCTTCAAGGACAAAAAGCTGTTCAACCAACTGCGCCAGACCATCGAGGAAAAAGGCGAGCAACAGACGCGCATTCGCCCCAAGTTTGAATACACCAGCCACTGCAAAATCAATCTGATGCCCCAGCGCTACATGCCCGACGGCGAGGTGCTGCAGGAGATGGTTGACTACGACAGCAAGCCCACCAAGCGCGATGTGCCCCGCGGACTCGACTTCTTTGCCGCCCTGGGCAACAGTGCCGCCGAGCGAATACTCGTTGGCGAACTGAACGAGGCCACCCGCTGGGAAGAATTCAAGCCCAATCTGGAGAGGATGAAAGAGCGCATGGGCGAGGTGGACTGGAAAGCCAACGTGGCCTCGCAATGGATGGCCGCCCTCAACACCATGGCCACCGCAGAGAATAGCAATTACCCCTACTTCATGAACACGCCGCAATGGGACAAGAAAGACCTCAACGCCGCCCTTGCCTCGTGGGCTGAACTGAAGCACGACGCCATTCTCTATGCCAAACAGCCCATGGGTGCTGAGTGCGGCGGCTACAATCCGCCCGACCCTACATTCCGCGGCTATGTGGAACCCAACGTGGCTTTCTGGCAGAAAGCCATCGAACTGATTGATGCCACCAAGGCGGTGCTGCAACGCCACCAGCTGCTCACCGAGAGTGTGGAGGGCAACACCCAGCGCGTGCGCGACGAGGCACAGTTCCTACTCGACGCATCGAAGAAAGAACTGGCCGGCAAGCAGCTCAGCGAGAGCGAATACAGTCAAATCAGAGTGATAGGTGCCACTTACGAAAACATCACGCTCGACATGCTACGCGCCCCCGACCAGTGGCTTGAAGGTTGGAGCAACGTGGAAGGAGCCGACAAGTCGGTGGCTGTGGTGGCCGATGTCTATACGGCCAATGCCAACAACAATCCTGTAGAAAATCGCTCGGTGCTCTACGAGGCTGTGGGACCTGCCCACCACATCTATGTGGTAGTGGAGATTGAGGGCAAACTCTATCTTACCCGGGGTGCAGTACTCTCCTACCGCGAGTTCAAGCGCTCCCTCAACGACCCGCGCCTCACCGACGAGGAGTGGCAGGAAAGCCTCAAGACCATGCCCAACGAAGGTGTGCCCTCGTGGATGAAAGAGATTGTAGTGCCGCTCGAAGGACAGCCTCAAGACAACGAGACCGTCTTCTACAGCACCGGCTGCTGATAAGGATATAAAGAAAAAGAGAATCATTGGAAAATGACACCATGATAAAAATTGAAAAATCAATTCTTAGTATCATTCTTCCAATGATTCCCTTTTCTTTTCTAAACCATTAAATACAAAAATAGATTGCTGGAACATTGAACCGTTCAAAGCGTTTCCTCTTGTTGCCGTTAGCGCTGTTGGCAGCTGTCTGCCATTTGCAGTCGCAGCCAAGCGCCGCCGACACGCTCACCGTCACCTTTGCGGGCGACATGCTGTTCGACCGCGGTGTGCGCCGCGTCATCGAGCTGCATGGCTACGACCATTTGTTCTCGCCCTCGGTCGATTCGGTGTTCCGTAGCAGTCAGCTGGTGGTGGGCAATCTGGAATGTCCTGCTACGCGATGCGGAAACCCCGTTTTCAAACGGTTCATGTTTCGGGCCGACCCCGAATGCCTCGATGCGCTGCATGCCCACGGTGTAACCCACCTGAACCTTGCCAACAACCACAGCGTTGACCAAAACCGCGAAGGACTGATGGACACCCGCCGAAACATTCTGCAGCGCGGCATGGTGCCCCTTGGGGCCGACACCACCATGGCCGCAGCGCAGCAGCCTTGTTTGTTGGGCGAGGCGGGCCGACCCGTCTTTGTGCTCACTTCGCTGCAAATGCCTTTAGAGAATTACACATATCTGCCACAGCAGCCGTCGCCCAGCATGTTCTCGGCCGAATCGCTGGCCCGCAGCATCAGTCGTCTGCGCCACGACCATCCCAATGCCTACATCATTCTTTGCCTGCACTGGGGAGTGGAACACACGCTCAAGCCGCTGCCCGTTCAGCGCATGCAGGCCCACCGCTTTATTCGCGCCGGGGCTGACATCATCATCGGCCACCACCCCCACACCCTGCAGACCATTGAGCATTTCGAGGGCCATCCCATCTACTACAGCATCGGAAACTTCATTTTCGACCAGCAGCACCCCATCAACACCCGCGCCTGCATGGTGCGCCTCACTATCACACCAACCACAGCCCACGCAGAAACCATTCCCGTCACCATCCGCAACTGCGTTCCTCATGTCGATGCCGCCCAACAGCCCGTTGACCCCGTCAATACCCCAGACTAAAACCCCGGCATTTCAAACGCCAGTCGCATACCAAAACTTTACACGCAGATTTTCTGGATAATTTGAGTATAAAGCAATGCTTTGTTGCGGCGGTCCGCTGCGTTGAGAAAACAAAGAGGCGGGTTGCGTTTCTATTTCTTTGCACCTGCATTTTGTTTTATGGGTTGAGTACTGCAAATCCTCAATTTTCGTCCATTTCATCGGCATTTTTCGGCACTTTGCAAGGGTTTGCTTAGGGCGCAGGAATGGCGGAGACTGTGCATTTTGATTAAAATTGAATACTTTTTGGTCAGAATTGAATACTGATTTGCTGATTTTGTTTCGTATCTTTGCAATGTCAAAAGGAAGAGAAGGAGTTTAGGTGGGGAAAGACAACGCTAACTGCATGCCCTGAACTTTAAATTGATAACCTTTTAAAAAACCAAACATTATGAAAAAAGTATTTACTACACTCCTGCTGCTCATGGCAACTGTGAGTACAGCATTGGCCACCGACTACGACCTCTACGTGGCCGGAACAAGAGTAACATCGAAAAATGCCAGTAAGGTGATGACCGGCGTCAGCTACGATGCCACGAACAAGATTCTGACGCTGAACAACGCCAGCATCTCTACAGATAAAGAAAATAACGACGGCATCTGGAACACTGGCATCGACGGGCTCACCATCAAGGTGATTGGCACCTGCAACATCAAATCAACCAACGGTCACGGCTTTTGTCTCGAAAAAAGCACCACCATTTTGGGCGATGATTTTCCGAAATTGACGGTTTATGGGAGCAATGGAAGCGCGGACATTACCGGCAAGTGCGGCATCTGGATGAGGAACGGCAACATACTTACCATTGAGAACATCTGGCTCTATGTGTATGGCGGTTACTTTGCACTTACCGGCACGGGCGGGTCAGCCAATGAGACACTGAACCTGAAACGTTGCTCTGTTCATGCGCAACTCACAAACTCCAGCGCAACCGGGTCTGCCGTCAGCAGTTGGAAAGAAATTAACACTTGGGGTGTTTCCATCGACTGGAACGGCAACAAATTCGACTCGTCTAATAATAGGATTGTTGACAGCAGTGGCAAAAACACTAAAGACATTTGGATGGTAGGTCGTCTCACCATCGGCCGCTACATCATAAATCCAAAGTCTGATTATACCCTCAGCAAGAGTAATGTTTCTACGGGCATCAGTGCTGGCACCATCAAATGGGTTGCCTCGTCTAAAGAGCTTCAGTTAGACGGTGTCAGCTTGATAGACAAGGACGGCAATTATCCCATCGCTTTCTACGGCTATTCTGGTTCTTCAGACCCGCTCAACATCTGGCTTAGCGGCTCAAACAGCATATCGGTCAGCAATAATGCATACTGCATTTGGAGCCGTAATAACAGTCTGGTGATTGACGGACAAAGCCGCCTCTCGTCAAAACTCACGCTCTTAAACAGCAGCTCTTACACAGCCATCAACTGCGGCGGTGCAAAACTCAACATCGGCACGGTGAGCCTGTCTATCACCTCAAAAGGAAACTGCATTGAAGGTAACAACTCGACAGAACTGACCATTGGCACGACGAGCGGTAGCAACCCAGGCGCCACGCTGAACCTCCTTTCCCAGAGCGGTAGCGCCATTCGCTATTTCAAAAGCTGCACGATGAACAACACCTCAACGTCAAACGCAACCTATTTCAACACGTCGAAGAATGGTTTCACCAACATCGGAGCCTCATTGGCACAGCAGGTGAAAGCCGACCAGCCCACAGAGAAATATGACTGCTACATCTTCGGCAACCAGCTGAACAACGTCAACTGCAAGACATTTGCCTGCGAGGGCGTGGATAACGGAACCATCGAGTGGGCCAATTCCTCAAAGACGCTCTATCTGTCGCAGTTAGTGTCGCTGAACAACACCAAAGTCACCAGCCAGGCAGCCATCCGCATAGGCGCGATTACAGGCAGCAACGTCACCATAAATGTCAACAGTGACGTCAGCATCAAGGGAGGCCACAGTTCCATCTACACTGACGGCAACCTGAAAATCACCGGCACGGGCGACCTAGTCTGCGACAACACCGGCGGCTCCTGGGGCGCCATCTTAGGCGGGCCTACAAGTACTGTTACCCTTTCTGTATACGGCTCAGTATATTGCAAGGGCAAATACGGCTACAATTCCAACGGCAACAGCAGCTCAACCAACAAGCTGGTGCTGCAGAAGCAGGGCAGCCGCTCGCAGTATGTTTTCGAGGGCACCACAAGTGCCGTCAGCGGTCTGCGCGTTGCGCCCACGCTCACTGACATGGATTATTATTCAGTTCTTGCCCCCGGATGCTATTATGATACAGACGACCAGCGCTTTGAGACCAACGGCGGATCGGGAGCCAAGAAGGTAGCCTTCAAGAACATTACAGAGAAATATGGCATCTATGTCTGCGATCAGGAGATTACCGACTGCAACGCCAAGGGCATTGGCAGCAAGTACATCAGCAGCGGCACGACATCCATTGAATACGCTCCGCTGACAAAACATCTTAATTTGAGTAATGCCACCATAACCATACCCAGCGATGTGAATCTCTCACCACTTTATAACTCCAGTGTCGAAGACTTGGTTGTCTTCCTGTCGGGTACAAATGTGTTCACCCAGAACAACAGCAAAAAATACAATGTCACTTTCAGCAAAACCACAAAGATTATGGGTTCTGGCAGCGGCTTGCTCGAGCTCAAGGGAGCTGACGGCTGCATCAACCAGCACAGTGGCAACCTCACCATCTGGAGCACAAAAGTAACCGCAGGCGGCAGCGTGATGTCGCATCAGAGCGATTATAATGCAAGCATCACCATCGACAACGCTACCGTACGCATTGGCAACAATCTGTATGGATTCGGCAAACTTTACCTCTCCGACACCTATCTGATAGAGCCTGCCGGAGGAAAATACAACACCAGCAAACATTATCTTGTTGACAGCAAGGGCGAAAACGCCAAGAACATCCTCTTCGGCCCGTATGAGCTGCTTGGCATCGAGAACATGGAAGCCGACGCTGCTGACGGCAATGCCGAGGTGAAGCACATCTACGACATGAACGGCGCAGAGCAGACAGAGCTGAAGCGCGGCGTGAACATCATCCGCATGAGCGACGGCACCGTGCGAAAGGTCATCCGCAAGTAATGCAATAAGAGGAGAAAAAAAGGGGAATAGAGGAGAGGAAAAGGAAAAAGGAGAGAGAACACATAAGCAAAATGTGTTCTCTCTCCTTTTTTCTCTCTCCTTTATCATTCAGAAGCTGCGCAGCCAGGCGCGCAGCTCCAATTCCATTTCCAGATGATATTTGAAACTGTCGCGGATGCCCCATCCGTGGCCGCCGCTGGGATAGATGTGCAGCGAGGCAGGCACGTCGTGGCGGTAGCACTCCAGATAGTAGTTGAATCCGTTGGCCGGCACCACCACCTCGTCGTCGTCGCTCAGGGCGATGAAGGCTCGCGGCGTGGCACGCGTCACCTGTGCGTCGTTGCTGTATTCCTGTTCTTTTTTCTTCCTTGCGCTGGCACCCAGGAAGTTGTCGTGCGAGCCCTTATGCGTGAAGGCAGGGTCCATGGTGATGACAGGGTAGAACAAAATCTGGAAATTAGGCTTGGCATCCTTCACCGAGTGGGTGGCGATGGTCGAAGCCAGATGCCCACCAGCCGAAAAGCCCATGATGCCCACGTCGTTGGGGTCGATGTTCCATCCCTGTGCGTTGCGGCGCACCAGTCGTATGGCCTCCTCGGCATCCGATATGGGAGCCTCGTAGCGCTGGTGGGGCATGCGATATTTCAGTACGATGGCCGCAATACCCATGTTGTTGAAGAAAGCTCCCCACTGGTAGCCCTCGTGCTCCATGGCCAGATGCGAATAGCCGCCGCCCGGGCAGATGACCACGGCGCGGCCTGTGGCCTCGCTCTTTTCGGGCAGAAAAATGCGCACCTTGGCGGTGTCGTTGGGGTCGCCCGTGTTATGAGGAGCCTTGCCGGGCCATAGATTCACGTCGAACACTTGCTGTGCCTGCGCGGCAGCAGAGATAGCTAACAATGCCATGATGAAAAATTTCTTCATAATCCTAGTTCAATTTGTGCAATTTTTGATTTTTGGCGCGAAGTTAGTCATTTTTTTTCGCTTTTTCGGTTTCTGTCAGCATATTTTTAGTAATTTTGCGCATTATTGCGACTATAACCTAAAAAACATATCCAATATGAAAGCAAGAACAATCCTTTCGGTTGCCCTGGCGGCCATCGTCATGGGCACGCAGGCCAAGGTGAGGCTCCCCCACCTCATTAGCGACAACATGATTCTGCAACAAAACACCGAAGCCCGCCTCTGGGGATGGGCTGCCAAGGGAAAAACCGTCAGCGTCACCACCTCGTGGAACAACGCCGTCACCACGGCCAAAGCCGATAAAAACGGCCGCTTCCTGGTCAAGGTGCAGACGCCCCCTGCCAGCTACGAACCCCTCACGCTGACCTTTGACGACGGCGACGGCGCTGTCGTCGTCAGCAACGTGCTCGCCGGCGAGGTGTGGGTGTGCGCCGGCCAGTCCAACATGGAGATGCCCGTAAAAGGCTTCTGGGGATGCCCCGTCGAAGACTACAACCAGGTGGTCATCGATGCTGCCAAGCACCCTGGCGTGCGTAGCGTAAAGATTCCCAGCATCATGCGCATGACCCCACAGGAGGATGCCCAGTGCGAGTGGCGGCAATGCTCGCCGGCCACCGTCAGCGAGTTCTCGGCCACAGGCTATTTCTTTGCCCGCGTCATGAACGAGGCACTCAACATTCCCATCGGCCTCATCGAGGCCAACAAAGGCGGCTCGCGTGTAGAAAGCTGGCTCACCAAGGAGAACCTGGAGAAATACACCAACGAGCCCACCGACTCGGCCGGCATCGTAGCCTTTAAGCGCGACTGGGACTACCACCGCGCCATGGTGTGGGGCAACGGCACCTTCAACCCCATTCTCAACTACACCGTCAAGGGCATACTGTTCTATCAGGGCTGCTCCAACGTGGGCGACCCCGGCAACCAGTACTCCGAGCGGCTCAAACTGCTCGTCAGCCAGTGGCGCAGCCAGTTCGGCCTGGGCGACATCCCGTTCTATTTCGTCGAGATAGCCCCCTACCACTACGACAATGTGGATGACATTAACGGCGCCCTCCTTCGCGAACAGCAGTTCCGCGCACAGACCATCATTCCCAACAGCTCGCTGGTATGCACCAACGACCTGGTCTATCCTTATGAGACCACCCAGATTCACCCCACGCAGAAACGGCAGGTAGGAGAGCGCTTAGCCTATACCGCGCTGAACCGCGACTACGGTTTCGAGCAGGTGCTCTACAAGAGCTCGTCGTTCAAGGACATGACCATCCAAAACGACACCGTGCTCATTCACCTGCAGGACAACTACCACGCCGACGCGCCCTACGAAATGATTCGTGGTTTCGAGGTAGCTGGCGACGACCGCGTGTTCCATCCCGCCAAGGCCCAGCACTTCTGGCGCCCCGGCGGCGGTTATTGGGACGAGGCCATCATCATCAGCAGCCCCGAAGTAAAGAAGCCCGTGGCCGTGCGCTATTGCTTCCGCAATTTCCAACTCGGCAATGTCATCAACGCCGCCAACCTGCCCCTGTTCCCCTTCCGCACCGACAACTGGTAATCTGATTTTTACCATAAAAGCGAGAGCAGAGCCAAAAACATCATTGTTGTTTGACACAATGATGCAAAGATACAAACAAAACGAGGGTGTGTCAAAATAGGCACACCCTTTTGTTATTTACGTAGAAATGTTAAAATTGCGTTAATTCAGGGGCTAAAATGTGTACTTGTGTACTTGTGTACTTGTGTACTTCTCCGTAACAATAGCCTGCTATTGGCAAAGAATAGCCGCCCTCTAACTCGTAGGGAGTATTTATTACCTGTAGCAGAAGCCGCAAGGCCTACGGCCCATTTCCTTGGCCTTTGCGAGCGAAATCTGTTTAATTTCTCCGGAACATCTCTTTAGGCCTCTGCAATCCTTTTCACAATGGTAGCATGCAGATTGTGGGCCTGTGCAGATATACACTTGGGCCTCGTTTGTACTTTGCACAGAGGCAAAGAACATAAATGATAATAATAGCAATGTTTTCATAATCAGTATTTATTATTTTATTCTTCTATTGGGTAAATTTCATCATAAATATCGCTTAGCGGACGGTCTTTGTAGAGCCAATGAGGCGTAGGAGCTTGGCGAAAAACAATGTATATGTATTAAAAAACAAGATTCTTTATTCGCTGGTGTCGATAAACTTAAGCAGATATGCTTTCAGTTTGTCGAGCACAGTTTGTTTTTTCTTGCCGCTTTCCGGGAGGAACGGATTTGTGGGCGGCAGGATCTTGGCTATGCCTGTGCCCGTTTCGGTCACATAGCCGTCATCAAAGGCCCTTTGCATAAATGCCTCCGTTTCCTTTGGTTTCAGGTTCTCCTCGTCTATGATGGCCTTTAACTGCTGCTGCTTTTCTTGCTCAATGTATTGAGCCCATTCCTCGCCTATATCCTTGCCTTTTTCAGGAGTCATGCGCTCTATGAATTTTGCAATCAGGTCGCGCTTGTCTCTCATGTCTGGGCTGGCATCCATCTGTTTTCTTATCTTTACGATAATTTCCTTGTCCTGGCAATTAGTGTCATGGTACTGTTGCACCAGTTGCAGAATGTAGGCAATGTTTATCTGCACATGCTTCACCAGCTCCATCTCAAACACAATGTCGTCGTTGATGTCCTCACGCTCGTCGTGGGTATCAGGACGGAACTTTTCGTGCAGACTCACATACCAGCCTTTATAGTCCTGATAGTCCATTTCGTCCACCAGCTTGGCCTCGTCGGTAAACTCGTCGAAAGCACTCAGCACGTTTCTCAGCTTCAGGATTTCGCCCATGAGCCTGATGAAATCCTTTTGCCGCCCTTCGTCCTTGATGTTGGGAATGTTGGCCACGGGGAACATACTCAGCAGCCGCTCAATCAGTTCGGTATAGGGCGCATGCTGCTGTCCTTTGTCGTCTTTATAGCCTTCTTTATAATACTCGTCGAAACTCTTCAGGAACACCATGCCGCTGGCATTCTCGTCGCCAAAGATGGCGAGGCTCTTGTTGGTTGCCTCCTCCAAGTTGCGGAAGCAGACTATGTTGCCGCAGTTCTTCACGGCATTCAGTATGCGGTTGGTGCGGCTGTATGCTTGCAGCAGTCCGTGCATCTTCAGGTTCTTGTCCACCCAAAGAGTGTTGAGCGTCTTAGCGTCGAATCCCGTCAGGAACATGCCCACCACAATCAAAATGTCAATCTGCTTGTTCTTCATTCGTAGCGACACGTCCTTATAATATGCCTGGAACGAATCGCCATCTGTTGTATAGCTGCCACCGAACATCTTGTTATAGTCGTCGATGGCTTTTTGCAGGGCATCCCTCGACTGCATGTCCAGCCCCTCGGTGCTTTCGGGGTTCTCTCCTTCCTCGAATCCCCATTCGTCGGTTTCCTCCTCGTTGGCCGAATAGGTGTAGATGGTGGCAATGCGAAGGTCGGGCGCACCCGGTTCGGCCAGCTGTCTCTTAAACTCGTTGTAGTACATGATGGCCGACTTCACGCTGTCAACGGCAAAGATGCTGTTAAAGCCCCTTGTTTTCACCTTTTCCTTCACTTCTTCCACCTCTTTTCCGACCTTGGCCTTCACCACCTCTTTCACGTTCTTCAGCCGGCTCATGCTGTAAACATCGGCGTTCTGCTTGGTCTTTTCGGCGAAGTGGCTGATGATGTAGCTGGTTACCACCTTGATGCGCTGTGGAGCATGCAGGGCCTCGTCGGTGTTGATGCCCCACACCTGTTTGCTCTCCACGTCGTTCTTCATCTTCATGGTGCGCTCATAGTCCACATGGAAACGCAGCACATTCTTGTCTCTGATGGCATCTATAATGGTGTAGGTGTGCAGGGGACGCGTGGGGTTGCCCTTGTCATCGGGCTCACCTCCAAACAGCTGTGCCGTGGTGCGGTATTTCCCACCTTGGTGGGCGTTTACCGCAAAGATGGGCGTACCCGTGAATCCGAACATCATGTATTTCTTGAACCGCTTGGCAATAAGCTGCCTCATGTCGCCAAACTGCGACCGGTGGCACTCGTCGAATATCAGCACTATATTCTCCTGTGTCACAATGCTGCGCAGCTTTTCGTCGTTGTCGTAGATGGACGGTTTCAGCAGGTTCGATAGTTTTTGTATGGTGGTAATGATGATGTTGGCCTTGCTGTCCTTCATCTGCCGTAGCAGAATCCTTGCCGACGTGTTCGAGTTGGCGCAGTTGGGTTCAAAGTGGTCGTACTCCTTCATGGTCTGGTAGTCCAGATCCTTGCGGTCCACCACAAACAGCACTTTGTTCACCTCGTCCATTTTTGAGGCCAACTGTGCCGTCTTGAACGATGTGAGCGTCTTGCCCGAGCCCGTAGTGTGCCAGATGTAGCCCCCAGCACGTATGGTTCCCTGCCACCGTTGGTTGATGGCCGTCTGTATGCGCTGGAGAATCTTCTCCGTGGCTGCTATCTGGTAGGGGCGCATCACCAGCAGCTGCTTGTCCACATTGAACACACAGTACTTGGTCAGAATGTTCAGCAGGGTGTGCTTGGCGAAGAACGTGGGCGTGAAGTCGCGCAGGTCGCAGAGCAGCGTGTTCCGCTGGTCGGTCCAGTAGGTGGTAAACTCAAACGTGTTGCCGTCGGTCTTGTGCTTGCGTTGCCCCTTGGCCGCTTCCTCCTCCTTGGCAAAGCGCGTGGTGTTTGAGTAGTATTTTGTTTCTGTTCCGTTGCTGATTACGAATATCTGCACAAAGTCGAACATGGCGCGTCCAGCCCAGAACGAATCCCTCTGGTAGCGGTTGATTTGGTTGAAAGCCTCCTTGATGTTCACGCCCCTGCGCTTCAGCTCCACGTGCACCATCGGCAGACCGTTCACCAGTATGGTGACGTCGTAGCGCGTTTTGTGCGCTCCACCTTCCTCCTCAAACTGGTTCATCACTTGCAGGCGGTTGTTATATACGTTTTGCTTGTCTATCAGCTTGATGTTCTTAGTCTGCCCGTTGTCCAGCGTCAGGTTCAGTATGTAGCCCTTGCCTTGCAGCATTTCGGTTTTGTCCTGAATGGTCATCTGCTCGTTCGATATCATGGGCAGCAGCCGCTTCCATTCGCTGTCCGTCAGCTGCACGTCGTTGAGCAGCTCCAGCTGTTGCCGCAGGTTGGCCAGCAGCCCGGCCTCGTCCTTCACCATGGCGCGCAGGTAGCCCTGTGCCATCAGCTGCTCTACGAAAGCTTTTTCCAGCTTCGCCTCGCTTTGGTAGCCTTCCCCCGCCCTTGGCTCCACGTCGTAGCGCGCCATCACGGTGGAATGTTCTTGTTCTACTATGATTTTATAGTCGTCTGTCATCAAATACTATTTATAATGAAAATAACAATAATCCGAATAAAAAGAAAAGAAAGGGCAACAATAGAAGACTAGAAACTTTTGACAATAAAATTAAAATCGGTATAGCAAAAAGTATAATTACTATTGCTATTGCTATTTTTTTAATGTTATCGTTTTTTATTTCTTTCTCTCTATCGGCTATCAATTCTTTTTCTTTTGCAAGATTCTTTTTATATTTTTCCCCTAAATTTTTTAAAAAGATTCCATGTTCTCTTCCTAATTCAATTTCTGCAATATCAAATAATCGGCCATATTCAGCAAGAAAATAGGAAAGGTTCTTATATCGGCGTATCAGCTCTTGATTCTTTGAGCCGTTTTCAATTTTTAAGCGCAATTGATTTTGTTCTGCTTTTCTACTTAACAAAGTGACTATGTCGCGATTCTTGGTGATGCCTGATTTCTGCAAAATTTCATTTTCGATTTTGGTAGCGTTAATCCCTTCACGCAAATTAGTAAGACTATGTATATATTGGTCGTAAGTGCATTCTTCTTGACGAGAGACCCATTTTAGAATACAATCATTCAGGAAGGCATCTAAATCGCTGATGATGTTGCGCTTTTGACGAAGCCAACCCAAATACATGTACCATTTTGGAGAAACATTTCTTTTCTCTGGCTGAATATCGGCAAAGAACAGGATGAAATCGTTATATATGGAAATCATCTTTTCAATAGAGTCAGCATCCTCCATAGAAAGAAGATACTGAAGGTAGTCTCTTCTTTCATTCCGTTGCTCACATTCCTCTTTTATGTATTGCAACAGTCTCTTGTGTGGATACTGGCTATCGTCTGGTAACATGTTTTTCCGTTTCAAAAAATGACAGATATTTCAGACCATATATTCCGCATTTCTCTTTAAAATTATTTTTCACTTCTCTCTCAAATTCGAGTTCTTCCTTGTTTTTGGAAGCAAATTCGAGAAGCATTATTGCTATCGCCATCTGCGTGCCAGGCATGTAATCGGGTATGTCTGGCAACTCGGAAAATTTTTCTGCTATCTTTTCCATTTCCCGCAGAGCAACAGCTGGAAGTTTCTTCCCGAGAAGCATAATGTCCTCTAATTTATAAGCAAGCCTCTTGTACTCTTTTGCTATACGTTTGCGCTCCTCAAGAACACTTCCGTTCATAACCTTTTGCACATCCATATTCTTCAACGTTTTAAGTTATTCAAAGGTTAATAGTTTATTTCTGTAATATTCATATTGCTTTTGTCGCTGCTCCAGCTGAGCCTCCAAGTTCTGGATGCTTGCCTCGAACGTGTCGAGGATGGAAACGATGCGCTGCTGTTCTACATCAACTAAAATAGGAATTGGTAAATCTTTCAAATCTTTTTGTGCAATCATTTGAATTGTCCCATATCCAATTATTTTCGAAAGAGAGTCTTGAAAACGTCTACTTATTAAATAATGAATTAAAAATCTACTATTGAGCTTTATATTCTTTAATAGCAGAAGTTGAGGATTTATAGTTGCAGGTTCTACTAGATTTTCAATAATTGCAATTTTTCCTATTGACCCCCTTTGACATACTATAATATCTCCATTTTTAACCATTATTTCTGGCGATTCATAATATTTATTCCATGAAATATACGTATTATTGGTATAATCGATTCTTTGATTTACTATATTCGTAGCAGTCAGAGTTAAAGCTCCTTCTCCCTTAGCAACTTGATCTTGTCTTGTATATCCTCTAAAGCCTATTCTTCCCTTTATATCACAAATCTCCCCCAACGTCTTCATTTCCACCCCTGGCTTTCCTTCAAGGTCGAGGAGTTGGTCACGATAATGTTCATACTGCTTGCGACGCTGGGCGATTTGCTCTTTCAGGTTGTCGATGGAAGCGGTGAAGGTGTCAAGGATGCCCACAATACGGTTTTGCTCAGAAAGGGAGGGAATAGGGATAAGGCACTCGTCTGTATCTGCAACACACAATTGAGGTAGTTTAACTGAATTAGCTTTCGCTTTTCTCCTAAACAATTCAGTTTTTGTAGTCAGATAATAAAATAAGAACTTCGAAATAGTTCTATCTCCAAAAGAATATGACCACATTTCATTTTTATGAGTAAAAGGCTTCTCATAAAATACAAAGTCTATATATCCTCTTGATTTTACAATAATACTAGGAAGCGTGTTTACACAATTCTTTGGTAAATCGCTATCTTTAATATCTGCAATAGTATTTCCTGCAGCAAATACTCTTACATTACCATCTGGCGAAGCTAATTCCGACATCCGCCCTGCTGTTATACTGATACCCTTATTTCTTTTTCCAACCTCTCCTAACTTCTTCCACTCCACCATACTACTTTCCTCCTATTTTTTCATACATTTTTGCTAATCTGTTTTGTAGAGAATTGAGCGTTTCTATTTGTTTTGCATAGAAATTTCCCTTATCAGAAAAATCTCTTTTCCTGTTCTCTGTCTGCCGGAAAGAATCAGCGAAACCGCCAAAGTTGTTTAAAAGGCTGTTGCGTTGCTCTTCGTCGTTTGCTCTCTTGGTGGTTTGGGTAAGATGAGTTTTTGCTTCCATAAGTTCCTTTTCCACTTGGAGCATGGAAAGCTGCATTTGCACCTTGGCGAGTTCTTTGATGCTCTCCACTTGCTGGTTAGTGTTTTCTTCGAGCGCAGCAATCTTGCGGGCAGTTTCCTTTGCGCTGCTTCTGCTTGTCCATATTGCTATAATTACAGCTATGACGGGACTCAATATCGTTGCCCATTGTACAAAAGAATCCATCGTGCTATTCTCCGTGTTCCTTAAAACGTTATTCACTCAACTATATTTCTTCCTCACTCTTGTTTTTAGCCAAGATGTAGCAGTCCCATAGCTTCTGCATGTCTTCTACAAAGCGATAGGACTTGTATATTGACATTGAATTTTTTGAAAGACTCATTTCCGCAAAGTCGGTTGCATATCTTTTATATATTGACAAGAAAAAACCATTACCCAATTGACCATCCGTGACACGTCCGTTTTCGTCAATATACTCCAGTTTGAACCACTCGTGAAAATGCGTTTCCGCTAATTCTTCTTTTACATGTATCAAGATGCAACTAATAGCATCTTTCAAAATAGTAGGATTTATTGACCACACCACTTTATTTTTCTCCGTTATAGCAAAGAAATATGTTTTAATGTATCGTTCAGTCTTTCTGCTAAACTGCCCATATCGTTGCACTATAGCATTCCTTTCAACCAACTGTATATAATTATCACGACAGTCCTTGGCTATCTGGACGAAATCAATATTACTCATCGTTTTATTCTCCTAATTCCTTAATAATGTTATCTATCTTCTTGTTCAACTCGTTGCCCTCTGCCACCAGTTTTTGCAGCTGTGCGTTGACGGCCTTGATGTCAATTTTCTCACGGGTGTCTTCCTGTTCCACATACGAAGAAACGGAGAGGTTGCTCTCGTTGGCCAGAATGTCGTCGTTCTTTACCAGCTTGGCCAGATACTGCTCGTCCTTTCGGTCGGCGTAGAGCAGCATAATCTGGTCCTGATGTTCGGGCAACAGCACGTTTTTGTTTCCGCTTTTCTGACACAGTCGGCTGGCATCTATAAAGAGCACAGAGCTGTCGGTCTTAGCGCTCTTTTTCAGCACAATGATACAGGTGGCTATGCCTACGCCGAAGAACAGGTTGGCGGGCAGCTGAATGACGGCATCCACATAGTTGTGGCTTACCAGATACTGGCGTATCTTGCGCTCGTCGCCGCCACGGTAGAGCACACCGGGAAACTCTACGATGGCGGCCGTGCCCTGCTCGGAGAGGTGCCAAAGCATGTGCATGGTGAAGGCCAGGTCGGCGGCACTCTTGGGAGCCAGCACCCCGGCAGGTGCATAGCGCTCGTCGTTGATGAGCACGGTATTGTCCTTGCCCACCCATTTGAGCGAATAGGGAGGATTCGACACGATGGCATCGAAGGGGGCATCGTACAGATGCTGAGGGTGCAGCAGGGTGTCGTCTAGCCGTATGTCGAAGTTGTCGTAATTGACGTTGTGCAGGAACATGTTAATACGGCAGAGGTTGTAGGTGGTGGGGTTTATCTCTTGCCCGTAGTATTTCAGGTTGGGGTTCTCGCGGCCTACGGTCTTGGCGAACTTCAGCAACAAAGAGCCCGAGCCACATGCAGGGTCATATACCTTCTGAATGTTGACGTTGTTGTGGGAGGCCAGCCTTGCCAGCAATTCGCTCACCTGCTGGGGTGTGAAAAACTCGCCGCCGCTTTTGCCAGCCTCCGAGGCATACATCTGCATCAGAAACTCGTAAGTGTCGCCGAAGGTGTCGTTGTCGGTATCGTTGTATTTGGAGCCGAGGTCCATCTCAGCCACGGTGTGGAGCACCTTGGCCAGCAGTTCGTTGCGCTTGATGACGGTAGAGCCGAGCAGCGAACTGTCAACGATGAAGTCGCTGAACAGTCCGCGCAGGTCGTCCTCCGACGGGGTGCCCGTTGCCGATGCTTCTATGCTGTGGAAGATGGCGTTGAGCGTTTCGTTCAGGTTGTCGTCCTTGTCGGCATGTTTCACCACATTCTGAAAAAGCTGCGAGGGCAGAATGAAGTAGCCTTTTTCCTCCACCATCTTGGTGCGGGCGTTGATGGCCTGCTCGTCGGGCATGGCGGCATAGTCGAAATCCGGTTGCCCCAGTTCGGCCATAAGCTGGCCTATGTAGTCGCAAATGTTCTCAGAAATGAAGCGGTAGAAAATGCTGCCCAGCACGTAGGCCTTGAAGTTCCATCCGTCGATGGAGCCTCGCAGGTCGTTGGCTATTTTCCAAATGGTTTTGTGCAGTTCTGCACGTTCATTGGGGTTTGTCATGGTTTTATACTGTTTCGTGTATGTTTGTTCTCAATGCGTCGCCAAGCAGATGGCAATACTTTGCAAAGTTACAAAAGTTTCTTGTGGTGGCAAAGGAAAGAGGGGAAAAATTGTGCGGAAAATAAACGCCGCGCTGTCACAGCGGGGCGTTGGGGGCTGTAAAAAAAATGAATAAGGGAAAACTATAAACATTAAATCGCTATGCTAGTAGGATGAGGGTCAGCGCCGCGAGGGCGAGGGTTGTCAGGTGGCTATGCAGCTTGTCACTCCGAGGGTGGTGGCAATGGCCGTGAGAATGGCCAAAAGGAGCTGGATGATGAGTTTCCATGTTTCGCGCTTCATCGTTTTACTAAATGATAAATGATAAATGATAAATGATAATTAGGAACCTACCCTCAGTCCCTCCCCAAGGGAGGGAGGTTTTATTACCTAAGGAGCGGCAAAGGTGTTAAGGCTCCCTCCCTTCGGGAGGGCCGGGGGTGGGTTTCCTACGGCTAAGGATTGGTGGTGAGCTTGCCGTCGTAGTCGTCGAGCTCCTTGATGGTGACCACCCGCTTGAGAGCTGCCTTGCTGTAGTTGCCGGTGGCACGTGCGCGGAGCTTGTAGCCGGTGATGTTCTCCTGGGCGCTGAACTGCTCGGCACTCTCGGCGCCGGTGCTCTTGATGCCGACGGAGAAGATG